>JAFGJO010000002.1 GCA_016929065.1 Spirochaetales bacterium | reverse complement strand
GAGAAGCAGTTTTACGCGAAAGCGTGAAACTGTAAACGATACCGTGCACAGCATGGTATCGTCAGGGACTGAAAGAAATCGTATCCGAAGTCGCCGCACCTGATGCGGGCAACTCCTTCCTGCCAGTCTCCGCACAATCTGAATGCTTCTGCTGCTCTCTGAATTACCGGAAGACGGAATTTACCATACTCGACTGCGTACAGCTCTTCATACACTGCTTCGAAGCGGGCATAACTGTTCCGGAACAGCCATTGAATGACATTCTGCTGGCGGGGGTGATAGCGATTTTGAGATGATACAAATTTCTGTGCCTGATAAGAGAGTATTCCCACATAGTGATATACACCCTAATGTGGTGTGGGGCTTTCAATAAAAATCAATTGTAACAATGTGTACCGGCTGACTCGCGTGAAGGAAAGATGCGGGAATCGCGAAAACTGTTTTTACGATCACTCAGCATGTCTGAGTTTCCGATAAAAAGTTCCGGTTCATTAACTCCGGAAGGGAATCATATGAACCTTTATTAAACAGTTCAAATATCTTTTCTGCAAGATTGGCGAAAGTTTCCATGGCATTAATTACATCAGGTTCCTTTTTGTCATATCTGTATCGAAGATTGTTATGTAATATTTCGGATCCTTCCGAGAACTCTTTTTTAAATGCAATATACAGATTCGGCATTTTATTCGGCTTCAATGAGATATAGCGGCCGAATCCCTGATGGTCAAAATGTTCCTGTGCGAAATCCATATACACCAGACCCTGAAAGGATTGCGCGACCCTGTCCTGGAGTCCGCCGCCGATACCGAGTTCATCTATCTCCACCGAGAGCGCAAGATTTGCAAGTATTGGATTGGGAATGGTTATTGAGTAAAAAGATGATAATGCTCTGATACAGGCGATTATTATTGAGCTTGAACCGGCCAGTCCCAAATGTGCCGGAATAGAAGTATGATATCTGATAGAAAAATTCCTGTCATCACGTTTGATTTTGTTTTTCTCACAATACTCATAGAACTTTTTCAACGTAGCTTTTATAAGACGTATCCCGCCGTAATATCCGAATGATGTAACACTGTCAGCAAGATCCTTCAGTGAATCGAACCTGGTCTCATCCCTTCTGGCGGGAATGATTTCCAGTTCCGGGCTTTGATACAGCGTAATGTCTGTCTGAAAATTGGAAAAGGTAAAAGAAATAGTTTTTCCGTTATACCCATCGGATGGGTTTCCGATTAATGCGGCCCGCGGATACGCAACTGTTTTTCGAGACCGACCTATCCTGGAATTATTGTCCCATACATTGAAGTACACCGGTACGTTTTCCCGGGTCCGGAGTTGACAGTTCGTTCCCGTCCAGACAGCTGACCAGCTCAGTGCCGTTTGAGGAAGCAGCCCATTTCCCATCAGGGGTCCAGCAAAACCACTCGTCTGCAAGTTCTGTCCCCGCCTTCCCGGTAATGATAGACACACAACCGGAGCTCTTGGTGTTACAAAAACGAACCGTGGCGTCTAATGATGTGGTAAAAACATATTTCCCGCCGGGAGAAAAACCGACTGATGAAATATCATTCTTGAAATCGGCAAATTCCATGGTTTCTTTCCCGCTTTGAATATCCCATATTTTCACTGAATTGTCCCTCGAACCGGAGACTAAATATCTGCCGTCAGAAGAAAAGGAGACCGCGGTCACATCACCGCGATGTCCTGAAAACACTTTTGCCACGTTTCCGGTTGAAACTTCCCACATTTGAACCAGGTTGGCGCGTGAACCTGAAAGAATATAATTCCCGTCGTGGGAAAAGGCCACAGTAATGACACCTCCATTGTGTTCTTTAAAAACACGGATACAGTTTTTTGATTTCGTATCCCACAATCTCATTGTGTAGTCTTCGGATGCCGACAATGCGTAGTTGTCGTCAGGAGAAAAAGCAAGTGCACTGATTTTTCCATGATGTCCCTCATATACAAGAGCATGCATAACCGTATCATTCCTGTGCAAAAACACCTGGTATTTATCTGTCCGCGAAATCCCTTCGGCACAAAGATGAAAATTCCCGTTGTTGGAAAAAGAAAAAACCGGTGAATCCAGATAATATGTTGCTAAAATATCTCCTGTCTTACTGTCACGAAGTCTGCATACTCCCAATGCATCGGTGTAATAAACAATATTGCTGTCAGAACTGATTTGAATCTGTTTTATTGCCCGATCTTCATCACGAAAAGTGCGGATTTCTCCAGTGACGGTGAACAATTGAAAAAGGGTACCGTCTTCAGTGCCCCAGACGAAATATGAACCATCTGGAGCAACGGCTCCTGCATTCACAGAGGATGACTTTGCATCAAACTTTTTCAATTCTTTTCCGGACGAAATATTCCATATTACAATATCCGAAAGCGGTGAAAAGGAAAAAACATACTTGTCATTCGGATAAAAACCTGCCAGGGCTATATGGCTTGTATGTGCTTTCCATGATTTATACATCTTCCCCGATGCAATGTACCATATTGCTATGAAACCATTCTGATGTCCAGTCAGAAGATATTTTCCATTTAGAGAGAAAACAAGTGAGGTTACAGGTGAGGGTAATGAAATATGCTTTATTTTACCATTTCCGATGTTCGCAATATACAAATCCTGGGTCAGTGCCCAGCTGCAGAAAGCAGTATCGGGCGATAATGCAGCGAACTCCAGATTGAGAATACTGCCGTCCTCGGTTTCCAGTACTGATCTGCTTTTACCCGTGGCCATATCCAGAATCACCAGTTCCGCGCCTTGATGTCCAATCCCTGCGGATCCTGTATGGTTAAAAATAAAATTGCGTAATTTCTCTCCCAATTTAATTTTCTTGCCGGTAATCAAATCCCATTGATACACATTCTCACCGTCGTATGCAGCAGCAAATTTCCCCTCCACGGAAAACGAGACTGTTCTTATGCATTCTTTGAGTTCTCCAATATCAGACAACAATCTGTTCTGTTTTATGTCCCAAAGTGTTACCGTACCTGAATAGGATCCCGTCAGTACATACTTCCCGTCCGGCGAGACCGCCAAACAGGTTAATGATTGCTTGACATAGCCAGCCGGCGGTTCCATTACTTTTATTATTTTTTCTGACTGAATATCCCATACAAGAATTTGATAATTTTTCGTAATGGAGATTATGAATTTTCCGTCGGGCGAAAATGATACAGAAAAAACTTCTCCGAAACATCCCTGGGGGATGAATATCTGCGGCTCATTTTCGTCCGCAGATATATTGTAGGTTTGAACCTGTGCTGCAAAAAATATGCATATAACGATAATTACAGCTCTGGAAAGTAATTGAATTTTTTTTTTTTGAACAATTTTGAATCCCTCATGTTCTCTGCAAAATGATAATGATAGGATTTTTTTTATAATCCGCCTAGTTCAATTCCGGACGTTTTCTGCCTTCTGCGATCACAGAATGGCTATCTACTTCTCCCATCATCCTTTCAAGTTATATTTTAGCACTACAAAACTGCCTTTTCAACCTGGTAATCCAATTTTTTCTCCGGCAAAGAACAGACCTGTTCCCTTCCGCTCATGAATGCGTCTGTGAATCCTTGTGTTTCATTATGTAGACATCGATAAAGAGGATCAGGGAAGTTATAAAACTACGGATTTTCGCAGATGATACACGGATATGGTGTTTGTTTAATTCAGGGTATTTATAATGAAAGGATAATTATCCGGATTTTTGTATATACAAGGGGCTCCGCCTTTTAAATACTGGTATCATTTAATGTGTATTGACTATAGCTCCTTCTCTTCTCCTATCTCCACGTTTCCTTCGAAACGGGTATTTTACGTCGTGGGTGACCTGTCTTTTCTTCCCTTCGCGATCTCCGCAGACGCTGCGAGAACCAGTCTGGCTCATGCCTCGTGCATTCGCCAGCCAGTGCAAAAACAAACAGCATCCTCACAGCTTCTTCACAGGATCATTACTTTATTTAAAAATACGATACGCTACCTCAACTGGTTTTTGCCTTTCCATTATTACTCTCGCCAGAAGTCTCGCCCAGGAACCGATTATGACGGATTATTGACAAATTTGGGGATACATCTATTATCTATATCATGACCGGTGTTATTCTGAACAGTATTGCGTTTTCAACCTATCTGTATTTTGGTTTCTATATTTTTTTTCTTGACAAAAAAAACAAGACAAATTTCCTGTTTTTTATTGTCTGTATGATTTATTCGGTCTGGAGTTTCAGTTTTATTTTTATCAATATGCCCGCACTCGCAGAAAGTGAAAAACTGATTTGGCTGAAAATCGGTTATACCGCTGCATATTCATATAATCCGGTTGTACTGGTGTTTGCCCTGCATTTTTCAGGTTTTTTTAAAAGGATACGATTAAAATGGCTTTTTCTTGCGGGGCTGGCGGTTGTGCCGGGAATCTACCTTTTTATGCATTTGATTCATAATGCGATTATCCGGGATATGCCGTTTGGATTCTGGTTTATTTCCTCCCATATTTATGCCAATCTTTATAATTGTGCATCCATTATCATCGTCATAATCGGAGCAGTAAAAAACGGCTCGCAAAGAATGCGGCGGCAGGTGGCCATTATTGTCTGCGGTGCAGTGATTGCCATTGCGGTGACACTCTTTACCGACTTTTATATGGGCAACAGGGGAATCCCGACCCTGACGCCTGCACTGCTCAGTATATGGATCGGGAGTGTCTGGTTCGCACTTGTCCGGTTCCGGTTGCTGGCGGTAAATCAGCGATTGATGAACGCGATTGTATCAAGACACATTGATGAGGTAATAGTTTTTACCGATATGCGCTACATCATTCGCATGGCGAATGAAAAACTTCTTTTTCTGATGAAGAAAACATATGCACAAATAAATGGCGTTTCGCTTTTTACTGTGTTTAATGATGAAAAGCTGCAAAAGAGCTGCGCCGTGTTGCAGCAGCGGAAACAAACAATCATTCAGCGTAAATGCCACTTGAAAGGGAAACATCCGGGCGGCACCCTCCTAAATATGCGGATTCAGCTGGTTCAGGACAAATACGGTGATGATATCGGATTTGTCCTTGTCGGCAAGGAAGTGCGGGGATTCGAGCGGCTGAAAAGCGTCTATAGACTGAGCAGTCGTGAAATCGAGGTCGTCCGGTGTGTGATGACCGGAAACACCAATAAAGAAATTGCTACCCGGCTCTTTATATCAGAAAGGACTGTGAAGGCGCACCTTACCCATATTTACAACAAGATGGGAATAGACAACAAGGTCCAGATGCTGAATGTCGTTTTTGAAGGTGAATGAATAATAGAATGATAGAAATAAATCTGTGTATTTATTTCTATCATTCATTTTTTTATATTATAGAAAAAAACAGAGGGGTATCCGGGCGTAGACAGACCAATAGAAACTGTCGCCGATGTATCCCAGTTCTGTTGCCACAAGATAATACCGGAATTCAACCAGTCCCCCAAAGGCCGGTTCAAAATCTGCGGAAGCACCGTTTACACTGATCGTATAAAAGCCGGCCACTCCCTTTATTGCAAAACTGACACTCTGGAAGACGGGAAATACTGTATCGTGGACCGCCAGGAACCGGTATCCGGCAGTGGCAAACAGTTCATGTGATGAGGTTTCAGAGGAAGACCAGTAATCATCCCCCCACAGCTGGCGTCCCATGATGCCTACTTCAAGTATGTTCAGTTTTGTGTAATCAGCTGAACCGGAAATCTGCGAATAGGTGGTGGTATTTGTACCTGTCTCTCCGAAGAATGCACCAAAGACCTCTTCGCTGTCACTGTCGCCGGCAAAGACAAATCCCGCGCTTGCCTGGTATGACAGTCCGAAGTAAATGGCGTCAACATCAAGCGTTACCGCAGCACTCAATAAAATATTGCCGCCGGGAAAGAAATCCACACTCGGGCGACAGCTGAAGGTGACCTTATCCTCGAGTGTGCTTCGGGCGCCGCCTGCCCAAATGTCTGCGACGACAAATGAATCAAGGTCGTTCTGTGCACACAAGGCCGAGACAGCCAGTGTGAGCAGAATAAAAAGAATAAATGTTTTTTTCACAATAGGTCTCCTTTCATTTTTCCTGTTGTTGAATAATAGATCCTGTGATCAAAAGCGCCGGCAGCACAGAGATGGTTCCCGTCATATTTCATCCCGTAAAAAATACCATCTGCGCTTGTATCCGTCGTATACCATGAACCCGCCCTTGCATCCGGTGACCATGCGATGCGGCCGTTCACTCCGCCGATAATAAAATGTGCATCAGGTTCTTCTGCCGGGGGAGCGCAGGATACAAAGGCGATTGTCGTAACGAGTACTAATCTTTGCAACAAAAAATATTTCAAAATACACCCCTTTATGCAGCAGTAATAATACTGATAAATCCATACCGCCAGTTTACAGAACAAAAGTGTACATCCATATAAAAAGTAAAACATCGTACGAAAGTACCATTTTTAAATTTATTGTGATGTCCGGGATTTTTCATGAATTGCGGCGAAATTATTTTATCAGGTCCCCGGATACTCGTCGTCGATCCGATTGATTTCATCACTGAGTGCAGCTGCCTCTTCATGCTCGAGGTTTTTTGCATGTTCGAACATCTCCGCATTCAGACGGTGAAGATATTTTTTCGGTTATGTCCAGTTTTATTCGCAATTTTTATTGAAACCATTTCATCACTCCCATACGCTATTTGACTGATTTACCATTTTTGAGGAGCCAAGTACCACCTTGTCCTCAAAGATTTAAAATAGAGCCCTTCTCGCAAGAGCTTATCACGCTGCTCCAGGCAATCTGGCTCTCCTCGACTGGATCGCCTCCTTTCTGATATAATTTCTGTCACTCATCCAGTCCCCGCAATATTCCATTAAATAACTTGTGATAAGACGGGTATTTGACTCTTCACTTGGGAAAACACCAACAACACGGCTGCGTCTTCGTATTTCCTTATTGATTCTTTCAAGAACATTCGTAGATGATATTTTTCGATGATCAAAATAGCTGATTTCCTGTCAGGTTGAAGCCATATATATATCAGCTTTCCTGCGAATGGTATCTTGTCCCGATGCTTCACTCTGGCCATAATGTTTCTCATAAAATGTACGTTGCATCGCTGCCAGCTTGTGCCGGTAAAATGTTTTCTGACCGCTGCCTGAATCCCTGATGCGCATCCGAGACAACAAGCCATACTTTTTTAAACCCGCGCTGTCGTAATTTCTCAAAAACCGCTTTCCAGCCGCTCTCAGACTCGTCATACATGGGTTCTATTGCCAGTATTTCTCTTTTCCCTTCAAGATTTACCCCATAGAGGACAAACATTGTCATGGAGATCACCCGACTGTCATCCCTGATCTTCTCGTAAATGGCATCAACACAGATTACAGGATATTCCTCCTCAAGTGATCTATAGAGCTCCTTTTCCAGTGCCTGTTTCAAAAAAGCTGTCATTTTCACTTGACACCCCGTTTTGTTGAATTATGATTAAGGGAGGGGAGTGTTCATCAATGGCTGCCGCCGGTTCCGGACATGCAACAATTGCATATTTCACCACGTTTCTTGGCAGCCAGATTAATAAAAGCCGGTTTGAGGGTATCGGCAGCATCCTGACCTCGGCCGGGGCAAATGTATTCTGTTTTGTCACGAGAACCATCAACGAGCCGGACGGTTTCAAGCGGCAGTCCAACATTCTCGCCGATTTTGTCAGTCCGGAATATTTTGACGGATTAATTGTCGGTAATATTTTCATGGAGAATATTACTTCAGACGAGACGTCAGCTGCTTTTTTTTCCAAATATGCCCTGCCGGTCATCACCATTCGGGAAAACAGTGCCGGATTGCCCTTTATTCCCATCGATAACAGCGGGGGAATTTCGGGCATGATGACGCACCTGATCGAGGTACACGGCTGCCGCCGTATCATTTATGTGCGGGGTCCCGAAAAAAATCCATATGCAGAAGCGCGTTTCCGCGCGTATCATGACACATTGGAAGCCCATGGTTTTGCATTTGACGACAAGATGGTGACCCCGCCGGGGACTTGGTGGAAATCCGGTATTGAAACCATGCTTGATGAGCGGGGGTATGTGCCTGGCAGGGATTTTGACGCTGTTGTCTGTCCGAATGACCACCTGGCGCGGGAAGTTGTCATCATTCTGCAGAAAAGGGGATTCGGTATCCCGCGGGATGTAAAGGTAACCGGGTTCAACAATGACCGGCAATGCAGCGTGTATGCCCCGACACTCTCAAGTGTGCAAATGCCGTTTTTACAACAGGGGCAGGCAGTGGCCAGACTTCTGTTGCATCTTCTTGAACATGATGCCGCGGCTGTATCGGAAGATGATCCCCTGGTGCAGGCGCTCCCGGCACAGCTGGTTTTTCGGGATTCATGCGGCTGCAGCGAGGACGCCTTTCAGGATTTTGATATCGAGGAATCTGCCCAGACAGTCTCCGGGGATGCTGTTCTGCAGGAAAAAATAAATGAGTCATTCAGGCCATTGCTGGCGAATGAAGTTTTGACACCCGATGAAGGCGATGAATTGACAACACTGTTTTATGGTGTCTGTACAGGCAATACGGCACCGTCCGACTTTTTCTCGCTATTCCGGCATGTTTTGAATAAAAAGGAATGCAGTGAAAAATATATTGTGATATTGAGAGGCTGGTATGCACAGTTGCGAGCCGGAACAATCCCCCGCATTGCCGGCAGAACACTTGTCGTCCGGCTGGAGACACTGTATAAAAAAATACAAATGTATATCTCCTCATTGGAGAGACGGCTCCTGGAAACCGGGATGCTTGAATCCCCGAAGCTGTACTATACGGTGCGACAGATCGGCGTTTCGCTGTTTTCCACCTTTAACATCAGTGAAATCATGGATGATCTTTCGAAAGGCTGTGAGAAACTGGGCATCGACACCTGTTATGTTGCGCTGTATGAAAATCCCGGTCAACCCGTCACCATGTCGCGGATGGTGCTCGCAATTCGCGAGGGAACACGGCTGCAGATAGAAAAGGACGGCATGCTTTTCCCGACACGGGAGGTCATCCCCCTTGATATGCGGCCGACAAATCAACCGTATTCCATTGTCGTTGCCTCGTTGTATTTCAGAACCCAGCAAATCGGATTCATTTGCTACAGCATGACGCAGATGGACAGGGTTGTCTATGATATGCTGATCGATCAGCTGAGCAACGCGCTGCAGATTGCCCTCTCGATCAGGGATCTGGATGCCACCAGGTCGGCACTTGCTGTTCAGGCCCGTGAACTCGCCCGTTCAAACGAAGAACTCGAGCAGTTCGCCTATATCGCATCGCATGACCTGCGCGAACCCCTGCGGAAAATCATTGCCATGTCGGACAGGATTATCACTCTGGAAGACCGCCGCGACACGGTAGATATCGGGGATTATCTGCATCGCATGCAGCGGGCCGCATACCGTATGCAGAACCTCATTGATGATCTTCTTGACTACTCGCGGGTGGGCAGAAAACCGCATCCGTTTGAACAGCTCGATTTGAAAACGCTCTGTGCCCAGGTCCTTGTTGACCTTGAGCTGGCTATAAAAAGAAACGGCGCTGCCGTTCAGATCGACGATATGCCGGTGATCGATGCGGAACCGATACAGATGAGGCAGCTTTTCCAAAACCTGATCGGAAATGCACTCAAATTCCGCCGGGAAAATGTTCCGCCACATATCCGGATTTTCTCGGAATCGTCGGGAGACGGCTGGTGTCTGATACAGATCGCCGACAATGGTATCGGCATTAATCCGGAATTCAGGGACAGGATTTTCGGAGTATTCGAACGGCTCCATTCGATCAATGAGTATGAGGGATCGGGCATCGGGCTGTCGATCTGCAAGAAAATCGTTGATTATCATCAGGGTGAAATCACCGTGGAAAGCATTGAGGGAGAAGGGACCACCTTTGTCATTCGGCTGCCGTGTGTCCAGAAAGGGTGACCGGAAATCATTACCGGCTCAAAATACTGGAATCTGGCTGTCGGCAGCCCCGAAAAAGCCGTTGAAAATGATCCCGAAGAGCTTGAAACTATGGACACTCGTGCAGATAATATCGCCTGGCTTCCTGGCAAATTACAATGAATTATTTTTTATGGAGGATAGTCAATGCCGAAAATGCAAATAAGAACAAATCCAGAACTCACAAAGGAAAAACTTATACAGATTTTTTCTGATTCCTTACTTTTTCCACGACCAAGAGAGAATACTCTCCAGCACCGGCCATCCAGAACCCCGTTTCTCCAGCCGGGAACTGCCGACAACAAGTTTATTGTTTACAAAATACGTATGGGAGATATTCGCAAGCCAGACAATCGGCGCGTCACCCCGCATTGAAACTCCGGTCACCCCGTCCCACTGCACCTGCTGCAGCTGCTGAACGGCAGCGGTAAAAGTCGCACTGGATTTTACCCCTTCAATCCGGGTATCCACCCGTGTATTTCTGTAATAACTGGGATAATTTTCTGATCCTGTATTACTGCTGTGAAACAGGTTATTAATTTCGAACGGGTTGTGACTTCCCCAGGAAAACATGACCGGATTATAATACATCAATTCACCCAGTTCATCCCGGGGTCTGCCTTCGGGGATAATTTTAATCCCTATTTCAAGCGCTGTATTTGCACACGCAATCGCCATACTCTGGGCGATGAAATCAGATTGGGGATAATATAATGTAAACTCCGCAGATATTCCATTTTTTTCAAGAATCCCGTCGCGGTTCAGATCTTTCCAGCCTGCACCGGCAAGAATGTTTTTTGATGTTCTGGTTCTGCCCCAGGTGAGTCTTCCGGCCGGTTCATCCCACGGGAACCCGTCGGCCGGTCCGTAAATGGGTGTCCCATGCCCGCCCAGAATTCCTGCAACAATATTATCCCGGTTCATTGCACTGTCTATCGCCTTCCGAATACTGACATCCGAAGTGACGTCATTGCCGCGGATGCTCCCGTCAATTCCGGTGGTTTTGGGAATCAATGGGAAAAAAATCGCCCTTTTCTCAACGCTTCCAATACTCACCAGACGGGTCCCTTCGACAAGAAAAGACGACTTTGAAATGGGAACCGGCAGAATATCTATTTTTCCCTCAAGGGCATATTGAAATGCCTGCTGTTCATCGGTGACCAACAGAACAATCCTTTCGAATTCCGGTTTCTTTCCATAATAATTCTGATTCGCCTCAAGGATAATTTCCTTGTTTTCATTCGAAGCAATAAATTTATAGGGACCGGAACCAGCTGGAATCTGTTCCTGTTCGGGATCCAGGCTGTTTTCCGGAATAATCCCCAATGTTGCCAAAGGATGAATAAAAGACATGTCAGGTCGTTTCAGTGTGAAAATGACTGTTGCCGCATCATAGGCTTCAGCCTTTTCCAGCATCGAAAGATCAAGCCAGTTCTCTATACTTGCAGCAGTCATGAAGGTATAGACAACATCTTTCGCATTGAGTTCTTTTCCATTGTGAAAACGGCTGTCTGTCCGTATTTTCACTGTCCAGGTCAGCTTGTCCGGTGACAGTTTATACTGGTATGCAAGGTCATTGACTACGGCAAACTTTTCGTCGTAGGCCAGCAGGGTGCTGTAAAAAAGCCGGGACCCGATTCCTCCCCATTCGACCAGGGAGTCAAAGCCCTCAAGGTTCTCTTCGGTAATTGCAATAATAACCGTATTCGGATGATCCCTGACTACCCCGCAGGAGAGAATCAATACAAATATGGCAAACAGAAGAAATAAAGTTGTTTTTTGCATGTTCCCCCCGGGTAGAACCACATTAGTCACAATAAAGTATAATATGCGATGGGAAAGGATTTCAATCACAAAATACAGGAAAAATAACCAATAGAGCGAAATTTCTGTATTCATACCTCATCATTCTTGAGATGCAGTCAGATTGACGGTATACTGATTAGACAGGCAGACAAGAAGGAGTTCCCGTGAATACAACCAAACATCTCAACGCACATTTTTTTGCAATACAGATAATTATCTTCTTTATAATACTGACCGGGTGTGTTTCCCAAAATATCACAGAATACAATTCTGTTGACGAAACTGCTCCTCTTGCTATTCAGCAAGCAGAAGCATCGCTCAGACTTGTTGTCCCCGCCGGGTTCTCGGCTACAATCAACTCCATTGATGTCTTCCCGGACAGCACATATTTTATTACTGCAAACACCGACAACACAGTAAAATTGTATGAGACAAAAAGCGGAAAGCTTGTAAAAACATTTCTCCACCATACCGGCCCTGTCACTGATGTCCAATTTGTCCATGACGGAGATCAGTTTGTTTCGTCGGGCATGGACGGCTCCATAATCGTCTGCGAGACAAAAACAGGCAACATGCTCCAAACACTTTCAAAACCGGACGGCAAAATATTTGATATCGATGTGAACCGTCAAAATACCCTTATCGCTGCAGTCGGGTTTGAATCAGGGGAATCATACGGCCTGGATGTGATGATATGGGATATACAGACAGGAGATATGCTCGATTCTTTCCCTGCGGGAGAACTGGATGACAACTCAATCGCATTCAGCCCGGACGGGAAGTATTTGTATTATGGGGAGAAAAACAAAGTCATCGAAAGAGACATCATTTCCAAAAAGACTGTCAGCCAGTTCAAGGGACACTCCCGGGATATTTACTTTTTAACGCTCTCCCCGGACGGGAAATATCTTGCCTCGATCGGGTATGACCAGCTGACCAATATCTGGGATACAGTATCCGGCGAATTAAAAAAAACAATTACGTGGGACCTTGAGAAAGGCAGCCTTATCGGGTTCGGCAGTCTCGTCTGCACATTCTCGCCGGACAGCAAATACCTCGCGTTTACCGATGAAGATAAAAAAATCAAGCTGCTGGATATGCACACATGGACAACAGCAGGCACATATCTGGGAGATGAAATTCTGGTTCGGGCAGCAGCATTTATTCCGGAGAGCAACATTTTGATTACCGGCGGGAATGACATGAAGCCGCACATGCTGGATATTATATCAGGTAAAGATATCCAATTGTCCTGTCCAAACGATGTCCATATATATTGGAATGCTGCGGTGCTGTCACCCGGCTCCTGGAAGTTTTTTGGATTTGAAAAAACAACTGTATTTACCTGGAATATCACAAAGACAGCTGACGGGCAGCCTCATGCAATTCTTCATGATGCAGAAAAAAATCAGGATACTATTCAATTTTTACGGACTTCCCCAAACGCACAACAATTCGTGTCAATCGACAAGACCAATACCATGGTCATCTGGGCTGTTGAACCGTTTTTACAGGCAAGACATATCATCAAACCCCACAATGAAAGTGTTGAAGACTGCGTGTTTTCTCCCGATTCACAGTTTCTGGCAACTGCAAGCCGCGATAAAACCGTGAAAATGTGGGATGTTGAGACCGGAAAAATGGTTTTTCAGATTGAAAGTAAAAACGAAGCCTGGTTTGATACCCTTGTCTTTTCAAACGACATGAAACAGCTGATCACCTTTAATTCAGACGCGGTCATCCAGGAATGGGATGCTGCCACAGGCATACTCATCAAATCATACACTATCGCAAACTGGGCATACTCGGCCCGGCTTGCTGTTTCGCCCGATGACAAATATATTGCAGCCGCGGTTCATAACAATATTATACTGTTAGACCGCGCGAACGGGAAAAAAGTAATCACACACGCCCTTCGCTGGGACGGGAATACAAGAACAATTATTTTTTCAACCGATGGAAAATATATGGCGGCATTGACACAAGCACATACGATACAGTTCTGGAATGTTGAAACCAGATCAGCACCCGTTGAAATCTTTGGTCCGTATACACAGCTGTTTGCAATCCATCCATCCAAAACAGGTGAGCATTTGCTGCTTGCAGGCCGGGGGAATGAAATTGCATTTATTGCCCTTCCCTCCGGTAAAACAATGACAAATATGGTACCTTTTTCATCCGGTGAAGTAAACTCTGAATGGATGTTTTACACACCCGATAATCAATTTTACGGGACTGAAAATGCAATCAACCGCTGTTATTTTGAAAACAACCTTCACATCACTGAAATGTCTGAAGAATTAAAAAATAAATATTTCTCAAAAGATCTGGTTTTCCGCACTGTTCAGCCGGAAATTAAGGCAAATGCCGCCATTATTCCTCTTTTAAAAAATACAGAAACAAACCCTGTATTAATTGATGAGGAAACCAAATTTGTTGTTGAAACAGGAAAGGCCGCTCCAATCCACTCAAGCGCCTTAACCACAGACAATTCTCTTTTGGCAACCGGAGCCCAGGACGGAACCATCACTGTATGGGATTTGAAATATGACAAACCGCCCATTAGCCTTGATAAGCGAAAAAAAATAATAAGCTGTGAATTGTAACACGATTTTAAAATGGAAAAATGACAATACAAGGAAACGATATGACTTCGAAAAACTTTCCAGAACCGACCGTCGGTGCGCTCGTTTTTAGCAGCAACAACGATGTCCTCCTGGTCCAGCCGGCCATTCTGAACGGATTATGGGCGATTCCCGGCGGACATGTTGAATGCGGAGAGACAATCACCAGAGCAGTTATCCGCGAAGTAAAGGAAGAAACGGGACTTGATATCTTTGATGTTAGGTTTATTGCATTTCAGGAATGCATTTTTGACGCTGCTTTCTCAGAGAAAAAACATTACCTGTTTTTTGACTTTTTCTGCCGGACAAATTCATCCGATGTCGTGCTCAACGGCGAGCATACCGGTTTCCAGTGGGTCACGGTTACAGAAGCTCTTGATTTACCGCTCCATGAGTATTCAAAACAGCTGCTGTGTGAATATCAAAAGGGATCCGACTCGGTATTTTCACGACTGCTTCTTTTCGATTATTACAGAAACAGTCCTGACTCCCCCCGGATAAAATAAAAAATAACCAGAACCGCTATGGAAATAACGATAATCGCAATCGCAGAAATCCCCATAAACCGGAAATACCTGCGGACTGCGCAAACAACTCCCTGAAACCTGGTAATGGTGTGTTCCTTCAAATAGAGCGTCATGGAGTTTGAGATCCCCAAAAGCAATGCTCCCATCGAAAGAAAATACAGACTGATAATAATAAAGATGGCAAAAACTGTAAAATCAACAAGCAGGGCAGAAAAGCCGAAGATACACAGACCGCCGCCTGCCAAAAAAGCAAGGACACTCAACAACCGTGTCCAGAATGAATGCGACGGAAAAACATCTGAAAATGGATATTTTTTTTTCTCAGGGGATTTTCTGTTTTCATTCATGGTCATACTCACCCGGCATCAAATCCTTTTTATACTTTTCCCTGCTTCATTGCTTTACACACCCTGCAAGGCGATAACAAGTAAAAACACGATGAAGACCAATACAATAAAAAATATTCCGATCATCACCAGAATTCCGCTAATTTTGAAATGGAGGTTTGTTTTTTGAAAGGCACTCTCAAGCGCTGAAAGCTTTTTTGAATACTGATAGAGTTTCATTTTTTTTGAGCTTTCAACAAGAGCGAATCCCGAAATAATAATGACGCTCCCGATAATTATTCCGCCGACAATAGTAAACACAATGGTTTCCGAGGATGTTAAAAATGGCAGAAATCCAAATATGACGGCACACACTCCGGCTGCGATGGAGAGGATTCCGCACAACCTGATCCACCGGACACAGCTTGGCAAATCCCGAAATTCCGGCATCCGAGGCTGTATGCGGTCAGGCTGGATATGTGTTCCCGGATTTGTCGATTCACTCAAAAACTGTTCTCCAATCGGTCCTTCATTATTTTTTCTTATGGAATACACTATGACATGGATTGAATAAAAAATGAAGAAGCGGAAGGATGCTTACAGACTTCCTTTTAATACAATTCCCAAAATCAGACTGATTCGTCTGTTGTCATTTTCTTCATTATTTTCAGAGTATTCCCCGTCTGTCGGCCCCAAAATCCAGGGAACAGCAAGGGTAAAGGTTAAATGCGGGAATAGTGATAATGTTGCAGCAGGAATGATCACCCCGGAGTTTTCAGTAATATTGTACTTTCCCTGGAACAGCAGCTTGAACTTGCGGTCAAACAGGGCAAAAGACACATTCAGGGCCGCATTATGGCCCGGAAACATCGGGAACAAATCCCCCTTTACCAGCTGGTCGGGATCTGATTCTTCACCGTTATAGAAATACTCCGCGTTTATTTCAAGCATTCGGGAAAACAAATCAAAATAGATTCCGGCGTTTGCAGAAAACCCGATTCTGCGCGTTTCCGGGTCGATGAACCATGCCTGCTCCATGGCCAGGAGGCCCTCGGTATACACTTCAAGGGAGTCAAACAGGGTTGTCTTGACCGTATAAAAAAATCTGACGTCCATGTCTTTATGATAAAAACCGCCAATGTTGATATCCGCAAATTCGAATGCAAGGTTCAGTTTTCCACCGTAACCGATTTCATCCGCTGCCGGTTCATCTGACGGAATCCAGAAACTGCTTCGGGTAAAGGCGACTGCCTCCAGTCCTCCTGTCCCGATCGGGATATTCATTTTGAATGCAAAGGAATCTGCCGATTCATTATTATCAGTTGCATCTGCGGGAAGACGCGCCAATAAATTGGTAAAAGGATAGTTGCGGGAAATTCCCCAGGTGATGGTCTGCCTTCCCAGACGCAGAAAAACCGTATCCGCGACCGTGTAATCGCAAAACAGTTCGGTGACCTCAAGCTCAAGCTCCGGCAGCCGCGCGCTGATTTTATTGAAAACACGGAATTCCGGAGAGAACCGCACATTCAGCGATACCGAAGAATTCAGCTTTGCGATAAACTTGTCCTGGTACTTGATCTCCGAGGGGTCGGAAACATCATAGGGCAGATAATTCAGTCCCGGTGAATACCCGCCGACAAGCAAAAAATCAGCACCCAAAGAAAAATTGTCCTGCATCACCACCTGTGTCAGCAAATCACTGTTTTCTGCTGTTTCATCACCCGGCTCTTTTGTGTCTTTTGGGGGAGTATCATCCTGAAACAATGCATCAATATCCTCCGGGAGCTGCTGTGTTTCCTGAGCCCATGATAACGAGAGAGGAAGACAAATGATGACAACAATCAGGCAAAAGGTTCTCAACGGCTGGTACTCTCCAGAAATGTTTTTGAAAATACCGAGTCGGGAAGTTTTTTCAAGGACGGTTTGGTAATGGTGACCTGTGTTTTTTCGTGAACAAATTTTCCTTCCACCATTGCGCCGGCAAGATTGTCCAGAAACAGCACTTTAGTGGGGACATATTTTGTCCCGACTTTCTGGTACCCGTACACTGCAGTCGTCCGCAAAAGCTGATTGGACAGACTGTAGTCTTCGGCTTTTCGCACAAGCCCGTCATCGCTGATCCAGATTTTCATGACCGGATAAGCGACTTCATCATTATTTGCCTTGAGGTGAAGCAGCCAGCAGTCATACTTGCCGAGCATTACTTTTTCACCCTTTACCACATCATAATCCCTGGCCAGCGTCGATTCGGTGAAATCTGCGTTTCTCGCGTTCGAGTTCTGAAACCGCTCCCGCGAACTTGATGTATTGAACCTGCGGCTCTCCGGGTCGTAAAACCATATGGTATCGCCGATTTTCAGATACCCCTGTCCCTTGTTGATTTTTGGCTCGGTCACGATAATCACATATTTTTTTTCAACATCACGGCGAAAGATAACACATGAGGTCGAGGTGAGTCCCTGTTTCGGCACTTCACGGGCAATCGTGTATTCAGCTGAAAAATCTGAATCCGGAAAATTGACCAATGCATCAGCCGTGACGAGCATTGCCTTGAAATCCTGGGCATAGCCAAAAACACATCCAGATAATATGAGTACAATAATAATAAAAAATCGCTTCATTACAGCTTTCCTCCTGCCAATGCATCAACCAGTTCTGTCCTGGACGCCCGGAATGCCGGTATCCAGACAGCCGGTATTATAGTAAACATGAGAATGGCGATTTTGGTTACAACGAAAATAAAACAAGAGACAACCAATATCGGGCCATGAATACTTTTCATATGCTATCCTTTTGCAACTGCTTCTACCGGCTGGATACGCAATGCGATCTGTACCGGATAAATCGAGGACAAAAATCCCAATACAACCGAAAGTGCAACGCTGGCAATTGCCATAAGGCCGGAATTCTGTATAAAAATCCTGTCATGGCCCAGCATGGATGAGATCAGGCTGTTGTTGACGGAAATGCCCATTCCGTTTATCACCTGAATGAGTACGTTCCCCAGAACAATTCCCAGAATACCCGCAATCGCTGCAATGATAATATTTTCAGTAAAAATCAATAACCGCACATACCCGTCGGATGCTCCGATTGCCCGCAATGTTCCAATTTCCTTCATCCGCTGAAAAACGGTAATCAACAATATATTTATTATCGCAATAATTCCCGCAATAATAATCAACAGGAGCCCCGCATTAAACAGATACTGCAGCAGCAGCACCAACAATGCCGGAGTTCCGGCTGCGGTTCTCCAGTCCACTGCCTTTGCGGTAAAGGGTTCCAGCTTTTCATTAAGTTTTTTTAAAAAATCGGAATCATTGACGCCTTTTTTAAGCCGGAGGATAATAAAATTCCATCCGCCATCTTTCCAGTCCTGTGTGACCGGTTCAGTACCGGTTTCAAGCAATGTCTTAATTTCAGCCAAAGATACTGACTCTGTTTTATCCGCAATCGTGTCTGAACCTTCATCCATAAAAAGGCTGTCGATATCATCGGTTAAAATATCCACAGTCGTTTCCGGCGGGGCGTAGTCGGAATCTGTTGCGAGCAGGATCGAGTTGAGCGCACGGGCTGTCTGCGCATCCGTGAGGACAATCTCATCGGGAATTTGAACGGCATTCGAATAGGAGAAAATACCGACGACCGGCACTTCCCGAATCTTGAATCCCGTCGTCCCGGCTGTACTTAAAAGAATTGAATCGCCGACTGAAACAGGAACACCTGTATCCTTCTTCACCTGTTCTGCCCGCCCCTTTGTAAGCATGGCTCCCATCTCGCCGCTTTGCAGAAATCTGCCTGCATCAAGTTGTATACCGGGAAAACAGGGAAAATAGGTATCAGGATCGATGCCGAATACCGGGACTCCGAACCGCTGAGTGCCGATATCAAGGACTGCAGGGCCGGAAATCTGACGGGTTATTGTTTCCACTTCCTCGAAATCAGCTGCCAGAGCATTTATTGTGTCAACATCATTCAGCACAGGAATAGAGAAAAACTCGCCGATCGCCGGTGTATTTGCCCCGAACAGGCTCATGGACACATCGGTTTTCTCCTGAATGACAATATCTCCGGTATAGTTAAGAATGTAGGTTGTCCGCAGTCCGTTGTTTGATTCTTCGAGGACGGTGTTCCCGATGTAAAAAAGTGCGATGATGACCATAATAAGAAAAACAACAATAAGTGTATGCCTGATGCTTTTAAAAAGGTTTCTGAAAGCGATAATAAAAATCACTTTTTCACCTCTTTCGCCTGTTTCCGCTCCCTGACGATGTTGCCGTCTTTTAAAAAAATAACATGGTCGGCCAGCTCATGGATCACCGGGTCATGTGTTGAAAATACAAATGTAGTGTTTTGTTCCTTGTTTATTTTTTTCATCAAATTCAAGATGGTTTCGCCGGTCGCCGAGTCCAGGTTTGCGGTGGGTTCATCGGCGATGACAATCTGCGGTTTGGTCGACAGTGCGCGTGCAATTGCAACCCGCTGCTGCTGTCCGCCCGACAATTCCGCCGGCTTGTGTTTTTTCCGGTCTGCAAGCCCGACTTCTTCTATTAAATAGTTCACCCAGTCCCTGCGCTCCGCCTTTGTCTGCTCAGCTTTTCCGATAATGAGGGGCAGCTCAACATTTTCAAATACATTGAGTACAGAAATAAGGTTGAAGGACTGAAAAATAAACCCAAGCTCCTTTTGCCGCATCCGGGTGAGTCCGGCTTTTTTCATGTTGGTGACATTTTTATCTGCAATGACAATTGAGCCCGATGTCGGTTTGTCAATAAGCCCGATAATATTGAGAATTGTTGTCTTCCCGGAACCCGAAGGCCCTGCGATAGCCACAAAATCGCCTTTTACGAGAGTGAGTGATATTCCGCGAAGCGCGGGAACTTCTACTTTTCCCATATGATATGTTTTTATAATCGTATCAAGCTGTATTATTGACATGCAGTCAGTGCTCCTTGTTTGTCGTGTTGTTCTTCCGACAATACCATAATATTCTTCGCTTCTCAAGTAACCGCGAAATTCAGCTTATGGTTATAATGAACAATATAATGCCAAAATTCACCCTTTTCCAAGTCAACTACCCGGGGAACGATATAAAACTATCCTTTGGAATTTCGCATGATTTTTGGGAATTATATGAAATCAAATTCGGCGTGAAAGATTTCTCTGGTTCAGGAATCTGTTCTACATAATTGCATGGAAAATATTCAAAATTAGTCCCTGTGAGCTGACAGAAGACCTGTCGTCTCACAGGGACTACCTAATTCACATGAACGTCAGGGCTGTACGGATCGTAAGCTGGAAATAGAACATTTCTCCATAGACGCCGACACCTACATTGAAGGCCTGCCAAACCAACCGCAGCTCTCCTCCCGGATAAAACTCATCACCATTTGTCCCCAATAATCCATGCAGTGCAATTTCAAATTCCTGCATCGGCAGCCATGCCGCATAAAAGGATGCAAACCGATACCCGGCGTACATGATCACATCGGTAAACTCATCACCCTCAAGGGCTACATAATGGGGCTTGACACCAGCCTCTATCACATGAAAAAATGCCGCCCAGCATTTCCCATCGATTCTTTGCGAGACCGAATAGCGGTAATCTCCCACTGTCCATGAAGAAATCTCAATTATTTGAGTGTAGTCTGCCGCGGTTTCATACGTTCCTGAGACAATAAACCCGACACCAAGATCAGCCTCCACACCGGGTGTAAAATCACTCATCTCAAGTAAAACATGGGCAGAACCGTGCCATAACAGCGGCCCTGTATTGAAATCAATTGTCGCACCGGCTCCCATCCCCCCCGATTCACCAAGCATAAACATCTTGAATACATCGATCCCAAGATTGAAGACACCAAAATAGTCGAGTTGCTCTGCTGCTGCAGGAATAATGACCAGGCTGACCAGTATCAATAAAAATGCCGTCCTTTTCAAGAACATAATTCCTCCTTATAAATATACTGTATCATTGTGCTAAGCACATGTGGGGAAGAAAAAGATTATGGATAAAACCAATAGCCAATAACCCGGGGTTAACAGCCCCCGTAACACCAAAGTAATATTTTTCCCCTGTTCAAAACCGCTTAATTTAATGATGGTTTTGGTCTGAAAGTAGGGCTTGTCACAGTTGATGCCCCTCAGGAAGAAATTATAGTCAATGCATTTTGATACTACAAGAAAAATATTACAGAATTACCCCAGCAGTTTTTCAATTATCAGAAACGCCAGCGCTGCCTGTTCATTACGGGAGAGATCTGCTTCGATTTGTCTGAAACATGTATCTATTTTTTCTGCGGAGTCATGGGAATTCTGCATTAATGCTTTCGCGTGGCGCAGCTGCATTTCATTGATGCAAAAAACCGATTCGCCTCCGGTGATATCAAATTCCTTGTATGCCACTATACCCTCATGCTGTTTCCGCAGCCGCAGGTGTCCACGGCATTCGGATTGTCAAACCGAAATCCGATATTGATGAGATCTCTTGAATAATCAACGGTCATCCCCTTCAAATAAGAAATACTCTCCCGGTCGGTTACGATTTTAATGTCATCATCCTCATACATCACGGTGTCAAAGCCGGTTGCCGTGGTTTCCGTATTCAGCTGATAACTCAAGCCGGAACAGCCGCCGGGTACAAGCGAAATCCGCAAAAACTCCTCTTTTGTTATTCCAAGGCGTTTAAGTTCATCAACAGCGTCCGGCGTGATAGAAATTAATTGTTCAGACATTTACTCCTCCCTGTATTATCAAGGTATTGCCGCCATACTGCAGCGAACGGCAATGTGACGGGCTATGGCATGGTAGGCCGCGGAAATTCCGTCGTCATGGTCCAGCACATACGGGCGTCCGGTATTAATCGATGCGGTTATCCCCGCTTCCAGTTCAATCGAGCCGATAAACGGGACAGCAAGCTCATCTGCCAGAGATGCTCCGCCGCCGCTGCCGAACACCGCTCCGGTCATGTTCTCTACTATTCCCAGTACCGGCACAGAAAGCCGTGTAAACGCATCCGCACCGCGCCGGGCGTCATCAAGCGCAACAAGCTGGGGCATGGTCACAATAATTGCCCCTGTTACCGGGACGCTTTGGGCAAGGCTCATCTGGGCATCCCCGGTTCCCGGCGGCAGATCGACAATCAGATAATCAATCTCCCGCCAGGCGACATCCGTAAACAACTGCCGCACTGCGCTGTGAATCATGGGGCCGCGCCATACCAGGGCCTGATTTGGGGGAATGAGATACCCCATACTCATGATCTGTATACCATGTTTTTCCATGGGAACAATTTTTTCATCGCGTTCCAGCGGCAGTCCCGCTGCCCCGGTCATCCGGGGAATGTTCGGCCCATAGATATCGCAGTCCAACAATCCCACCAATGCACCTTCTTTTGCGAGAGCACAGGCAATATTCACACTGACTGTCGACTTGCCCACACCCCCTTTGCCGCTTCCCACAGCGATGATATTTTTTATTGTCCCGGCAATCGAATCCGCGATCCGGGAATCGGGACGGACCTGTGCGTCGAAGGTGATTGTTATGGTTTTAATCCGCGGCAGGTCCCGGTGAATCGCTGCTTCACAATTCAGCCGTATCACGTCTTTAAGCGGACATACCGGTGTGGTGAGGGTGACGGTAAACGAAAGGGAAGTTTCAGCAATTTTAATATGTTTCACGAAACCCAAAGACACAATATCCTGATGTATATCCGGGTCCAAAACCGTTCCCAGAGAAGCGAGGACATCCTGTTCTGTATACATTTCAGCCGTCCGTAATTTCAGGCGAAATACAATATTGAATAAAACTATTAAAAAAAACAGCTTTTTGCATCATAGAGCAATGATACAAAAAGCTGAAGGCAACGTCAAATATTTGCTATATATAATTTGTTACATATTTCTTTTGAAAAGCAGCTGTAAATTCCGGACTGGCCAGAACATCAACGCTCTCCCCGAACAGCATGTCTCAGCCGCTCTGCTTGCCGGTCATGGTTTCAATATCAATACGAATGCAGCAGGTCTTTTCGAGCTTATCCTCAGGGAAAACCCACAGTCCGCCGGAAGCATATTTATTCATCAGCAGGGAGAGCGCATGTTCCTTATCTGCGCGAGATAGCAATATATGTGCTGTTCCATAGCCGATAATGCTTTTATACCGGGTCCCAAAGCCGCAGGCTGTTTCGGCTGTAACAATTGAAGATTCTGTTCCCACTTCAAAACAAATCCCGGGATTTTGCCGTAAGGCATTTATTTTTCGCCCTTCGGGTGCGCTATGGAAAAAAAGGGCATCATCAAAATATGCAAAATGTAGCGGCACAATATAGGGGACAAGGCCATCAATAAGTGCAATCCGCATGACCGGTTCGGTATCAAGAATTGCAGCCAATTCAAAAGTGCTGGAAATTTCTTTTTCTTTTCTGCGCATGGTAGTATCAAAGTATAGCAACATTGAATCAGTCTGAAAATACCCGAACTTGCATTATATAATTCTGAGCCTGATTATTTTTTTTCCCGGATCAGTTATCAGGAAATAATCGATATTTGGAGTTAGATTGGAATATATTGATACAACAGGGAGTTATTCGATGAGAAACAGAGTCTTTTTCCTTCTTCCGCTATTATTGATTGCCGCATTCATGATAATCCCGGCAACAGCACTCCATGCTGAGACGTTTGATGAATACAGGGAACGTACAAAAAAGGAACAGGAAGAAAACAAGGAGAATCATGAAGTGCCGAACCAGCAGGATGATGACAATAAAAACTCCGGAAATTTCTGCAACAGCATCCTGAAAATGCTGCAGTGTCTTTCAGAAATAGGCAGTAATTCGAGCGATGATGACTCTTCAGATTCCTCCACCGGCAGCACCACCGCCAACAAAGATCAAGGCTCCTGCATTTTATCGGATTCCGAATCATATCTGTCCATCTCGGAACACGGAGCATATTTGTTTGGACAGGACTACTCCATCTACAGTGCCACTACAATGGTCAATGCGTCTTTTTCATTTATTCATTTGAACTTCTATTACGCGTTGATTGGAAATGAACTTGGCGAACTGCCCCTGAATTCCCTTTCCTTTAATGCAGGAGTGTCCATACCTTTCAATAATTTTCATGTCAATTTGTACGGTGGATTTTTTTCACAGGTGGATGTCCAATATTTCTCTTTCTCATTTGGAGCCAGTACGGTCGCGCGGTTGACCCCGAATATCCTTGCTGAATTCTATTCACTGTTTTCATTCAAGGACACGGTTTGGTATATTATTTTATCAACTTCAATTATGTATAAATTCGACTTCTTCGTCCTCGGTGTGGGTTTTGATTTCAATAATTACAATGATTTGATTATGTATGGGCCGACAATTAAAGCGGGATTCTGGTTTTGATGAATCCCGCTTCAAAACTAATTATTCGATACTCAGTGTGACCGATGGATTTATCTTGTTTCCCTTTTCCATCTTCTGAATCATCTTCTCGCCCTTCAAGGACAGGTCTTCAAATTCAAGGATTGTCTCTGCCATTTTGGGAAGCGCTTCCTTGCGGTATTTGGCAATATCTTCCATGGCAATATTGATATCGCGGAAAGCGGATTTCAATGACTCGATTTCCAGCATGCTCGACGAAGCCTGTTTGTGAATTGCCGCTCCCTGCTGCCGGAGTGTTGCCGCGGTCGAGGCGATAAGGTCTGATGTCGTTTTGTTTACGGCTTCAATTTTATGCAGAACAATCCGCTGATGGGTTAATGCCAGGGCCACGGTTACCGCCACCTGAAGCGCGTTCACCGTAACATTCACCGCCCGGTCCACCCCGCGCATGAGTTCCTTGTTGTTCCGTATTATAAGCTCTATAGCGATAACTCCCTGCTGGCTTACAGCAAGCTGCTGCTGCAGGTCCATGATCCGCTGGCGAAGCGGGAACAAAAGCTCTTCCTCGATAAAGCGCTTTTTTTCTTCATCCTGTAAAAAATCACGGGCAGCCTTGTGCTGAAGTTTTGTGTCAATCATTTGACCAAGCTTAATGACTTTGGCCAGTTTTATGGTTGATTCGCGCAATGCCTTCTGGTCTTCGATCAGCATGCCGTTGTCACGTTCAAGCTGGGTCTTTCCGTTTTTCAGTGCATTGATGATTGCACCAATAATTGTTTGTGATTTTTCAAATTTTGTAAAATATTTTTTTAATGCCTTTCCCACAACCGGAACTTTACCGACCAGCCGGGAAAACCATCCTGGTTTCCCGAAATCTATTTTTGCGGGATCAAGTTCTTCAACCTTCAGTTTCAAATCGATAAGCGCGTTGGCGACCTCGCCGCCGTCATCTCCCCGTTTTTTTAACTCATTGATCGGGCCCTGCAGCATCTGGCTTCTGTGCGCGGCTTCTTTTTGCACGCTTTCACCCAGAATTTCCACGGCAACTTTGCTGGATTCCTTTGCATTTATGTCATCAGCGGCAAAATCAAGCAGTTTGCTGACAAACGCCGATGCCTCGCTGTCCATTTTTGTTTCCTCAGGCTTCGCCACCTTTATATCTGAGGGATCGGTTAATCCGAGTTCCTTTTTAATTTCATCCTTGTCAGGAATGGCCATTTTCTGTTGATCACTCATCGACATACTCCTTTACAAATAATGAATACAATACACCCTATTGCGCTTCCATGGAATACTTTTTTGTCCTGCGGACAAGCTCCTGCAGTTCCTCTCGTGCGGTTTCCATATTCATTGACGCGCGTCCCAGCTTTGTTTTCGCCTCGGAAATCGCCGCCATCGACGCATCAATCTGCGTCATCGCTTCCTCATTCAGAGTCAACAACTCATTAATTCTTGCCAGCTGCTGCTTGCGCAGTACCTGTCTTTTTTTCAGGGTCTCGATTTCCCGCTTGTCTGCATCTTCCGGTTCTGCAAGCCCTTCAAGGATTGTAAACCGTTCTTTAATATATGTTACATCTATTGTGCTCACACTCTCCAGGGTATTCATGATATCGGTGAGATTGTCGAGTGTCGAAAGGTACACTTGTTCCGCGGTTCCAAAAAATCGGGCATAGGTCAATTCCTTTACATTATATTTGTCGGAAAGCAGTTTTTTAAAGCTTGTGAATTTGTGCTGGATTTTTTCAAACTGCTGAACTGCCTGCTCGGAATAATTTGCCAGCCCCTCTATTGTTTTATACTGTGCAAGATTTCGCTTGAGATTTGTCAGGACGATTCGCTGCTGCTGCTCAAGCTGTTTGCTGACTTTCGCAATATATTTTGAGGCAAATTGTTCTTTCCGGAAAATAAAATTGATAAAAAAACTCAGGGCACCAAGGGCCAGAGCACCAAGGGCCAGAATAAAAAGAAGAGGCATGCCAAAAAGCAGAATATTGGCAAGCAGCAATATGCCGGCCCCGAAGGTTATATAGGTTGAAACCGGATTCTGCAGTATATCATTCATTACAGCCCTGTTCACCGATTCCCGGGAAAAATCAACTGTTGTCAATTTTTTTTTCTGATCCATGCATTACCCTTTTTTAATTTTCCGCAACAAGCAAAATTTCAACCCGTTTCAGCCGGTCGTTATACTCCCGGCTTGATTCGTCAGACGATTGGACGAGCGGTTCTTCCCCGCCGACTCCGACCCACCGAATACGGTCTTTGTCGACATTGTAATGGGTTATCATGTAGTTGGCAACGGTTGCGGCCCTTTCACGGGACAAAATAATATTCTGATTCGCGTCGCCGCGCGTTCCTGTATGTCCCTTTACCAGAATTCTGAAATTCGGGTAATGCTTGATATTCTCTACAATGGTATCGACCTGCTGTTCGCCCTGTCCATTCAGATCCGAGGTACCGCTGGTAAAGGTAATGGGACGCACCTTTAGTGTTCCAACCTGCCGCAACAGCTCCCACTCGGCAGCTGACAGTTTTGAAAAATCCTTTTTCAGGGAGTTCGTGTACTGGATATCTGTTGTTCCCGTTCCGCCAAGGGCATAGAGCCGGGAAACAAAACTTGAATTGATAATCGTGCTGGCATCCCGCTGCGGTAAAGGATTACCGGAAAAGTCGCCGTTCTCGATCAGGATATCGATGGTAGATTCAACCGTGTCAACCAATTCCTCCTTGCTGAACGAGCTGTCCTGCAAAAGACCAAACCATTGGGCATTGCGCACAAGATTGATCCACTCAACCCCCTTGAGCATCGCCTCAACATTCACCTGTGTAGTTTTCGTTTCTTTCATGATATCCTGTTTGAGCATGGCCGTATCATTCGAATAGACCAAAAGAGTTTTGAAATAATTGGTTAACATCAGTATCACCAAGTCACTGTTTTTTTCTGCAAAACGGCGATTCACCAAAAGGATGTCAACGATAAGCTTTTCGGTGTCTTCCGAGCCGAGCAGTTTTACAATCCCCTCCCTGGAAAGCGCGGCAGTGACATGCGGCTCCCATACAACGGCGACATCAACCTCATGTTTCAATAATTTGTTATATGCATCTTCGGCGCCGTCTGCTTCCCTGCGCCACGAGCCATCTTTTTCCAGGAGCGTGGTAATATTGAAGTGAACACCGATCGACTTGAGCAGATATTCGCTTGGGGAATCCGGGGTAAAGGCGATGGAATACTTCATGCCGTTTTTCAGTTCTTCGAGCCGGCCGATTTTATCCTTCCAGGCAACAATCGCGTCACCGCCTTTTGATTCATCCAGGACAGTGATAATTGTCCCCGGGAACCCCTCCGGCGCTGCATTCAGCAGGTATGAGTCGACCGTCGCCACTGCAAAATCAATTTCATTATTTTTAAGCTTTTTCATCCGCTCTGCATAATTGGCATTATCATCGATGATTTCAACCAGATATTTGTCTTCACGCATCAGTTTCTTGAAAACCGGGGACTGTAAATAATAATACCCGATCCAGCTGTCGAGCGCGATGCGTATTTTACCCTTCATGTCCTTTGCATCGCTTGTATTCAGAGCAGCCGTCTCCTCAAGATAGGGACTCGCAATTTTGTAGCCAATAATGCCCAGCACGCCAAGAAGAACCAATACGATCAGAATTATTGTATGTTTTTTCATTGCTGGTTCGTCCTGTTATTTTTTAAAATCGGTCACGACAAAGTTCTCGGATTCAGCGAGAACCGACTCAAGCCCCTGACTGAGTTCATCAAAATTGTTTGCAGATTTATACAATATTTTTCCGGGTTGATTCAGGGAGTGATTCTCGCCGATCTGAAAACCGATTGTATGAATAACAACCGGGCTGCTCGTTAGAATTTTCCGCACAATACTGTCTGGTTCATACCCTGAGGTTGCTTCCCCGTCCGTGACAACAACAATATTATACTCCCCATATCCCAGCTGTTTTCGCGCCTGGACCCGCAATTTATCGAATGCAAGTTCCATGGACTGGTCAAGCGGAGTATTCCCGTCTGCCCTGACCTTGTTCACTGCATTCAGAAAAAGTTCCCGATCAGTACCAAGGGGAACCCGTTCGGAAAGGCCGGAACCGTCAAAAACTGCAAGTCCCAGATTGGCATCGGGAGGAACAAAGGTGACAAATTTTGATAACGCAGTTTTTGCAATCGTCAGTTTGTCCCGTTCCCGCATGCTCCCGGAACCGTCAAATACTATATAATAATTGTCTTTCTGAAAATCCTGCTCAAGAGAAATATTCTGCAGTACAGAATTATCCTGAAACCAGAGAACACTGGCTTCAGTGTCCTTTGGTTTTGTTGCCGAAACCGGCACAGGCTCCTCATCGGTTAACACCAGAAGACCTATTCCGATTACCGCTGAAACAACTACAATAAAAATGGCCACACCAACACTGGGTTTTTTGCCCGCCATAACCTCTTCCCCCTTCCGCACCCGGAACTACAATTTTTTGAATACGTTTTCTTCCGCTTCGATCTGAATAATCTTGAACTCAACACGCATGTTTGCAAGCCATTCCTTATCGGATTGGGGGAGCGCATATACCGGCTTTTCAATCCCATGGCCGACGGTGGCGAACTGGCTCGGGTCAAGGGTGATCCCCTTGTCCCGGGCGAATTGAATTAATTCATCGCGCACGCTGTTTGCCCGGCTTAAACTCAAATTTTTTGCTGCCTGCTCTATTTTTTTAAGAAGAACCTCGGTTTCCCCTTCCTTTTTCTTTCGAAGGTATCCCATAGGATCAGAATGCCCTTCAATGGTGATAATCGCTCCGCCGTAAGTTGATGAAAAGTCAATCACCTTGTCAAATTGTTCCCGATACAGATTTGCCGAAAACTCATGCTGGTTCGGCTGGAAAAATATTTCAAAGGAAAACAATTCACCGCTTTCAGGGGATGCAGTCTGCTGCCGCTTGGTGATCACCGCAGCAACAGTATCCTTTTCAAACTTCGGAACCTCGACGTTATCTGCGTAGACGAGTCCGCTGCGAAATTCATTGTAGTCCCAATTCGCATTCAGCACCTCACGTCTGCCGCTCATGATACCGAGCCGGGAAAAAGAAGTCTGAATTTCTTCGTTGAGCCGTTCAAATCTTCTTAAAAAATTCTTGTCTGAAAAGAATTTCACATTGCCCTGGAATCCTGACATTTCAGCATCATAAAACATCCCCGCCATATCCGCACCAGCTTCTGAACTGTCCAGCAATATTTTTGCTCCAGCGGTAATGAATTTCTTGAAACTTTCGCTTTTCGAATTTTTAAACAGATCCCGTACCTGCTCTTCTGCAATGAAAAGGGCGTGGACAAAGTTTTTCACACTGTCCCTGTTTTTTTCAAAATAATCTTTTCTGACTGCATACACATCACTGATGATCCTGTTTGCGGTTTTGGTAGACAAAAGAATTACCGCTCCTTTAACCGAATCCTCCGCGCCGGTGCCAATTGTCCCGCTTGATGTCAACGCCAGTGCATCGGGGATAATGACAAAGGCAGCATCGATATTGCTTTTATAGAATTTCGCCATCGGTGTGTCGCCATCGGGCCCCACAAGGTCATTTGTCCAGACAATATTCACATCCTTATCCGAAAGCCCCGCATCGGAGAGCAGCTTCATGCAATATGCCAGATGCGGGCCGTTTTTCTGGATGGCAATCGACTTGCCCTTTAAATCCTTCACCGCCTTGATGCCGGGTTTTACGACGAGAGCATCGCCGCCGGCCGACCATGAATGCTGAAAAATCACCACGAGTTTGAGTTCCGGGTACTGTTTTATGCTTTCCGCGGCCATGTTGATCATACCCATTGTCCCGCGCAGGTAAGGGCTTTTCCCGCTGATATACTCATTAATCTGCTTTTGGAAGTCATCTTCCCGGAACAGTTCCATATTGAGATTGTATTTCTGAAACAAAGACCCCTGGCTTGTTTTCAAAGTGCCGCCGTTGGCATACACAGTAATTAAATCCGCACCCCAGGTAATAAGGGGAACTCGAACGATTCCGGAATCACTGTACCCCTGGGCATTGATGTCAATATCCCCGCCGGATGGGTTCATTGAATCTTCCCCTCCGGCCTGATTCCCGTCACCGCAGTAAAAAAACAGGCCAATCACAGCAAAAATCAGGCAAATAATTCGGAATCTCATCTTTTTCCTCCATACTCATTTTAAAATCAAATCATGGTATAACCCGGTACGTCCAAAATAGTTTTTTCATCAATAATAATATGCAGATTCCCTTTTCCATTAATAATAGCAATAACCGTTTGTTTCCGCAATACAGTTAATTCGATACACAGGAAAATAACAATTGACATTTACAATTGAAGAATCTACAATCTTTCTACATGCAAATTACTGTTTTGCATCCAACAGCCAACAATTAAAATAATTATCCGAGGAGGAGGAGTATTCCATGAAAAAAATTCTATTTATTGCTGTTCTTTCAATACTGCTTGTAGTGAGCTGTCAGCCTTCAAAACCGACATTTAAACTCGCATGGTCGCATTATACCGGGTGGGAACCCTGGGCTTATGCGCAAAAGGCGGGAATAATCAGCAAATGGGCAGACAAATACGGTATTTCCATCGAAGTGACCCTTGTCAATGACTATATCGAATCAATTAATTTATATACTGCCGGAGAATTTGACGCATGCACCATGACCAATATGGACGCTCTCACCATTCCCGCGGTCGGAGGAGTTGACAATTCCGTATTGATAATTGGCGATTTTTCCAATGGCAACGACGGAATTGTTGTTAAAAACGGCACCACGGTCATGGACGTCAAGGAAAGAGAAATCAAACTGGTCGAACTGTCAGTGTCCCATTACCTTCTGGCGCGGGCGCTTGAGATGAACGGGTTGTCGGAAAAAGATGTCAAACTGGTCAACACCAGTGACGCGGACATCGGCTCCCTGTACCTTTCTGATTCAAGCAAGACCGCAGCGATCGTGACATGGAATCCCATTTTAATGCAGGTACGCAATGCCCCCGACACAAAGGTGGTATTTGATTCCTCACTCATCCCCGGCGAGATTATCGACATGACTGTCGTAAAAGCAGATGCCGCAGACAGCTTCAAAAAAGCCCTCACCGGCGCCTGGTATGAAACCATGGCCCACATGCAGAAAGGCCACGAAAAATATGAAGAAGCTATTGCCTTCATGGCAAATACCTCGGGTGCAACCGTCGAGGAATTCAAGCAGCAGCTCGAAACAACCGCCATGTTTTACAATGCACCGGAAGCGGTTTCCTTCAACAACAGCGAACGGTTAAAGCAGACCATGGAATATGTCCGGACATTTTCATTTGATCACGGGCTGTATGCCGAGGCAAAAACAAAAGATTATGTCGGCATCAAATTTCCCGATGCTTCGGTAATCGGGGACGAAAGCAACATCAAAATGACCTTTGATCCTGCATACATGAAAATGGCCCAGGACGGAAAACTGTAAATCTTTACATCACCCGGCGGCAAGCCGGGTGATTTTTTTGGAGTAAACACCATGCCGAAAGTACCAGGATTTCTGGGGATTCATGCACGCCCTGGTTTCAAGCTGAATATACTGCTCGCTCTTCTGCCTTTTTTGCTGCTGGTAGGAGTGTATTTTTTTGGGTCGTATTACCGTCTTTCGATTAATCCGGATGACAAACTGCTTCCGTCGCTCCCCAAAATGGTGAACTCGGTCATCAAATACGCCTTTACTCCGGACGAGGACAGCGGCAAACTTTTAATGCTCGATGATACGCTCTCCAGCCTGGCAAGAATCGGGACCGGGATTCTGTTGTCTTCCAGTATCGGACTGTTCATCGGACTGTATATGGGAATATTCCGCGGATTTAAAAGCCTGAGCCTCTCCTTCGTCAATTTTATTTCCATCATCCCTCCCCTCGCAATCCTGCCGATTTTGTTTATCACCTTCGGCGTCGGGGACATCGGAAAAATCATGCTGATATTCATCGGGACCTGCCCCATGATTATCCGCGACATTTATATCACTGTTAAGAAAATACCCGAGGAAATGATTACAAAATCGCTCACCCTCGGCGCAAAACAGCATCAGATTCCCTGGAAGATCATCTTCCCGCAGATACTGCCCAAGCTCATAGATTCGGTGCGGCTGTCGCTGGGCGCTGCATGGGTGTATCTTATCGCCTCAGAATCAATCGCCTCGACAAACGGTTTGGGGTACCGCATTTTTCTCGTACGCAGATACCTGGCCATGGATGTCATCATTCCCTATGTGGTCTGGATTACCCTTATCGGGTTCCTGATAGATTTCGGGCTGATCTACGTGGTGAAATCGCGGTTCCCCTGGTACCACAAGGATTGACAGGAAACAATATTATGGTGGAAGAAAAAAAACTTCTTGAAAAAAATATTCTGCACCTCAGCAATGTCCATAAGGCATATGGTGGAAATGTCGTGCTGGAGGATATCGACTTTTCGCTTGCAAAAGGCGAGTTCTGCACCATGGTGGGCCCTTCCGGCCATGGAAAATCCACCCTGCTGCGGCTTATCATTGGGCAGGAACTGCCCACATCAGGCGAAATTTATATTGAACAGGAACGGGCCATGTTCTCCAATCCCGACCGCGGCGTGGTCTACCAGCAGTACTCTTTGTTTCCGCATCTGTCGGTGATGGACAACATTCTGCTGGGAATGCAGCTCACCCATACCCCGTTCGAATGGCGGTCCAATAAAAGCGAGTACCGTGAAAAAGTTCGACACTATCTAGATAAAGTGCATCTGCTTGAACACGAAAAAAAATATCCGCATGAACTTTCCGGCGGTATGCGGCAGCGGGTCGCTATTCTCCAGACCCTTATCATCAATCCGAAAATCGTACTCATGGACGAGCCGTTCGGCGCGCTCGACCCCGGAACCCGCGAGGACATGCAGTTGTATCTGCTGGAACTCTGGGATGAAACAAAAATGACCATCATTTTTATCACCCATGATCTGGAAGAGGCGGTCTTTTTGGGAACCCGGCTTTTAACAGTCTCAAGATATTACTCCGACGACCGGGGATCTGATCAGGCATCACATGGTTCCCGGGTTGTCACCGACCTGGATCTCACAAAATACATGAAACAGGAAATCTCCGCGACCGATGTAAAATATACCAAAGTATTCCGGGAATTAATTCAAAAAATCCGGCTCGAAGGATTTGACCCGGACTATCTGCAGCATATAAAAGATTTCAACCTGAAACATGCCGATTCATTTCAAACCCTGTAGGTATTCTGTTCACGTTTTCTGATCCGGACTCATGTTCAGTTCATTTTCATCGGGGATATCGGCTGTCTGAAATGTTGACAGGACTTCATCAGTGAGGGCACTTATTTTCACCAGCCGGTTCGCCTGGTTTTCAATGACTTTTTCAAAGATATTACGTACAAGCCTTCCATTCCCGAACATTCTGTCCTTTTTCAGATATAACGTTTTCAACAGCTCCAGCAGTTTTGATTTTGCTGTTTTGGTTATTTTGTATGCAGCATTTTTGCAGAATATTTCAAAGATTTTTATCAATTCTTCGGGTTTGTAGTCCTTAAAATAGAAATATCTGCTGAAGCGGGATTTTAATCCAGGATTGGATTCGATAAAATCCTTCATTTCATCCGGGTATCCGGCGACAATCACCACCAGCCGGTCACGGTTGTCTTCCATTCGTTTGAGTATGGTATCGATCGCTTCCTGTCCAAAATCATTTCCCGTGCCTTTTGGTTTCAATGCATAGGCCTCGTCGATAAACAATATTCCATCCAGCGCCTGTTCCACTATTGTATTCACCTGAATGGCTGTCTGCCCGACATAGCCTGCCACCAGCCCGGCACGGTCAGTTTCGATGATGTGCCCTTTTTTCAACAGCCCGAGGGTCTTGTACACTTTTCCCAAAAGCCGGGCGATCGTCGTTTTTCCGGTTCCGGGCGGGCCGTGAAATACCGCGTGGAGGGAGATTTTCGAAACCGGCAAGTTCCGCTCCTCCCTGGCCTTTCGGATTTTTATCAGGTTCACCAGGGTACTGATTTCCTGTTTAATGTTCTTCATGCCGACAAGTTCATCTATTTTTCCCAATACCGATTCAAGCGTTTCCTCAGGCTCCCTGACCGGTGTCTTTATTTCCTTTTGCGCCTGCGTTTTCTCCCCGGGCCTGGCTGACGGCTCTTTTCCCGGAAGGGAAACTGTCTCCTGTTTGTCATGAAACAGTATTTTATTGCACTGCTCTTCTACCTGTATTTCAGCTTCGGTGATCTTGCCGTCTGCCTTTATCAGGCACTGCACATAATTGAACATGAGCGTGCGGATTTTGGTGTAGTGGTTTGTCCCGCTTCCCGCATCGACCTCCAATAAAAAGTCGAGCGACTGAAATGAGGTAATTTCTTCCTTGACACTCTCCGGAAAAAACCGCGCGATCTTCGGCCACAAGGCAGTTACCTTATCCACATCTTCCAGATCAAATTTGTTGATTATTCCCAGGACTTTGTCCTTGCTTTTTTCATCGATCTGCTGATGCAAAGGAAGAAGATTGAGGGTCATAAAAAATATTTCTTTCTCGCTGAGCAGTTTTTTGGTTCCGATGATCAAGAAAGACAGGACGATCATGTCATTGACAAAAACGCGGCAGAACTCGCTGTTTTCCTTGTTGAAATACGCATTCAGACTGTTCAGTATTTTACTGGCCTCAATCACCAGAAAATCGTAATTTGAACTGTAGTCGAAAAAGACAACTTTTTCCTTTTGATCATTAATAGCTTTTCTGACCGCCTCAATAAATTCCCTCACCTCATCATCCGAACCATCAGAGGAGAATGTTATGGACTCTTTTTTTGTTGTCGCGGTAAGTACAGGCTGTGCCTGCTTTAATTCCGATGAGAAGGTATCCATGTCCTTGAAAGAGGCATCAATACATTCTGTTTTCTTATTTTTAATAAAAACAAACAGCAGCCGTTTATTTGTACAGAAGACAATCCCCGGAACCCCGGTTTCTGTTTCGGGAACAGCATCCCCAACAACAATGTCCCCGGATAATCGGGCACAGACAGTTTCTTTACCGGTTATATTTTTTTCGAGTTCACGTTCTATCTGTTTTTTTCCATCGGCGGTCAGCATGAAATCAGTCTAAATGAAAAACAGAAAAATGGCATCCCTTTTTTTAAAAATCTCTTTGCCCGGGCTCATCCAGTCCATTGCCTTTTTCGTCGAGTTTGCGCGAATAGTTGACAAACAGCGCGGCCTTTAGTGCCGGCGAAGACCGGATCGGTGCCCTGGGGTGTAGCGTCACTGCGTTCCGCCTGGCAGGAGTTTATGCCCGTCTTCCAGGCATAAACTCCTATCGCATCCAGCCCTCTATCCGGCCAGAGCGTGCGCAGCTTGGCCGGTGTCGTGGTTTCCTTTCTCAACGACAGCGATCCCTCGTTTATCCATCACCTCGGCAACCGACGATCGATAGAACCCCAATCAACGCAAGGTGGCTTTTAGGCCGGCCCAGGGATGAAACGGATACAGGTCCATACCGCTGCAGGTCTTTGACGCAGACTGGAGCATACTTTCACCACAATCACAATTCTCTTTCGTTGCAATGGCGCCGGGTATGAGATATAGTGGCACGTGACTATAATCAGTCCGCTATCAGGTTATGGGAAAGTGGAACCATTCCAACAACCTCCCAATGCGGAGCAAAACTACAGGAAGGATACTTGACCATAAGCAAAAACAGAATTTTACAGGATATTCCCACGAAAAAGATATTCACCATTGTGATAGCGGCATTGTTTGGCATGATGGCTGCCAATCTCCCAGCTGCGGAGGAAGATGCGACCGGATACAAGGACCACCCGCTCATTCCGAGGATGCCCGGTTACTATATACTCGAAGGCAGTGAGGCAGCCGCAGTGTTTGACGTGGACATCGTCAAGGGAGAGACCATCGAGACTCTTCATATCGAGGGAAAATCCATGGCATTGTTGTTCAGGCCGCAGCCTGAACTCGAAACGAAACCCGGTGAGGCCCGGCTGCGCGGCGACTTTGAGAAGGCCATCATAACACAGGGCGGAACCCTGATAGGGGTAACGTCCGGCCAAAAGTGGTCTGTCTATCATATAGTCAAGGATGGCAAGGAGTTCTGGGTTGTATTGATGATCAACTCCGGGGAATATTTTACCGGTTCCTACTCGTATAGAATCGTCTGGAAATGAACGATGATCCTGTGAACGCGATTTCAGCGTGCAGGACAGCGCAGACCTGTTTATTGGGGCCGGGTGCAGAGTAAACCGCTTTTGGTTCTTCGTGCCACCTTATGCTGATTTATATAGTGATTCCTTACACACACCCCGCATCCCCGATTGTATATTAATATACGTCTTGTACAGAGGCTTCAGAAAGGAGAACTCTTGATGAAAAGGATTCCGGCGTCGGCCTGGTGATCCAGGACGCTGAGTACTCAAGCGTGCTCAAGATCGCAGAACGCGGTGACGCCTGGGATCTGAAGGAATTGTACGACAATGGTGCGCTGGCAGGCCGGTACCGCGGGAATCAGGTGTTTGCCGCATGGCTTTCGGGTCCGCCCACCAGTTCGTACCTTAACCGTAACGGTCTGCCGGTATGGAACTACAAATATAAAATCACCTATCCAGGCGGGGCTACATTTGAGGGCAGTCCCGGGGGGTTTTACACTCCTGGATACACGGTTGTAACCCTTGGCGTTGGAGCAGAGACACACGGCAAGTGGAAAATCGAATGGTACATAATCAACCGCGATACTAACGAGGTCCATGCCGTCGCCACCAGCGAGTTCACCACCACCTGGTAAACGAATTCTCGCGTCGCCCTGTGCCAGGGAATCCGGCAATTTGGCCAGACGCCGGCATTGTTTCTTCCTTCCCCTGTGTGGGTTCTGCGCTTCTCTTTTTTGGGATAGCGGGTTTTTTTGATTTTTACCATCGGGGTACCAAAGTGGGTGTCAGGAGGGGGATCATGTGGATAAATACGTGTGCGGTCATGGTTCTTTTTGTCGTAAGTGTCCTGCTGTCTTCTATTCTTGCCGCACAAAGCGTACAGCCCGGAGAGGTAATCAAGGTTGTTCCTGTGGTTTAAAATATTATTCGGTTGAGAAGTCGTTATTGCAATGATATAATTGTAATAACAGGGAGACCAGGAGAAGAAATCAACAACGACAGACGAGGATTGGTAAAAAAATTCAACCTCCCGCTGCGGATGGATCATAAATTTTCGTGTCGGGAAAATAGAGAAATGACCTTGACACCCAGAATAAAAACCGGATTGTGATGTACATTTTCCGGTGGGGATGTATTTTAAATTCCCAATCACATACTAAAGCAGTGTCAACGTCTTATTTCAAGGTGTATTTTATCCCGCCAAAATAAACACAATCGATAGTTCCGCTAAAGGACACCAACGGCCGGCTGCAAGAAAAAAAACAGCCCCTGACACGAGGTCACCACCACACCGGATTTTCATCCATCCATTCCAGCACCGCCGCGTATTTGGGCGAGGCAGCAGGTGAATCCGCCAGGTTGGGAAGAAGCCCCCAGTAGCCCCACTCGCCCCAGTTGCCCACCGAGGAAAACATCGCGAACATCTCGCCGCCGGCCTCGCGCCAGTGGGTCAGGTACTGTTTGTAGAGCGTGTACATCCGCGGATCGCTCTGCGCGCGGCGATAAAGCTCAAGTTTTGCCTGATCATGCTCGCCATCGGCCTCGCGTAATGGAAGCAGGTGCTGCCCCCCCTCATAGGCAATAAGACGCAGATTGAGGTTGGGCTGGTCAAGCGCATCCCCGGGATTAATAAACGCCTGATAATTGTCGATCATCCAGCGCCGGACTGTATCCCCCGCACCGGGAGTACCCAGGCCGTTTACCTCGGCATCCAGATAATTGAAAAGCTGGGTGAGATTCCAGGAATCTGATCCGGGCGCAGCGTGGGCATCGGAACCAAAATACGGGGCAATAGCCAGAGCATCCGCGTGCTGTGCTGCGCTCCGGCCTGTGCCGTCGGGATAGACATAATTGAGTACACGGCCTGTCATGTCATACCAGGCCCCCTGGCTGGCCAACACTTTCACCAGCCTGTCGGTCTGCCCGGCAAAGACTGATTCAAAAATAGTGAACATTTCGATACTGCGCTTTGCGTAAAATCTTCGCCAGGCAGTCCATTCGTCAGGGTCCAAATTCTGCGCCACACCCTGCACGTGGCAGTATCCAGCCTGTTCGAATGTCCAGTTCCAGCACTCATTGGAATACTCTATGTAGATTGTAAGCCCGCTGTTTAAATTGTCGCGCAGATACGCGGCAAACTGCTGCATATAGTCATCGTCGGCCAAATGCGGCATGCAAAACCAGCCATTCGACCCCGTCCGGTTGCACAGATCCACCATGTATTCAATTGCAACAGCAGCGGATTTGCCGGTATTCCCGGCCGATTGGGTATAGTAGTCCGGGGTCTTCCTGTCCGCCCAGTTGACTGTACTGGAGTTGTTGGTGGCCTGCCAGTCCATGAAGCGAAGCGTGTTGAAACGGGTTACAATATGGGAAATAAAATCCGGATTCCATGGGTCATCAAGATAGCTGCTTTCGTATTCCCGTTTCATCACCCGTATATTCCGAACGTAATCCGCGGGATTGGTGCGGGTAATCATCACATTCCAGAAAAATCTCCCTCCAGCGCGTACCAGAGTTTCATCTATGGTAAACTCGATCCGGCCCGGCGTACGGGCGGTCACGGTAATAAAACCGTACGGGGAATCAACATCCACATCGCCGTCACCTTCGTATAGACAGACAAAGTCTCCGCCGGGATTGTTGACCGGCGCGTCCCACAGGGCTTCGGCAGATGCATTTGTCCCCAGGGACACGATCCAGCCGTTTTCGTCCAAAGTGAGCCCGGAGGTATTCTCATTATTCCATGGCCGGACTATCCTGAACATGTCCTTGAACGGAATTTCCTCGGACCAGTCGGCGATTCCCGAAAGATTTATCCCGCAGGGCATCTGTGCTTTGGCGGAAGCCGGCGGCAGAACAGGAGGATTCCAGCCGGACGTGCCTGAACCGGGAGGGGGACAGGACAATATCATCATGCTGCATACAATTACCAGACACTTGATTACTATTTTCATTTTCATCTCCATCTTTTTTATTGAGGGCACCTCTTAATTTTAAGCGATATCGATGATTTTGGGGAATATGCTATTTGGCATGATTTTCCGACCGGAGAGTAAAGCAAAAGCCGGTGATTACGACAAATAAAAAACAATCCATCGACTATTAATATTGTAAATAGATCATTTTTATTTACTCTTCGGCCTCGCCCATCTGGAGAGCTTTTTTTCATGCCAATAAGCATATGGCGGGATTGATCAAATTTCCGTTATTGTCCACTGAAATGTATAATTCCGTTTTTGGAAAGGGGCGAGCGATGCACATGATGCGTATTTTAATCGTGAGTTTTTTTGTTCTGTTGACCTTGTATTCCTGCCCGGAGCCTGCGACGATTTCCTGGCAGAATGTGACCACATTTGTAAACGGCTGGCAGAATGCCGCGGGTTACCAACCATTGCAGTACAGCATAGATGACTGGGGACAGGTGCATATCCGGGGTACTGCGTATGACCCGAATCCGGTTTCAAGCTCAAATGTCTTTACCCTGCCTGCGGATTATCATCCCGCATATCCAACGGTTTTCGCCGTCAGCGTACAATCGGGAGGCACACATACCGCAAATTTATGGATTTATCCCGAAGGGGAAACAGCAACCAGGTGCTGGTGACATATTCCGCAGCAATTGATTATGCCTATTTTGGCGAAATCATTTTTACCGCAAATTAGCGATATTTCCAAAATACACGGCGCATGATCCCGATACTCCATATATCAAGCCTCTTGTAATTGCGCTTTTGCCCGGCAATCTGCTTTTGTATGGAGTTCTCGGTCACTGGAGAGAAAATCACCTTCCATATTGGTTTTTTCCTGTATGACAGAATAGTTCATGTCGCGGTTTTCAAAATATCCTGATTCGCCTCATTGATAGCATGAACTATAGCCCATGATCAAACCCGGAGAATTTACCACGGATAAACGACTATGCGAACCTACACGAATTAACTGAAGGGAATTGTAACAGCCTTCCCGAGGGGATTTCGCAGGCTGTGTGGCAAGCATTGGAGGGAATATCCAAAAATCGATCAGGACCCTGAAAGCGCCTCTACCCGTGCCCTGGAGAGTGCCTGCTCCTGGTCGGGAGTCCCCGATGCATTCGTATACCCGTGCAATTCTATGGTCACATCAGGATGCAAAGCCAGAAATCCTTTGATCTCGTCCAGCACGCAAAGGATTCCGGCTTTATCCGCGCCTTGTCAGGGTAGAACACGATATTGGTGAATGTGATGATATCTCCGGTCCTGGCATCCTGCAAGGCCGCAAGCTGTTGGGCTCCGGTGGTGTTCTGGCGGCGGCTTGTGCAGTCACCTCATTTTGCACAGGCTGTGGGGATGGTCCGGAAAATGAAGTTATGAGACAGTCCCGCTCGACAAAAAACGACAAGATCCGATTGATTGCCGAAAACACCTGTCAGTCAATATGAAAACTGGCGGGTGTCAGGTGGTCGCCGGCTGCAACTATATCACCGTCTTTGTAAATACGGATCCAGTAGCCACCATTATTTGCAGCGATCGACAATCGATACGTGCGACCCCGGAATACCTGGATGCTGCATCGCCACGACGAACCCAACGGTGCGCTGAAATCAACGGTGACGGTTTTGTCCACACCAAAAAAATCAGTATAGGTAATATCCATCACGGGAGGGTCGGCTGTACCGTCTTCGTTGACTTCATAGACCAGCTCCGAGCTGAACATGAAATCACAGGACATGAGAAAACCCGCGACTGTTGCGATCAATAAAAAAGAAACAAATCTTGCCATTGTATATCTTTTCATCTATTGCCTCCTTATTCATTTCTTCCTTGACAGTATCTTGATCTCCACCCGGCGGTTCGCTTCCTGGATTGTTCCGCTTTCGGAAAAAATGCTTCCGTAACCTACGGTGATGATGCGGAAGCCCGCTATGCCTTTTTTCAGCATGAAGGTTTTAACCGCCTCCGCGCGGGCCCTGGACAGTTCCTGTTCCTGGTCGGGCGAGCCCAGGGCGTTTGTATAGCCGCGCAATTCGATCGTGACCTCCGGATTTTCGGCTAAAAACCGGGCGATTTCCTCCAGGACGGGTGTCGATTCTTCCTTGATACCGGCGCTGTCCGGATAAAAGACTATGTTCGTAAACGTCACCACGTCACCCACCGCGGCTTCTTCCATACGCGTGATCTGCTCCCGTATTGTTTCCACGTAGACGACCTCTGTTGCGCCTTTCCACTCCGCGGCCCGGAATTCAAACACCGCGCCCAACCGGATGGTGACCCAGCCGCTTGTGATATCGGGCGACATCACCGCGGAATTCCTGTTCCAGAGGAATACTCCCGGTTCGGCATACAGAGTAAACTGCCCGCCGGGGAGATGAAAATTGTTCCGAACGCCGCCGTAATAAAGGAAATCCGGAAGCCAGTCAAATTCATTGCGGATCTCGATGTTATACCAATCCAGACCGAATCCGATACCGAGGTTCAGGAAAGCGGTCAAACCCAGACGAAAATACTCCTGGAAATCGGTCACAATATCCCCAAAATCGTTTCGCACCCGCAAAATCAGGGAATGCGCATTCAATGCGACACCTAATCCGGCGGCGATCCGAAAATCCGGAATGAAGCGGTATGCCGCGAACACATCCAGCCGCATGTGCGTCATCCACCCTTCCTGCGGTCGGAATGGATAATTATCCGGCGGAATCATCGAAAGCGGTGTGCCACCGTAAAAAAGATCGCAGAGGAAATCGTATGACAAGCCCAGTGAAAAATCACTCAAGGCGACCCACCCTTCCGCGCTCCCTGCGAAAGTGAGGCCATGCATCTGGTTTTGCCACTCGAAAAACCAGGGAGTGCCCCCCAGTTCCAGCCGAAAATCCAGGCTGTCCATTTCGGTTCCGGCGGGTTGTGTCTCCTGGGCGGTTGCAAGAACCGCGAAAAAAACCAGGAGTATAATAAAAAAAAATCGCTTCATAATCATCCTTTCAATGCCCTTTCCTGCAATGCTGCATTAAAAGGCCAAACGCGATATCTCACTCAAACTCAAGCGCCAGCCCGGAAATCTCGGCCTGGCCCTCTTCCGTGTACAATGTTTCAATCGACGTACCGTCAAAATTACCCCGTTTAATGATATCCGACATGATGCCGGATACAGCGAAATAAATTTTTCCAGCGGGATCGATCGCAAAATATTTGATATTTTCACCGATTTCAATCGACAAATGGTTTAGTCCGTCCGGATCCGCTTGTTCGAATCCTTGCGCCTCCGCTGCATTGCGCACCCAATAAAGCTTGCGGTTGATCGCGTCAAATTCCAGGCCAAAAAACACATCACTTTCGATGAGTGTCACACAGCCGGTTCCGTCCATATTGAGCTGATAAATATGGTTCAATTCGGAAAAATAAATTTTTTCATCCCGGCTGTCGATCGCGAGGAAATAAACATCCAATCCCGGGTGCTCAAAGACATCCTCTGGATCGCTGCCGTCCAGATTCGCTCTGCGGATCATATTATGTTCGCTCCAGTACAACTTGCGCCCTGGTTCATCCAGACAGAAAGCAACAATCCCGGCTCCGTTGACAATCGTTTCCCGGCCGCTCCCATCCAGATTTGCCCGAATAATTTTATCGAAACTTTCGCCATCAGCCCAATACAGCTTGGCGCCTGTCCTGTCGATGCGCAAACCGTACCAGGGCAGGGGAAAATCGGCATTCTCCAGCACATTCACCACGCTCCCGGCCAAATCGGCAATGGCCGCACATCGCAAATCGCGCCGCGGCACCTGAAGGTCTTCCCGCGCCCAAAAAATCCTTTTGGCAACCGTCGGGTTATCCCCCGGGGGATCACAGGCAACAAAAAACACAAGCACGCCCAATGCTAACAATAAAAATCCTTTGTGCAATTTCATCGGTTTCCTCCTGTTTGGTCATTGCATGTCAATTTAAAAAGAATCCTGCGGATACGCCGCGGGTATTACACGCGCCGCTTACTCCCTGCGTTCACTTATGTACAGTCGCATAGCCGGTCCTTCGTACTGTATGAAAACCATAACGGCATCTCCGGCTCCACTCATGGCTACGGCAGGCTTGCTTGCGTCAGAGGTGATCGAATTGATACAATCATCATCGCCGGTGGGATGAATCCATGATCCGTTCCGGAATTCACATCTGTAGACGCGATAAGGGCCCAATGTTTCCCAGACAATGACCGAATCCCCCTCGCCGTCCATCGCCGCCTTTGCAAACACGCCATGAAATGAATCCATGCAGTCATCTGCATTGACGGGATGATTCCATTCCCCTCCCCGGAATTCACTTTTGTAAAGTTCAGAAAAACTCATGTCGATATACTGTGACCAGACTATGAGCATGTCTCCGGGGTCATTGCCTTCGATCTGCAGATCGAAGGACTCGTAGGCACTTTGACTGATCTGCTCCGGCACGCCCCATGTTCCCGCGCGGAATTCGTTTTTGTAGATTTGCAAATCGCCAAAGACCCCTCCGGGCTGAAACCAGGCGGCGATAATGTTTCCCGCTTCATCCATCTCAACCACCGGAGCCCCGCATTCATCCGCGCTTTCAGCACTGATTTGTTCCGGCTCGGCCCACACCCCGGTTTCGTACCTGCTGCCCCAAATTCCGGTTCCGTCGGATTTCGCCCAGACAACGACGCCCGCGCCCGAATCATTCATGGCGGCGCGAGGGGTCCACCCGTCGTTTACATGATCGTCGATGCTGTCCGGATGAGTCCAGACACCATTGCGGAATTCGCTTTTGAATATCCACGGATCACCGACAGCATCATGTTGCGTCCACAAGATAACCGCATTCCCGGCATTATCCATTTCCACACCAACATGCCAACAGTTTTCAGCTTCTGCTCCGCTTGCAAGACTGATGTCCAGGGGCGCGCTCCAGATTCCATTGCGCAACTCGCTCATGAATACACGCATCCCCCGGCTCCAGTCCGCATATTGCGAGATCCACACGATGATTGCATTCCCGTTATCATCCATGGAAATCTCCATCGACACGATTGCGGTCGCATCATCCTGGCTCAGATTGTCATCCGGGCCGGACGGGTGCCGCCAAACGCCATCCCGGTATTCGCTTATAAAAATTTGTTGAAACCCGTTCTCACCTTGAGTCCAGGCAACAAGAGTGTTTCCCGTTTCATCCATGACCACTCGTGTTATAGCGTTTCCATCAAAATTACCTTCGGGACCGACGGCGACCGGTTCCGTCCACTCGTTGGCCGGCGATATTCCGCCCAAAGGGCAACTCACCAGAGCCACCGCCACAGCCAAGATCAAACTCATCAATTGTATTTTTGGCATAAATTCCTCCTGATTTCTGGTTACAGCATCTTCCATTTCCATACAGAGCGGCAGTACCGTCGAATTCACGTTTATCGCGAAATCAAATCCGGCGGCCATCCTCCCGGACACTCCTCTATGGTTTAAACGGCCCCGCTCCTTTTTGTTTCACAATCCTGATGCAGGCTATCACGACCAATGTTATTAAAAGAAAGGCACATGCAAAAGGAAACAAAAAACCAACTGCGGAGTAGAAAGTATTTCCCGAAATCACGGGTACCCTGCAATAGAAGTTATCCGTTCCCTGTCCGAATGTATCCTGTGCCGCCCAAATCCTGTAATTCGGATCGATCACGGCAGAAAGGCCGTCACCCGTCACCCGGACCAGCGTAAATCCGTTTTCCACGGCCCGGTATCCGTGATTCAGCGTGGCCATTGGGGTAAAGGGTAAACCGTCCAACGACGGTGAAAAAAGGATATCGATATTATCAAGCGCCGCCTGCCGCATGTACCGGGGAAAATGCATGTCGAAGCAGATGACCTGGCCGATTCTTCCATACGGCGTATCGAGGTACGGAATATTCTCCGGACCCGGGTTCACTGCGTAATCCTCCGTACCAGTGATGGGATGCGCCTTCTCGTATTCCCAGGCTTTCCGGCCGTCCGGTGTAAAAAGTATGCCGAGGTTCCGGATGACCCGGTGAGCACGTGCTTCTTCCCGGTTTAAAACCCTTGCATACGAAACGAGAAGATATACCTCCGCCTCATCCGCCAGAACCCTCATTTCCTCGAGCAATGGATCAGCGACTGCCGGTTCCAGCGACAGCGCGTATTCCTGCCACACAATGATTTTTGCGCCAGCCTTCACGGCCTCCCGGGTTTTTTGACGGACTTCATCGAGGTGTGAAGCAGGACTGCGCAACTGCGCGAAGTATTCGGCCACGGTGACAGCCGGATCCAGGAAACTGAAACCGGACGCGTACAAACGCTCCTCGAATTTCGCATCCAGGACAATTCCAGCGACAGGTACGGATTTCTCCGCCTGTTTTGTCAGGACGACCGACATGGCCCCAAAAATCAAAATCAACGCCATGAGGGCAGCGTAAACCTTCCCGGACACGCCGAGCTTTTTCATGTCCCAACCCTCTTCCCACAAATCGTTGATCAAGGGAGCAAGCCAGGCGATCAAAAAGGAAACGCCATGCATGCCCAGGACGGCGGACGACATCACCAGGGGCGGGATTGAAGCTTGGGATTGGCCAAGGCAATACAGTGTTCCGACGTTAAAGGAGTAGATCAGCTCCATGGTGACCCAGGAAGCGGGAAAAACCAGCCGGGATAGAAAATTCGGCAAACGTTTATGGAGAAGCTTGTCCAGTACAAACGGTACCAGACAGGCCAGAGCCAAAAACATGGTTCCAGCCCTGACGGAACCTTCAGCAATGATCGAGGGATTCAGGTTCCCCGTCATGGTTTGCATGTCCATCCTTGAAAACATCTGGAGAAAACCGATACCGAGCGACAGTTCCAGGGCAACAAAACCCAAGACCAGGGCGATAATCCATTTATTCGTCCGCATAAAACGAATCAGGAACACAGGAGCAATCCACGCCGCAATCCAAAGCTGGTTGTCCCATTTGAAGAACGAAAATGCAAATGCCATAACGGCAGTAAGGAGTACAACGCAATTGACCCACCGTTTCATTGCGTTCATCAGTTTTCCCCCCATTATTTTTTCTCCTTTCAGCAGGGAATTATAATCGTGCTTTTTTATTTATTGCCGAATACCTTGAGAAATATTCCCGGAGTAATTTTGTCTCTGAGTCCCTTATCATGGAGCATCAAAAGCGTATACCCATGAAACATGGCAAAATAAGCGGAAATAATCACGCCTGGATCGCCTTGCTCGATGTCACCTGCCTGCTGCGCCTCTACAATGAGCGGTGGAAACAACTGATAGTGTTTACCATTCATCCCGATGAATTCCAAAAGCCCGGGCACACTCTTCGACTGTGTCATAGCCTGGAGAATGATGCAGGAATAAAGGAAATTCTCTTCTGTAAAAGAGCTGCGAACCAAATATTCAGTTAACCTTTTTATCTTTTCCCAGGCTGTTCCCGTCGAGTTCAGGGCTTCATTCCATGTTCTTTTTGAAATCTCGAGTGCAGTCTCGACAAGATGGAAAAAAACTTTCTCCTTCGACGGAAAATAATGATACACAAGGCCTTTACTTAACCCCGAAACCTGCATGATATGATTCATGGTCGTGCTTTGATAACCGTAATCGGCAAATACCAGCAAAGCCGCTTTGGTAATTTTGGCAATGGCCTCTTGTCTCATATTCTCATTCAGTTTTTCACCCCTTGGAGACATAAAACAACCCCTTTTCTTATTGAATGAACATATAGTCAATGAGAATATAGCATATTACCATCCAGATATCAAGTAAATTTTTTCTTTTTTGCTCATCAATGGTCAACCCGGGGAACAGGCGGCGTGACTACCACGTACCCCGAAGTATGATGCTCACATACGTTTATGGAGCCTTGACTATCGGGCCGCAAGTTTTATTCATCCTGAATCAAACACCGCAAACAGTCATGTCTTGCCGCAAGCAACCACAGGGCCGTTATTTTCCGTACCCGATTGGGGCAAGCTCTTCCTCTGCAACTTCCTGCTCGTTTCACGGCCCGGGACCCTGCGGAGAGAAAATAATTCTTTCATGGCCTTTTCCCAAAAGCATCACTGTGTCTCCCGGGCCTGCCATTCCAAACGCCTTGCGGAATAAATACCTGAAACTATGTTCTCTTCAAAAATATTGCAGAAAGTCCATGTTTTCACTGAATATGCCTTTCGGCCTGTTCAATAGCAAAAAAGCTGCTCTCTCCTTGTCCTGTGCCCCGTCCTGCAGTCACAGGACAATTCTTCACGGAACAAGCTCCTGACAATTCTTGAAACATATTCCGAAACGGGGTTTGCAATCGTCGATCAATATGAAAAATTCCCGTTTGCCCTTGAATCCAAATACATGCCGTGGAAAAAGCAAAAAGACGACTTCATGGAATTTGTCCGCGGCGATTCCATCCAGAGCCTTCTTGGTTCGGTAAATATTATCGTCCACGAGACATACCATAGCTGTTCCGCGCTCAAAGCCTTCCAGATGACCGATGAACGTTTTGGAAAAACTCTCTCTGATTATCATGCTTTTCGTACAGAGAACAAAACATTTATACTGGTAAAACGCACACCGGTATTCAACACATCGGAAATTGCAGACTCAATTCCCGGGCCGCTGCGCACATTCAGGTTCGCCACGTATATCGCACCCGATCCGTCGGGTGCATCGTTTTCTACCGGATCAAAGGCGTGGGGAGTATACGGACTCCTGAATGAATACAGCGCCTATTATCATGGAAACAAAGCAGCCCTGGACTTGTACCCGTACTACCGGGACGCCATGCCGCCCGGCCCGGCAAAATGGCATGATTATTTTTCAGCAGTCAACAGGTCATTTTCCGCGAACATGGAGTTCAAGTTCTTTATTTTGAAATACCTGCAGTATGCCGGCAAGCACTATCCGTCTGTGTTCCGGGGCATTATGGAAAACAGGAACTTGAAAAACCGGAATATCATGCTTTCGACGAAATCCTGTACTCCAAGCATACAGTCCGTTGATTAGTAAAAATTGAGAATATTAATATGGATTCACTTCGTACGCACCGACAGACCAGCCGGTTGACCCGTCACCGTCACGAACCTGGTTATCCCTGTCAACAGAAAATCCCCATAATGATCCACCGTCTATTCCTCCATCAAGGCAAGTTGATAAGTATCTCCTATTGGATACAATGGTCCTGTCGCGATAATTCGGACACCGGTGATATCCTCGGTTCCTTCATACGCCATCCGTATCAGATTCATCTGGTCACAGGCGGCCAAATTCAACAGGGAGAACATGATCATCATTCTCAGCAGGCATTTTTTCGTACGCCACCTCTCGGCCGAAAATTACGTACGTGATGATTTTGATTTTTTTAGAAACGTTTTTTATGGAAGGATTTCATTATAGACTTGCCTGCATTTTATCGAAATCAGAATTTTACTTCAATCCGCAATCCGGGATTCAGCATGACATAGACAGGATCTTCAAAAAAAATGACCGTCAGTCCCACAAATTGGGCAATATTAAAAAGGTCTGATACATCATTGCCCACGCCAAATGCGACTTGTAAAAATATTCTAAATGAATTGAGAACAGTCGAATCATTCTGAAAAAACAATGTATTTATACTTGCGCCGGCATTCACTTCTGCAAAAAGACGGAACGGCAAACCAAATTTTGATGAGATTTGGGCGTGGGCCGCAACCGGAATTGCAATTATAAAATAGGGAGATGGAACACTCTCACGTGTTGAAAAATAGTCAAACCCTGTCATCCCGCCAAGTCCAAGATCAAAAAGGTCAAATTGAAACAGATACGCCCCATATGTTCGTACTGTATATCCTGTCTCCATAATAGTGGACAATTCTCCAAAGGGAAGGGAAACACCGCCCGAAGCGGAAATATAAAATGTCGCATCCTTTGCCTGATACATAACGTTTTCTGTATATCCGCTTATTGCCAGGAGAAAAATCATAATCAATATAACAAAAATCCGCTTCATATCCTGATTTTCAGCACCCCGAATCTAAATATAATGTATAGTATAAGCCATAACAAACGTAATTCATATAATATTTTTTCCACTTTCAAGGGAATGGAGTATAAAAAAACATCCAGTTGTACCCTGCGCTTTATTCATCCAGTTTTTTCATGAACTCGTCATCTTTTTCTTCCGGTAAAAACTCGGGGAATTCATATTGAATAATCCCTTGTAGATCCACATGCATGCCTGCATACCCTTTTTTGGCCATGGATTCGAGCGTCTCCCGTGCATCGTCTATTGAAAGAGATGTCGCTTTTGCCGCCTGAAGAACACTGATACGCCCCTTGTACTTATGGACTGCCTCAAGAATCTCTTTTTCCCCGGAAAGAAGCGCTGACTTGTTTTTTGGAAGCTGCGGCTCCTTGTTTTTAGAGCTGAAAAGTTTTGCAATCCCGGTTGCAAGCGGCATGAGACCGATAAAAATGAGGGGGAAAACCAGCCACCAAAAATTCTGCCCAAGGTACAGCAAGGCGCCGCCGAAACCGATTGTCGCGACAAGCCCCACGGCAATTTCTTCCGGCCCGCTTTTTTTCTGCTTGCGCATATGCTGAAAGTTCTTTCCCGGATTCGGCATTTGTTCGGGATTCATTCTCTGGTTTCTCATTACACTCTCATTTTTGTTTTAATTGATACATAATAGTATAAATAAAATCAATCGCAATCAAGGAGCTTCTTTTTTTGAAGTGTAATTTTGAGAGATACCAGACATTACCCGTACGTTCTCCAGTCAACCAGTTTTTTCTGATGCCATATAATTCAAAAACTATTCAGTTCATTCACATTTGATTCAGTTTCGGTTTTTCACTACTATTTATATTGTATGGAAATAAAAAAACACACACTGAATCTGCTGGAAGAACTGGTTGCATCACGTTCAGACAGATATACATATATTTTATCGAATCTTGAAAAATCCGGTTTCTCTCCGATTCCGATAGAGCTCGACGGCGCCCGATTCATTCTTGTCCGCTTTGGCAAAGACCTGTATTCTCCAAAACTCGGCCCAACCAAAGTTTTGGCAGCGCATTATGACAGCATGCCTGGCTCCCCGGGGGCGAATGACAATGCCGCAGCAGTTGTTCAGCTCCTGGAGGCTGCACCAAAACTGGCAAAATCACCGCTTCCGCACAATACACTGCTGCTGTTTACTGACCGGGAAGAAGTAAACGTTTCGTCATCACCCAAAAAGCAGGGCTCTTTTTTACTTGGCGAGGCATTCCGCAAGCAGGGACTCAAGGACATGGTGTTTTTCAATTTCGACATGTGCGGGAAGGGGGATACAGTAATTGTCAGCGAAGCTGCCGAACAGTTTCTTGCATCCCGTCATAAAACACATACGGCCCTGTTTCAAAATATCCATTCACTCAGGGAGAAACTGATCGACCGGCTGCCCAGAATGGTCCGGGGACGGTTTATAAGCCTTCGCACCCCGTTTTCCGACAATCTTGGATTTTTGCTTCAGGGGTACCCTGCCATCCACCTGACCCTGCTTCCCTTTAAAGAAGCCGCTGCATATAAAAAAGACCTTGATAATTTGCGCGATGAAATTACCCGAAAACAAAAAATTGATGTACTGCATAACGCTGACACCTATCGCAGCAGATTTACCAAGATTCAGCCTGAAACCTGGAACCTCCGGCACGGGTCAAAAGATACTATCGACACACTATCACCCGAAGCCTTCTCTTTGATGGAAGAAGTCTATAGTGCAGTATCAAAACTCGATCTTTCAGTATAAGATGGAATACAATGAAACCAAACAAGATAGTTCAAACAGTTGTTTTCCTTTTCTTCACCGGTTTATACTCCTGTGCGACCGGCCCGCAATTTTCCTATACCAACGCTGCCAATATCAATAATTTTCCTGTCTACCCTGACACCTCTTTTGCCGTGATTACCGATCTGCATATGCATACTGCGTCACTTGGGAAAACAGGACCCGATTTTACCGGAGAACTGAAATCCGGGAAAAAGATGCTGCACCTTGCAGAGGAAATCGCAGAGGCCCTTGCCGACACACTTGCTGCTGATAATTCCATCTCATTTGTTCTGGTCTGCGGCGACCTTACCCGTGATGGCGAAAAAGAAAATCACCTCGCGATGCAGAAAGTATTGGCAAAGATCAAAGCAGCGGGAAAACAGGTTTTTGTGGTGCCCGGCAATCATGACATCAATAATTTTGACGCCAGACGATTTACGCAAAAAGGATCCGAACAGGTTACATCAATATCAGCTGCAGAATTTGAAGACATTTACAATGATTTCGGTTTTTCACAGGCCATCGCACGGGACCCGGCCTCGCTCAGTTATATTGTTGAACCGGTTCCCGGCCTGTGGCTGTTTGCCCTTGATGCGTGTACGTATACAAAAAACAAACAGGGATCGCCAAACTCCACATTCGGAGAATTCACTCCCGAAACACTCGATTGGATAGAGCAACAGCTGATCGAAGCGCAAAAGCTAAACAAAGCCGTTTTGGGCATGATGCACCACGGAATCCTTGAACACTTTGAAACACAGAAAAAATATTTCAGGGATTTTGTGGTCAATGATTATCAACCGGTTTCAAAAATGTTCGCACATTACGGCATGAAGCTGGTGTTTACCGGTCACTTTCATGCACTTGATATAACAAAACAAACATGGCGGGATACAACCTTTTTGTATGATATAGAAACCTCGTCCATGGTCACGTTTCCAGCAATGTACCGCCAGGTCCGTGTTTTAAATAATTCTGTTCAAATCCAGAGTCTTTCCCTTGAAGCCCTGCCGTCGATCCCCGACTTCCCGGCCTATGCAAAAAAACACCTGTCGGACGGAGTAACCAGCTTTTTACAATCCACTTTGTCACGCTATGATTTTGAACAAAAGGATTACGAAATACTGATTCCCCAAATGGTCGCAGGCATGGTCGCCCACACTGCCGGGGATGAGATGCCGCCGCCTGTTTTACTGAATTCCGACGGTCTTTCCTTTAAGGCAGGGCTGGTCATATGCTTTGCACAAGACCTCATCAAAGGAGTGTGGCATGATCTGCCGCCGGCAGATAAAAAAATCGTCATCGAGTTATCGACCGGCACCTGGAAAAATATTTCAGGCGACGGGAGACAATAATATTTTTTAATGGTGTAACCATGCTGTCACTGTCTTGTTTTTTGTCTATAATGCGATATATTAGTAGATATACTGATATAAATAACTTTTTTTGGGGGAAAACATGAAGAAACAGGCTGTATATGTAATATTACTTGCCATATTCCTTGTTGGATGTGTTACCACGACATTTGCACAGTCACGATATGAACTGCGAATCGCTTCGAATGTACGGGGAGCTGCAGTATATGTGGACGGCCAGTATGCAGGACAAACACCGCTTACCTATGCGGTTCCACGGGGAACACACACAGTAAAAGTGGTTCAACGCGGCTATGAGACCCAGGAGAAAACAATTACGGTCTCCGGCAATATGAATTTTTCAATGAACCTGGAAGTTCAGCGCGAAGAACCCAAGGACTTGTTTGACCAGCGCACCTATGAACTGCGCATCGCATCGAATGTGCGTGATGCCCGTATTTATATTGATAACGACTATAAGGCCAAAACACCAGCTGTAATCAAGGTAACGGCAGGATCACATACCATCAAGGTTACTGCAGACGGATACAAGGACTATGAAAATACTATAAAAGTATCCGGAAACATGAATTTCTCTGCAAATCTCGAACTTGCTACCCGCTTTTACAGCCTGAGTATTTCTGCAAGTGTCCGGGATGCCAAGGTGTATATCAATGGCCGCGAACAGCGGGGATACGCGCCGGTCACCGAGAAGCTCGAACAGGGCAAATACGCAATCAAGGTGACAAGCCGAGGGTATGATGATTATACAACTGATATCTATCTTGATAAGGACACAAAAATCTATGCAAAAATGGAACCGGAAGTCCGCTATTATACATTAAGTATTACCGCGAATGTCAAAGACGCGAAGGTCTATATTGACGGCAAGGAACAGCGGGGATTCGCACCGTATGCCGAAAAGCTTAAGGAAGGAAAATATTCAGTAAAAGTGATCAGCCGAAGTTTCAAACCCTGGGAAACAGAAGTCTACCTGAACAAGGATACAAAGCTTTTTGCAGAACTCAGGTCCTATGATCCCAAAGTGATCATTGAAGTCCCCTCGAGTATATTGAACAAAAAGATAAACAAACCCGAAACGCGGATCGATGTGTATGTCGACGGCAAAAAAGAGCATGGCCTGGAATTCGAAGTCAATGCGGGCAGCCATACAATACGGATCGAATCGGGCGCATTTGCCCTTGAAGAAAAGATTTATTTCAGGGAAGGCAAAACCTATACAATCAAGTTGGGATTCGGCATGGATATTTCGGATAATTAGTGCTATGATTATAGAGTGATTAAAAACATGTAATTTTTTAGTTTATGGAGGATAAGGAAATGAAATTGAGAAACATTTTGATTTTAGCGGCAATAATAACAGTTGCAGCGTTTTTTACCGGGTGTGAAATTACGATTGGATCGGATAACGAATGTTATTATACCGGTACCGGCAGCAGTTATATAGATTTTTTCAATCCCGGTGCAATTCTTGAAATAAGAAATTATATAGGGTCAACAATTAATTATGCCTATCTGACAAATACAAGCTATGTTCAGCTGTATGATGATCTGCTGCAGCCAGATTATACTGTTTCCGGTTACGAGACTTTTACCATTTATGGTGTTCCGTATGCATCACCTGTTTATGTTGAACTTGAATTTTCCAACATTCTTACCGGCTCTTCTTACTGGGGAACCATGGACTTTGCCACCAATGACTATATTATCACAGTACTTCCTGGCCAGGAAGTCTTTGAAATCAGAAGCTTAGACACCCAGGTTATCGAAGGTGACGATATAAAAGTCATCATCGAAGCGAAACCCAGACAGTAATCAGACTGTTATTATCTGTTTATCAAACCCGGCACTGCGCCGGGTTTTTTTTATCCAAAAAAAAGGGGCAGAAACAATCGTCTCTGCCCTGTTTAAAACAATAAAAGCTGTTTTATTTGATGTCTTCAAATGCTGCCATGGCTTTCATGACATCTTCGTTGTCCGCATATTTCATGAGTTTTTCAAACAGTGATTCCATCTTTTTTTCTGATTCATCCATCTGCTTTTTCACACCCTCAAGTTCTGCAGGAACCTTGTCGCTGTCCAGTTCAGGATACTTGTCTGCAAGGCCTTCAAGCCGCGGCTGAATTTCCTTCATTTTGTTGCCGAACGCAGTCAATGCTGCCGCAACTGTCTTGCCGTCGTTTGAATCAAGCGCCTTGTCAAGAGTGTCCACCATTGCCACAAATTCACCGACAACAGCCTGAACCTCGCCGTATTTTCCCTGTGGCCCGCAGGACACGACAAATGCAGCACTCAACAGGATTGCCGCAATTGCCACTACAGAAATTTTTAATTTCATTTTTCCCTCCGAATATTTTTTTTTGCAGTTGTATTTTGTTTTCTGCTTGCCATATATTATAAGCATGAAAATTAAATCCGCAAACATATTTCGTGTGTTGAGAGTGAAATAATTATGGGTTATAATCCTATAAATGGAGCGTTATATGAAAAAACCCGTCTTTACCGTGCTGTTCTGCTTCCTTGTCGTTTCTGTATTTTCCGACATCCAATGGAAGGGAACATGGTACAGAAGCAGTCTCAACAATTCCGCCGAAATTACAATTTCCATTGATTCCGAAGAAACCTTTGCTTTCACCATTACCGCGTTTTCAGGAGCCAACATTGGTCAGCTTGAAGGATTCGCATTAATGGTAAATGATCATGCCTCCGCTCTTATCAACGAATTCGACGTGGAAAGCGAGGTCTTTTTCAAACACAATGGCAGTTCAATAGTCATCTCCACAAAAAACTGCGAAATATATGCGGGTAACGGGGTGAGTTTTGACGGTATATACCAAAATACCGCCGCATCGGAAATCAATCTTGCAACACAAAACCTGGAAAATGTTCTCGGCAAAAAAAACCTTGTCGAAAAAATACGAACCGTCACCAGAGACCGGTTTCCTTATATTTCGACATGTATGGATATTGTTTCCACAGGACCCAACCTCGATGATTTTTCTGCAACGGTAATCGTGGGCTGCGTGCACGGAATATGCCCATTCATGCAGGCGATAATCATGTATACCCCCGAAGAGGAGTTCTTTATTGCGCTCACAGAGGATGAGGTTATCCATTATTACACTTCTGTCCAATCCAGAAAGAAGACCCCCCCCAACACAATTCTGGATTGGACGGCCAATTACCCCGGACAAAAGATAATTTTTCATCAGGATATTTAATATTGTGATACTGCGTTTGTACCCGTTATAATAAAACCAGAAGCAATAAAGGGAAATGAACATGATCATCGGTTTTGACAATGAAAAATATTTAAAAGAACAGAGTAACGCGATCCGGGAACGGGTTGCACAAATGAAGAGCAAACTATATCTGGAATTCGGCGGGAAAATTCTTTTTGACTACCACGCTGCACGTGTGCTCCCCGGCTTCGATCCGAATGTGAAAATGAGGCTTCTGCAGCGATTGAGCGATGAGGCAGAAATAATTTTGTGCATTTATGCCGGCGATATCGAACGCCGTAAGGTAAGAGCGGATTTCGGCATCACCTATGACGTCGATGCCATGAAACTCATCGATGATCTCAGGGAATGGGGGCTTGAGGCTCCTTCTGTTGTAATAACCCGCTACGACAATCAGCCTGCGGCGAATATTTTCAAAAACAAGATGGAACGTCAGGGAATTCGTGTGTATACCCACAGATTCACAAAAGGGTATCCTACTGATGTTGACCTCATTGTCAGTGACGAAGGATATGGCGCAAACTCGCATATCGAGACACAAAAACAGCTCGTGATCGTGACCGGCCCCGGGCCTGGAAGCGGGAAGCTCGCAACCTGTCTGTCCCAGCTTTACCATGAATACAAACGGGGAATAAAAGCCGGTTATGCAAAATTCGAAACATTCCCGATCTGGAATATTCCGCTGAAACATCCGGTAAATATCGCCTATGAAGCGGCAACTGCGGATATCCGGGACTTCAATATGATCGATCCCTTTCATATGGAAGCTTACGGAAAATCAGCAGTAAACTATAACCGTGATGTCGAAGTCTTTCCGGTGCTCAGACGAATTCTTGAACGGATTACGGGTACCGATGCCATTTACAATTCACCCACTGATATGGGAGTAAACTGTGCGGGATTCGGCATTACCGATGATTGTGCAGTCCAGCAAGCTTCAAAACAGGAGATCATCCGCAGATATTTCCGGTATGCGTGCGAATATACCATGGGACTGGTTGATCATGAGACAGTCCAGCGCGCAGAACTCATTATGAAAGAGGTTGGCGCATCACCCCGTGACCGCAATGTCCTCGTCCCTGCCCAGCAGGCTGCGGAAGAGAATCAAAAAGACGAGAGGGGACATGACGGAATATACTGCGGTGCGGCAATTGAGTTAAAAGACGGCACTATTGTCACGGGGAAAAATTCTCCGCAGCTTCATGCAGCATCAAGCCTGGTGCTGAACGCAGTGAAACTGCTCACAGGAATTCCCGACAATATTCATGTACTGTCAACTACAATTGTTGACTCCATCACACGGTTTAAAACCAATATTTTCAACTCGAAAACAATGAGCCTGGATTTGGATGAGGCACTTATCAGTCTGGCGATCAGTGCCGCAACCAATCCCACGGTACAGACATGCCTGGAAAAACTGAAGGAGCTCCGGGGTTGTGAAGTGCATATGACTCACATGCCCACTCCCGGCGATGAAGCCGGACTGCGCCGCCTGGGAGTAAATCTTACCAGCGAGCCGCGGTATTCAACGAAGGGATTTATTGAAGTGCATAAATGATTTTAATTGATTATTACAGATATTAAGTATCAAGCCATTCAAGAGCAGCTGTCCTGTCAGTAAAAATACGGATATTGAAACCCCGGTTAAAGGAAGCATTCCCGTAAAAACTCCCCAGCGCCTGGATTTCCTTGTTTGAATTTATAATAACCGCTTCTTTAAGGTTTCGGGGTATGCCTGCATGATCCATTCTTCCAATAAGTGAGTACAGATCAACAATTGAATGCCCTCCGGTTAATTTCGTACAATCCGCTATACATCGTATAAATTTATTTTCAACCATTGATTCGACAACCTTCTCAAATGCTTCTTCAAGCTCCAGGGGAGATACTTCTCCCATATATCGTATTTCAATTATTTTCTTCTCTCTATGAGGTATAATTTCCCAGGACAATAAAACCACCTCGCTTCGTTATTCCACAATTAATGCTGTCATGGACAGAATTCAAGATTACGAATTTCCCATTTCTTCCATTGCCTTCTGAACATCCTCATTATCCTTATATCTTATCAATTTTTCGACCACACCCTGCATTTTTTGTTCTGCTTCTTTCATCCGGATTTGTACATCCTGCAGTTCAGCTGGAAATTCATCTTCAGTCAGCTCAGGATATTTTTCCGACAATACTTCGAGCTGCGGTTCAATTTCTTTCATCCTGCTTTCAAATTCTTTTAATGCGGCCGCGACCTGTTTCCCGTCCCAGGAATCAAGTGCTGTATTCAGGTTATCGACAGCGGAAGCAAAATCATTTACAACTGCTTTTACATCTTCATATTTCTCCTGCGCGTAACCAATCGTGACAGCAACTGTAATTAAAAGAAAAACAGCAAACAAAATGACTGATTGTTTCAATTTCATGAAATCTCCCAAATAATGATTATTATAGAAATTATTATATACCATTTTAATAATAATATCCTTTTCTGCTGTAAATTATATTTGTAAACCTGTTTCACAGCTTCTATATTAATTAAAGAGGTGAAATTTATGAAATACGCAACCATGTCCTTAACGATACTGTTTTTCATTTTTTCCTGCACAACAGTCAGCAGAGCCCCCGGAAAAACTCCTGTGAACATAACCTATCCAATCGTGGATACCGCTGTCTCTTTGTTTTACAGCAGTGACAGCGAAATACCTGCTCCAAAAGCAGGAGATCCCTTTTATGGCCAGGATGCACACTATGTCATCAATCCGCCGTCTTATACCGACAACAACAATGGCACCATCACCGACAATGTCACCGGCCTTATGTGGCAGAAAGATATGGGACAAAAGATCTCCTTCGAAGATGCAAATAATAAGGCTGCAGGGCTTTCTCCCGGCGGATATTCCGACTGGCGTGTTCCCACAATAAAAGAGCTGTACTCACTTATTCTGTTTACCGGAAAAGTCCAGGGAGAAAAATCAATAACCCTTTTTATTGATACATCATATTTCACTCAGCCACTTGGGGACCCAAAAAAAGGAGAGCGTGAAATTGATGCGCAGACATGGTCTGCCACAGAATATGCGGGAAAAACCATGAATGGCGATGCCACGGTATTCGGAGTGAATTTTATCGACGGCAGAATCAAAGGCTATCCCAAATTCGATCCCAGGACCCGGGCCCCGAATAAAATGTATTTCCGCATGGTGCGCGGAAACCCTGACTATGGGAAGAACAGTTTTACTGACAATAATGACGGCACAGTTACTGATCATGCTACCGGGCTGATGTGGCAGAAAGCCGACAGCGGGAAGGGCATGGATTGGGAACACGCACTTGCCTATGCCGAAACTCTTTCGGCGGCCGGCCACAACGACTGGCGCCTGCCCTCGGCAAAGGAACTCCAAAGCATCGTCGACTACAGCCGTTCGCCACAAACCAGCAATTCTGCGGCGATTGATCCTGTTTTTGCCATTTCATCAATTACCGATCCAAACGGGAAAACCAATTATCCGTTTTTCTGGAGCAGCACAACACATCTTGACGGCCGCGACCCCGAAAGCCATGCAGTGTATATTGCGTTCGGCGAGGCGCAGGGGCAAATGCGTGGAAGTGTTGTGGATGTTCACGGTGCTGGTGCCCAGCGCAGTGATCCAAAATCAGGAAATCCGTCAGATTACCCTTCGTATTTTGGCCCTCAGGGAGATATCCGGTATGTGTTTAATTATATCCGGTGTGTAAGGAATGTACAGTAGCTGGTTTTAAACTTTAATATCCGGATTGACTTTCCGGTTATTAAAGTTCATAATAATCGTATGATCGAAAGAATACGATATTTGGAATTGGTAGAGAAGTCTGTAAAAAGATCGCCTGTTACTGCCCTTTTGGGACCCCGTCAGTGCGGCAAAACAACATTGGCCCGCTTTATCGGCACCCGTCAGGCAATCACCTATTTTGACCTTGAAAGTCAGCAGGATTATCAGCGGCTGGATAACCCGGAGATGATTCTGGATACTCTTGAGGGACTGGTTGTCATAGATGAAATTCAAACCAGGCCGGAACTTTTTGCAGCCCTTCGTGTGATTGTCGACAAACCGGGCAACAAATGTAAATTCCTTATACTGGGCAGTGCGTCACCCCTGCTCATCAAAAACGTTTCTGAAACACTGGCAGGCCGTGTTGAATTTGTTGACATTTCCGGGTTCGACCTGGAGGAACTTGGGACTCCGGAACTCCATTCTCTTTGGACGCGGGGCGGCTTTCCACGATCATTTCTTGCCAAAAATGATGAAGACAGTTTCCAATGGCGTGAAGGATTTATTCGAACGTTCCTGAACCGCGACATACCACAGTTTGGAATAAACATTCCTGCACCTGCAATGCGACGCTTCTGGACGATGTTGGCACATAGTCATGGTCAAACATGGAATGCCTCCCGAATTGCCGTATCAATGGGAGTAAGTGATAAAACCGCCAGATCGTATCTTGATATTCTCTCTGAAACATATATGATTCGACAGCTTCAACCATGGCATGAAAATATCAGTAAACGACAGGTAAAATCTCCAAAAATATATTTTCATGATTCCGGGTTACTACACCGGCTTCTCGACCTGAAGGATTTTCATGTTCTCACCGGCCATCCTGTACTGGGCCCTTCATGGGAGGGCTTTGCAATTGAACAAATCATTCGGGCCGTTCGTCCCGCACAGGCATATTACTGGGCAACATACAGCGAGGCTGAACTGGATTTGTTTTTTATTTTGAATGGAAAACGGTTTGGGATTGAATTCAAGTTCAGTGAAGCTCCAAAAAAAACGAGGTCCATGCACATGGCCATTGAAACATTAAAACTTGACAAATTACTGATCGTTTATCCAGGCGAAAAAACATGGCCGGTCGACAACATTATTTCTGTTTGTCCAATCGATGCAGTGCAGAAAAACCTGAATATTATATAGTACTAACAAAAAAAATACGCCTTCACGGGTTTTGACACACCCTTTACCTTGATGTCCTTCTTTTCACATTCCCGCTTGACCTTCAGTTTTTCATATATTGTCTGGGAAACCACCACCTCGCCCTTTTCCGCGGCCGCACAAAGCCTGCGCGCAATATTCACCGTATGGCCAATCATCGTCCAGTCATACTGGTCACCGGATCCGATCGCCCCGACAATTGCCTCGCCGAAATTAATCCCGATTCCCACTTCGAGGGGCACGTCCCGTTTTTTATTGAACGTTTCAACTTTGCGCTGGATCTCGGATGCCGCCTTGAAGGCAAGCGATGGCGTGGGGAACTCGACCATGATCTCGTCGCCGATAAACTTGTCAATGTCACCGTAGTGTTTTTTTATAGTGGAAACCTGAATGGTAAACAGCTCATTAATCGTATTAATAACAACCAGCGGATCATTCTGTTCAGAAAACGAGGTAAACTCGCGGACATCCGAGAAAAAAATCGTCACCATTTTCCGATGCGGATGAGTGGTAATTTCACCGGTATGAAGCCCCGCCACCATTTTTTCGGTCGAGCCGGATACATAATGCTTGATGGCGATTTTTTTCTGACACGCCCGTACCATGTTGTTGAAATTTTCATTCAACTCCGCAATTTCCTTAAGGCCCTTGACCGCGAGCCGTGTTTCGAAATCGCCGTCTTTCACACATTGCATCCCGCGCTTGAGTTCATTGAAGGGACGCTTTATAAACAGCCAATAGGTAAAAAAAGAAAAAACAAAGGGAAAAACAAACATTAAAAGAGAGATAAAGATATATGCCCAAATCATGCCGTTCAGATCTTCAAGAACCTCAGATTTCGATATGGCAACTGCATCGGCTTTTGACTTCGGCAGGTATTTCCCCTTGAAGGTATTTCCAATATTCACAAAAAACAGTCCATAGAAAATAATTACCAAGAGCACAAGGACGGCAACACTGATAAAATATACTTTTTTCAAATCGGTTTTAAATGGAACCATGACTGCATAACCCCTCTGAGTGGAATCAAAATGATATCTGACCCGATACAAAAAGTATTATATCTGTTTCCTGCAAGCGGTGGCAAGTTCTGAAAATATTTTCTGCGGGGTTATTCAGCTATCCGTGTCCCGGTCGGTTTCCCGATAATCTGTTTCGATACCAGTTCTTCGACCACCCAGGCCAGCGGCCTTTTATCGGATCCGAATATTCGTTCATCATCCACTTTAGAGTGCTGGGCACAGATGAGCAGCTCTTCGCTTTTGGTAATCGCCCAAAAAAAAGTACTGCTCGCTTCATCCGGGTTGCTCGAATAGACATCCCCCAGCCACATGCTCCCGTCATCCAGAATGGCAAACCGCCCGTAATCCCTCAGATTGTGGTCAGATAATGAATCCGCATCATCCAGATCCGGTAAACTCCTGTTTTTTATGATCAATTCCGCCATAAAAACCTCTCTTTCCCTGTAAACAGTAAAATATCCGGCTGTATTTCTTTTTTCATCTTCATTTACTCTCTCCTCAGAGAGTATACGCCGGAGATTCCAATTTCTCAAGATCCATTTTTTAAATCTCCACTTTTCCTTAACATTATTTAATGACAGTTTTTCGGGAAATCTGAAATTGTTTCCAATAATCTATTGATTGACAAGACCGATCCGCGATATAAAAAAGAGTGGGAGGGGGCAAGCCATGTTTAATCTGATCATAAAAAGAGACAGTTCAAAAGTACAATTCAATTCAGAACAAATCACCCTGGCAATTCAAAAGGCCGGAGAAGCAACCGGCGAGTTCGGGCGGGATGTGGCGAAAAAGCTCACCCTCCGGGTATTGAATATCGCGCACGAGCTGGTTGAGGAACGAATCCCCACAGTCGAAGATATTCAGGATATTGTTGAGGAAGTACTTATCACCTCCCAATACAAGAAAACCGGCAAGGCATATATCATTTACCGCGACCAGCATGCCCGCATGCGCGAGATCGTTTCAAACGCCGATGTCCGTCTCATCGACCAGTACCTTGAACAGCTCGACTGGCAGGTCAACGAAAACAGCAATATGGGGTACTCCCTCCAGGGATTAAACAACTACATCTCATCGGAAGTGAGCAAAATCTACTGGCTCAACAAGATTTATCCGCCGGAAATCCGCGATGCGCACAATAATGGCGATCTCCACATTCATGACCTGGGTATCCTTTCGGTATACTGCGTCGGCTGGGACCTGCAGGATGTGCTGGTCTCCGGATTTCAGGGCGCATCCGGGAAAGTGGAAAGCAAACCAGCCAGGCATCTACGCAGTGCACTTGGTCAAATCGTCAACTTTTTTTACACCCTTCAGGGTGAGGCAGCGGGGGCGCAAGCATTTTCAAATTTCGACACATTGCTTGCTCCGTTTATCCGTTATGACAAGCTGTCATTCAGAGAAGTGAAACAGGCGCTGCAGGAATTTATTTTCAACATCAATGTCCCGACGCGCGTCGGATTCCAGACTCCCTTTACCAATATCACGATGGACCTGAAGGTCCCGGAAACGTTCAAGGACAAACCGGTTATCATTGGCGGTGAATTCAAGGAAGAAACATATTCATCTTTTCAGGAAGAGATGAATATGTTCAACAAGGCCTTCCTGGAAGTCATGGGCGAAGGAGACGCCAAGGGCCGCGTCTTCACCTTTCCAATCCCCACCTACAATGTGGTCAAGGATTTCAACTGGGATGATCCGGCACTCGATGTATTGTGGGAAGCAACCGCAAAATACGGCATCCCTTATTTTTCCAATTTTGTAAACTCCGACATGTCCCCGGAAGACTCCCGTTCCATGTGCTGCAGGCTCCGTCTGGATTTAAAACAGCTCGATAAACGCGGCGGCGGATTATTCGGCGCAAATCCCCTTACCGGGTCTATCGGCGTGGTAACCATCAACCTGCCGAGAATCGGGTTTACTTCAACCGACGAAAAAGAGTTCCGCGAACGGTTGGGCGACCTCATGATGGAAGCGCGGAAAAGCCTTGAAATAAAACGAAAAATCCTTGAGGGACTTACCGATAAAAATCTGTATCCGTATACAAAATATTATCTGCGCAATGTCAAAGAGCGGTTTAATGAATACTGGAAAAACCACTTTTCGACAATCGGCCTTATCGGAATGAACGAAGCTTGCCTGAACCTCCTGGGATGTTCCATCACTTCCAAAAAAGGCCGTCAGTTTGCCCTGCGCACCCTCACCTATATGCGCGATACACTCATTCAATATCAGGAAGAAACCGGGGACAATTTCAACCTTGAAGCGACCCCGGCCGAAGGCACCTCCTACCGGCTCGCCCGAATCGACCGCTCAAAATACAAGAGCATTGTCTGCGCGAATTCCGAAGACATTGAACACGGTGCAAAACCATTCTATACCAACTCATCACAGCTTCCGGTTAATTATACCGATGATATTTTCGAGGCACTCGACCTGCAGGATGAGATCCAGACAAAATATACCGGCGGCACTGTACTCCATCTGTTTGTCGGCGAGGAAATATCCGATACCGATAATGTCAAAAATTTGGTTCGAAAAATCTGCGACAAATACCATCTCCCCTATTTTACCATTTCCCCAACCTTCAGCATCTGTACCACGCACGGGTATATGCCGGGAAAACAGCCTGTCTGTCCGAAATGCGACCTCCCGACCGAAGTCTATTCCCGCATTGTGGGATATCTGCGGCCGGTCAACCAGTGGAACGAGGGCAAGGCGGAAGAATTCAAATTACGGAAGACGTATAAACTCCAGGTCCAGTAATGTTAATCGGCGGCATACACCGTTTTTCCCTGATCGATTTTCCCAAAAAAATCGCCTGCACGGTATTTACTCTTCGGTGCAATCTCCGGTGTCATTACTGCCACAACCCCGAACTCGTCGACCCCGCACAGCACAGTGAGCGCATGCTCCCTGAATTGTTTTTTGATTTTTTACAGGACAGGCATGGAAAACTTGACGGGGTGGTTATAACCGGCGGCGAACCGACCCTGCAGCCGGATCTTCCGGAGTTCTGTAAAAAAATTAAAGATATGGGTTTTTTGGTCAAGCTGGATACAAATGGAACCAATTCTGAAATGCTGACTCAGCTCGTCCGGGAAAAACTCGTTGACTACATTGCCATGGACATAAAGGCGCCGCTTGAGAAATACAGGGAAGTAACCGGGGTTTCTGATACTGCAATAACAGCGGAGGTTCAAAAATCATTAACATTTATGTCAGCATCGTCTGTACAGCACGAGTTTCGGACAACTGTGGTCAAGGGACTGCTTTCCGAAAAAGATATTATGGCTATCGGGGATTTATTACAGGACAATCAAACATATATTTTGCAAAAATTCGCGGCTTCACAGACACTTTGTCCTGCCTATGCGGATGCCGAACCGTTTTCCGACGAGACAATCGACAAACTCTGTAAAAAACTTTTAAAAAATGGGGTGAAAGCCTTCTCCCGGTAAGGCCGGAAATTATCTAAATTGGTATTTTTTCTTTTGAAAAAGGGAAGCACACGCGGCAACAACCGTCGTATCATATTTTACACCGCTCCCCTCTGCAATTTCTTCCATTGCCTTTTCCACGCCAAGAGCGGGGCGGTACGGCCGATGCGACGACATGGCCTCGACCACATCCGCAACTGCAAGTATTTTTGATTCCAGCCTGATCTCGTCTGATTTAAGGCTCTTTGGGTATCCAGTCCCATCCAGCCGTTCATGATGTTGAATCACCATATCGGCGATGGGCCAGGGAAACTCGATGTTCTTTAAAATGTCATATCCCACCTCCGGATGTTTGCGCACAAGGTTGAATTCCAGTTCACTCAATTTACCCGGCTTGCTCAATATTTCACTGGGAATTGCAATTTTGCCGACATCATGAACCACACCGGCAAGCCGTATCCCGTCGACCTGGTCTTCGTCGAGCCCCATTTCGGTCGCGATAGCCCGCGCAAGATCGGAAACGCGTTTCTGGTGGCCGGCGGTGTACGGATCCCGCTTTTCCACGGTAAATGCCATTGCCTGGATGATTCCACCGAGCGCCATCCTCAATTTTTCGAAACTCTCCTGGTTTTTGGCCTCTGCCTCGAGACGCTGAGTAATATCACGGAGTACGACAACACTGCCGGAGACATCATTATTTTTATCCACAAGGTTTGTCAGGACAGTATCCACAGGAATGATATCCTCATTTTTCGACATCAAAAGCTGGTTATTTCTGTAAATTGACACATCATTTTTCAGCTGATCGGTGATCATCTCATTGGCGACCCCGCTGCTCTGGTCATCAATGATTCTGTATATTTCAAACAGATTTTTACCCAGCACCTCGTCAATGGGCCAGCCGGTAAGCGATTCGGTCATGGGATTTGAAAAAGTGATTGTACCGGATTTATCGGTGACAATAACGGCATCGCTGATGCTTTTCAGGATGGTGGTCAGCCACTGTTCCCGCTCGATGAGTTTGCGCTCCATCTCAAAACGGTAAATTGCCATTTGAATTGTACTGTGAAGTTCCGCGTCTTCAAAGGGTTTTATAATATACCCGAAGGGCTCAGTAAGTTTCGCATTCTGCAGGGTGCTTTCATCTGCATAAGCAGTCAGAAATACAACAGGAATCCACAGATGGTCCCGAATATGGCGGGCGGCATCAATGCCGGTCAGTTCGCCTTTCAGCATAATATCCATCAACACCAGATCCGGCAGCTGCTCTTCGGCAACCTTGATCGCGTCTTCGCCGGTCACAACAATGTCGATCACTTCATACCCGAAATTACGGAGGCTGCCCTTGATATCTTTTGCGACAATGCGTTCGTCTTCCACGATCAGTATTTTATGCTTTGTCATCCTCTCCGCCTTATGCTTCCATTATGAGCAATGATCACCTGATTTTCAAATGATATTCGGGTAATGCATGGATACTTCTAATACTGTTCAAAAGGTTCTTCATTCTTTTCCATAAAAAAATATTGGTCATTTTGATTGGAAATTAAATTTTAAACATATTTTATATATCTGTCAAATTTATTGGTTTGTTTTCCGTTGCTATTTTTGAAAAATATGTGATAAATTTCACCAATTCAGTCGGCCTGGAAACAATTCACACCTATTAAACAGCCAAAATTTGACTGCAGAGGAGAACACCGTGAAACAATATGAATACGAACTGGAAATGAGTGTCCGAGACTATGAGCTGGATCTGGAAGGAATCGTCAACAACTCGGTATACCTGAACTACCTGGAACATGCCCGCCATGAATTCCTGAAATACATGGGGATGGATTTTGCCGACATGCACAAACGGGGTATCGACGCGGTGGTTACCCGCGTTGAAATTGATTACAAACAGCCGCTTTCAAGCGGGACCTCTTTTGTCATTGGCTGCAATCTCGCACGTAAAGGCCGGCTGCGGCTTTTGTTTTTACAGGATATCCTGATTCTTCCCGGCCGCATTCCCGCAGCCCAGGCAATTGTGTCGGCGACTTGTATTGTCAATAACAGGCCATCAATTCCCGATGAACTGAACAAGCTGGTGGACAAATACGCGATCAGTAAAGAATAGAAGAAGAATTTATTAAGAAGACCGGGAGAAGTATTCATAAGAAAACCTGGATTGGCATCATGCTTATTGCCATGCAATGTTATTTTTTTTCAAAAGACCGGAAAACATCTCCGGCTTTTCTATCTGCCCTTCGGTTAAAAAAACGATCCAGGATATTTGATAGTCTTCACAAAGCTTCAGGACCCATGGATCCACGGAAAGTACCTGATCAGCATCGTGCAGAATCGCAAATTCTGTATTAATGCAAGGATATCCGGCCTCCAGAACAAGCTGCAATGTTTTCCCGGTTTCTTCTGCTCCTGCATATCCATGAAAGGCAATAGCTGCATTTTGAAAATCCACTACACTGTCGATCTTTCTCATATCTTTCAGGACATCTTCCGGTGTAACAAATCGCGCATAACTCATGAGCAGGACAGGGGTGTTCGGCGCGAGCTTGCGGATCTGCAGACAGGCATCCATCTCCATTTCCAGAACATCCTCAGCATATCCGGCTTGCCATGCAAATGGCTCATTCTGGATCTCATACACCACATGGGTTTCATTCGCAAAACGGGGTGCATAGATTTTCCAGAACTCTTTGATGAAATCCGGATCATATGTTCCGTTTTTATCGAGGTTTCCTATTGTTAAAACCAGGTAAAACCCTTCTTCCCGAGTCCAGCGTACAAGGGTATCAATCTGATTTTTATACATTCCGGCTTTTTGTCCCGATGCAAAGGATTCACCATACAGGTGGAGTGTGTTCAGATTACGCTTTCTTAATTCCGAAAAATATGACCTTTGCGGCAAAGCCCCGTTCCAATCCGTTGACCAATATGCCCCGCGCAGCAGTTTCCCGTCATCCGTGACAAATGTATGCCCGTCCCTGGAAATTACAGGCCTTTGCCGCGGAACGATTGCATTTGTTTTTGTTCCAAGACAGCCGGAGTAGAACAGAAGTCCTGTCAGGAAAAAAAGATTTACTGTTGGTTTCACAAGAGAATGATACCTTGCGGCAGACGAAAAGACAAGGATAGTCTTTTTAATACAAACATGTTGCATGGTTAGCACCGCAACATGTTTGTATATCACATGTGGCGGCACTCATTAGTGTATCACAGATATTTTTATCATCCCAATACCATTATCGATCCAGGCAGCAAAATGTCAGTCAACTGCTTTCCCAGAACACAGTGCCCGCCTTGATGCGGAGTTTGAAAATCAGTTGCGACTTCTTGCCCCAAGGGCAGAATACTGGCATTTCTCTTTTAGCGTGAGTCTCTTCAATGCATGCCAAAAAAACACCATTATTCAGGAGAAAGTGATGACAACAATCAATCAAAAAATAGTCCCGCAGCTATGGACAGCGCACACCCGCATAAATTCGCTTTTAATGAAGCAGTTTCTTTTATGGTCCGCTGCGAAACCAAGGAAGAAATCGATTATTACTGGGAACACCTTTCGGCAGTCCCGGAGGCCGAACAGTGCGGCTGGCTGAAGGATATGTTCGGCATCTCCTGGCAGATTACCCCGGCGAAGATGGATGAGATGATGCAGAACGGCAGTGCCGAACAGATCAGCCGGGTTACCAGGGCATTTCTGCAGATGAAAAAGTTCGATATTGCAGTATTGCAAAAAGCATATCAGGGTTGAGACAGACGAAACTTCCCTGCCTTGTGACGATTTTTTCGCCACCGGTTGAAAATATTTTTTGGGTGTGTTATGACGAAGCCAGGAGGAGAAAAGTCATGCTACATAGCCGTTTTATTTTATTTTCTGCGCTTTTTTGTATTTCCATCGTTGTGCTCACTGCCCAGGCAGCTGCCCCCATCAAACTGTCACCAAACGAGAAACTGTTCATGCTCTCCACCGATAAAAATCTTTTTAAAGCCGCGGATAACCGGATGCATCCTCGTCTCCTTTAAATTACCTCAAGTGAAAAGTGTATGTCTTGCGCGACATCCGGAAGAACGCATGTTCCTGCAAACGCAGGATGCGGACCGGCAGTTCCGGGCCATATCAAGATGCACCAACCCTAATTGAGACTACAATATACTGGGCTGCCTCATGGGATATGGGTTCAAATATCGTATCAGTGAAAATTTCCGCGAAATGTTTGTACGGCCTATGTGCTTGAGCTTGACGAACCTGTAATAATAGTCGCTGAGTCCGCGTAATCCAGGGCAACCGGCAAAGGGGACTACAATAATTCCTATCATTTGTTTGAATATAACATTACTAAGACTAAATCAGATGATATTCATTAGAAAATGTAACTTTAGTCATTGACACATGGATAATACAGTGCAATTATTAATAGATTTCAATGAAATATATAGAGAATTTCACTCAGAAAATATCATTGATATTTCTGGAGGAACTTATGAAATTTCAATTAAAATTCGTGGCAATAGTAATGCTCTCGGCCACGCTTTCCTTCACTGCCTGCGACGGAATTGGCGGTTCAACTCCTGTGACCTTTGATTCAGCCGACACGCCCGGTGATATAGTGTCTATAACCGTAGGATCAGAGACGGTTGACATGATCTATGCCAATAATCAGATGAGCATCACCTTTCCTTTTTCACCGAGCGCAGGAAACCCGGTTGACAATAATCCGGCGACCCTGACGAGAAAGTTTTTCATGAGCGAGACGCAGGTGACCAATGCTCTCATGGCAGAAGTATTGCAGTGGGCCTATGATAACGGGAAATTCAGCACAACCGTGACAGATCATAATGGTATCGATTCCACAACAGTAAAATATGGCACACAACAGCTTCTTGATCTTGCTGATACAGATATAAAGATCACTTATTCCACGGGCAGTTTCACGGTTGTTTCCGGGTATGAGGATCACCCGGTGGTCTGTATAACCTGGTACGGCGACATTATGTTCTGCAACTGGCTGACGGAGATGCGGGATGGAACTACTGATAATGAGGTGTACACGGGCATTGGTTCAATCTGGGATCATTCGGAAACTGTAGATAATAATGAAAGAAACGGCTATCGCCTCCCTTCCAGTGAAGAGTGGGAGTACGCGGCCCGGTATATTGGTACAACCACGCCGACAGGTGGAAATCTTAGGACCGAATATGTTGCGCAGAGTTTTAATTCGGGTGATGCGACATTGACAGCCGGTTATTACTGGACACCATCGGATTACGCGAGTGGAGCGATGAGAGACTATTCAAACGAGACAGACACCAGGGCGGTAGCCTGGTTTACAGGAGATCCGGATATGAGTGGGGATAAACTGATGCCCGTAGCGCAGAAAGCAGCCAATCAGCTGGGACTGTATGACATGAGCGGAAATGTCTGGGAGTGGTGTTTTACTGGAGGCTCTACCCGCATAGGGCGAGGTGGTAGCTGGATCAGTACTGCTGTATACATGCAAGTCGGCTATTGGAGTGAGAGTTACCCGGACGATGCGTACAACGGTTCAAGATTTCGCTTTGCGAGGACTCAGTAACCTTCTGATTTCATCTACCATTATCTGTATTCATTTTATTGCACCAGAATTAAATGTATCTAAGCACATCGATGCAGCTGCACTTTTCTTTCCGCACGATGGGATTGATACATGAAAATCTGCAGAAGAAGTTGCCTTCGGCAAACCTGCTCCGGACATATTTCTGAAAGTTGCAGAACTTTTTTTTGAAAGCTCCACACCAGATAGGGTGTATTGGCAGACATCAAATAACTGAAGTTATTAGATGTCCCATGATTACACTGTGTGGCAGTACTCTTTTACAAAGAACCGAAAATTGAAATATCCCAGTACTACTATCACCCCAAACAGCAGATTGTCATTCAGCAGTTGTTTCGGGATATCTTTGCCCGCTACGAAGTGGTGTATGAAGATCAGTACGCGGCTTCATGCGGGGGTGCAACCGCACCTGTATTCATTGCGTCAGCGACTGTATAAAAGACAATGCTGTCAGTGACAAGCCGCTGGATGAAGCCGGGGATTTATGCAGACGGAAAAGAATACAAATAGTGCGAGGGAAACAGCCTCCATTTGCGGAATGAGAAAACCGGGGAAATTCTGCGCGATCATTACAGAATGCTTGAATAAATAGTAAACCAGTATTCCATTGTATCCTGAAGGCCTTGAGCAAAAGACCAGCTGAAAAAAGCAACCGGTTGAATGGTTAAAAAGCCCGCACCGCACGCACGTACAATGAACCAGTCTTGGTGGCGGAACCCTGATTGCCATTAATGAATCCCTGGTAGCGCGCGAGTGTCTCACCAGCTTCGGTCGAGCTCCAATAACTATCTTCGACAAAACTACCGCCATTAGTATCCTGCCACCAGTATAACGCATCCAATTCATTTTGAGACGGTAAAAACCAGTCACTCAGGCCGCCGCCGCTATATGCCCTGCACAACGCAGCGGCAGGATGTTCTGAGCCCGTCAGATAAGTATATGTATTTGCATAACCTGTTCCAATAGCTGCTGATGTACCAGCCGTTGTTGTCCCTGATGTTTTCCACTGTGCGACCGGATCTTCAGTAACATTTTCCCATAATGAAGGGGCTGCTTCTAATCCATGCAGTCCGCCATCTGTTATGTAGAATACAATACCTACTCCACTTGGGCCCGTATCGCCAATGGTATACATGGTGATTGGATCTGTACCAGCTCCGCTGCAGGCAGCAAAGGTTAGTACCATTGCAAGAATCAAAAGCACTGTAAATTTACATTGATTATTCATAAACTTTATTTTCCTTTATGAAGTATCGATCAAACAATTCTTGTTTGATTCAGTATTTGTAACTTCATTTGACCAAATTACATCATATAATGATATAGTATGTAAAGTATGTTTGATCAAAATAGTTTAAAGCCCAGTAAATTCAGAGGGTATTCTCCTGCTTTTCGCAAAAACAAAAAAGGTATATCATCCCAGCCAGAGGTTTTATTCCGTGAAAAATAAAATTCGCACTCCCCTTGGGTTATTCGACTATAGCCAGTATGCGGCTTTCGTGGTTTTAAACTGCATTCCTTTTTTCGGGTTTGTTGTTTTTAACTGGTCTGGAAGAGAGCTATTTTTATTTTATGCATTTGAGCTTGCAGTGAGCACTGTTTTTATGATTCCCCGGATAATAATTTATGCGATGAAAACCGGAGATGAAGAGGGGAAATCAGTTTTTGGAATCATTCTTACTGTTTTTTTTATCATGATTTACCATATTGCTTTTTTTCTGCTTACCGGTACATTCATCATTCACGCTGCATTTGCTCCGGGTGCAGCGGAGGGTGCAATTATTGCAATAGAAGATATTACGGGGTTTTTATGGATTAATTTTACTGCGGTTGTACTTATTACAGGGGAATATACTGCGGGATTAATCTTGTCATTCGCAAAAACCAGGGAGAACAAATTTCTTGAATCTGATGATTATGCGCTTGAAATTTATGTTTTTCCGATTTTGTTTCTCACTGCCTTCGGTCTTGTCTATGGTGCGAGTGTGTTTTTACGGTTGACCGCAACGTGGCATCACCTGGTAATCCTTGTGCTGGTCATTGTGGCAAAATCTGCAGCGCAGATCGCGCTTGAAAACCGCAAGAAAAGATCCGTTCTTGAAAATATGATTTCCTCACCGGGCAAAGAAAACGAAGAATTTAATTTGAATAAAAATGATATGGTTTAGCTATTGCGCAGCCGGCGTTCCGCTTCTGCCATCCCTTTAATTCAGGCTGCCCGGGCAGTGATCCCTTTCTCATAAAAATGAAACTTTTCGCGCTTGTTATATACCACTATTTTACCTGCGTTTTTAGGACGGCCACTGCCCCTTCCTTCCACGATTCTACCTACCTGGAACCGGACAGTAGGAATGACTCGGGGATATCCGCGGCCAGGCTATCCTCCTCCCCGGTATCCTGCACTACTTATGGTTTACAGCTGAAAATCAGGATTACAGTCATCACTAAAAGAAACATTTTTTTAACCTCCTTGAGACAATAAACAAAAAAATAAAATACCAAAGCTGTGTAAATAGGTGTTTTCCCCTATTTACACAAATAAGTGTTTTTCGTAGATTTTCATCATGTGTAACAAAATAATTTTAATCAGCCGGCTTCAAACAAAATCACGGAACAGGGTGGTTATAGCTATTGCGGCAATAATCATGATGCTCGTACTTTCCGGCATATCCAGCTGCGCTGATACCGGCGAGCCTGAAACCCCCGCCGCAGTTGATACATCCGCCAAATACTCTATTGCCTCCGGGATTATTGTGTATGAAACACGCAATGAAATGCTTGCTGCAATAAACGAAAAATGGACCTACAATCTCTATTTTGACGATTATGGCTGTCGGGAAGTAAAGGAAACCTATGTCAACGGAATCCTGATCGGCAAGGTTGTGGATGACGGGATTTTCCATTATGAGCTGAATTTCGACAAGAAGGTTGGGATTCAGGAGAAAAGCACCAGCCTTGGAACGGAAATGCCGTTTGCCCCCGAAAAATACCCCGGGGCCAATTTACTTTCCAACCTGAATGTGGCGGGAAAGAATTGCCGCGCATTCAGTATTGAAGAACAGAGCATCCCGGCTGTCACGACGATCGCAGGATGGAACGGGATCATTCTCATGCATGAGATGAAATTTAACACAGGGGACAGGACAATCACCGATACGACAATTGCCACAGCAATACAGGTAAATAACGAAATTCCTGCATCGGTTTTTGAGATACCTCAGGATTTTCAGATATACAAATCAGAAGAGTAAAAAAGAAAATTCACTATTACCTTTTTGAGAGTATTTCTTTTCATGTTTTCTCCACCCTTCTTCCCTCAACGGGCTTCGCGTTCACCGCGAGCACCGTTTCTTACTCAGTTGTTATTTCTTTTTCTCCAAAGCCGCGATCCGTTCCCGCAGCGTCGGGTGTGAATAATGAAAGGGAGATGTTTCAACCACAAAGTTTTTGTATACAAAGTATGTTAGAATAAAACATGGCAGTTTTACAATTGCATATGCTAAAACTGCCGTGTAAACAATTTATTACCTATGGGATGATTGTGTTACTGATTTTTTGCAATTCGAATTCCCAGGGCATTGACGCTACTCGGTGGACTATAAGCCGCAACACGACGAGTGACCTCGCTGCCTGACGCGCTCCATCCAAACGTTCCGCTGCGTGTTTCCCGCTCTGTCCCGGTTACCGGGCCGGAAGGATCCGAGCCTGCAAACGGGAACGTACCGCCATACCAGTCCCAGCAAAACTCCAGTACATTTCCACTCATATCATAGAGACCCAGTTCATTGGGATCTAATGTCCCCACATCGTGTGATTCAACACCGCTATTGTCAAAAATCCATGCCACGTCATCAATAATATCGCTTCCCGCATATGTAGTCCCGTAGGTTCCGGCACTTATAGCTGGCCCGGCTCCCCGGCCTGCTATTTCCCATTCGACTTCAGTTGGCATCCGGTACCCGTTTGCATTCCAGTTAACATATGGGTTATCTTCATGTCCGGCAGTAGTATCAAGAGCAGCGTTAGTGGTAACTGTTCGCAAAGGAGTCAAATAATCGATGTCAGAACAGTACACAGGGCTTAGTCCAGATTTTTCAGATAAGGCATTACAAAAAAGGATATTATCACGCCAGCTGACAGCAACAACAGGTTCCCAAGTTGATGGTGTCGGGGCTGCACCAGGGGATCCGCTGCTTCCTTCAGCCCCCGAATTTGCAAAATCATAAAGCAGACCACCATCTGCATTACGACTCCCGTTCCCGTCATCGTCAATTATCCCATCGCCGTTGGTATCATCGGTTGCCCATTGATACACTTCATACCAGAGATTATAGGTAACCTCTGTCTCGCCAATCCAGTACCCGTCTGTCAATGTGACATTAGCAGCCGCAGGCGGATTGTCTCCAACATAATATGATCCGCTGCGGATATATCGGAGATCAAAACTTATCGCGCCTGTCGTTACAGTCACTTCTGTACCGCTTTGTTGTTCCGACTGTCCGGGCGCAGAACATCCAATAAGCAATAAAATCATCAGAGTCATTAATATGGTTTTTATTTTATATCGTGTGATTTCAATCACTTGTTCCTCCTTGTGGGGAAACTGACAGGAAAAGAAAACAATTTGATAATTTTCAGAAAAATTAATTGATAGAAATTAATAGCATAATTTTCATTTTTCTGCTGTATATTTCCTATCCGTTTTTTCCCGAAAAATATATTCTGTATTACACAACCTCATTTCCGCAGGAATTCGTACAGATTCCGCTTTGCTTGCATGAGGCATTCAGGTTTCTGTGAGGCTATTATTTTCGTTTTCTTCCGTGCGAAATCTCCTCGATGAATGCTCTCTTACCCTTTTTTCTCCAAAGCCGCGATCCGTTCCCGCAGCGTCGGGTGTGAATAATGGAAAAAACTGTACAATGGATGCGGATTGATCAGCCCCAGATTGTCTTTTGACAGTTTCAGCAGGGCGCTGACAAGGGGCTTTGGATTGTTGTCCATCACGTCCCGTGCAAAGCAATCAGCCTGGTACTCGTTTCTCCGCGAAAAAATCGACCCCAGCGGCTTCAGAAAAAAAGTGAACGACCCGGCAAACAGACTCACCAGTGCGATCAACGCATGATAGGGATAACTCACCGCTTCAAACCCAAAGGCTTTGTACAGCGGTGTCCACCCCAAAAGCAACGACAGGACAAAAAACGAAACAATTGTTGCGACAATCGATACAAGAAATCCCTTGATAATATGCCCCTTTTTCTCGTGTCCCAGCTCATGCGCAAATACCGCCGTAATTTCCTCGGGGGACAAAGTATCAACCAATGTGTCAAACAGCACAATCCGTTTTGTTTTTCCAAATCCCGTAAAATAGGCATTACTGTGTTTTGACCGTTTGCTCCCGTCCATAATGAATATTCCCGCAGTGCGGTATTTGAGTTTTATGAGGAGTTGCTGTATTTTCTCCTTGAGTTCGCCCTCCGGAAGCGGCTGAAATTTGTTAAACAGCGGGGCGATGACCGTCGGATACAGCACCGATACTACAAGCTGGAAGACAACAACAAATCCCGCTGCAAACAGCCACCAGAAACTGCCGGTCGTTTCCATGAACCAGAACAGTCCCAGTAAAAGCGGAACACCCAGAAGCAGCCCCAACACCAGGCCTTTGAGCCGGTCAAATACAAATAACAGGGGCGTCATCGTGTTGAATCCGAAATGTTTTTCTATGACAAACTGGCTGTAAATCGAGAACGGCAGGGAAAACAGGGAAAAAGCAAATGAGACGATGCCCAAAAACACCAGCCCGTGCAGATACATTCCCAAAGAAAATCCCGCAAGCCATACATCAAGCATGCCCAGCAGTTTTGCAAACACAATCACCAACAGCAATGCCGCAGAAAATACCGAGGCAACAAGAGAAAACCGGCCCCTGGTAATGCTGTAATCAACCGACTTGTGCATCTTCTCCCTGCCTTCCTCTTGGTCAACAAAGGCGGGGATATCATCCTTGTGACTGGAAATATAGCGCAGGTGGAGAATCAGCAGAAGAGTTTCCCACACATTTTCTGCAATAAAAAATCCCAAAAAAACAAATACTATCGTCGTCGCTTCCATATATGCCTTCCTGTTTGAACTGTCTGCATAAAATACTTTTTTCCAGGTTTGATTACAAGTCAAAACAGTATATTTTCGATTGGAAAAAGTGAGACCTTGTAAATACTTGGTGTTTCCCATAAAATGATTGACTAAAACCACAGGGATGAGTGTGTCAGATATTTATTTATGGATGTAACGAGGTTGTTCTATGCTCTGGTTCTCTAAAAAAAAGGAAATCAATCCTGATGAAACCGTATTTGAACGGTATAAAACCGATTTCGGTATTTTCTCGAAAAACAGATTTCCAGTGCTCGATGAAAACGGCTACTCCACTGCGATAAAAAAAGGCGGATACCAACTTTCATTGTTCCGTAAAAATATCTTTTCCTGGGTGCCCGCGTCAATGTTTCAATACAGGGATTTCATGATCGAATCGGAGTTTGAATTCCACAAAAACAATCCGCATAGTGCCTTCGGGTTCATCTTCCGGTTTGTCAACAATGAAAACTTTTATTTTTTCCTCATATCAAACCACGGCATGTTCCGCTTTGATGTTTTATTCAACGGCACTCCCCTGCATCTTGTTGAATGGACCGCATCAGAACACCTGCTTGAAGGAAAAAACACAATCCGTATTATTGCGCACAGCGATCATTTTTCTTTTTTTGCAAATGATGAGTGGATTGCAGAAATCGATGATGAAAAACTGTTTTCCGGGCGTGTGGGGATTGCAGGGCAAAATTATGATGAAGCCGATGAAGCGGGTTTTCAAATCAACGACTTCGTTGTCGAATCACGGTCAATTGAAGTGGAAAAAGCCTTTTACCGATGGGTAAAATATGTCCCGGTGGAGCCTGTTGCCCGGATCGGCCTTGCAAAAACTTTGTTCGGGCAGGGTAATTTTTCCAATGCTGCTATATTACTGAAGAAAGCATTAAAAAATGATCCGGAGAACATTGATGCCGCCCTTCTCTATTCTGAATGCTGTATCAATCTCCGCCTGTATTCAGAGGCATTCAACTGTATCGAAAATTTTCTGCAGGGAAATCCCTTTCACCTGGAAGCCCGCCTTGAAAAAGCAAACCTGTTTTATTTACAGAATCGCTTCTCCGAGGCAAAAGAATACATTAAAAGCATAATAACCGATATCAAGGATTCGGCGACGCTGTGGAACCTGCTGGGAAACACAGAATATGCCCTCGGCAACTGGAAGGAAGCCGACAGCGCATATTCTGCAGCAGCAAAGATCAGTCCTGCGATTCCGCTGTATCACATCAATCGGGCCCATACTGCAGAACAGCTCGGGGATATCGACACTGCCTGCACCTGTTATGTAACCGCTGCACATTATCTGTTTGAAAATGAATCATACGATGAGCTGGAATCGGTCATCAGCGTGGTCCTCCGATACAAACCGGAAAGCGACGAGGCAAAGGCATTGCAGGCAAAAATGCTGTTCCATGAAGAAAAATATGAACAGTCACGTCCGCTTCTCGAAAAGCTTGCCGCAAAGAATATCGCAGACAGCGGCGTCTATTATCTGCTGGGATTGTTTTTCATAAAAGAAAACCGCCGAAGCGAAGCACTCGCTTTTCTGGAAAAAGCAGCGGGACTGGATCCGGAATATCCGCTGTATGTCTGGCGGCTTGCCGAAAACAAGCGTCTTTTGGGACGGGAATATGTCACCGAAATCGAACAGGCGAAAAAACTGGCTCCGGATGATCCCTGGGTAAACAATTTATTCGGGCTGTATTATATCGATCAGACAAATTTAAAAAAAGCAGAAGAACATTTAACGCTGAGTTTTGAAAAGATGCCGCATGAGGCTGATATCATCATCAATCTCTCTGAAGTGTATTTTCTTCAGGGAAAAACCGCTGAAGCCCTCGAACTGCTGGACCGCAGTATCGAAAAGCACATGGCCGCCAGGCTGTATAACCAGCGGGGAAATATTCATGTCCGCACCAACGAGTATGATTCAGCCGTTGCAGATTATGAGCTGGCAATCCGTCAAGAGCCCCGCAATCCGCTGTACCGGGAAAACTGTGCAGCCGCCTGCATCGAAGCCGATCAATACACCCGGGCAAATGAACTTCTCGTTGCGCTCGTTGATGACGCACCCAGTGCCCCGGTGTTCAATCTGCTTGGCAATCTTGCGTCCATTCGTGGCGAGTTCAAACGGGCAGAGGCAAGTTTTCAGGAAGCACTGGCGCTTTCCCCGGACGACCCGCAGATCAAAACGAACCTGGCAGCTTTTTATACCGACAAACTCGCCTACACACAGGCAAGGGAACTGGTTTCCGGCGTACTGGCACATCATCCCGATTATGCTCCCGCCCTGAAACTACAGAACGCCATTCGCAAACGATTTGAAACCGAAATTCTCTGCAGCGCGTGCAACAGGCAGTGGTGGGTGCCCCTTAATCCCGGGCCGCAGGAGCTCGGCAAAATTGTCGGCGAACCCCCTGCAGAAGCGCCAGCAGGAAAATGTCCTTCGTGCGGTAAAATTTACTGCATTGGCTGTGCACAGGCGCACCTGCGCGACAAACGGTTTGTCTGTCCGGACTGTGACGAGCCGCTGAAACTTCCGGATGATTCCCTTAAATATCTGCTGAAAGAATATATTGGCAAACAGTTGGCAGACAATCCGCCCGAAAAAAAGGATTCCCGGCCCCTGTTCCGGCCAAAATCATGACAAGGTACTGCTCACCGGCAAAAAACAGGGGATTTTTTGCCTTTATGATGCAGTCAAAGTCGCAGCCGCCTCCAGCCACTTGACAAATAAAAAATTTGTCCGAATAATACAGAAACACCGTTAATAAAAACGATTTCTTTCCATGGAAAGACACCGATATACAATGAAATTGTGAGTGAATGTATGAAAAAAATTCTTGTTATTACCATCATGTGCTGCATGTTCCTTCCCATTATCCTGTTTGCACAGGAGGGAATGCAAAATGCCCAGGATATTTTTAACAGAGTATCCGACAAATATGCCAAAATTACCGATTTACAGTGCAACATCCGCATCAGCAAGGGCGACACAGTACAGGCCGGACGCTTGTTCTATACAAATAAAAATTACATGAAGATCGAATTCTCTTCTCCAAGCGGACAGATTATTCTGATAGACCGGGAAAAACTGCAAATTTATCTCCCGTCACACCGCACCATTCTTGAACAGAAATTTCGGGATTCAAAAGAGAGCCTGTTGACCTCCGGCGGCCTCGCGCTCTTTGATTCCAATTATCACATCGGCTTTGCTGTTGCCGGCCTCACCCCGCTGCAGAGCGGCTCCAGTGAACAGGTATACAAACTACGTCTTGAACCGAATACCAGCGTGACCGAGGGGTACAAGGAAATTATTCTTTCTATCAATCCCTCAACCGAGTTAATCCGGCGCATCGAGGCGATTACCCTGAAAAACGAAAAAATTACCATAGACTATGACGGTATCACCCTGAATGTCGGAATTCCCTATACCCGGTTTCAAATGGATCCGCCCAATCTTACAAATGTGTATCCCGATTTTCTTTCGGGGAGTGAAGAGTAGCAATTATGGAATCATTCGGCGAAAAGCTCAAATCGACCCGTGAAAATCTCAATTACTCAATCGAACAGATCGCACGGGACACAAATATCGCAAAACGGTATTTGATTGGACTTGAAGAGGAAGATTTTTCTGTTTTCCCCGGTGAAACATACCTTCGCGGATTTCTCCGCAATTATGCGGAATACCTGGGACTGGATGCAGAAGAACTCATTTCAATTTACCACAACATGAAAATCCAGGAGCAGCCGATTCCCATGGAACAGCTCATCGAGCAGAAACGGGTGTCACCCCGTCCTTTTCTCATCGGAGGCGGAGTACTTGCGGCCGTGGCTGCAATTGTACTGGTATTGATGCTGACGAATCCGTTTCAGGGAGTCCTTGAGGTAACCCAGAAGCCGGAAGACGAGATTCAAAAAGAAGTGCTTTTCACCGGCCAGCAAATCGACCTGGTAGTTTTCAAGGGATTTGTCATCAAAGTTCCCAGCGGCAGCACCCAGGTGGAAATCATCACCCAGAAAATTGATTCCGGGATTACCATTACCATCGGGAATGAAACTGTCGATATTTACATCGGCCAGCAAAAAGAACTCGATATCAACAAGGATGAAATACCCGATCTGCTCGTTGCACTCATTGATATCTTTACTGAACAGAACCAGAAAAAGGCCAGCATCAGCCTCAAGCCCGCGGTCTCAGCCGGCGTTGTGGCGGTCGGAGACAGCGGCGAATATACCATTACTCAGGTGGAAAAGGATCTGATCGCGGACGGAACTGCAAAAGTCATCGCTGAGAACACTGCCCCATCCTCATTTACCATAGAGCTGTCGGCACTCCAAAATTTCTATTTTATTTACATTCCGGACAAAAAGGAACGGCAGGAAAAATATTTCACCCAGGGAGAAACACTTTCCCTCCCTGTTGAGCGGGTTGCCGATATTCGCTTCTCGGATGCGGGAGCTGTTCAGGCAACAGTAAACGGCAATCCGGTTGAAATCGGCAGTACGGGTAAAATTCGGGCAAAAATCATAAAATGGGTCAAAGACAAGGAAATTTTCCAGTTGGTCGCTTTCCCGAACAAATAATCAAGAGATTCTGCTTGTCTCTCTATTCCAACACTTATATTATAAAAGCAACCCATGATTAAATTTTTCATTGAAAGTCTAGGCTGCTCAAAAAATCAGGTCGACTCGGAAACCATCATCACGCTCCTCGAAAACAGGGGGTATGTTTTTACAGGCGAACCGCAGGAAGCCGATCTCATTCTGGTGAATACCTGTGGATTTATCAACGCGGCAAAACAGGAATCTTTGGAAACAGTAATGGAATTCCGGTCACAGTTTCCGGATAAAAAAATCATCATGACCGGATGTCTTTCGGAACGCTATTTCATTGAACTGGAGAAAGACCTCACCGAAATAGATGGTATCTGGGGAACCGGATATTCTACCTCCTTTGCCGATTTTGTAGATACAACAACCGGGTATTCGGGCAGCGATACACCCGGTGCCGATGCATCATCAGGGAAAGCAGACCACGCTCCCCGGCTTTCCTTTCCCGGCAGTGCATACGTTAAAATCGCAGAGGGGTGTATCAATAAATGCACCTATTGCGCCATCCCGATAATCCGCGGCGACCTTCAGAGCAGGCCCAAAGACGAAATTCTGCAGGAAGTCAACAATCTGCTCTCGATGGGCATTCAGGAAATCAACCTGGTTGCCCAGGACTCTGCTTCGTATGGAACAGATATTGGCAGCGATTCAATTGTATCGCTGATTCAAGCCATTCTTGAGATCAACGCCGATTTCTGGCTTCGTGTCCTGTATCTACATCCCGACAAATTTCCGAAGGAACTTCTTGCCATTGCTGAAAGGGACAGCCGGTTTTTACCCTATTTTGATATTCCGTTTCAGCACGGAAGCCCTCGTATTCTCCATCAGATGGGAAGAAAGGGTTCGAATATTGTCTATGAAAAACTCGTGGCTGATATTAGAACAGCAGTGCCGAAGGCAATAATCCGCACAACATTTCTTACCGGCTTTCCCGGAGAAACAGACAAGGATGTTGAACTGCTCAAGGAATTCCAGAGAAGCATCCAGCCAAACTGGGCGGGCATCTTTACCTATTCACACGAAGAGGGAACCCCGGCGTATTCACTTTCCGGGCAAATCCCCGCTAAAACCGCAGGAAAACGAAAACAGCTGCTGGAAAAAATCCAGGAACAGATAACTGCCTCATGGCTTAAAGCAATGACTGGCCAGACCTTTCAGGTGCTGGTTGAAGAACGTGTCCAGGGCGAAGACCTTCTTTTGGGACGGACATGGTTTCAGGCGCCCGAGGTTGACGGGCTGGTCGTCATCGAAAACTCGTCAGCAAATCCTGGCGAACGCATCACCGTCCGCATTACCGGTGTGCGCGGGGTCGATTTGACTGCCATTGAAACAAACAGTATGCCCGGGAACGGTTGAACTCATGCAGGACTATCCTCTCCTTGAGACATTAAATGAACAGCAGCGGGAAGCAGTGCTGCATACCGGGACCCCTCTGTTGATTCTTGCAGGCGCCGGATCAGGCAAAACCAGGGTGATCACCACGAAAATTGCATATGCAGTCGATTGTCTGAATGTTCTGCCAAAAAATATCGCCGCAGTCACGTTTACCAACAAGGCCGCACGGGAAATGGAGGAACGGCTCCACCGCATGACACACAATGCACACGGGGTGACAATAAAAACCTTCCATTCATTCGGGGCACTGCTGCTGCGCCAATATGGACATGCGATAGGGATATCCCCGTCGTTCCTTATCTATGATGAATCTGATTCTCTTGCTCTGATCAAAACAGGATATAAAAAAAAGTTTCCCAACAATAAAATCAAGATGTTTTACAATGATATCATGCGCTGCAAGGACTTGTGCATCAGTGCAGACGGTGACCTGGAACAGGTGAACAAAAGCTCTCATTTCCACGAAATTTATTCATACTACGAAACCCGGCTCCGGAATACCGGCAACCTGGATTTCGGCGATCTTATCATGAAAACTGTTGAACTGTTGCAGTCATCACCGCAGATACGCGAGGCCATCCAATCCAGATACACGATGATTCTGGTGGATGAATACCAGGATTCGAACGTCGCCCAGTACCTGCTCCTGCAGGAATTGTTCACCCAACAGACAGAATTGTGTGTAGTCGGAGATGATGACCAGTCGATCTACAGTTTCCGTGGTGCAGAAATCGCCAATATCCTTTCTTTCCAGGATCATTTCCCCGGCACCTGCATTATCCGGCTCGAGAAAAATTACCGCTCCACCCGACACATCCTGGAAGCGGCGGGTGCCGTGGTTTCCTGCAACAACAGCCGGCTTGGAAAAACGCTTATATCGGTAAAAGGCGAAGGCGAAAAACTTCAATGTGTAATTCTGGACAATCACGAAGCAGAAGCCATGTACTGCGCAAAACTGTATGATAAACACCCCAACATGGAAACCGCCGTTATTTACCGCATGAATTCCCAGTCACGGGCATTTGAAGAAGTTTTCACACGGTACGGGATTCCGTTTGTTCTGGTGGGAAGTCTCCGGTTTTACGAACGCGAAGAAATAAAAGACGCAATTGCATATCTGAATTTATTTGTGAATCCGCTTGATGAAATTGCCTTCCGCCGCATCGTCAACAAACCCAGCCGCGGTATCGGGGCAAAAACCATCGAGACTATCCTGTCCTTTCCGGGAGATACCGGCGGCAATGTCCTGGAATGCCTGGCCGAATCGCTTTCTGCCCTGTCAAAACGCGCACGTGCCGGTGCAACAGGCTTCCTCGAACAGTTTTCCATTCTGGCTGATTCGCTCGGATCTCTGTCCACGGCAGAATTTATCCGTAATGTCATATTCCGCACCGGGCTGTTTGATTATTATCGGGAAAAGGATGTCCGGGAGGGAACCGCAAAATGCAAAAACCTCGATGAGCTGGTGAATGCGGGAATTGCATTTGCATCCGGCAGTGAATCCCTGGCCGCATTTCTGGAGGGAACCATGCTCGCTGCCCCGGAATATGAAACACCTCCGGGAAACCGGATCATGCTCATTACCGCACATAATACAAAAGGTCTTGAGTTTGACCGTGTTATCATCACCGGATGTGATGACGGGGTATTTCCCGTCATACGTGATTTTGAGTGGGGAGGAATCGATCCAGGGGCAGTCGAGGAAGAACGGCGCCTGTTTTACGTGGCCATGACACGGGCCCGCGAAAAACTCATTCTTACCACCGCTGTCCGCCGCCTGCTTTTCGGCCGCTGGTCAAATTCCACTCCGTCCCGTTTTCTACAGGAGATTCCATCGCAGCATATTGAAACAGTCAACCTTTCCATTCAGAAAAACATGGGAGACACTCTTTACAAAAAGGGAGAGAGGATTTTTCATGATGATTACGGCTACGGCTTTGTCCTTGGCTCTGCCATTCAAGAGCACAGGGAAATTGTCACCGTTCGTTTTGATACAGGAAAAACCATGAAATTGTATCCGCAATACACCTCAATCGTCAAAATTAATGATGAGTATTAATGAATGAGTAGTATTAAAAAAAATAATTTCTGATATACTGTATTCATGAAGCATTTGGTATGTGTATATTTATTATTAACTGTTGCGCTTCCCGGGTTTTCCGATGAGATTCTTCTTTCAAACGGTGATATTCTACATGGAACAATTATTGCCATCGATGAAAAGAAAGTTGTTCTAAAAACTGATTACGGAAAACTTGAAATAGCACGTGATAAAATACAGTCAGGGACCATTTCGGGGACAGGCATGACAGATTCCGCCGAGAGCTCTACAGCAGCCCCGTCTGCTTCATCCACAGGCACCGCACCGGTAACCATTATAAGCGGCTTGATCCTTGAAATGCTGTTTGATAATAAATTCGGCAGTTCTGTAAACAACACATTTTCCCTTGAAAACAAAAACAGTGTCGAATTCACCTATGGCCATGACAAAATGGCATCGAGTGCCATATTTTCCGACGGGACAGGGCAGTATCTCGCGTTGAGCAATGTCAAGACGATTGATGCCAGTAAAACACTCACCATTTCATTCTGGGCATTCGTGAATGATTCAAGCAGACTCCAGTATTTTATCAGCAAATGGACCAGTACCGAGAGCCAGAAAGCTCAGGGGAAATTTGCCGTTTCTACGGCAATGGGGTCAGTCTTTTTTTACATTGTCGGTGAGAACGGAAATCATTATTCAGTATCTGCAGTAAATGCACTTCCGGCAAGAACCTGGGCCCATCTCGCCTTTACTTTTTCAAACGGGAGATTATTTGTCTATGTAAATGGTGAATTAAAAATGCAGAACACCGCTGCCACGGTTGCTTTGGCTGCCGACACCTCCCCGCTCTATCTTCTCACGGCAAAAGCAAACACCTCCGAACCTTTTGCGTATTATAACCTGAACGGCGCAATTGACGACCTCCGCGTGTTTAATCGGGCGCTTTCGGGGGAAGAAATAAAATTACTGATGGAACAGTAATCCATTTCGAACCTCTCTGCATATTGATCAAATATCCCAAATAAAATATTGTAGAGAAATCATTTTTTTACAAAGAGGTATTTCATCATGAGTATTGAACTTAAAAAAGACTGTGCATATGCAATGCTTGTTGCTACCAGCATGGGAATTAGGATAACACCGCCAAACGGCCAGCCAGTACATGCCAGCAGCACTTTTTTCATGCAGGCAACCAGTGCAGAATCTAACGTTGCAAGTGTCGCAGCATATCTTGGACTGCCGGTGAAAGTTCTCACCACATTTGTCAAGGACAGCCCGATCGCCCAGTTTATCAAATCAAATCTCAAGTCACGTCATATGGATTATGAAGGCGTCGAAGTTCCCCAGGGAGACCCGTGGGGATACCGTCATCAGATCAACATCGCAGACTCCGGGTACGGGTCACGCGGGCCCCGTGTACTCAATGACCGCGCCGGAGAGGTAGGAAGAACCCTGAACGTCAAGGACTTTGACCTGGAACGGATATTTGGAAAAGAAGGTGTCCAGATCGTTCATCTTTCCGGGCTCATCGGCGCACTGTCGCCGGAAACCGGTAAATTTTGTCTGGAAATTGCCCGTGCTGCAAAAAAACACGGAACCCGCATCTCCTTTGACCTGAATCACCGGGCATCATTCTGGAAGAACCGCGAAAAAGAACTGCACGAAATATTCACAGAAATTGCGAGCGTGTCTGACATTCTGATCGGGAATGAAGAAGATTTTCAGCTCTGTCTTGGCATTGAAGGGCCGGAAGCAGGCGGCAAAGATATCACTGCAAAAATTGACGGATTCAAGGAAATGATGAATCGTGTAAAAAAAGCCTATCCGAATGCAAAGGTTTTCGCCACAACACTGCGGCAGGTGGTAAACGCAAACAGCCACCTGTGGGGTGCAATCATGGGTGAAGGCGACAATTTTCATGTAGTCGAACCGCGTCCCATCACTGTCCTCGACCGTATCGGCGGCGGCGACGGATTTGTCGGAGGCATGCTGTATGCCATTCTCAAAGGATGGGAGCCGGAAAAATGGATCCAGTTCGGCTGGGCAAACGGGGCGCTCACCACATCACTGCTTACCGACTATTCACAGCCCGCAGATGAAGATCAAATATGGAGTATCTGGCAGGGGAATGCCCGCGTTAAACGTTAGGAAAATAAAAAAAGCCGGTCCCATGGCCGGCTTTTTTTTTGCAGTACCTTATAAATATTTTTCAAAGTGTTTCCAATTCCTCAAAGCTTTCTTTATAGTCCTTCATAAAATCGGAAATGTCTTTCGTCTTCTGGCGCAGTTCCATGAGTGAAGCAGGTTCCGAAATATTGTTTACATTTTTCATATGGACCGCATCAATCTTTAATTTTTCAAGTCCGGACACCGCGGAGGTTACCCGTAATTCTATAATTTGCACTTGCCCGTTCAGTTCCTTGAGGGAAGCATGCTGCTTTTCGTGTTCGGCTATTGCCTTCTGGAATTCTTTTTTTAGAAGAGCAGTGTCGGCAACGTTTTCCTTGTACCGCAGTTCCTGAAGCTGTCGTTCATTGTCAGCAGCAGAGAAGGCCTTTAAATATTCAACAATTTCCTGCTGCCGTTTTACAAGAACCTTTACCTGTTCGACGCTTTTATTGAGCAACGGCTCAATGTCTCCCAATTCTCTGCGAATGTCAGCATTCCCGTTGACCAGTTTCAGGATATCAGACCTGAGTGCCTGCGCTTTGATCAGATACTGCCCGATATTCTGAATCTGGCCTGTCTTTGTTTTCTTGTTTGTTTTGGTTTTCAAAGACCCCAGCGTGATTAAAAGCAGAATACAGGTGAGCAGCCCAAAAACCCACCGCAGAAAAAGAAGGGCAAACAATACGCCCCAATTCGGAATAAAGACTGCGGTCAATGCCGACCCATACGCGAGGGCGAGCATAACCAGGCTTGTTATCCACAGCCTTCGCTGGCCCGAAACAAGCAGGGAATACTCCCGGAGCAGGCTTATCCCCAAAAAAATGAATGCGACAACATCCCCGGTAAACAGGGATGCAAGGTATAATGCATATCCAAAAGAGTAATTGTTGATAAACTCATTATATCCGTAATTTACCAGAATAGTCGGAATTAGCCCGAATAAAAGGAACAGCATGCCCAGTGCAAAAAGTATTTTACTGGACTTTTGAATGGTCCGTGAAAAACTGGTAAAAAAACCGATTAGCAGGAGAATCAAATTAGGAATATTTACAACAATGTGTAAACCTAAAATAACCATAAAAAATAATTCATTCATAATGGAAAAACATATCCCGTCTTCTGCAGTTCGTCAAGAATGAGATTTTTATTTTCTCCTTTTTTAATTTGTTTGAAAGTGTGCTATTATTATAGTAATCTTAAAGTTATCCAATCTATTGTGCTGCAAAGGAGCCGGTATGAAAAATAGAGCTGTTCTTGTTGTCGTGATGGTTCTCGGTTTTTTTATTGCCAGTCCGGCTGCCGGTTTCCCCCAATCTGCAGGCGATACTGTTGCCCTGCACATTCAATGGATCCGCTGTAATGACACAGAAGACTATTTTGGCGCGGATGAAGTCCAGCTTGAATTGAAAATTCCCGGAAAAAGCACAGTCAAACTCCGAAAGGATATGAAACCGTCAAACACCTGGACGGTCAATAAAAGCTATTTCTATAACGCGAACAACGGCCAGCCGGTGATTAAATTATGGGATCTTGATTCACCTGACCCGGACGACCTCCTGGGGCAGAATCTTGTGTTTCCACCCGGCCAGGGATATTCGAAATGGCAGATTATCACCTTTAAAACCAACAGCTTCTCATATGAAATTGCCTATAGAATTACCGATAAAAAAGTCTGGCAAATAGAAAATCAGCAGGGATTCAAATACAAGAACTCACCGCCGACCTATTATCTGCAATGATATAATATCTGCAGCCTTCTTCTGTTTTCTCCCTCTTGTTTTCTTGCAAGGATAAAGGGAATGTGATACAACTAAAAATCTTCATAGAAAACAGCACTGCAGAACAGATTTTTCTGTTCCTATATTAATATAGTGCAGGAGAGAACCACATGATTGATGATAAAACATTCAATGCCGTTTTGGGCCTCTGCCGCTTTTCCATCAGCGGGACAGAGCAGGAGCACTTTAAAAACCAGATAGGGGACATTATTTCGTATGTGGAAAAGCTCAAGGAAATCGATACATCACATATTGACCCCGACCTTGGCAAAACCATAACAGTGAATGACCTTCGGGATGATGCACCGGGGGAAAGCCTGATCCGCACAAAACTGGAAGAGTTGTCCCCTCATTTCGAAAACGGTTTTTTCCGTGTTCCCCAAATAATTGAAGAAATGGAAGAAAAAAAATGAGCGAAATCACCAGATACAGCCTTACAGAGATAAAAACTCTCCTGGAAAAAAAAAGCCTTACCAGCGAAGAAATTGTATCCGCTTACCAGACGGCTTATGAAAACGACAACAATGCAGACATTCCATTGAATGGCTACATTGAGTTTTTCAAAGACGCGAGGACACGGGCATCCGCTGAAGATATCAAGCGTAAAAACAATACACACGGCAGACTTTCGGGACTCCCCATCGCAGTCAAAGACAATATCCTTATTACCGGCAAAAAAGCGACCTGCGGCTCAAAAATTCTAGAGGGTTTTTCCGCTCCCTATACAGCAACGGTCATAAGGCGCCTGGAAAAGGAAGGTGCAGTATTTCTGGGCAGAACAAACATGGACGAGTTCGCGATGGGATCTTCCTGCGAATATTCGCAGTATGGCCCGACACGCAATCCGGTCAATCGGGAGTATGTCCCCGGAGGAAGCTCCGGCGGTTCCGCGGCGGTTGTCGGAGCATTTCAGGCTCCCGCTGCACTTGGATCCGATACCGGTGGATCGGTGCGGCTGCCGGCGTCGTTCTGCGGCTTATACGGGCTTAAACCGGGATACGGAACCCTGTCCCGCTACGGCCTGGTTGCCTATGGATCCTCTCTGGATCAAATCGGCATCGTCGCACACAATCCCGCTGATATTGCCCTGCTCCTCTCAGTCTGCGCGGGGATTGATTCAAAAGACAGCACTTCGCGGGATTTTTCATACAGCGATATGTTTCCGCTTACTCCGGGAAATCTGAAAGGACTTAAAGTCGCACTGCCCGTGCAGCTGAATGGTGAGGGGAACAGTGATTCAGTACGAAAAACAGCAGCAGGCTTTATTGACTGGCTCAAACAGCAGGGTGCTGATGTATCAGAAATATCCATTCCGAATCTTTCCTACACCGTTGCGATCTATTATATTATTGCTCCTGCAGAAGCCTCCTCAAACCTTGCTCGCTATGACGGCATTGAATACGGACTGCGGAACGACAATGGCAATCTGCTCGATATGTATATCAATACCCGGTCTGAAGGTTTCGGCAGCGAAGTCAAACGGCGGATATTTATCGGGAATTATGTGCTATCTTCCGGGTATTACGACGCATACTATAAAAAAGCACAGGCTGTCCGCAGCCTCCTGACCCATGAATTCGACAATATCTTTACAGACTATGATATTGTCCTTTCCCCGACATCCCCCACCCCCCCCTTCAAACTCGGAGAAAAACTTGATGATCCGGTGACCATGTACCTGCAGGATATTTGTACAATTTACGCAAACCTGGTGGGAATTCCCGCAATTTCAATTCCGGCGGGTATGTCGAATGACAATCTCCCGATCGGCATGCAGCTGGCGGGCAGGCAGGGCAATGAAAACCTTTTGCTTTCCATAGCGCAATCATGGAAAAACCGCGGAGGTGCTGCATGAAATATGATGTCATCATCGGCTGCGAAGTTCATGTCCAGCTGTCGACAAAATCCAAGGCGTTTTGCACCTGCCGGAATGTGTTCGGCGGTGAACCCAACTCCCGGGTATGCCCTGTCTGCCTGGGCCTTCCCGGATCCCTTCCCGTCCCGAACAAAGAACATATTCGCTCGGCCATCAAAGCAGGGAGAGCCCTGGGCTGTTCCATTGCCCCGCTGACAAAGTTTGACCGGAAAAACTACATGTACCCCGATCTTCCCAAAGCATACCAAATATCACAATACGACATGCCGATCTGCAACAATGGTATGTTAACGGTCTTTACACAGGAGGGAACACGGGATATTCGGATTCTTCGCATCCACATGGAAGAAGATACTGGAAAAAATATTCATGCGGATGACGGGTCGCACGAAAGCTATGTTGATTACAACCGGAGCGGTACCCCGCTTTTGGAGATTGTCTCCGAACCCGACATGCGGTCACCTGCTGAAGCAGCCGCTTTTGTCATGAGTATTCACGAAATCATGCAGTATCTCGAGATATCCGACTGCAATATGGAAGAAGGGTCTCTGCGCTGTGATGCCAACATTAATCTGTGGGTGTATGAAGAAGAAAAAAAATATGCAACTCCAATCGTGGAAATAAAAAACATGAACTCATTCAAAGCTATTCAGGCGGCCCTGGAGTATGAAGTCCAAAGGCAGGCCGATGAATGGCAGAACCACCGTCTCACACGGGAAGCGGCAGGCAAGTCCACCCGTGGATGGAATGAAGCCTCTGGGAAAACAATTCTGCAAAGAACAAAGGAAGAAGAAGCGGATTACCGTTATTTTCCAGAGCCGGATCTCAAGCCTCTCTCGATTTCTGCCGACTTGATCCAATCAATTGAAAAAACAATCGGTGAACTGCCAAAGGAAAAACGGGAGCGTTTTATGCATCAGCTGGGACTCTCTGAAACTGATACAATTGTTCTTACGACAGAAAAAGCTTTTGCAGATTACTTTGAACAGATACTCACCCATTATCCTAATCCCAAAAAAACAGCCAACTGGCTTCTTGGTGAAGTTAAAAAATATCTGAATGCCGGCAACATCTCGATCAGTGATTTCAGGACAACACCGGCTCACATTGCCGAATTGTTGTTGCTACAGGAATCAGGAAAAATCAGCGGAAAAATGGCCAAAGATGTTTTTATCAAAATGGCAGCAACTGGAAAAGCAGCACAGGAAATTGTCTCTGCAGAAGGATTATCCCAGATTTCAGACCGGGGGGAACTCGAGAAAATTGTCATTGAAGTAATTGCAGCAAATCCCGGCTCGGCAGATGATTACCGGAACGGAAAACTGCAGGCAATCAAATTCTTGATGGGACAGGTCATGAAAGCCTCAAAAGGGAAAGCAAATCCCCAGGAAGCCGAAAAATTATTGTCGGAAAAATTGTCATCTTGAGGAAGCCCATGAAGCCGGATCAACAACAGATTGTTTCATGCAGCAGCAGGGTTCCCGTCATTCGCCGCGCCCGGAATTTTTATATTTACGACATGAAGGGCAACCGGTATCTTGATCTGTACAGGGATAACGGAAACTGTCTGTTCGGCCATCGGCCCGCAGGATCAATCAAGGCTTTAAAAATTATCCTGGAAAAAGGCCTTGGAGCACGGCTGCCGTCTGTATACAATCTGCGTTTAAAAAATGAACTTGCTGCCTTTTTTCCTGAATACAACAGCTTCTCTGTTTTCCCCTCGCTTGCCGAGGCTCTGGATTTTTTCTCAATTCGATTTGGAAAAAAAATCAACAGGAATGATATTTACAATCCTTTTTATTCAAAAAACAACCCCGGATCCGGTATTTCATGGTGGCGGCCTTATTCAGAAAAAAACATCCATTCAGAAATAATTCTCCCTGTATTTTCCGCAGGGTTCGGGGATGCATCCGTTCTTGTATGTCAAAAAAAGAAGGGACAAGATTCGGTTCCGATTTTCTCCTCGCCGGTAATTCTGCAAAGTTTACGGTCTGCCCTCTCACTGTATAAACAGACCCTTGTCCCCGAATGGATCCATGAATTGCAAAACAAAAGAACCGATTTGTTTTATCAGGACGGGATCTATCTTTGTTTTCAGAAAAACAGAGCGCATTATCGTGCTGTGTTTGATCATTTTTTGGGACAGGGTGTGTTGCTTTCCCCTTTTAACTCGTCACCAAGTATTTTGCCGTTTGATGTATCGGAAAATGAAATAAAAAAACTGACACAATTACTTGAAAAGGGCGGGACAATTTAATCCCGGCCATGGGTATTGCATTTTTTTTGAATCTGGTATACTCAAATCAGGATTTATAAAGACAGAAGGATTGTTTTCATGGAAAGTTTTCAATTTATCAATACTATTGTCCGCCTGTTATTGGGAGCAGCAGCCAGCCTTTTTGCAATTCTTAACTGGCCAAGAAACCGTGATATTGCATGGCTGTTCATTATTATCGGGACTTTGACGCTGTATATTTCTTCTGTATTCGGAATAATCACCTCGATGAAGGTGATTATTCCCGAATTTCTGACTGTCGGCAATTTTTCCTATTTTGAAATTCTGAATATCATCATACACAATCTGCCGTTTATACTTTTTGCAATTGGATTTATTATTTTGCTTCGCAGAAAGATATAACTGCAATCAGCCCGGCATCTGTCATGCAAAAAATAATTTACCGGATAAAATGCTTGAATTCCTGATTTTTCCCATTACACTTTATAGTAGAATTTGCGGTCAACAACACGGCGGTATTTGATACAGACCGGGCATTGGGCATCAATGCAAAGGGAACGCAATGAAAGTATTAACCAAAAAAGCGCTTGAAAAACTCTTTCAAAAAATCGAAGAATTCAGCCGGAACGTATTTGGTGAATATGATTATAAAGGGGTACGAATTATCGTTAAAAAACCAACCATCCTTTTAAATCGTGAACGCTCCCGCAGATTATATGAATACCGAAGAACGCAGGGATTATGTGTGCACTGCGGAATAAAAGTAAAAGACAAAAACCCGCTTACAAACAGAACCTACCGTTACTGTACATTTCACCGTGAGATGGAATTAAAAAGAAAAAAACAGAACCGGAATAAAAAAAAGTGACCATCCCCATTCGAAAATCATGAATTTGAAACCAGAACAACCGAACTACAACGCCATGGTAAAAATCTCGAACAGCTCTTCAGTGTTCAGCTCAACCGGATTCCCCTTCATACTGCTTGCCCGCAGTGCCTTATCAGCGAGCTCTGTATAATCCGCATCAGAAAATCCACAGGAACCCAGGCCGGGTATTTTCATTTTCCGGGCAAGGTCTTTAATTCCGGATACCAGATTGTCGGAATGGTCTTTCGAAGCATCAAACAATACCTGTGAAATGATATTTACACGCAATGCCGCATCTGAAATGTGATCTTTCTGAATTCGGGCAATATTTTTTATCATCACCGGTCCAAGCAATGCCGCACAAATCCCCCCGTGCGGCGCATCGATCATACCGCCCAACGGGCCGGCTATGCCGTGAACAGCACCCAATTTTGAATTTGCCAATGCCATGCCACTCAACAGACTCGCCACACACATTTCTTCCCGTGCCTGAATGTCTGTGCCATCCTGATATGCCTTAAAAAAAGAATCATGCACTTTCCTTAAGCCCTCAATGCACAATGCATCAGTAATGGGGTTTGCATTCTTTGAAAGATAGGACTCAATGAGCTGAGTCATTGCATCAAAACCGGAAAAGGCGGTCAGTTCAGGAGTCATTGACCTGGTACAGACAGGATCAATAACAACACAGGAGGGAAACATGTTCACACTGCGCAGACTTACCTTGACCTTATGCTTTTTTGACCTAATCACCGCATTACAGGTAGCTTCTGCACCGGTCCCCGCCGTTGTAGGCGCAACGACAAGCGGTATTTTTTGTTTTTCAAGCGGGACCGCATCCCCGATCACTTCCAGATGATCCATGAGTGTCCCGGAGTTTGGCACAAGCACGGCGAGCGCTTTCGCTGTATCAATCACACTGCCCCCGCCGACAGCCGCGATAACATCGCATCTATGCTTTCGGGCAATTTCCAGCCCACGCTCGATTATTCCGGTCGTCGGTTCTGTCTCTACCTGAAAGGCAATAACCGTGCAGCCAAGTTTTAAAAATTCCGGTATCATTTCATCAAGAAAAACAGTACGGCGTCCGGTCACAAACAATATTCTTTTCCCGAATCCGGAACAGATGAGCGGTATCTCCCGACGTTTATCACGGCCTACGATGATATTGCCTGCAGTTTGAAACGAATAGCTCATGGGAATTTACCAGTTGCTGTCATTCGGAAACAAATTCACATATTTAATGCTTTTTCGGGGCTTTTCCATCATGTTTTCGACCGTATCACGCCATTTTTTATAGTGATTTGTTTCTTTATGCAGAAGCGTTTCTTCTTTGGTAGCGTATACCTCCACAAGCACAAATTGTGCAGGCTCTTCCATCGACTGCATCACATCAAAACGCTGAATTCCGGGCTCCCTGATGCTGTTTTCGGCGTTTTTAATGCTTGCTGATTTGAATGCATCAATAAATTCCCGTTTAACGGTTACATGGACATGTACTATATACATTTTTGGCCTCCTGACAATATTTTGCCAGATTATCTCAAAACTGTCACCAATTATTATAATAAAGTGATTGCTTCTCACATTATACATTCATTTATCGGCTTTCCCTGTTTTTTCAGATATTTCTTGCAAAATACATAAATCTCCATATAGTTTAATTGAGGAGGATCAAAATGGCAGTAACAGAGAACCTTGGACGCGATGGATATATAGAATTGAAATTTGGCCCCCGCTGGAAATATATTGCCTGTGTACGGGGATTTATCCAGAATTTTCTTGCAATAAGCATTGTGGACCAGGCAAAGGCAGATAAAATAGCAATGGCTGCAAGTGAATTACTGGAGAATGCGGTGAAGTATGCATCGCATGATGAAACCCATATAGTTATTCGGGTATCCCCTGAAACAGAACGGATCGTTATTTCAGTTGAAAACACATCCAGCAAAGAATCGATTGCTCAGCTGAAAGATGTCTACGATAAAATAATCGAAGGAGATCCTTTTCAAATGTATGTTGCTCAAATGAAAGAAGCTGCTGTTCGAAGTGACGGGAAAAGCCATCTGGGGCTTGCCAGAATTCGCTATGAGACTGGCGGAGATCTTTCACTGAAAATCAGCGGAAATACTGTAAATCTTTCCATTGTCATTGAGTGACACAACACAAAATCATGAAGGAGCAGGCAATGAATAAATTAAACATTCAACCGATAGCCGAAGAAAGAATAAAGATTGACATCACAGATATTCCGCAGGGCATCCAGATAAACATGACCGGTGATATAGACATGGAAGATCCAAGCATACTTCTTGACCCGTTTTTCGAAAAAATACATTCAGGAATGATTGCGCAGGGATTAGCGGAGGTTGTCGCTGATTTCAAGGGGTTAAACTTTTTGAATTCAAGCGGCATCAAAGCAGTCGCAAAATGGATCATGAAATTGACCGATCTTGATGAAAAAACAAAATACATCATCAAGATTCTCCATAATAAAGATATCACCTGGCAGGTGACCAGCCTGCCGACCCTGACATTCCTGGTTCCCGGGGGAGTAAAGATCGAATAATTTCGAAAACATGTATTTATGTATGAAAAGAAAATACTTATTATTACATTTTCTTTAATCTTCTTCATCCTCGCAACAGGTACATTCTTATTCTTTCCGATTCCATTCAAGACGGGCGGCATCATTATTGCATTTTCCTTTTTTTGCCTGAGTGCATTCGCCCTTATATTCGTTCTGTTTTCCCAGCAAAAATCCATTACGGCACTGACCAGTGAAATTCTTCTTGTAAAAAGTGAATACACTGCCAGGTTCCATGATTCTCCTGAACCTGAAACCATAATTCCGGATACTTTTTCAGAATCATCTCCCGAGCCTGAATCTCCGTATAAATTAAAACTGGATTTTGCCCAATGTCAGGCAAAATTGAGCGATATGATGACCACAATCCGGACGTTGCTTCAATCCATAAAAATAAAGGAAGGATCTGCCGAGACCACAAAAATAGAATCTGATAAATTTATTTCTAATATGAGTTTTATTACGGAAAATATCAAAAAAGCCTTTGACATTGCAGACAACCTGTCTACCTCCGCAAAATCAGCCTTTTCCGTTTCAGAAAAGGTACAAACAGGTGTGCAGGCAGTCATCGCAGCGTTACGGGATTCCATGCAGTTTGCGGAGACACTGCACCAGCAATCAGAAGAAATTCACGGTATTGTGGAAATGCTCACCGATATTTCATCACGGATTAATATTCTTTCCATCAATGCATCAGTTGTTTCTGCCCGCGCCGGAATCCATGGGAAACCGTTTGAAGTGGTTGCCAAAGAAATCCGAAAACTTTCACAGGAAACCGATAAATCCCTGCTAAAAATATCCGAACAAATCGGAACAATTACCCGGATCATTAACGATGTTGTCGAAAAAATAAAATATGCAGCTGCCCAGACAGACAATGAAAAAAGCGCCCTGTTTTCTGTCGTGGGATCCCTGCAGGGAATTACTCTGGGCGTAGAGGTATTCCGTGCAGTGAGCAAGACCGCAAAAGAACGTTCAATTGATCAGCATAATTTTCTGGAAAATCTCATCGACACTTCCCAAAAAGTTACCGAGGCGGTCACACAATTTAATTCGCTTGAAGAAAATATCGCCGAACTGACCGAACAATTAAACACGGCCGAATCTCTGGCGAACAATTCCGGCAGTGCAGAAAAACAAAATGAGGGGGATTCACGATGAATTCAATAATGAATATTTTAATGGTTATCTATGTTTCATCTTTTGTACCAATCCTGTTTACTGCCTTTATTTTATGGAAAGATGTGACAGACCGCCCTCAATTCGGCAAGCGGCCGGTATATTTTGGTATTTCCATGCTGCTTATGCTGGGAATCGGACTGGTCACCCTGTTGACAATTCTTGTTCCCGGGATATTCCCCCCGGAATCATCCTTCATGCTGTATACAATCTTTGCAATAATCTATCTTTTGGCGTATTTTTTTGCCGATTACTCAATTCATTCCCAACGAATTTCCAAAAGTTTCTTTCAGGATGAATTTACACCCAAACTGAAAAGCTTTCTTGTTTTTTTAATCATTCTCTCCGGTGTCTCGCTTCTGGCAATTATCCTCTTTTTCTTAAGAAATTCCTTCGAAGGCGCAATAACACAGGGGAGCGGTTTTCATGGTGCGGACAATTTGGAAACATTGCGTCAGACAGGCGAACTGTTTAAAGAGGATTTCAGAATCGTGTCTCTGTTTTTGTCACTAATCTTTTTTGGAGTACAACTCGTCTTTGTCATCGGATTCAACAGACGGCTGTTTCAGTTTCAGGAAGGAGTGATCCGCAAAAGCGCAATTCTGGCTAATACAGCGATTCTCACCACAGTATTCTATGTTTTCTATTTTATTATTTTTGGATTTTCCAATTATGTGTATCTCTGGTTTTTTATTATCAGTAACATCGTCTATGGTGTTCGCATTATCAATGAGTACTTTTTTCAGAGAACCCAGAATTTGGACAGGAGAATTGAAAAACAGGCTGAAACCCTTCAACTAAAAAACGAGCTCATTGGCAGTGTCATTAATAGTACAACCGAAGAAGATATCAATATCATCCGGGACAGTATTGTCGATGCGATAACCCGTGCAAAAGCACTTCTTACAATTCATGAGTATGGTATCTCCGGTGCCCTGGTTTATTCCCGGTCCGGAAAACTGCTGAAAGTATTCTCGGAAGAGCATATTTATGGATACTGTCTTCCACTTATACGGCTCGACATGCTCAAACATCTGAAACGAAAAGAACAGCTTCATGAAAATATTTTAAAAGCCACCTTCAATATCGATATAATTCAAAATACAAACCCGGAAAATCTGTCCATGTATGGTGAAAAACTGATAAAAACCATTCTGGATACCAAAAAACCGGTTATTATCGATAAAATTCCGGAAGAAATAAAAGGGCTTCAGCGGATGATCGGACTTTTCCCGATTTTTGACAATGACTATCTGCGGGGAATTCTGGTTATTTTTAAAGATTCGTTCGACCGTTTTTTCCCCGAGGAAGAAAATGCCCTGCAGGTATTAATTGAAAATTTAAAGGTGATTTATTCAATTATCGAAGGCAAATATATTCAAATGGAACGAAACAGGCTTCAGGGTGAAATTGAAATTGCAAAACAAATTCAAACCTCCATTGTTCCCAAAACGATTGACATCCCCGGATATGAGTGTGCTGCATCCATGACGACTGCGACTGAAGTTGGAGGAGATGTATATGATTATTCGTCTTCGGAATTTGGAACCTATTTCGGGATCGGCGATGTCAGCGGCCATGGATTACCAGCTGGTATTACGGCGCTCATTCAGCTCTCTGCGTTTCAGGCCGCAGTCATGGCTTCACGGACTCTGAAAAAACGGCTTGAGCCGTTTGAAATTTACGACCTGGTCAACAAAGTGCTTTGTGAAATAAACCGAAACCGGATCGGCAGTGATAAATTCATGACCCAAAACTACTTTCTGGAACGGGAAGGAAAAATATACCATGCCGGCAGTCATGTCATCTCACTCCTTTACCAGAAACATGATGAAACAGTGAGAGAACTGGATGAACTTTCAAACAGAACGGCTTTTCTGGGAATTTCCGAGCATATCGCATCAGAATCATCTGCCGGATACTTTGAAATGAAAAGTGGAGATGTGCTGCTTTTGTATACCGATGGCATCATTGAAGCGAAAGACCATTACTCCCATCAATTTGGGGTAAAAAACCTGATACAGATTCTGGTGGAACACGCATCAGATGACTTGAATAGTATTATGGAATCCATCATGGAAGCGGTACAGCTCCATTCAAAAACAGGGGACATCAAGAAGTATAATGGACATCTTGCGGACGATGCTTCGCTCTTTGTAATCCGGAAAAAATAGCAACACTGTTCTTTTCCGCTTTTGTTTGTTATTCTGAAAATTAAAAAGTTTGGCATGGCAAATACCTTGACAATTTTTTTCTGTCCCGATAGCTTAAGACAACATTTTCACAACAAGACAAGGAGAAAATAATGTTTGGATGCCATATCGGAAGATTATTTCAGGCGTCGGTTTCCGGCGGATCATATCAGGAAGGATTATCTGCAACTCTCCATGGTGTTCCTTCGGGAATGCATTTGACAGAACAGGAAATATACGGAGATCTGCTCCTGCGCAAGCCAGGCGCCGATGAACTGTCTTCACCCCGGAAAGAACCCGATTTACCGGTCATCTACACCGGTCTCAATGCCGCAGACACCATCGAAAACGCAAAAAACAAAAATCATACAAACGGAACTCCCCTGTGCATATTGATTCCAAATTTGGATCGCCACTTTATTCATATAAAACAATACCAGGATACAAACCGGACACCCCGTCCCGGACATGCATCCTATGCATCATTTATTAAGTACGGCCCTTCAGATGACGCCATCGGTGCCGGTATTTTCAGCGGCAGATATACTGCGACAATTGTCGCCGCGGGGTATGTTGCCAAAAAAATACTTAAAAAATGCGGTATCGAAGTGTTCGGGTATGTGACGGAAGCAGCAGGAGTTGCCATGAAACAGGTCGACACCGCGCTTGCTTTGAAAAGCTGTCAGGCTTATAAAGAAATGCGGAAAGACCATGATCCGTTTTATCAGGAAATCTATGTGAAAAAACGTATTCATGAGGATATGCGTTTTCTGGAAAAAATGAAAATATTTGCAGAGATTGAAAACGAGATTGATGATATTCGCCAGAAGGCACCCGAATTTAAACATGATTTTATCAGGGAGAAATACGGAATCCATCCGGTGATTAACTGTCCTGATATTGACGCAGCCCGGGCAATGACCGAAGCAGCACTCAAAATATCTGCAGAAGGGGATTCTTCCGGCGGAGTGGTTGAAGTGAAGGTATGCGGTGTTCCGGCAGGACTCGGTGAACCTGTTTTTAACAAACTCGACGCGGAACTCGGCAGAATGCTTGGAATTGGCGCGGTTAAGGGAGTCGAAGTAGGTGCAGGATTCGGTGTCAAGAATATGACGGGGATCCAGACCAACGACCAGATGCACGCAAAAAACAAGATAGTGCACTTTGATTCAAATGCTGCAGGAGGAATCACCGGAGGGCTGTCAACAGGACAAGAAATAATTGTCCGGCTGACAGTCAAACCGACACCGACCATTGCAAAAGAACAGCACACGATAGATAAATATACACTTGAAAATAAAATGCTCGAAGCCATCACCCGCCGCGACCCCACGATTGTCGCACGAATATGGCCGGTGGCAGAAAATTATACCGCGATGGTAATCCTTGACCACCTGATGATGCATTACGGTTATCAGGAACTGATCAATAAAATCGGTGGACGATAACAGGGATGGCAGGGTCAATTCGGAATAAATGTCCATCGGATTGATGTCACATTGTTTCCCTTAAAAGTGAACTCAACAAGGCCCATGACATATTCGCTTGCAAAATAACGATACATTTCATCTGAAGCAGTATCGGGTTTGCCCAGCACAGCACGCACTTTGTCACGGGAAGAATTTATATTCAAGCCGAATTGCACCGGGTATGCATCATTAGAGAGAGAAACAACAAGCAATATATCCTTGTTATACTCAGTGACGCTGTAAATCTGGAAATAAAGTCCTTCATAATACAGTTCATGGATAACATCAGTCTTTGAGGGATCATGACGGTTTTGATGCTCTTCATATTTTGTTTTTATTGGTGTTCCAAGAGCATTCTCAATAGACTCCCGGGTTGACCCAAAGAAAAATTCCAGGCCGGATTTTACAAATCCGTCGATCTTTTCAAGTTCCTGCACGGACCGTTCCAGGACCACCCCGCTGTTGTCATCAGAGACATCATTGTTTTCTTTATCATTGCACCCGGTAAACAGGGCAATAATCATTGCCAGGAAAAATATTTTATTCATATCTGAAATTTATAACAGAAGAGGAACACCCTGTAAAGCCAAAAAACCCTCCCGGCAGGGAGGGTTAATATAATTACAGTTTCCTGAGCAGCAAACTCGAGTTGTGTCCGCCAAATCCGAATGAGTTTGACAGAACAACGTCAACGTTCATTGTGACCGGCTCAATATTGATACATTTCAATGTAATCCCCGGATCAAGGATATCGATATTCAAATTCGGAGGAATCAGCCCTTCCATCATTACCTTGATACTAATTACCGCTTCAACACCTGCGGTAGCACCAAGAAGATGCCCATGCATCGATTTTGTGGAGCCAACACATACATTTTCATTTTTTCCTTCCAGAATACGGGCAACTGCCTTGCACTCTGCAACATCACCCACCGGTGTGGAAGTTCCATGGGTATTAATGTAGTTGATATCGGTACCCTTGAGTCCGGCAAGATCAATCGCCTGTTTCATGGATTGATATGCGCCCAGGCCTTCCGGTTCAGGATTCGTCAAATCATATGCATCACCGGACATACCAACGGCCAGTACTTCACAAAGAATAGCAGCACCCCGGTTTTTAGCATGTTCATATTCTTCCAGAACCAGTATTCCTGCACCTTCACCCATGACAAATCCGTCGCGGTCCTTGTCAAAAGGCCGTGACGCCCGTTCAGGTGTTTCGTTATACCGGGTTGACAAGGCATGCATATTGCAGAATCCCGCAAAGGCCAGCGGCATAATTGTTGCTTCTGTCCCGCCTGCAATCATCGCATCGGCCATTCCTGTTTTTATCAGCATAAGTGCCGTACCAATCGAATGGTTTGCGGTTGCACACGCTGTCTGCATGCTCAAATTCGGCCCTTTCATGCCATGAATCATACTCAAGAAACCAGAGGCAATGTTCCCGATTGTTGCGGGAATGAAAAACGGGCTTACCCGTCTGTTTCCCCGGTTGAGTAATGCATCACTGTTTTCAAGCTGTGAATGAATCCCCCCGATTCCGCTTCCAAGACATATTCCGACTCTTTCCGGGTTTTTTTGTACATCCAGTTTTGACTGGGACAATGCTTCCTGAAGCGCCGCTTCTGCATAATGAACAAACGGCTCAAGACGTTTGGCCGTTTTCAGATGTTCTTCCTTGAAATAATTTTTATAGTCAAAACCCAGAACTTCTCCCGCGACCTGACTGGTAAAATTTGTCACATCAAATTTGGTTATTCTGCCTATTCCACACGTGCCGGTACTCACTTTTTTCCATGTTTCCTCGACCGTATGTCCAAGAGGATTAATTGTTCCCGTTCCTGTAACGACGATTCTTCGCTCACCCATATATATATCCTTCCTTTTTACCTGTTCAAAGGTAATGTATTACATCGTATAGATACCCGAATAGTTATAGTGAAAAAACGCAGGTATTTCAAGGGAAAATCGTCTGATTTTATCCCCAAACATAACAGCTTTCTAAATTAACAGGAGAAAAAAAAACCGGAATATTTGAAAAATACCGGCAGATTCGATATTATTATATGTAGTGGAAACACTGATAAAAAGTACTCTACAAGGAAAGAGGTGGCTGATTGAGTTCTCAAGACGCATTGGAAGAAAAAATTGGTGAAGGATTGGTTCGTATCGGTGCGATGACCGAAGAGCAGGTATACAAAGTGTTAAAATTTCAAAAAGACGGCGACAGCAGGCTTTTTGGGGAAATTGCAGTTGATCTTGGATTTGTTGATATTCAGGCGATTATAGATTATCTCAAAATGACAAATAAAGGATAATCAGATGCTCGTTCCAGCTGAGGTGTGGACGGTTGCGAAAGCTGAACATGGAAGTGCAGTCCTCATCAGACCAATCGGATCAGACGTAGCAGTTCCTATTTTTATCGGACAGGCCGAAGCACATGCAATTCTCATCGGCCTTGGAAGTCTTTCAATACCGAGGCCCCTGACTCATGATCTTCTCATATCAACACTGAAACATTTGAAAACCGAGATTATTCGAATTGAAATTACAGAACTGAAAGAAGACACATTCTTTGCACGGCTGATATTGAATCAGAACGGAACAGATATCAGTATTGATTCCCGGCCTTCTGACTGTATTGCCCTGGCAGTCAGGGTAAAATGTCCTTTGTATATCGATGAACTGGTTGTTGACAAGGCAGGCATTTCTGTCAATATTGTTCAGGAGGCTGCTCAATACAATTTTGAACAAACCGAAAAAGAATCCCATCTTGCGGAACTCAAAGTATCCCTGGAAAGGGCGGTTGAAGAAGAAAATTATGAGGAAGCGGCAAAATTGAGGGATAAAATCAGGGAACTTGAAGACAAATCACAATCATGATCAAGAAATAACAAAACTATTTCATTTCCCCGCCCTATAATTGCCCAAAGGAACAACAGACCTGTACAAAACTGTTTCTTTCGTTTATAAAAAAATGACAGGAAAATAATTCTACTTAACAAATAGCGGAGAAGAATATGAAAATATGGGTCAAGCTGCTCATTGGCATTGGTATCGGATTTGTGATTGCGCTCATCATCCCGGCAGGAGGGATTGATCCTTCTGTTATCGAATCCATTGCCCAGATTGTGATAAATATTGGCAAATACGCCATGTTTCCGCTGGTATTCTTTTCTTTAATCATCTCAGTGTGGGAGCTGCGAAATGAAAAGAAACTGTTTTTCCTCATAAAAAAAACTTTTCTCTATTTGATTGGTGCAGCAGTACTGCTCTCCCTGATTGGTACGGTAAGCGGAATTTTTCTTCCCTACACAAAAATTCCCGGGCCCGGGCCAAATCCAGCGACCATCCAGGCAATATCAGTACTGGATTTGTTTAAGCATGAGATATTTCCCGACAACCTCTCAATCATTTTTATCAGGGCCGGGTTCTCCCTGTTCCCCATAATTGTTCTTGCGTTTCTGGTCGGATTGAATGTCGATTATGAAAAGCAATTCACCCGTCCAGTTATTCAATTTGCAGATGGTATGTCCAGAATCATGTTTCATATAAATTCTTTTTTTATGGAAATATTCTGGATAGGAATCATTGCTGTATCAGCTGCCCGGTTCTTTTCAATTAAAACAATTCAGGGAATAGAGGCATACCTGCCTTTTTTAATGACACTTTGTATCGATGTCATCCTTGTCATTGCAGTCATCTATCCTTTAATTCTTTTTGTGATCACAAAAAAAAGAAATCCCTACAAAGCAATATATGCCGCCCTGGGGCCTGCACTCACTGCCTTGATGACAGGAGATCATTATATCTCTGCAGGGATGCAGCTGCATCATTCACGTGAAAACCTGTTGTCCCCCCGTAATATGAGCACTCCTGTTTTCTCGCTGGCTGCTGTTTTTTCCCGGGCGGGAACCGCTCTGGTGGTGAGTCTTTCCTTTATTCTGCTCCGGAAAACAACACTGGGAACAGAAATTCCAATTATTGAATATTTCTGGATTTTCGGTGGAAGCATTCTTATTTCCCTGTTTTCCGGATTGTTAAGCTTCTCGTTTCCCCGGACCGGTGCGTATGCGGCCATTGCATTTCTCTGCCTAACATATATTGATTCCAATATGATCCAGGATAAATACCTTGATCTCACGCATATCGCTCCGATACTGATATGCGTAGGGGTACTGCTTGATGTCATAACATCATGGCTGACTGCATATATTATCATCCAGGAAAAGCATCCGCAGCAAATTGTGGATATCAAAAGGTGTATTTAAGGTATTTTGAAAAGTGGCAGTTTTTAAAGCTTTCTTGCATTAAAAATCAATTTCAGCGGCAACGATGCCCTGTATTTTCATCCCGTTTATCGGAACGTAATCCAGAAATTCCAGAATGGCCGATACCGGGTATAACCCCCTGACTTTAAAAACCAGGCTGAATTTCTCGGCCAGACGCCATTGGAGCGACAGCTGCCCCTGAAAATGCAAAAAACGGATATTGGTATAAAAAAACAGAAACAAGTCTCCGCGAACAGCTTCTCCGCTGTCAAAGGCAAAAATTGGAATACCGCCGATTACCGTGGGACCAAAAGCCGAGGTAAAAGTTAGTGTATCATTAATTCTGAAAGTATATCCGATACGCCCGTCCAGCTGAACCATCAGTGTCCAGATTGTATCCGCCCGCTCCATATCCGCCGGTGTTGCACGGCCATTAACATACTCATAGTGACCGCCGTATAATAAAATCCCTGCATCAATAAAAAACCCCTCTTCTTCCAGAAAAGGCATTGAAACGCCAAATCCCTGAAAAATCGCCGGGTTAGGAGCACTTTGGGACTCTGAAGACAGGTGAAATACAAGACCGGTCTCTACGTCAAGTGAACGCAGGGAAAAACAAAGAGTTGTACTCAATACAAATAACAGTAAAAAAGCATATTTCATATATATGGTAATAGTATATCACAATTCCCGGTCAAATGCCAGTTCAGGTATAAATTAATATAATTAAAAATCACAGTATCAATGGCTGTCAGGCAACGAGCTCACTTGTAAAAAACCAGATCCCCTGATTTTATAAAAATCCTGTTTATCTGTCTCTTCCCATAGTATGTACAGGATTCCTTCTGCAATGGCAAAGGAAGTATACTCGCAGGAATCAGGCAATGCAGGCAATATATATCGTTGAAAATGGCTTACCTCTGATCTATTGATGACAAACAGCTTTCCATCCGGAAGAAGTGCGGTATATTGGTCAGCACTTCTGACAATCAATATTTTCTCAAACTCGACCTGTACACTGGTATTGACTGTTGCATAACGGATTCGCTGGTCTGCCCGGGTCATCTGATCCCGAACAGCAAAATGAAGAATTACAGGCCGGGAATTTTTTGTGCGTTCTTCGATACTTTTTTCCAGCAGTTTGGCCAGGGATTTATCCTTCAAAAGGGTGGTTTCATATTCATTCAATTGAAAACTTTCGGTAAACCATTCCTTTGTTTTTTCTTCCTCATTTTCTGTTTTCAAATCAAAAAGCGTGTATCCGAACTGCGTGTAATCATTCTCTGAACGTTTCAACTCAAGAACAGCTGAATTCGCTTCAAATGCATATGCTGCAACTGCTTCCCATGATCCGTTTCTCCGGTGAAAAACAGACTGAAATGGTTCAAATACCGCACTGTCGTTTTCCGGGAAAGTAATCTTTACAAAGCAAAGGGGCTGCGACGGGGAAGTAGTTTGTTCGTCATTCCGAAAGGCTTTATCATAATACAGATGACAAAAAATACTGTTTTCACCAGGTAAAAGAAGTGTGGCTGTCCTGTTTTTAAAGATATCATTGTATTCATAGGTGAATTCAGGATGGCCGGATTCCGCAGTCCGGATAACAACACCCTGACTGTTGATCAAAAACACCGGTTTGTTGTGAAACAGGGCAATATCCGAAATCCGCTCCTGATGCTGCCATGCAACCGGTTGTATTTTTTCAACAGAGCGAATATTTTCGATTGTGACGAATTTTCCGTTTTTAAGAAAAAACCATGTACCGTGAAGCTGATTTATTCCGTTCCCGCAGGCTGATAAAAAAAGAATGAGAAAAATTATAATGATTTGTCTACAAATCCGCATTCTCAGTATGCCTTTGCAAATATCACATCATGACAGGAAGGCTTCCCGCAGTAAATGCACGCTCCATGCTGGAGCTCATCTCTCCCTAAAGGAATATTTCTGATTGTCGCTTTCGTCTCTTCCTTGATTTTCGTTTCACAGGCTGAATCCCCGCACCAGCCGGTATCTACAAACCCGGCCTCTTTTTCCATGAACTCAGTAAAATCGGAATACTTTTCCAGAAGCACTGTATTCTCTTTCCGAAAAACAAGCGCGCGGTGATACAGCGTGTTCTGAATATCTTCACACAATACTTTGATCCGGTCAATTAATCCTGACGGCGATGCTTTTATTTTTTCACCTGTGTCACGCCGGACAAGCACCATTTCATTATTTTCAATATCCTTGGGGCCAATTTCTATTCGAAGTGGTATTCCCAATAATTCTGTTTGAGCAAACTTGAACCCGGGCGATGTATTATCATCCAGATCAATTTCCACAGAAAAATGCGGTTTTAAATTATTGAAAACTCCCATGGCATATTCGACGACCCGGGGACGTGTTTCGGTTTTAAATATCGGGACAATCCTTATTAATGTCGGTGCAAGCCGCGGCGGAAGCACGAGTCCCCGGTCATCGGAATGCGCCATAATAAGCGCACCAATCAGACGGGTCGATACACCCCACGAAGATGCCCAGACATATTCCAGTTTCCCGTCAGGACTCTGAAAGGTAACGTCGAACGCTTTTGCAAAGTTTTGTCCCAAATCATGGGAGGTGCCTGCCTGCAATGCTTTTTTATCCTGCATCATCGCTTCGATTGAATAGGTTTTGACTGCCCCGGCAAACTTTTCTGCTTCTGTCTTTTCACCGGCGATCACCGGAAGCGCCATATATTCTTCTGCGAAACTTTTATAAACCAAAAGCATTTTTCGCGTTTCTTCTTCGGCCTCTTCCTGTGTAGCATGGGCAGTATGCCCTTCCTGCCACAGGAATTCTGTCGTGCGTAAAAACAAGCGGGTCCGTTTTTCCCACCTGATCACATTCGCCCATTGATTAATCAAGATCGGCAGGTCGCGGTATGATTGAATCCATTTTTTATACATGCTCCAAATGATTGTCTCGGATGTCGGGCGGACAACCAACGGCTCCTCCAAAGTTTCCCCGCCTGCGATTGTGACAACGGCAAGCTCCGGTGAAAAGCCTTCAACATGTTCGGCTTCTTTTTTTAAAAAGCTTTCAGGAATCAACATGGGAAAATACGCGTTTGAATGTCCGGTTTCCTTGAATTTTGAATCCAGGACACTCTGTATTTTTTCCCAGAGTGCATACCCCCGCGGACGGATGACCATGCACCCTTTGACCGGAGAATAATCGGCCAACTGTGCCTGCATCACAATATCAATATACCACTGGGAATAATCTGTACTTCGCGAGGTTATTTTTGCCATAGAGCTTTTTATAAGTGCCGTTCGATGACGCCCTGGTTCTCCTTGAATTTCGGGGTATATTTTCCTGTTTTTCTTCCAAAACAGTACCCCTGTTTTTCATAGAATGCGACCATATCAAGACTCACATGCCTTTGTTCGATCGCTTTTTTGGTCGGAAGATAGCGGATTTCGCCGTCAATAACTTCCTGCACCGTCACTCCAATTATGCCATTCAAAATAAGTTCTACAGCTCCCCCGCCTGCTTCAACCCCGAAATTCACATCAAAAGCACTTGAATTTCCGCTTCGGATCAAATGGCCGGGGACCACTTCACGAACTTCGGGAACTTCATTCAGTTTTTCAACGAACATCCCCACCTTTTTCATCAAGTCAGGGACATCGGGATCTTTTTTGAAACGCTGTGTAATCTGGTCACGGACATATTTACCGGCCCCGGCAAGCTTCTTGTGACCAAAGGTGTCCACCCCCGCACTTTCGTCATAGAGCGGTTCACCATCCGATTTCCGCAATCCTTCAGCAACAACAATTGTGTAGGTCCCGGCCTTCACATCACTTTCCATTATACGCCGGAAAAACTGTTTCTTGATGTGCGCATACACAATATCAAAATCAACCGGTACCTCAGGGATTAAAATACAATCGGCATCTGCTCCAATACCGCCGCGGAAAGCCGTATGACCTGCATACCGTCCAAATACTTCTGTCACCATTACACGGTTATGACTCATGCCGGTGGTTTTCAGATCTTCCACGATTTCAGTAATGCGGTTGATTGCAGAATCTGCTCCAACAGAATATGTCTGCAAATCCAGATCCATGGTCTTTGGAGCATGAACACAGGGAATGCCGTTTTCGGACAGATCGACGACAACACTCCCGGTATCATCACCGCCGGAAATGACCAGCGCATCAATCTGGAATTTTGCCAGACCTTCCTTGATCCGTTCATATTTTTTAACATCATCAATTTTTGATACTTTGACCCGTGAATGGCCAGCCTCGGATCCGGCAGACGTGGAGTGGATACTGTCTACCCGATCCTCGGTCAGACGGGTAAGTTTCTCGATATTGACAAGATTATACAGACCGGCATATCCGTTGGGGATGATATACGCCCCGATACCATTAGCAATAGCCATATGTGCAGCACCGCGGACCACAGCATTCAATCCGCCGCAGTCTCCGCCGCTTGTAATAATTCCGATGTTCTTGATAGAAGACATGAATTTCTCCTTTTGAAATATTTACGAGGGAAGTGTAAAGAAGATATTAAAACCTATTCTCTTCTATCTGTCAAGATAACTGGCCGTCAGGAAAGAATTATGACAGGAAAAGATTTGAGTAGTCGAAAATAAAACAGAATGCTATATTTATACTTGAATACTTTTTCAGGAGTTGTGTATGGACATCTCGCCTCTGTTAAAAGAATGGGAATACAATAGCAAAAAAAATATCCGGATCATCAAAGCAGATGACGGAAGGGATATTTTACAGGTAAGAAAGCCGCTCGGAATTGAACAATATGAAATGGACGGACGTCCTGACGGAAAAAAACCATTTGGCAGGGAAAATCTTTTCCTGGAATTTGCAGCACGGGCCGATGAATACGACAAACACAAAAAAGATTCAAATTCCGGATACGAGCTTGATCCGGAAGATTTTACCCTGCTGCATGAAGAAGCTTTGTTGTATTACTACCGCTATCTGATTCTTTTTCAAATCGGCGATTATGACCGGACTGTCCGCGATACAGAGCATAATATAAAAATATGCGATTTTCTTGACACTGCATACCTGAATGAAGAAGACAAAGCCCAACTCCTTCAATACAGGCCATACATTTTTCGAATGAATGCGGTCGCACGTGCACTTATTTGCATCAAACAGCACCTGAACGAACTGGCAAAAGAGATTCTTGAAGATGCCATCAGGGAAATAAAGAGCATGTACGAGGTGAACACAACCACATTTCAATTTGAAAAAATGCGGTCTTTGAATTATCTGAAATCAATGCTTGAGGAAATAGCCGACGATAAAAAAGTATCAATGCTGGATTCCCTGAAAATCGAACTGGAAGACGCGGTGAAAATGGAAAACTATGAAAAGGCCGCGGAAATCAGGGATAAAATACAAAAGCTTTCCGGAAAAAACCGCCCAGAGTAGTATCCCTGTCTGTGACATCACTATTTTTTTTGCGGGATTTTCCAACCCGGCAGACAATGAGCCAGCCCCGAAAGCATTTTAAAAAACAACTCTTCTGCATCGTTATCGTCACAGGTCACGAGCGGATCATTTCGAAAAGCCTGAAAAGCCAATTCCTGATCCTTTTTTAACGCAGCCTTCAGGATCAATTGCTGATTTGCAATGTGGCCGTTGATTGTCTCTTCCAATGGTCCCGGAATTTTTCCGGCAATGACAGGACATGCAGAATCTTTCATAAAAAGTACATTTGTTTCAACAATTGCATGCTGTCCACAATTGTGGATCTGACCCATATTCGGCAAATTCGCATTGGTAACAAAATTTCCCAGACCAAGAAGAGCTTTCATAATTCGCACTCCCTCTTCCTCGGATTGCTCAAGAACTACAGGCTTTTCCCCTGACAGATGTGCAGCAACTTCCTTGATACGGTTGTTTCGGCGTATAATCCGGTCTTCTATTGTCGTCAAATGAAATTTCCATTGGGCAACCGAGAATTTGTCCTGGACATATTTCTCTGGAATAAACTCTGCAAGATGCCTGTCACCAGCAGCAGCAATGCATCCAAATCTTCTAAAAAGATCAAACTTCACACGATGTGCGCATTGAAAGACATTCTTCTGCCATGATTCAAGTTTTTCAAAACCTTCTGTATAGTATGTATCTGCGAATTTCAGGAAACCGGGAAAAAGATCTTCTGTTTTATAAAATGCCCGGGTCAACCAGGTAAAATGATTTAATCCAAGAACGTTAATAACAATTTCATCTCTTTGGACATACTTTTCTTCAAAAACCTCTTCCACCATCGCTGCGAGCAGTTTTTGGGTACCAAATACTTCATGGCAGCATCCAAACGCCTTGATTCCGGGATATTCTGAATACAGTGTTGCGACGCACAAAGACATCGGATTTGTGTAATTGATAACCCAGGCATCCGGCGCAAATTCTTCGATTGCCCGGGCGAATTCACAAAAAACCGGGATTAACCGCAACGCACGGAAAAGCCCCCCCGGGCCGACAGTATCACCGACCGGTTGCAAAATCCCATATTCTTCCGGCATATGGACTTCCACCCGCATATCCTCAAAGGTTCCCGGAAATATTGAAATAATGACAAAATCCGCTCCTGCCAGAGCTTCTTTCAATGTATTGGAGACAGTATACTTCCACCTGGAAGCGGCCTTTTGGTGCTGTGCAAGCCGGTTTCCGTATATCTCGTTCTGCTGTGCTGCGGGAATATCAATATCATAGAGACGTACGGTGCCTTCTATATCCCCATCCAGGGCAAGATCATGCATAAGGTCATATGCCCAATGCAAAGATCCACCACCGATATATGCGATAGTAATATTTTTCAATTTCTCGGTATTCACCGGCATTAAACGATCCTTTCGGAATTCAAATTATCCAGTCATGTTATACGTGATTTCTTTGAGGATCAACCAACTTCTCTCCTTTTAATTATAAACAAACCTGAATTTATTCAATACTTTTTTTATTTTATGCGCAAAATAAGGTATTACTTGACTCGAAAAACTTTATATATTATCAATTATAGCTTATAAGGAAGGTATATATGCTTACTGTTGAAAAAATTGGCGGCACATCAATGTCAAAATTTCACGATGTGCTGAATAATATCATTCTCAAAAACGGGAAAGTATCCTATAACCGGATTCTTGTCGTCTCCGCATACGACAATGTCACCAATTGGCTTCTCGAGCATAAAAAAACAGGCGAACCCGGTGTATATACAAAATTTATCAACGATGAACCATACAGTGAAGCGCTCGACAAATTATGTGAAAAGCTCCTTAGCATCAATGATACTTTCCTGGATATCAAACTCAACAGCAACGAAGCAAGACAATACCTGCTCGACAGAATAAAAAAGACAAAAGATTACCTGGAAAGCATGACGGATGTTATCGCAAGCGGTTATGTCGACCATACAAATATTCATTTTGCCGCACGGGAACTCCTTGCTTCGGTCGGGGAGGCACATTCCGCCTATAATTCGGTAAACATCCTGAAAAACAATAATATAAATGCCATATTGGTGGATTTAAGCGGTTTTCATGATTCAGAGTACCTCACCATAGACGAACGAATTCGAAAAGCCTTCAAAAAAATAGATTTTTCAAAAACAATTGTTGTCGCAACCGGATACACAAAAGGGACAGAAGGCATTATGAGGGAATTTGACCGGGGATATTCCGAGGTGACCTTTTCCAAAATTGCTGTTGAAGTGAAAGCGGATGAAGCAATTATTCACAAGGAATTTCACCTTTCATCCGCCGATCCAAAAATTGTTGGTATTGAAAAAGCCATACCGGTTGGATTCACCAATTATGATGTTGCAGATCAGCTCGCAGATGTCGGCATGGAAGCAATTCATCCCAAAGCATCAAAACCCCTGGAAAAAAATAATATTAGTTTGCGTATAAAAAACACATTTGAGCCTGACCATCCCGGTACAGTCATCTCGAAATCATATATCGGCAAAGAATCCAAGGTCGAAATTATTGCAGGATCAAATAAGGTAATTGTAATTGAAATTCATGATTCTTCGATGGTAGGGGAAAGCGGATTTGACATGCATGTCATGCAGTTGTTTCATAATTACCGTATCAGTTATATCATGAAGGCAACGAATGCAAACAGTATAACGTTGGTGATCTGGGAAAAAGATTTACATGAAGAGCTCCTGAACAAATTGAGAGACAAATATGAACAGGTCACGATAAATCATGAGGCAATTGTGTGTATCATTGGTTCAAATATTGCAAAACCCGGTGTTTTGGCAAAAACAGCTGACGCCCTTGCATCCAACAAAGTAAATGTTGAGTGTATTTCACAATCATTACGCCAGGTAAACATTCAGCTGATTGTCGGAAGAAATGATTTTGAAAAAGCAGTATCAATTCTCAACGATACACTTTGTTCTCTGCAGAAGTAAAAGAAAAGGTCATGGGATTATAAACCTGTTTTTTTCGTTTTCATAATTTTTTTTGGATCAGGAGCAATACATGTCCGAGTTTGCATCACAGCATGAATACCTTGCATTTTGTGAATCCCAAAGCGTGTTACCCGAAGGGTTTACTGCCGGGGCAACACCAATCACCTTCAAACCGTCTGAACTTGGCGGTGAAAAAGAATACAGGATGAACATTTCCGGAATCTTTTGCGACCAGTCGACCCCGTCATTCCATGCAATGTTCACGAAAAATCATTTCTGCGGTGCTCCGGTGATCATCGGAAAAAAACATCTGAAAAACGGCCTTTGCCGCGGCATTCTTGTCAACAACAAAATATCCAACGTTGCAGTTCAAACCGGTGAGCAGGATGCACTGACCGTTCTTCAAACCTGTTCAGAATATCTTGGCTGTCCGGTAAAAGAGCTGTTCCCTTCTTCGACCGGCATCATCGGTTGGCAGCTCCCGGTACAGGAGATGGTCCAGGCAATTCCAGCCTTGATGAAATCAATGGTCTCAACATCGCTGCTCAGTGTAGCACAGGCAATAATGACCACTGACAGTTACCCAAAAGTATACAGAGAGATATGCGGATCAGGTTCAATCGTCGGAACGGCGAAGGGCGCTGGGATGATTGAGCCCAACATGGGAACGATGCTTTCATTTATATGCACTGACATCAGTGTCAGCCGGGAGCAGCTTGCCCAATCCCTTTCATGGGCTGTTGAGCAATCTTTCAACAGAATTTCAATTGACGGCGACCAAAGCACCAGCGACATGATAATAATCCTGAGTTCAAATAAAAAACCATTGGCGGATTTAGGTGCATTTAATCTGGCACTCCTGGCAGTGTGCAAAAACCTCAGCCACGCAATTGTACGCAATGGTGAAGGAGTTGAACATGTGATTAAGGCTACAATATCCCATGCGCCCTCTCTTGCTGTTGCCGAACAGGCGGGAAAAGCGATTGTCAATTCCCCGTTGGTAAAAAGCGCCATCTTTGGAAATGATCCAAATGTCGGGCGTATTATCGGTGCACTTGGGGATTACTTTGGCAACAACAAAATACCAATCCCAAGGGATTCTTTATCAATCTCCATGGGAAATATTGATATTTTCTCGAATAACGGATTTTGCCTCGATAAACGAAAAGAACAGCTCCTGACAAGCTATCTGAAGGAGGCTTCCTATTCTTTACAGGGACATTACCCTCCTCATCAAAAAACCGTTGATATTTTTGTTGATCTGAAGGCAGGAGAATATGAGTGCTCTGTCATCGGGGCGGATCTCAGTTATGACTACGTCAGGGAAAACGCGGCATACCGCTCATAGAGTTGATTATTTTATTACAACGAAATTTGCAGGGCTGAAATTTCCTGATTAATGTTCCCGAAAAATAATTCTGCCGCGGGTCAAATCATAAGGAGAAAGAGCGACTTTCACCTTGTCACCGGGGACAATCCTTATATAATGCTTTCTCATTTTTCCGGAAAGATGAGCAAGTATCACATGTCCATTCTCTAATTCAACACGAAACAACGTATTGGGGAGAGATTCTTTTACAATACCTTCTACTTCAATTGCTTCTTCTTTTGCCACTTTAGCCTCTTTGCGCCTATTATTATGATAACAGCTGCATTTTGTCAACCTAAACTAGTTGACAATTTTTTTTATTTAGGCCATATTCGGTGACACTAATTTATCTGCACCGTTAGAGGAGGATTCATATGGACAAGCGATATATACAGAAAATGAAAGATACTCTTCTTGAAATGAAGAATAAAATACTGCACAACCTTGCAGCCGAGAATGAAGAATTTAATGAACTTATTGAAGACAGAGATCCAAAAGATCTTGCAGATATAGCAGCAGACGATATCGATAGAAAAATACTTGAAGCCCTTGGTAACCAGGAATTGAAAATACTGCATCTTATCGAAAGTGCAATAGCACGCATTCAAAACGGGCATTACGGGCAATGCATGCGATGCAGCGAAAAAATACCAAGAGAACGGCTCGATGCAATTCCCTATGCAACACTCTGCATCAAATGTAAAGCCTCAGAAGAATTGCGAAATCGTTAAAGTAATCACAGAATAAAAATTCCGCTTATTAACCATTTACTCTTTTTATCCGAAAATAAAAATAAGGAAGGAGTTTATGGTGGTTCAGGGAATCAATTCCATTGCAGCACTCTATCAGCGGTATCTCACCCCTCAAAAAGCAGCTGGCAGAATTTCAATGCCGGTGAAACCCGCTTTCTCCACTTTTGCCGTTTTCAAGCATATTCTGGGTGTTCCTGCACAGGGATCAAATCAATCCATCCCGGTATACAAACTGAGAATTCTTGATTCACTCATTGACCGCCTGGTCCATTTAAACGGAAAAAATGCCATTTCCTATGAAAAACTTGACGTTGAAAAAGTCGATGCCATGATCTCTGAAATTCAAAAACAGGTATCCGGGGCCAACCAATCCGGTGGCTACTCAATTACAAGTCTTGTAGAAACAGGGGCTATTATCAATGTTTTGGCCTGACATATAGTAATGTAAAGATATTTTTTATCTAAAATCCTGCAAATACGGATTCCCCTTCAATTCCCGTTCAAGCGTTGTCAACGGTCCATGTCCTGGAAAAATCTGGGTGTTGGATGGCAGGATAACCAGCTTTTCTTTTATGCTTTTAAACAGATTTTTTTCATTCCCGCCCGGCAAATCCGCCCTGCCAACAGATTCAAAAAACAACGTATCGCCGGTAAATAAAACATCATCTTTCATGGAATACAGGCAGATACTACCGGGTGTATGTCCGGGGGTCTCAATAACTTTCAAGCCGCTTTTGAAGACATCAACACCTTCTTTCAGAATTACATCTGGTTCAGGGAGCGATTGGAAAATATTGTCAAATTCAAACTCGGCTTCCGGGCCGAGTATCTTGAAATGCTTGCGGTTATTTCTTTCTCCTGCCCGCCCCAGATATGTTTTATCTGCAAGATGAATGGCGAGCTTGATTTTTCTATTTTTATTTTCGAAATGCTTCTTGATTGCGCCGGCAGCCATGGTATGGTCGAAATGCCCGTGAGTAAATACAATGCCGACAGGAATCATGTTTAACACTTCCATGGATGAAATAATTTTTTCCGGATCCCCGCCTGGATCAATAATCAAACAGTCTTTTTTATTAAATGAGAAAAAATAACAATTTGTAAACATTGTTCCGACAATAATGCGTTCAATCATGATGTTTTACAGTACGGTATTTCAAATATTTTATCAATAGTACATCATATTTCCTGAATGAGTACAGACTGCACTTGCTGCAGCCCTTCGCTTTTTTTATAATATACTTTACAATTTTTGTGATTTTGGCAATGGTAATGTATGTTTATTCTTGTTCTGTTACTTTTTTTTACCGCATTTTTGTTTTACGGTTTCATTCCCGGACTGGGTGCATTTATAATCAGAAGCCAATGGTACCGGTTCAGACAGCGCCTTATTAATTCAACCCATCATCCGATTGCCCAGCCCGGCCTTTTTTCAAAAAATTCACTCGATGGCTATCTTGGCGAATACAGATTTTTCGGCAAACTTGAATCCATTCAGGGAGACAACCGGCTGTGGATTACAGATTCCACCATGACCATCGGGCTTGATGTTGAACAGCTTTCCCTGTTTCTTCTTCGTTCATACCCTGTTGATGTAGACAAAACGAATGTCGAACATTTCGAGAATACAATTCCTGATGATGAGCCGGATTATCTCCCCTGGAAAAAAATATATTCACTGCCTTCGGGGATCCGCATTTTTGTCGCAGGTCATTTATACCAGGAATCCGGTCAATTTATTTTCAAGCAAAAAGAAAAAGAGGATCTGTTGATCGTCATCCATGATGGAAAAAAACAAACACTGCTTAAAAGAAGCATCTGGAGCGGACGACATAAAAATGAATACCTGAACCAGTTCACTCCCGTGTCAGTGGCATGCGGATCGCTGATTCTGCTATTGATTTCATATTTTCTCCTGCAGAATCCGACGATGCGGTTCGCTGCTGCAGCATCTATCATGCTCAGCACTTTTCCTATATCGTATCTGCTGCCGCCAGGAGTGTTTTTATATTTCCTTTATCGGCACTTCTGGAAACAGGCGAGATCACTTCGTTCGGAACGGGACCTTTTTTTATTGCCCCTACGGTTTTTCAATAAAGATGAAGATTTCAAGAAAAATGAGATTTATGTACATCTCCCGAATGGCGAGGAATACGGACTTATCAAATGGAGACCAGGCGCTAAAAACAGCAGTTTTACTTTGAATCCGGAAATGAAAATCAGAATGACATCGTTGAACCAGTTTTTACCTGAGGAAAATGTAAATTACGTATTCGGGATCAAAGATAATACACGGCTGAAAGAATCCACGGATCCAATGGTTGAATTCGTCTGCATTGCCGGAAATCCAAAAGAGCTGGCAAAACAATGTAATAATAAATCAAAGCTTCTGGGAATCACTGCTGCTTTATGTATTTTTACCGGAATTATCATAAACTTTTTTCTCATTTTTTTCGGAATAAACTTTTTTATTTTCGGGCCATAGCTGTTTATATTTTTTGAAGAACAATACCGTTTGTTTTTTTTCCCACAGCAGCAGTCCTGGCACAGAACAGGGATCCTTTTGCCTCGTCAGGAATACTGTCATCCGAAAGCATCGCTCCCGTTTCAAGAATGCCCAGTATTTTTACCTGTAGATAATAATCAAAAACATCAGAAGCAAAATACAGTTTTCCGTGCGGAGCAAGAAGCTGCATCAATTCGGACAACATATCCTTTTTCATAAAGCGTCTTCGCCGATGCTTTGTTTTTGGCCAGGGATCCGGGAAGTAAACATGAAGTGCATGAATCGGGACTGCTATGAAATCATGAAGAAAAACCTCTGCAGTACCATGAAATACGAGGATATTTTCAATCTGCCTGGATTTTATCTTTTGCTGAATCTTGAGACAACGCTTCTTTTTGGCCTCAATCCCGATAAAACCAATATCCGGATACCGCTGTGCAAATTCCACAAGAAAATGTCCGTTGCCGCTTCCTATTTCAACATCTATACTTTGCCACTTCGTCTGGAATGCTTTTATTGTTTCAGCATCATCTGCTTCGACGAGGACCAAAATTTCTTCTCTCCGGCTTTTTGCGCGAAAAACTGACAGCAATTGACTTGCCCTTGAATTCTGTATTTGAAAGGGTGTCAATCGCCTTTTTGGCAACCTCATCATCTATTTCCACAAACGAGTAATTGTCAAACATCCGTACATCCTTGATTTGTGCCGGTGAAATATTGAGTTTGCTGCAGAAATGTTTTTTGATTTCCTCAGCAGAAATATCCCGGGTACGCCCGACATTGACAAAAAGCGTCGTGAATTTGGCTTTTCTCGAGAGCAGCCGTTGTGCCGTCTCAAAAAACAGATATGATGCAAATAGCGTCCGTTGTCCGAACGGAATAGCTTTTTTCAGCGCCTTTACAGTTTTTTTAAATTCATCCTGATCGATATAATCGATCATTTTTTCTTTCATTTTTTTTGCAGCTGCGATAACAGCTTCATGTTCCTGCGGATTTGCTCTTTCTTCCATGACAATTTTTCCTCTCTGAATCATTTCCTTAAACATTGGTTCTGCATCTTTACTGATTACAGAAATTATTTCACGCAGTTCAATTCCTGCGATATCCGGATGGCATAACGCCATATATTCCTGTTCCGTACGTGGAACCTGATGAAAAATAATATGACTGACATTTTTTCCCCGTATTTTTTCCCATTGCGATGTATTGATCACAATATAATCAATCAACTGCATGCTTAAAAGCTCAAATAATTTATGTGTCTTTTCAACATTGGTTTTTGAATCTATAGCATGCCCTTTTAAATATGCGGATTTCAGTTCCTTTGAAAGAATATTTGCCTCTTCTTCATTTGCCGCCACAATAACCGGAGCCTCGGCATGCAATGAAAAAATCAGGTGCTGCACCAGCATATTCCTGTTTTCTGCAATATAATATGCATGACCTGCACTGGTTTTATTTTTTTCAAATTCTTTTTTCTGAATAACCACCTGCCGGCGTATCAGGCTTGCCAGCTGATCTTCTCCCTCCTGACCGGGATAGACATACCGGACAGTCTGGAATTGACGACTCAATTTCGAGAAAATAAAGAAAATATCATTGACAAATTCTTCACCCCGTATCTCATCCTCATCAAGAAACACCATTTCCACATGTGACAGGTCAACATTACCCCGCCGGATGTGATCGATAAGCCGGTGAGGTGTCGAAACACATATCGTCGGATTTTCTTCAAGCTGTCTGGCTTCCTTTTTTATAAGGTCGGAAAAACCGATTGCAGCGGCAAACAACGAATTGCTTTTTTCGCGCTGCAAACGCTTGGCGAATTTCACATATTTCTGTGCCTGTTCAATTTTATTTGTCAGAACAAGGCCGCGAATGGTTTTCTGATCGTGTTTGAACCGCAGAACCATGGGAATGATCATGGTCAGGGTTTTTCCGCGAAGGCTGCCTGACTCAACAAAAACATCCTTGCCGTCCAGTATTGGCGGCAATACCAGTTCCTGCAGATGAGTCGGTTTTTGAAAACCAGCCTCTCCAAGAATCCGCATCACTTCGGAACTTAAGCGTCCCATTTTTTTTATTTCTGTAGACATACCAACCGAATTTCTTTCATTTGAAGTATGGAATATGTTTTACTTCATAGAGGATGTACCCACATTTTTACCAAAAATGCTTTTTTTCAAAGAAAATTGATAAAAAGGTGCTAAATCCTTTTTCTTCTATAAACTGTGTAAAAATATAAATATATGAAAACCTTTTGTCAAGGATAACGGGAGCGAATGCCGATAAACTGTTTAGGGGGATTATATGAACCGGAGAGCTGTTTTTTTCTTATTTTTACTGATATTCTCGTCAGGTGTGCTTTTTGCAGAGGTATTTCGATTCAAATACCAAAAAGATGAAAAATACAGGATCGTTACCACGGTTAATGAAGAAGTGTATATCAATGAACAATTTAACAATAAAGCAGATTTCCTGAATAAAATCTCTGTTTCAGTACTCGATACAAAAAATGGTGCGGGGAATATTGCCGCACACTATCAGGTCTCATCCAGAACATACGGCCTGAACATCGACAGCTATACCATGGAAGAAGAGGCTGATTCAGTATTTTGGCAAAACAGCCTTGGGTATCACACTGTGGACAAAAAGTACCTGTATCCCCTGATGCGGAATCTCCCCGTATTTCCGGAAAAAGATATTAAACCTGCTGAATCATGGACAGCCACAGGAAATGAAGTTCATGACTTAATGCAGCACTACGGTATTCCTGAACCATACATCATTCCAGTAACTGCAGAATATACTTATCTGGGAAATACAGATAAAAACGGTAAAAAAATTGCGCAATTCAAGATCCAGTATTCATTTTTTTCAAAAGTAAACGTGAAAATCCCCAAGGGTGTGGAATTCTACCCTGTCCAAATTGCGGGAAAAGTAGTTATGATATACAACTGGGATATACAAAACGGAAAACCCGATTCATATAATGATGAATTTCATATTTTATACCTTCTTTCCACCGGAGATACTGTTGAGTTTGTCGGAAAATCACAAGGCAACGTATTCCTCTCGCAGACACTAGACCGGGAAAAAACAAAACAGGACATTGTCAAAGAACTCGAAAAAGAAAAAGTTGAAGATGTGAAGGTGGAACAGGTCGAGGAAGGGGTAAAACTCACCCTCGACAATATCCAGTTCGAGCCCGATTCTGATAATCTCCTGCAAAGCGAGATGCAAAAGCTCAATAAAATATCCGAGATCCTCAAGAAATATCCTGACCGCGACATCAAAATTGTGGGCCACGCTGCAAAACGGGGAACCGAAGCCGGCCAGTTGGCCCTTTCACTCTCCCGTGCAAAAGCGGTCGCGAATTACCTCCTGAAAATCGGTGCCCGGACACCGGATAAAATGACCACCGTCGGCAAGGGTGCGACCGAACCGGTCGCTGACAATAATACGGAGGAAGGCCGAATAAAGAACAGGCGCGTAGAAATAATTTTATTGGAAAATTAAGGATACCAATTCAACATGGAGCTTTTATTCGTCCAGTAAAGCCAAACAGAAACAGAAAAAACCTCCGGGTTGTCTGACATCAACGGCTCATGGAAAAATCACAGATGTTTTTTAATTAATACTGCTGGATGCTCCATTTTCCAATACGACATCTTTCACCGACAATTGATCAAAAAGCTGTGCTGTGCCGATTTTCTTGGCACGGAAATCCTCATATGCCTTTCTGGGCATAAAATAAATCTTTCCTTTTCCATTGGTGAAATAAATGCCGACTGCAATAATTGCCGCACTGCTTCGTGTTGCAGACGCATAATCAAGACCATACAGCAGCGCATAGCCAAATTGCTCGTTATCCTCAGAGTCAATCAGGTTGTTGTAAAAAACCGAAACTACTCCCCCCTCCTCTTCAGGAGTGGAAAAGTAATTGGCATAGTTTAAATCTTTTGAGTCTGATATATCCTGGGCTAAATGATAAAGTGGAGCAGATGAGACAACAGTAAAAAAAATAGAATCCGGCAGCTGTTGCCGTGCAGAAAGAGTGACTGCACAAAAAAACAGTAACGCTGCCGTAATGTTGGTTTTTCCCCTCCCGTTCATAAAAACCTCCTTAGGGCGTGTAATTACCTATTGTAATAAAACAATCATTTTATATCAAGATAATTCGGTTGCTGAAAAAGCAGTCAGACATCTGTGACAGCCATGAAAAACCGGCCTCAAGCAGTACAATTCAACATTTACTTGCTAATACACTTCAGATTGAGTATGATTATAAAAAGTTTATATATGGGGAAAATATGGCATTACAGGATCTATACCAGTTTCTTGCCAAGGAAAAGGAAAAACTTTTCAAGGCAAAAGACTATATTTCATCATATTATTACCAGATAATATCTTCTCTTGAGGGCCTTCGCGACCATCTTTTCCCCTATGCATTTTCAGATGAAAAACTATGGAAAGATTCAGTGAATCACAAAGCAACAAGGCTCACGATTCCCGATCTTGTTCCGAAAAACATTCATACCGATACCATGTTCAATTCGAATACACTGATTGCTGTGATCAACAATATTTATGCAATCCAAAATTCATATCTTTTTAATCCCCTGGTGATTGAAATTATCGATATCAAGCTGATTCGAAAAGCACACACATTTCTCCTCGCATTTCTGACAGAACAATTTGCAAATCCAAACATCAACCTTCTTCAAAAACATCAGCGGGATCTTGCATTCACACTGAAAAAAAATATTGAGGACAGAATAGAAACAAATATCACCCCCTTTTTTGACCGGCTCGAGATGATCCTTGGTGATATTTATTTTATCAATCTCTTTGATCATGCAAAAATAATCATCGGATCATATACAACATACCGTGAAGAAATGTCGATGTATGATGAGCTGCTCCGGAAAAAGAGCAATGAGCTGGGTGTAAAGAACAATCCGGAGCTCAATCTGATCATCATCGCAGATCTGGAAAAAAGCGAATCACAAATTGCTACAGAAATTTCATCAAAATACGAGCTTGCTGATAAAAAAAAAGCAGTCAGCAAAGCATACCGCCTGCGTGAAATTGCCGCCCGGTACTGTACACAGCACGAAAATCTTCAAATTTTGGGAGAATTTCTGCGAGAGTCGCTTGATTTATTGCGACAGCGCTCCCTGTTCAAGCGCATACTGAATTTTTTCAGAATTATTTTTACCGGGCGGGGTGATGCATTAAGCGGCGGTGATGTTCACTTTTCATTTCTGACATTAAAAGGTAAAATCGAACGCAACAAAGTGTCCTTGAAAGAACTTATCACGACTATTTCGCTGTATGATGACCATCTGCAAAAATTCAAAGGCGTCATTGAATCAAATTCCTACTCAAAAACTGTTAATCCGCAGCTGTATAGCGATATTGAAAAATTTGTTAACACAAGCTATTCGGAATTAAACGAAATATTTGAAAAGAGTAACGGGTTTCGTGAATGGCTCGGCAGGGAAAACAATTCCCCCCTGCTGCGGCGGATATCTGACCGCAGGCAAACTGATTTCAGCAATACCCTTCTTTTGCTCAACCGTATTATTATCGTCAATAGATACAGTCTGCAGGAATTTGAAAAATATCAGGAAAAAATCTAAATCTCAAAAAAACGGCGGGCAATTGGTATTCTGCGGCCTGTTCCAAACGCCTTTTGTGATACCTTGAGTACGGGCGGGGCCTGTCTTCTTTTGTATTCTGCCAAACCGATCATCTGTATAACTTTTTTTACCATTTCGGGATCCTGATGCTGTCTGCAGATTTCTTCGAAAGACAGATTTTTTAAAAGGTAATTATCAAGAATTGTATCCAGCACCTCATATGGCGGGAGTGTATCCTGATCGGTTTGATCCGGTTTCAGTTCTGCTGATGGCAGCTTTGTGATAATAGTCTCTGGTATATAATTGTATCGCCTGTTAATGTCACGACACAGTTCATAGACTTCAGTCTTGTACAAATCCCCGATAACCGCCAGGCTTCCACACATATCTCCATAGAGCGTGCAATATCCGGTCGCAAGTTCAGATTTATTTCCCGTATTCAGCAGTACCGACTGGAATTTGTTTGCATACGCCATTAAAATGACGCCCCGGATACGTGCCTGAATGTTTTCCTCGGTGACATCTTCTTTTTTATCCTTGAAAACCGGCTCCAGCGCATGAAGCATTCCCGGAAAAACCGATTCTATCGAAACAGTGTGCAAGGTTATCCCAAGCCTCTTTGCCAGTTCATCGGCATCGTCAACACTTCCTTTGGAGGAATACCGCGACGGCATGGCAAAGCACACAACATGTTCCGGCCCCATTGCCATCGTTGCAAGAGTTGCCACCAGTGCAGAATCGATACCGCCGGAAAGCCCCAAATGTACCTTTGAAAAACCGCACTTGTTCATGTAATCGCGAATACCGAGCACGAGCGCCTGTTCAATCTCATGATATTTTTCAAATTCGAATTTTCCGGGCTGGCTGTTTTTTTCTGTATCAATACAAAATAAATCTTCCTGAAAAGCTTTTCCAATCGCCGAACAGGTTCCATCACCGGAAATAAACATGGACTGACCGTCGAATATCAGACTGTCATTCCCGCCAACCATGTTTACATACACAACCGGGACCCCGGACGACCGGGTAATCCCTTCAATAAGATTTCTCCTTATTTCGGGTTTGCCGGAAAAATAGGGTGATGCAGACGGAACAATTAATAAATTCGCTCCGCAATCCAGCAGATCAGCTACCGGATCAACCGGATATCGCTCACCTCCATGCTGCTCCTGCTCCCACCAGACATCCTCGCAAATGGCAATGCCTATTTTCATCCCCTTGAACTCTATTATGGACCTGCCTGCTGCCGGCTGGAAATATCGTGCCTCATCAAAAACATCATAGGTTGGAAGCAGTGTCTTTTCCTGAGTAAACAGTATCTGGTTATTATAAACAAGAGATGCTGCATTGACCAGATTTTTCCCGGAAACCGATCCTGATTTTTTCACATACCCGATAATTATTCCGATATCTTTCGGCGCTTCATGCTGGATCATCCTGATGTGTTTCCGGCTTGCTTCTGAATATTTTTCCTGATCCAGTAGATCCATGGGCGGGTAACCACCCAGTGCCAGTTCCGGAAAAACAACAAGATCTGCATTATTCTTTTTTGCCTTTACAGCCGCATCAAGTATTTTTTGTGTATTTCCTGCAAAATCGGCGATAATGCTGTTTATCTGAGCAAGTGCTATTTTCACCACCAGCCTCCCCTGACCATATTCTATACCACAGAGAGCCGGGTTTGCAATCAACTTTACCAGAATTCGGGGCTGCTGTTGACTGTCGGCATTTTCCTCGCTATGATGATGATCCTGATATGAATACGTTTCTTGTAACCGATACACATGATTCTCTGGGCCTGGCCATTATAAAAAACTTGCTTCCGGCCGGTCACTCGGTCATTGCCGCTCCTTCACACGATAACAATATCGATAATTACAAATCATTGAAAAAAAAACCTCTCGCAATAATTCCCTGGAATAAGAAATCGCCCATTTCAGCCAAAAACGTAGTGCTTCAGGGAATCAACAAATTCAGCGGTATTGATGATGCAATCCTGATTCTGTCTCCGGATGCGCCTGCCGGAACTATCACTTCTGCTAAATATATTGATATAGAAAACAGCATTGACATCTGGTTAAAAGGAACCCTTTTCATATTGCGGGAATTGCTTGTGTATTTTTCAACTCAGCAACATGGCTCGCTCTCGTGTATTCAATACGATTATGAGATTCCTGCATCCCCGATTAATGATATCTGCATTCAAGGTATTTCCCTGTTTCTTGAGCAATGTGCCGCTGAATGGAAAAATTCCAATATTCATATCAACCGCTTTTATTCCCGCTCTGCAGATGTATCCGCATTTGCAGATTTTATAACGAGTACAATAAAAGAAAAGTGTTACAAATCCTCCGGAAAGTTGTTTCGTTTTTAATGGAAGATTTTATTCAGACAATAAAAAAAGCTGCCGTACCTGGATTTGTTTTTGTTGTTTTCTGTATTATCGCAGCCGGGTTGTTCCTGGTTTCGTGTGATGCGAAACAATATATTACCCTGAACAGGGACGGGAGCGGGACCTGCAGACTTTCCTGCACACTGGATCATAGCCTTGTGGAATATATACTCGATATCGGTGAGGCCGCGGGATATTTTGAAGACCGGGAAAAAGCAGCGGTATTTGACATTGCACAGATAAAAGAAACCATAAAAACACAAAAGGGGATTTCGCTCGTCTCCTGTACATCAAGTAAAAAGAATTCCCTTGAACTTGTTGTATCATTCACCCATATCAATACCCTTATTTCCTCCCAAAACTTTTTTGGTAAAAGCAAAATGATTTCATTCACCACGGTTCAAAATGTGAATACATTGAATTTGCATTTTGATCAGCATATTTTTGAATTATTTCTTGATGAAATGAGCATGTTTTCACCCGAAGATTATGAGTACTTTCTTCCCCAGAAAAACGAAACAAAAGAATCTTATTTTGAAACGCTTGATTTTTCTCTGGAGAATGGCGCACAACTCTTGAAAAATTCAACAATTTCGGTTGAAATCTCCGCTCCCGGTGAAATTGTGAATCATAACGGGAAAAAGATCAGACCCAATACCATTCAATTTCTCCTTCCCCTTGAATATATTGTGTTTCCGGAAAAACCACGTGATTTTTTTATCCAGTATAAATAAACCGACGTCACCGGCATTTCTTATGTTGAAACTCTGTGATAATGTCCCCTTATAAACTCGATTAAAATGTCCTTTTTGGTAAACTACAGCTGAGAGGAATAATATGG
>JAFGJO010000028.1 GCA_016929065.1 Spirochaetales bacterium | reverse complement strand
ATTTCCTCATTTCCTCATTTCCTCATTTCCTCATTTCCTCATTTCCTCATTTCCTCATTTCCTCATTTCCTCATTTCCTCATTTCCTTATTTCTTCATTTCTTCATTTCCTTATTTCTTTATTTCCTTATTTCTTTATTTCCTTATTTCTTTATTTCCTTATTTCTTCATTTCCTTATTTCTTCATTTCCTTATTTCTTTATTTCCTTATTTCCTTATTTCCTTATTTCCTTATTTATAAATCCTTTTTTCTGGCTTTTTTATTTCCTTATTTTTTGGTATATTCCTTATCATGAAATGCCGTCCCGGGTGTGCAGCGTGCTGTATTGCGCCTTCCATATCAAGTTTTATCCCCGGTCACCCCAATGGAAAACCTGCGGGAGTTGCCTGTGTTCATTTGACCGCAGACCTCTTGTGCAGTCTTTTTGATTCTCCCCTGCGGCCGGCGGTCTGCACCTCGTTTCCGCCGAAAGAAGACGCATGTAAAATGTCCCGGGAAGCTGCTTTGGAGGCGCTTGCCGCCATGGAGAAGGCAACCGTGCCATGATCCCGGCGTCATATTTCTGAACTGACAAGCCGGATTGCTTCTCTTCAGCAAGCTGTCGCTGTATTTACATACCGGCAGACATTTGGCTATAATGGATAGCTCATGAAAAAATATGTTGTGCTCTTGTGTATCAGTGTTGTCCTCATTGCTTTTGCCTCCTGCCAGGATGATCAAAAAGATCAGCAGAATCAATCGCAGCCGGCAATGACTCCGCAGGCCGAAATCGATGCTGCACTCAAACCATTACCGCAGCCGACAGGCAAACCGCAGCCGACACCGGCTCCCGTCGTAAAAGGGCCGCAGACCCCGATCAGCCTTGACCCGGTTCGTCCCGATGCACGGGGAAACGATACCGCAGCCCCGGTACAGGCAGGTTCCTCCGAATATGCCTATAATCCTGCGGGAAGGGTGAACGCAAAGGATTTTCAAATTGGCCTGCTGCAGGATTCGTTTTCCGATTCCAGAGAATATCTCGCTGTATACCGGGTGGCGAAATCTTTTTTTACCGCATTGGAAAAAAAAGAGATTCCCGAAGATTTGTTTCTTCCGTCTGTATTCAAACCTTTGTCTGTTTCACTAAAGCATCCACTCGAACAGGGGTACCTGCCCGAACGGGTACGATTTGGGAAATCAACATTTGTCGGGGAAAACGAAGTCCGGATGAATGTGCGGATGTACAAGGGGCAGGGAGTGACCATCGGCGAAATATACTTGACAAAAGAAGAAGCGAAATGGAAAATAAGCGATCTCCAGCTGGGTTTTGGTTTGCTGAATGAAAAATACGAAAAATCAAGAGAACCCTATGTTCCTTCCCAGTATAACTTTTTACTGGATAATTGAAGAGAAAAAAGTAATAATGTACAGTAGAGCTATGCAGACACTCTTTCCGGATTTTTCCTGCAGAACGGGATATGACAGGCTGGTTATGAAGCCGACAACCGGAAACCGGGGATGATTGCAGAAAGTATATTATATACGACAGGAGAACAGCAGCGGATGGGGGCACTGGTTAATCGGATCGAAAAAGAGTTCATATTTTCAACCTTGATAAAAAACGGTGATATGCTGAGTATCCACGGCCGAAAAAAGGAAGCCCGATACCGCCTCAATAATGTCAACGAGGAGACCCTCGAATTGCTGCGCGCGGAAAAGGGCGGGAGCTCGTTTCAGAAAGATGAAGAAGTCAGGATTTTCTTTGAATTTCAAAACAACTATTATACCTTCGAAGGTAAAGTTTTAACTTCCGAGAAAAATGATCTTACGGTGGTCAATCCAAAGGTGATCTGCCGGAACCCGCAGCGGAAATATGAACGGGTGAGACTCAAGGACATTCATGTATCCTTTGACCTGGAAGGAGACAAAGTGGAGCTTGATTTTCCCAGGACCGATACATTTACCCTTGTGGAAAAGCCGGAGTTTTCCAGCACATTCAATCCGCAAAGCATTGTTGAGCTGATCAATACCTTCCGGACATATATCCATGAAAAAGTATCCGACCATCGGGTGGTGATGTACCGTGACAAATCCCCCCAGACATTCGAAGAAAAAATAACGACCAAATACGGAAAAACATTCTGGATTCAGAATACCGATGAAGATTTTCCGATTATCGACCTGTCTTCATCAGGGAACATTATTATCAAAAAAGAAATTGAAAACTACATGGAAGCTACCGGAATCCCAAAGTCAATTCTGAAAAGTGAAGTATCGAATCTGCTGTACAGCAAATCAAAGGCCGGTATTGTGTCGGAGATTTATGCTCCTGTCCTGTATCATGAATACGCGGTAGGATATGTTTATGTTGTTTCAAAAAAAACACAGGGTCCGCTGGACGATGATTTTTTGACCTATGTCAATACCTTTTCCAAGGTCCTGAGTTATTCTCTTGAAATCAACGGGTATTATAAACAGAATGTAAAGGGGATGGAAAAGCATATTGTTCCGGTTATCGACATGAGCGGTTCAGGCCTGCTGTTCGCATCGAATCAGGAAAAACTGATTTCCAGGATACATTTACTGAATGATATTGATGTCACCATTGATTTAAACGACAAAAAAATAATTGCAGGGTCCCGGATTATGAGAATGTTCAAAGGAACACAGTACAATTATTTTGCCACACAGTTTTTGAAAATTGATGAGGAAGATTTCCATTATTTGTTTGAGTATTTATACGGAAAACCTTTTTCCGAAAAAGATGAAATGAGCTGGGAAGGCGGAGCACCTCCCCCCGGACTGTAATCCCGCCTTCGGGAATTTATCTATTTACTTCTTCCTGCTATTTTTAAATATTTACCTGATAGCGAAATATTTTTTTGGCCACCAGTGTGAGTCATTTTCCGAGCACTGGTGGTAAAAAATATTTCGTGTCTTCTGTAAATTATCAGGAATAATCAAAAAAAAGGGGCTGTCGACAGACAGCCCCTTTTTTTTGATTATTCTGTTTTTACAAACTGCTCATGTCCAAACCGTGTTTTTTCTTTGGAAAGGTTTTCAGGACGGCGATGCCGTTCTTTTTCTTGTTGAAAACCACTCCGCCGTTCCAGTATTCAACTGCGGCGAACATCGCGTTTCCGGAATCATGATCATCGCTTTGATTTGTCTTGAACGATACAAATTTATCCATCTCATCAAAGTTCTGTTTCACAAAACAGTTAATTCTCTTTTTATTGAAATCATTCCATTTTTCAAGGTCTTTGAATCCTTCGCCTTCGTCCTGAACAATCAGGTGTGCCTTGTCAACACTGAAGTAGTACCAGACTTTTACCTTTTTTTTCGGATCGCATTTATTTCCGTGCTTGACTGCATTTTTTATTATTTCTGAAATCTGCTGTTCAAGCAGGTTGATCTCCTTGATTTCTGCCGGTGCTTTCTGAACAACCAAAAGTGTGTAATACCGGATTTGCCGAAAATCACTGTCAAATTCCTTGTAAAACATTCCTGTTGTGTCAAAGAGTTTGCTGTTTTCATCGACAACAAGCAGCTTCACTTCGCTCATTAAATTCCCTCCGTCTCTCTATTGTTCGATTTTGGCTATTGCTTCTTCAATGCTGTTTGAAATTGGAAAGTAGCCCATCAGTTTCGTCAGCTCGATAACTTTTTTTACCGAACCATGAATGTTTGAAATTTGCAATTTCATATTGATCTTTTTTATGTGGGAGCAAATAAAAATCAGCGCTCCAATTCCGCTTGAATCAATATAATCAACGTTTTCAAGATTGATTATAAATTGGCCGATTTTTTTCTCGATCATCTTCAGTACAAGTTCTTTGAGCTTGTAGGAATTGTAGAGGTCCATTTCTCCGTTCACATCGATAATATAGGTAGATGAAAATTTACGTACCTTTAGTTCCATCGCTTCATCCTTCTCCTTTCGGTCAGTTGACTTTCATTAGCATCAGCGTCTGGTCATCATGCTGTGGTGCGTTTCCTACAAATGCACCCAAATCTGCTTTTATTTTAACTATAAGATCATCTGGCGGCAGGTTCGCATTATTCGAAACAAGGTTGGTAAACCGTTCATACGTATACTGCTGGCCGGCCGGATTCATGGCTTCTATGATGCCGTCTGTATATAACACAATAAGGTCACCTTTTGAAAGTTTGAAGCGTTTCTGTCCGTATTTGGCAGTACGTTCAACTCCGATGGGGAGACCTTCTGTATCAATCGCCTCTATTGTAGCAGTTTTGTGCCGAAAGATCAATAATGGATGATGTGCGGCATTTGAATAGATGACCTCGCCGGTGTTTTCATCGTAGGTGAGAAAACTCAACGTGGCGAATCGGTCAATATCAATTTTTCCCGTAATACCGCGGTTGATCCAGGTGACCACATTTGCAGCATTTTTTTCCGCAGAAGTGATCAGGTGCAGAATTGAGCGGATCATGACCATAATAAGTGCTGCGGGAACACCCTTGCCGGCGACGTCGCAGATGACCATGCCGAACCGGTTGTTCTTGAACTGAAGCACATCGTAATAGTCGCCGCTGACGCCTTTTGCAGGGATTGAAAATGCGGCCAATGTTCCTGCTTTCATCGCGGGCAGTTTTCGCGGAAGCAGCTTTTGCTGAATTTCCGCGGCAATACCCAATTCACGTTCCATCTCGCGTTTTTCGATGAGTTCCATATAGGTTAGAATAAAGTCGATGGTCAGCGAAGCGAAGTCTGCAAAGGTTCGTAAATGGTCATAATCATTTTCGGTAAAGACGCGGTCCCGCTCCCGTTTAATAACAGAGATGACCCCGATAATCCGCTTTGATACCAGAAGCGGAATTGCGATAAATGAACTGACAAACAGGGTGTCGTTTTGTGTATTCTGTTTCATGCGGGGGTCTTTCGTGGTATTCTTGATAAATATGGGTTTCCCGGATTGCGCCACTTCCCCGAAAATGTTTTCTCCGAGTTTGATCGGCTGTGATTTAAAGTAATCCTGAAGCCGGGAGATTTTCACCTTGACACGGTCGGGGACCTGATACGGAGGCGGGAAGACCCCGTCAACCGCTTCAACCTTGAGCATGCTGTCGAATTCATCGATCAGCAGAATTGAACCCGCCTGGGCATTCGTGGATTTTACCGCTGATGCGGTAATAAAGTTAAGAATCTGGTGCAGTTCAAGTTTTTCCGCGATCGCACTTCCCAGGTTCTGCATGAAATCGAAGACCGAATTCAGGTCGTTCTGCAGATACTGAATCCGCTGTTTTTCAGCGCGTTCATAAAAGTGGATGTAGCTGTATATCAGGTAGATATATAACAGGTAGTATGCGGGAAGATAAATCAGGCGCATGAACGGCGTATTGTAACTCTGCCCGAAAGCACCCAAAAGGAGTATGGCGGCCACATTTAAGAACATGGTTGCCTGTACAAACGTGGTTCTGGTTCCCATGATATGGGACGGATTCGGAGTGTTGTACTCGGATACCGAGTACAAAAAAGCACTGAGTATAATATAGTTGACGATAAAAAAGAGTGTCGGATAAATCTTGCCAAGGAATGTGATATTGTAAATGACATGAAATACGCTGTCACCGCCGACCATGACTACCAGAATCAGGTTGATAATAATAAACGGTGTGTATATTGATTTCTTTCCGGTATACTGACTGTACCAGCGGAGGAGTATGAAAATAATTATAAGTTCAGTTCCAATGTAAACAATGCGGTCAAGCGGGTAGACCGGCAGCTTGTCTTCTGCGATGACAAATTCATTGAGAATTCCTATTCCGAAAAAGAGCAGTTCACGGACAAGTAAAACCGGGATAATTTTACCGATTGTATACAGGGGCGGTAACGGGGTTCTTTTCTTGATATAGAAGTAAAAGAAGCCCATTAATAAAATGGCCAGAAAATTTGTGCCTGTCAAGTGAAGCAGTATACTTAGAAAATTATCCATAAATCCAGCTTCTCGATCGTATTCGGATACTTGTCCGAGCAATAAAAACACCGTTGCAGGGCCTGTTGTTGTTCCATTGCTCTTTCGGGAACATGCATACAGCACGCGCTGGAAGAACCCTATCCGTAAAGGTAAATTCCGTCTATTTTAAGTTTATACATGTCCTGTATATTTTTCGACCTTTTTTTATAAAATGTCAAGTAAATATCAAAAAAAGGGGAGAAAGACAGTCCATGAAGCGGAATTTCCGGATATGCTTTCCCCATTAATCAGGAAACCGTCGGTGAAAAAGTGATTCATGAAATTCGAAAAAAAGTTGATGATAGAACAGGGAAAAGATCAAAATCCATTGTTATTTTTGTTATAAATTCAAGATTTTGTTTGAATAAAAACTGAAGTTCTGCTACAAAGAAACATGATCTATCTCTATTTTGAGATTGCAAATTCGAAACAATTATCAATAATCAACTCTGAGCTTATTCACTCTGTTGAAAAGAAAGTGTTGAGTGTGGTCAGGCAGAACGATCTCGCTCTTGTATTAAAAAAAAGCGGATCATACCTGTTCAGCTGCGGTGAAGAAGGCAAAAGAAATCCGAAAGATGTGCTTGAGGCGGCCTTTGACCTGTTCTCCATACTGGAGAACAGTAAAGGTGACCTCTTTGGTTTTAATTTCCTGCTTGCGGTGGAACCCGAAAATTCCCCGGCCATTATCCTTGGCATTATGCAGTCTGTTCTCCTTGGGATTCTGGCTGACGAGGCGATGTGGATACATAAAAAAGACTGGGATGTGTTTCGGAAGTATGTCCTGGGCAAACAGCAGCATGATGTTGTGCAGGTCATACAAAAAGTAAAATCCGGACCGGTTTACCATACGATATCGAAAATCACCCAGATCAGAAAACGAATGAAAAAACGCCTCTCCGGGGTGTTTTTAAGCTGGCTTGCACGGGAAAAAAATCCGGTTTCCTGCATTCATCTCAGGGGCCCCCGGGGAATCTGCAAGGCCGAAATTGTCATCGATGTGGTCCATGCGGTTCTTGGCAGGGACAGAGTACGCTCCCTGCCGGTTATTGATTTCCGGAATAATGACGAGTTCGGACTCCGTCCGTTTGCGTTATGCCTCCCGGAGCCCCTGGAGGATTTTCAGTCAGTGGCCGGGACCATGCTGCTGCCCTCCGAGAAAAAAGTGTGGAAGGAAAAATTTCCTTTGTTTGAATCTGTCTTCGGCAATAAACCGGTGTATGCTGATTATCTGCAGCGGGATTTTTTCAAATGTTTTGAACTGTTTCTTCTTGCCTATGCGAGAATGATGGAACAGAAACTTCTTCCTGCAGTCATTGTCTTTTTGTTTCCCGAGGACGGGAACGCGGGGAGCATTGATTTGGTCATTCATGCACTCAGGGATCTTTCCCGGCTGTATACTATCCGGATTGTGTCGGTTTCGCATGTCGATGAGCCGCATGAAATGCTCCGCGGGTTTACCAAAAAAAGAGTGATGATTAATCCGTTTAAAAAAGACGAAATCTACCGTTGTTTTACCTCGCTGTACGAAAAGATAAAAATACCGGCGGGAGTCATAGACCAGGTCAGCCGGCTTTCGAGGGGCGTCTACCGGAACATTCTTTTCTATATCTATTATCTGCGGCTTCAGAAAAAAATTGATGATCGTGACGGAAAATTTCTCTGGATTGCCAAAAATGAACGCAAAGCCCAAATACCGCAGAGTTCATGGTATGCCGGGTCGGTGGTGATAAAATCGCTGAAGGATGAAGCCAGGATATACCTGTTTGCCTTTCATTGGGCGGGAAAAGTATTTTCGGACAGTGATTATTTCCGGTTCTTTGCCGAGATGGGTTTTTCACCCGATCAAAAGACAGAGCAGGAAGCATTTCTGCAGAGTATGCAGCTGATCCCTGCTTTCCCTTCAGAAGCATTCAGTGCGGCGGTCCTGCAGGTTCTTTCGGTTTCTGCTCCCTCAAAAACAGCGTATATGAAAGAGCAAATCCACAAGCTTTTGCTCCAGGATCTGCAGAAATTCGTGAATGCCGATTCCCTGCATGTGTGTGAAATGCTGCGTGGACTCCGGGATTATAATACAATTCTTCAGGTACTTCCGGTGGCCCTGAATGCGGGAATTGATGAGAATAAATTCAACCTGGTTCAGTCTTTGTTGACATATGCCCGGACAATATTGGCATCCGACAAAAAAAACATGACTGGCGACCATGAGCAACGACTGGCGGTCATCCATGCAGCATTTACCATAAAGCAGCTGGTCGCGGCAGGTGCACTGACCGACGCCGCAAAATATATCAAACGGTCACTGCCGGGAACCGAATCACTTTCGCCGGAGATTGCCCATGCGCATTTGTATATCGCCCTTGGCAATTACTACTGCAGCAGCAGGGAACTGGATGCAGCGATTGATCATTCAAAAAAAGCAATGCATTTTTTTCAGGAACTGGATATGCAGGTGCATATTGCTGAATCCTTTCTGGAGCTGGCCATCGAGTTCCTCGGCCGGGGCAATATGCGGGAAACTCTTGATTATTTTACTTTCGCGGAAAAGCTGTCCCATGATCAGGGCGTTATCCCTGTGTATGTGAGAGCGCTCCTTTTTGAGTGTTCTGCGTACTATCTGCTCGGCAACTATACCCGAATGCTCGGCAATTGCAAAATAGGTATTGCCGTATGCAGTGAAAAAGGATTACGTGATTATGAACTCCTGTTCTATTTTATCGAAGCACGAATTCAATTTGACTGCGGCCTCTATGATAAAGCACTTGAATCGCTTGAACAGGCATTGGTGTTTACCACCCTGTACCAAAAGCCGGAGGCGAGGAAAACAATTTATGCATGGATTGCACGGACTGCACTCTATATGAAAAACCGTGATCATGCTGTCGCCTTGTTTAAAAAGCTCCCCGACACCCCGGAGGTCCTCTTCTTTAAAAGTGAAGCCTTTTATTTCGAGAATAATTTTCACAAGGCAGTCAGCTGTCTGGACCGTGCCCTGCAGATGAAACACGAGCCGGAACTGCTTTTTACCCGATATGCCGGATGGAATAACGGTTTTTCCATGCTCGAAGGCCGATGTCTGGATTTGAATATCAATGGGACACCGTTGCAGCGGCTGATTAAAATGTTCCGTGCATTGACGGTCTTTAGGGCCGGATCGGCACAGGAAGGGATCAGGGAACTGCATGAAATGACTATTCACCAGAAATTTTCTGCTGCAGAACCTCATGCATATCTGTTTTATTTCTTCTATTATACAATTCTGAAATCGGTGAAAAATCCCCGTGAAATTTATCAGGAAAGCGCACATGGCCTCACCATTTTAAACAAGGCACTGAAACACCTTCAGGAACGCTCAACAACAATCGATGAACCAAGGGACCGGATTAATTATCTGCAAAAAAACCACTGGAATATCCTGCTTATGGAAGAGGCGAAAGCCAACAAACTGTTATGAGGAAACACACTGCGGTAAAAAAATTCATTCTCCCCGTTCTGCTGCTTATTTCTCTGTCATGTGTTTCCTACACTGTCCCGCCAGAGGTCTTTGTGGTGAATATGTATGAAGGAAGGGTCGATTTCAGGCTTATGCAGGGATCGCAGCAGGCCTGTGTCTTTGAGAACAATGTTCCCGGCACCGTACAACCCATAAAAACGCTTCGTGCTGCCGGCTTGTATTCGGTTGCCTGGAAAACCGAATCGCTTCCATCATGGCATATCCAGCAGCAGGATCCTTCATTTCCTGATTTGACATCGGGAAAATACTTTTTTCATCCGGGCATAATATACTGCATGTTTGCGGACTCCCGCGGCATCATCAGGATTATTCCTGTGACAGACAGGCCGGGGTATGGTGCACGGGTTTGTATATTTAATGCGGCGGCTGCAGGAGTTTCCCGCTTTATTCTGCAGAGTCCCGATGCACCGGTTGAACCATTTCTGGAAATTCATGATCTGCCGCCGAATGCAACGACCGGTTTTCTTCCGGTTGTGCCCGGAGAGATGGCCCCGTTGTTTTTACCGGAATCCGGAGATTTGGTGCCGGTCAATACCGCTGAAAGCCTTCCTGCATTTTCTGTTTCCCTGAAGGACGGGTCCCGGCATTTATTTCTTGTCACGCAAAAAGAAAAGAAAATGGCGGTTACGCATTTTCTGCTCTCTGACTCTTCGGAGTAGATTGTCTCCGTACAGGGTTATTCGGCATTCTGTTTGAAAAAACGCCTGAAAAAACCGGCTATCCTGTCTTTTGTAATCTGCCACAGATTTCTTCCGAATTTTTCAGAGAATTTCTTTACCGCCTTTTTGCGGGAGTACCTGTTCCCGTACCGTTCTTTTAAATCATGCCAGTACCGGACAATCCAGATGTACAAATCCGCGTTGGTCCGGCCGGGAAACCGCTGCAGGATGTTTTCAGATATAATCAGATTCACAATCGGTGTATATACCCGGTCATACCAGGAGACAACCGCCTTTTTTAAGGGTATTTCCTCATCCTTGTCCAGGTTCAGGAAGTATTTGTGGCCATAAATGTGTTCCATCGCAGCATCGAAGCGGCCGGGAGCGGTGAACCGGATATCTGCATCGGTGCGGTATTTTTTTATTTTTGTTGTTTTGTAAAATTCTTTTTGTTCGTACTCGATCACTTTCTGCCGCACTTCTTCCATGGTCATGTTTTCCGAAAATTTTATTCCGGTCTCAAGGCGGGTGACCTCTGCATCGATAAATTCTATGCCCTGAATGAGGGCGACAGAAACGCGGTGATTCCCGTCCCGGACAAAATATTTTCCGCCGATTTCATAGAGCTTTACCGGTGGCAGAATAACGCCCTTTTTATATGCGCGATTAATCCGCTCCCAGCGTGCTTTAAGATGCCGCTTCCTTGGAAAAAAATGGCGGTTGAAATCCCGGTATCTGCCCTCGCTGCCGAGAATCTGGGATATGGGCACAGGCTGGATGCCCTTGTAGCTCTCGGCGGTCGGTTTGACAAGGGAAGACACTTCATTGAATGAGAGCAGCTCGTCATCAGCATTAAAAACAGCAGAAAACACTTTTGTAAAAAATTCTTTTGTCAGTGCTTCTTCAAACGTACTTTCTTTTTTAAACATATTGTCCCTAATATATTGATTGTGAGAAAAAAGGCAACCAGCAGAGTATTTTTTTTGCATGAGGATTTGATACTCAAAATCTTTTTTGATTGACTCTTTTCAAAATTGGAAATCAGGAGTACAATGCATCCAATACTATTTGAAGGGGGAGTTTTCTATGTCAATCTACGACCTCGTTGCACCGTTGGGGATTGCAACCATACTGCTCGTCCTGATCACCGCTTTTTTGGGGCTTCGCACCCACATTGCACCGGCCAAAATGCGGAGAAAGCTGCATATCATTTTTGCAGTCATTGCCATTACAGTTGCCCTTGTTCACGGCGGTATTGTCCTCTACACCAAATTCTTTGCATAGGCAGAACCTCTAAAAACCGATTGACAACACGGTTTCTCTTGACTATTATAGAAGAAAAATCCCTTGGGAGGGGAACACATGAACTTTGAACTCAGCTTACCTACCTTGGCAATAATTTTGGTACTTTTTGGAATCTACTACCTGGCTGACAAACGGTCGAGCGGTCTGGCAAAACTGAAGCGCTTTTCTGACCGTGCCAAAGAAGATATTTCCGTATTTATCAAGGAGAAAAGTCTTGAAATTGACGAATTGTCCATAAATCTCGATTCAAATTTATCAAAGGGCAGGGAAGTTTTGAAGCGGATTCTCTCGTTCGAAGAGATGCTCGAGAACAAGGCCGGAGATTTTGAGAAAATGAAATCGACGGTCGATGCGTATGCGGGGACGCTTCAGGAACTTATTAATATGTCCGCACGTGTTGATGAAAATTTGAAACGGCTGAGTGAGGAAAGCGATTTTGTCGACAAGGTCGACCGCAAAATAAAAACAATGAACAGCCATATTGCCAGGCTCGAAACAGAATTGTCCGGGACACAGGACAAAATCATCCAGCGCGGTTCCGATGAGCTGTCGGAAATCAAGCAAAAGCTTTTAAAATCGCATGAACAGAGTGTTGCTGCCCTCCAGAATGAACTTGAAAAATACCACCATCGCGCAGCAGACATCGAGACTTTTTTGAAACGCCTGGATTCAAAAAAGGGAGAGACTGTGCGGCAGTCCGAAGCAATTATCCAGCAGGCTTTCAAGCAGTTCAGGGGCGCGGTGGGAAAACAAAAAGACCAGGATACTGCATCGCTGAAAAATGACCTGGATGCAATCTTTGAAGAAGCCCGGCAGCAAAAACAGACGATGACCGCAGAATTTGAAAAGGCGATTGCCGGGGCGGTTTCCAGAAAAGAATCGCTCGTTGATGACCTTGAAAACAGCGTCAGCGCAGCTGAACATACTGTTGAAAGCCTTGAAAAGGAATTCAGCCAGCAGAAAAATACCATCAAAGAAGATCTGCAGAGGACTATGGCAGCCCTGGAGCACCGGAACAAGGAAGTCGGGGAGCAGTTTACCGAGAAACTGGATGACTACAAGGAACAGTTCAGTCAGATCGAACGTATGTATTATACCCACCTTTCGAATGCCGCCAAAAAGGGCGAGGATTTCGAAGATGAAGTATTTATCAATTTAAAGAAAAAAACCGTCGAAAAAACAGCAGCACAGGAAAAAGAAATGCAGAAATATTTTGCACAGGTTGAGGCTGCACTTGCAAAACGGAAGAAGGAAATCGTGGATCTCTTTGGTGCCCTGCGTTCTGATACGCATATCTGGCATGCCGAGGCCAAAAAAGAGATGAAATCACAGGAAATTGATCTGGAAAGACAGCTCAAACAGCTGGAAGCGCATACCCGCGGTTCCATTGAACAGTTCACTGCAACTGCACAGAATGTTCATGTTGAGCTTGATGAAAGAGTGAGCGGTTTTATTTCAACCACCCAGTCAAAAATTGAGGAGCTTGAAGAAACATTCAACGATTATTCCAGCCGCCTTGCAGAAAAAATAGATACAACGGAAACAGAAACTGAACGGCTGTTTGACAAGATGACCGGAAAGTCAAATGATCTTGAACAGAAAATAATGCAGACAATCAATACCCGCATCACCGAATATGAGGAAGAGGTTGCCTACAAGTTCCAGAAGCTTGATGAGGCGAATGTTGATATCCAGGAACTGGAGAGCAGTCTCCGCGAACTCATGGAGACTACCTCGGTGAAAATGAAAAAAGAATTTCATGTCCTTGCAGAGACATTGTCTGCAGAGCGGCATGCACAGCAGTCACGCGCAGAAGAAGAAATGGATGCCCTTCGGCGGGAACTTGATAATATTGAGGCCGGCGTTTCCGACTTGAAGAAGCAGGCCTATGAGACTGCTTCCGAAAAGCTTCAGCTCATGCAGGATGAATTTTTCAATGACCTTGGGACCCGCCGTGACGCGCTTGAACAGCATCTGGAAAAATGGCAGGAAAAGGCTGATAACACCATTGTGAAACATAACAGCAGTAATGAAGAAAAACTCCAGAAACTGGGAGACCAGTTTGAAAAACGATTCCAGAAAGAACTCATCACCCTGAGAAAGACGGTGGACGGGGAGGTCCACGGCATTGAGGAGCAGGTGCGGGCGATGAGTGCGCAGTTTGCAGATGAGATCGCAGCCAAAAAAGAGCTGCTTGCCGAACTGAAAGACAACCTTGACGAAATCGACCGCCGGCAGAAAAACTTTGCCGCACAGACAAAGGTCTTTGAACGGGCCGACAGTCTCAAGCTGAGTCTTGAATCGGATATCAGTTCCATGAAGAAGGATATTGCAAAGATTGACACGTACAAACGCGAAATGGATGATATTACAAAAGAGTATTTTTCAACCAAAAAAATTGTCGAGGAAGTGAATGGAAAAATGAGAAACTTCCTCACAGAGAAAAAACGGATCGATATGATCGAAAATAATTTCAGCAAACTGATGGATATTTCAAATGCACTGGATACCAAGCTTGAGGCGGTAACCACACAGCATGACCTGGTTCAGGAGATGGAACTGAAACTGCGAGAGCTTTCATCGCTGGAACAGGATATTGAGGAGCGGTATGCACGGCTTGAAGGACGCAAAAAAGTTATCGAGGCAACGACGACCTCTGTCGACAAAAACTTTTCACAGTTGTCCACGCTGGAACAAACACTCAAGTCATTTGAAAAAGAAATGAAGCTGATCCCGAAATCATTGACGGAAATGAAAAAAGATGTCGAGAAAATTACCGCAGGGAAAGATATTACAGAGAAAGTGGTCGACAAGATTGAACGCCTGGATGGCCTCATCGAGGATATTGAAGTCCGTGCAGAGAAAATGAATGTTGCCCGCGACTGGCTCGCCCGGGCTGAAACCCGGTTTGAAAAGGTCAACAAGGATGCGAGCGAGCAGCTGCGGCTCCTTGAAAGCCTGTTAAAGGAAGAACGGGTGAAAGGCAAAACGGACCGCGGCGCACCTTCGATGGACAAGCGCCAGACTGTCACCAAGCTCGCACGGCAGGGATGGTCGGTAGAGGAAATTGCCCGCGCGACAAAATTAAGCCGCGGTGAAGTGGAGCTCATTCTGGAATTGATCAGCGACAAGGTGACACGGTAATACCCGATTTTCCAGAGTATTCGGCCCGGTACTGCATGCAGCAATGCCGGGCTTTTTTATATACGGGTTTTCTGCTTTGCACTTTTCAGGTATATCAATGCCGGAAAGAAAACAACATGCGGCAGCAGAACAGCTGCAGCAGAGGCAGCGGCAAAAAGCACGGGAATGCATGATGCGGGCATTTCCGACATCGCGGGCGGCCGGGAGCCCAGTATCCGTAAAAAATCAAAAAAACTGCTCCTGCCGGCCCCTGCATATACTGCGATAAAAATAATACTCCAGAGAATCCCCGGAACCAGATAGATGACAATTCGCTGCATGATTGCACGGTACAGTACTGAAAGCCGCACGGCTGTATCCAGTACGGCCTCTGAAGGGGTATATCCAATGACTGCCAAAAAAACAGATGCGGCTGCAATCACCGAAAAAACAATAAAAAACATCGGCCATCTCGCTGCAAAAGACTCAAACGGGCATTTGTTTTCCTTCAGATTCCGGACGAAGACAGAAATGTGCAGTGCATCAAGTTTTTTCTGCAGGGAAAGTTGTGCGGCCGCAATAGAGCCGGCGCCTGAATCCTTTAACCGAATGAGCAGAAAGGATGGTGCAAACAATGCAGGCGGGAGGAGGTGGCTGTTTTCTGCCGGGCCGGGCAAAGAAAAGAGATCGGGAAGCGTGAGGGGGCTGGCGTTTTTCCCCGCTGTGATGATGCCGGCTTTTCTATTCTGATCTTCCGGAGACAGCAATCCTGTGCTGCCCGGGGCAGGGGCAGACGAGGCAAAAAGTTTGTAAAAACTCTGTTTGTCAATGAACGCAGCAGCAGTTGTATGAAAAAATAGGGTTTTCTTATTTTCAAACCCGGGCGTTGAAAGCCGCATTTTCTGCAGCGAAAGGTTGTCCCCCGGAGATGTGGTATCAATATATATCCATGGCATTGTGGCTGCTGATTTCAATTCGGCGGCAAGCAATGGAAGAGCTGTGAAACTGCCCGAACCAAACTCCCCTGATGGAACGTCAGGCATAAAGGCGGAGGAATCCGGTGATACTGTGCAGGCCGAAAAGTCCAGGTGATAGACCGGCACCGTAAACAGGAAAGAAAACCGGGGGGGCTGGCCCTTGATCACTGCGGTTCCTGCGTACAGGTGAATGGTACATTCGGTGAGGCCGGTTTCTGCAACAGCTTCCTGCACTTCGGCGAACCGGGGTATGGGGTTGTATCGCGGCTCTGCGGTTGTTCCAAAGACTGATCCCGCCGGGGAGCCCGGGCTGTTTTGAATACTCAGGTCAGCTCCTGTCAGCTCCTGCAGGGACAGCTGTTCTTCATTGCCTGCAACTGCCGCTAAAAACCAGACAGACAGAAACACAAACAGGCACAGCGACAGGCTGATTCCCGCAAAAGCTGCTGTTTTTGGCCGTCGGAACAATTGCATGAAAGCACCTCTTTTACGGGATCGGTTTTTCCGTAATACGGATTCCATTTATTATAAAAAAAATCGACAAATGATCAAGCAGATGATATAATGCAGTGAAACCTGTACGGAGGGTATAGCTTCTTTATGCTATTGTCGATATAAAAGAGTATGAAAAACATAATTGTCATCAATGCAATACAGCAGAGTGAATATGCCTCGCAGCCGGTCATTGGAAGCAAAAACAGCATGGAGTGTCAGCTCGATTTCATTGCTTCACTCCCGGATGTTCATAAAAAAATAATGCTGAAATCCGATCCTTCATCTGTCCCGGAGGGTATAGAACCGGTCATAAAAGAAGCATGGGATGCAAAAGAGTTTTTCAATACATTAATCGATGTCTCCAAAGGATATGACAATATTTTTTATTTTTTCGGGGATACACCGCTTCTGGATGCAGGAATTGCCGCACGCATGTATGACAATCATCTGCGGTACTTTGCAGAATATACATTCGCAGACGGGTATCCGTACGGCCTCGCAATCGAAATTGTCAAGCCGCATATACTCCCGGCACTCGCCGCCCTGGAAAAAAACGGGGATGCAGTCAGCAGGGATTATCTGTTCACGGTTATCAAACGGGATATCAATTCCTTTGACCTGGAAACCGAACTCTCCCCGGTTGATTTGCGCCTGCTGCGCATATCACTTTCTGTCGACACGAAACGAAACACCCTCATTACACAACGCGTTATCGAAGCCGGCGGTATAGATGAAAAATCCGTTTGTGCCATATTGCAGGAGAAGCCGGAACTCCTCCGGCCGCTTCCTGCCTATATCCAGGTGCAGACTGTCGAGGGATGCAGGCAAAAATGTTCCTACTGCCCTTACCCGAAAATGCTTCCCGATACCATCGGGAAAAAAGCAGAGATGCCGGTTGAAAAGTGTCTGGATATCGCAAAGAAGGCAATTGATTTTTGCGAAGATATCACCTTTTCCATTTCCTTGTGGGGTGAACCATCCCTTCACAGCGACATCTATCGCCTGATCCGGGAGTTAACGTCGATAAAAAACCTGAAACTGGTGATCGAAACCTCCGGCATCGGCTGGGACAAAGAGGAATTAACGAAAACTGCTAAAGAATGTCAGACGCCCCCCTTGTGGATTGTTTCGCTTGATGCAAACAACAGGGAACTGTATACGGCGCTCCGGGGAGACGGATATGAAGAGGCGCATGCGTGTGCGCGGCTTTTATTATCGCTTTTCCCGGGAAATGCATATGTCCAGGCGGTCAGAATGAAAGAAAGCGAAGAACATCTGGAGCAGTTTTACCGGGAATGGAAAAAAGAAACCGAACATCTGATCATACAGAAATATGATCCCTTCGCGGGATTCCTTCCCGATAAAAAAGTCACCGATCTCTCCCCGCTTCACCGCTTCCCGTGCTGGCACAACAAACGGGAGATTGCCGTACTGCTGGACGGGACCGTCCCCCTCTGCCGGGAGGATGTTGAAAAAACAGCTGTACTGGGAAATATTTTTACCGATTCAATCGAAACAATCTGGGCAGGCGGTGCAGATACTTATACCCGTCATGGTGCAAAAGAGTATCCTGGAATCTGCAAAGGATGTGATGAGTATTACACCTATAATTTCTAAAACACCCATTCCCTATACGGTATTCGGCGGCTCGCAGAAAGCACGGGTACACAAATACCTGTTCGGGCTCAGCATTGTGGTGCTGCACCGAAGCGGTCGTCTTAACCGGGATAACGCCCTTTCGGAACTTGCGGGGAACCGTAACTTTGAAATTATCTCGATCGAAGGCCCGGAAGCGGCACCGGAAATAGAGGGCCTGGTGAAAAAATACCCGGACATCAGATTTATACTCCTGCACGAAAAAAGTTCTTACGGCGAGAAAATCAATCTGGCAATCGAGGAAGCCCAGTCAAAACTTGTTCTCGTCGTCTGGAGCGACATGCATATTCCTCTCTCTTCGCTTGCAGACAGGCTGATTGAAAAAATTAATGACCACGATATTCTGTGTTCTGTTCCCATTTTGAAAACTGCCAGGCATGAAACCGTTCCATCGGTGCAGGTTCCGGTCCGGATCAAAAAACAGCTGAAAATTGTTCCATGGAATCCGCTGCGGGACGGGATGAAAAGCATATTTCCGTTTGACTATGTCGGCGTCTACAATAAGGAAAAATACCGCTTCACCGGCGGGTTTGATCCATGCATTACTTCGCCATACTGGCAGAAAGCCGACTTCGGTTTCCGCAGCTTTTTATGGAATCAGGAAATTCAGGTCAACACGTCTTTATATTTTCATTATCGGGATGCGCTTGCTCCCGAAAATCAGACACCCGACGAGGGGTACAAACTCTTCTATCTGAAAAACATGTCGGTGGATTTCAGGAATGACCGGGGGCATTTGAGTATCCGGCGTTTTCCGTCATATATGATCAACTCCGGGGTAGGATGGCTGCGAGCATTCCGGGAATTCCGGCAGGTCCAGAAATGGGTGATCCGCCACAAGTACCGTTACAAAGAGGATGCAAAAAGTCTTATTGAACTGTGGGAGCCCCCTGAATGAAAACGGGTGTGCTGCTCCAGGCCAGAATCGGTTCCACACGGCTTCCCGGCAAGGCGCTTCTTCCGCTGGCCGGGTGTACGGTGCTGGAGCATGTGCTCGCTGCGGCAAAACAAATCAAAACCGATATTCACGTCCTTGTCACAGACCACCGAAGCATGGAACTCTTTCGACCCTATACTCTTGCAGCCGGTTTCGAGCTGTTTGAAGGGCCGGCAGATGATGTTCTGGCCCGGTACTGTATCGCAGCCGAATTTTACCAAGTTGACCGGGTTGTCCGTGCCACCGGCGACAATCCCCTGGTATCTGCCAAACTTGCCAATAAAAATCTTGTCATGCATGCCTCGCACAGGGCAGACCTGAGCCGGTTCAAAGGAGCACCACTTGGAACGGGCGTAGAGGTCGTGGAAACCTGGGCGCTTCAGGAATCCGCAATGCGTTCTGCCGATCCATACGAACACGAACATATCACCACCTACATGCTCCGCAGGCAGGACGAATACCGCGTTGTTGAACTGGATGTTGCTGAACAATACCTGTTTCCGGAAGGATCGGTGACACTCGATACAGAAGCAGATTACCGGCATCTTTCGGCTATTTTCAGTGATCTGTACCGCGGGAACCCGATTTCAATCGAAGAGCTCATCGTATGGCTCCGGAAAAACAGGCCGGCAATTCCGGGCCGGGAAGGCTGATGATATGCACCGGTTTCTTTTTTATCCCAATGTTGCCGACGGCATGGGCGGCGGCCACCTGTTTCGTGTTTTCGCCATGGCAGAGCAGCTTGATGCGCCATCCGCGGTCGTCCTTCCCGATGAATTTCAGCTTCCAAAACAGCTGGAATCAGCGGGTGTTCAGATTCTGCGTTTCAATGATCATGATTTTCCCGCGATGAATGACGGCACCGCGACCGTTGCAGTGATAGACTGGCGCGCCGCAGACACCGCATTGTTTGAACATTTGGGCAAAGACTGGTATGTGGTCGGCCTCGATGACGGCGGCCCGCTGCGGCAGCAGATGCACTATCTTGCCGATATCACGATGGCCTGGCTTTTTCCGGGAACGGGAAATACCATTCTGTCGCCTTTCCCGGCAGTATCCGGCGATGTGCGGGATCTTATTTTCCCGTTTCGCCATATAGTGATTACCTTCGGCAGTGAGGACAAGGCCGGATTGTCAAGAATTCTTGTCGAAAAGATTTTGGCACTCAAGCTTTTCGAACCCGAGGCGATTACGGTTATCGAAGGGCCCCGGTACACACAACAGCATGGCGAGGCAGCAGACTGGCCGAATGGCATTGAGGTGTTCCGGAATGTGAAACACCTTGCGAACATGCTCAGCAGGTATGATTGTGTGTTTACCCACTTCGGACTCACCGCGTTTGAGGCAGCTGCACAGGGAATGCCGGTCATTCTGTTTAATCCGACGCCGTACCACCGCCTGTTGTCCCGAAAGGCCGGTTTTCTGGAAATCGGCGTAAAAAGGCCCCAGGCATTTAAATTAAAGGAATTCTGCTCGGCACGGTATTTTTTCACAGAAACCAGGGCCGAAATGATCATGGAAAAAACCCGTCTTTATGACAAAACGATCCCGCGGCTTTTGGAACACTTTCATCCGCAGGGAAAGCCGTTTTGTCCGGTCTGCGGTTCAATGAAAAAAAAGATAATGGCAAGGTTCCCGGACCGTTCGTATTTTCAATGTCAGGAATGCATGACCATCCGCATGATCCGGTTTTCCGGCGAGACATCGGCATATTCCAGAGAGTATTTTTTCAGTGAGTACCGACGGCAGTACGGCAAAACATATCTGCAAGACTTTGAAAAAATAAAGGGTTTCGGGAAAAGCAGAACAGGGCTGATTCAGCCGCTGCTTGCTGCTATCCGGCCTGGTGGGCAGGATGTTCAGGCACTTGATATCGGCTGTGCCTACGGGCCGTTTTGTTCGGCTGCGGCCGATGCGGGCTGGACAATTACAGGGCTCGATATCAGTACCGATGCAATTGACTACGTAAAACATACCCTCGGTTTTGAAGCGTATGTTTGTGATCTGGAACATGAGCCGCTTCCCGTACCGGTGGCTGAAAAACAGTATGATGTTCTCACCATGTGGTATGTCCTGGAACATTTTGTGGATGTAAAAACGATAGTATCCCTGGTACATTCCCTGCTGGGCGACAATGGCATTTTTGCGTTTTCCACCCCCAATGGAAACGGCATTTCCGCGCGGCGCAGCCTGCGGCAGTTTCTTTTTGAAAGCCCTGCCGATCATTTTACCATCTGGCCTGCCCGAAACGTAAAAAAAGCCCTGAAAAAAGCGGGATTCACGGTAAAAAAAATAAGGATAACCGGCCATCACCCCGAACGGTTTTTTTCAAGAGACAATTATCAGCCGGGAACACACCGGATTCTTTCTCGGCTCATCTGTGTTGTCTCAAAAATGTTTGGATTGGGCGATACCTTTGAAGTGTATGCAGTAAAAACCGGGAGACGTATAAATGACTGAACAGAAAACCATTTTCATCCTCGGCGCAGGGGTTATGCAGATACCGGCGTTTCAGGCAGCCAAAAGTATGGGCTGGAAGATTATTGCCGCGGACGGCAATCCAGCTGCGCCGGGCAGGGAATTGGCGGATATATTTGAACCCATTGACCTGAAAGACAAAGAGCGTCTTGCCGATGCGGTAAAGAGACATCAAAAGCAGGGACGGGTGGACGGCGTGTTTACCGCGGGGACTGATTTTTCGGCATCGGTGGCATGGGTGGCCCGGGAATGCGGATTGCCCGGCATCCCCTATGAAGTGGCGGTAAATGCGAGTGAAAAACAGAAGATGCGGGAACAGTTCCGGCGGCATCATATCCCGCAGCCCGCCTTTATCTCCGTAACAAATCCGGACACCGTGGATATCTCCCCGATGGCGTTCCCGCTTGTGGTCAAACCGGTGGACAACATGGGCGCACGGGGCGTCCGCCGGGTGGACTCAGTCGAACAGCTGCATGCCGCTGTTTCTGATGCCCTTTGTTTCTCCCGAACGCATACAGCAATTATTGAGGAGTATATCGACGGGCCCGAGTTCAGTCTTGATGCGCTCGTTTATGACGGGACGATCACGCTCTGCGGCATTGCAGACCGCCATATCGTCTTTGAACCATGGTTCATCGAGATGGGCCATACGATCCCCTCAAATATAAACAGACAAACCCTTGATGCGATAGAAAACGTGTTTTTCAGTGCCGTAAAAGCTTTGGGGATAACCACTGGAGCGGCCAAGGGGGATATCAGGCTCTCAAAAAACGGCCCGCTTGTCGGAGAAATTGCAGCCCGGCTTTCCGGCGGATATATGTCGGGATGGACGTATCCGTATTGCTCGGGAATCCCGGTGACCCGCGCCGCCTTGAGGATTGCGGTGGGACTGCCGCCGGGAGATCTGTCGGTCAGGGAAAAGGCGGTGTCTGCCGAGCGGGCATTTATTTCCATACCCGGAATCGTCCGCTCAATCCATGGAACTGAGGATGCACGAAAAAGCGACGGGATAGAGGCGTTTTTTTTGCGTGCAGAACCGGGCAGCCGTGTTGTATTTCCCCAAAATAATGTTGAGAAATGCGGGAATGTCATCTCCAGAAAACCGACACGGAAAGCGGCGATCGATGCGGCCGCGGCCGCATTGCACAAATTGTGCATCAGGCTGCAGCCTGATTGTGAACAAACCGATGCATTCCTGCTCGCCGAAAATCTGCCCTGTATCAATGCGTTTACCCTTGCTTGTCGCGAAAATATTGAATATCTGGAAACGATGCCTGCTGTTTTTGGTGATCTGCGGAAATTGTCTTTCGATGAAATATTGGTGATAAACCTGCCGATAATACAAGAAGAACAGTGCGGAGACTGGCACGGGGAACCGATACAGCATGCACTAAAGCGTTTGGGACAGTATGTTCCGGTCCGGTATGTTGACGATGACATGCGTTTTGAACATGCCTTGGGCGCATTGTTCTGGAAAGCCTTTTTGCGGGCCGGCGTTCAGGGCGGTTTGTACGTTATTGATTCGCTGATGGATGCCGGATCATGGGGAAGGTACCTGACACAGATGACGGGGAGAGCAGGGAGATGAGTCTTTTGAAAAAATATTGTTTGCTTGGGGCAGCACTGTGGATCGCATGTGCTGCGCCGGCTTTTTCGGAATATACTGCACTGAGCACATTGCTTGCCGAAACAGCATCAAAGCTGGAATGGAATCCGCTTCTGGAAAGCGGAGTGCTGGTAAAGGATACCACGCAGGTGGTTTTTACGGTGAACGTGCCGTGGGTAATTGTCAACGGTTCGCGGCGGATAAATGTTGATGCGGTTCGGCGGCAACACGGTGCACTGGTGTTTCCGGAGTCGACTGCAAAGGAAATCAGGGCAGTCCTTGAGCAGACAGATATTCCCCCAAAAGTGTTCCGGGTGGCGGCGATCGTGATTGATCCAGGCCACGGCGGCAAAGACTCCGGAGCCAGCTATGTGCATACCATTAACGGAAAATCAATCCGTGTATCGGAAAAAGACATCGTCCTGAATCTTGCCAAAAAGCTTCATGTAACTCTCAAGGCGCGGTATCCGGACAAGGTAATCCTGCTTACCCGCGAAAACGATACCTATATTGCACTCGAAGACAGGCCGTATATTGCAAATACCATACCGGTCAAGCCCGATGACGCGATTGTCTATATTTCGCTTCATGCGAATGCCTCGATGTCATCCGCTGCGAAGGGGTTTGAGGTGTGGTACCTGACCCCAAATTACCGGCGGGATCTGGTCACCACTGCCTCGGTGGGTAAGGAATACAGCGAGATTGTGACGATCATGAATGATATGAAAGAAGAAGAGTTCACCCGTGAAAGTGTTCTGCTTGCCGGTGAAATCGCTTCCCAGCTTGAATCGGCAATCGGTGCTGTTACCGAGAACAGAAAAATCAAGGAAGGTGAATGGCTGGTGGTCAGAAAGGCCAAAATGCCTGCTGTGCTTGTGGAAGTGGGCTTTGTTTCAAACCTGGAAGAAGCAACCCGTCTGATGGATGATGCCTACTTGCAGAAAATCGAGAAGGCGATATATAATGGCGTTTCTCATTTTATTGAGCAGTTTGAACAATCCAAAGGATTTACGGAGTAACGGGTGGATTATAAGGTTAAAGAAGACAGGGCGTTTTTTTCCGAACGCTCTTTGATTATTCTGGCGGCAGTCATCATTATTGTCTGTCTGACAACATCAATTGTACTGTATGCAGTGACCGAACAGTGGGAGCGGCGGGTGCTGTTCTTTCCGAATTTGAATACAATCCGGTTCGAAGGAGAAATACGTTATTTCCCGAAGCTGGATTCCCGTGTTGAAGATATCCGGATGCTGTTAAGCGACACACTTTTGGGTTCCTCAAATTATGCCAACTCGAATGTTTTGCCCGCAAAAACCAGACTCGATAGCCTGATGCTTGAAAACGGAACAGTTTACATCGGGTTCTCTGACGGGGTTTACCATCTTGAGAACAAGGTCTTTACCCCCCGGCAGATGCTGCAGGGTGTGGCCAATACGGTTTTCTTCAATTTTAATGATGTCCGGGAAGTGCGCTTTTTTATCAGCGGAAAAGAGATTTCGGATATCACCCTTGAATCTGAAAAAGCCGAAAGATCATTCGCATTGCAGAACGCAGTTTCGATTCTTTCGAATCTGAAGGCTTCAATCAGTGTCATAAGGAATCATGCTGTTCTGTCGACGCCCGCGAGAACCGATTATTACTTTTTCGCGAACGGCGCACGCTTCGATGACAGCATTTTTTAGGCCGAAATTATAAAAAAAAAATAAAATCGTTGACAATTTCTTTTCGCTGCGTATAATTTTAAACGTTACGTGCTAACTTTAGCGAAAGGAGCGTCAATATGAAAAAACTACTCATTATGCTCATGATACTATCAATTACCGGTGTGATGGGCGCAATAGCAGAAGAAATCACCGAGCCGCAAGTGCTCATCGATTTTAATGATTTGGCAGGCACTGAAATCAATTATGGTGATGTTGCCGGTGCGGGGCTGAAGGCAGACGACAAGGCAAACCTGAAAGTCGACCTTGGCCTGAAGAACTGGGAAGTACATCTTTCTTCATCATCACAGGTTGGTGAAAACGTGGCTTTGACCTATGTACAGCCAGCTCAATCAAACAAAGAAGATGAAGGTTGGGGTAAACCAACAGTCCTTGGTGTAAGAATCCATTTTCCCGAAGCAGCATTCAATTCATACGCAATTATTCAGCCGCCGTTTAACATTCCGGCATATATGGATAAAACAGATGAAAATGGCAATGTGGCTGAGGCTGATAAAGGATTGGGCCAGAAATTCGACAACAAGGGCGTTTTAAAGAATGTTGCAACCATCAAGCACGTTGAAATGATGGTAAACGGCAGAAATTTCCCGCATGGTATCGGCATTATCCTTGAAGACCAGAATGCAGAAGAACGCATTATCTTCGTTGATTACCTGCGTTATACCGGCTGGAAAAAGCTGATCTGGAAAAACCCGAATTATGTTGAAGATGTCAGAAACAGGGAACTCCGCTCGTATCCATTATATCCGCGGAGCCAGCCTTTTATCAAATTCAAAGGCATTATCATTTACAGAGATGCTGCAAATATCGGCGGCGACTTTGTCACCTACGTAAAAGACATCAAACTCGGCTATGACCAAGCGGTCACCGACGATTTCGAACTTGATATCAACGATGAAGCATTGTGGGGGATTGTTCAGCAGCGTGAAGACCGCAGAAAAACCGCGGAAATCAAACGGCTGGGAAACCTTCAGGTGCTCCGGTATCTTGAAGAGAAAAAGAAATACGCAGGGCCCGATCCTGCAGCAGCAGACGCCGCAACAACTACACCGTAACAATATAAGCATTTAAAGATAAAAAAAGGGCTGCCATCCGGCAGCCCTTTTTTGTGTTCATATTAATTACAAAATAGTTATTATTGCGGGATATTTTTTTGCCCTCTGTGCTCGGAGATGACTCGCACAGAGGACGAAAAAAATATCCCTCGATACTGCGAAATATCTGATTAACCATAAGATGCAAAAGAGGGATGGAGTTTTTTAAGAGAGGGGGCATTTGGATAATCCTTTCATGGAACACCTGAGGCATTAGAGGGAGAAAACATGGGCATGGGATTTTTTGCAGTAATTTCTTCAGGAAGTCGTTAGAGGAATGAAATATTTTTTTCGTCAGCCGGTGCGAGTCTGATGTACCCATCAGTCCGAGCACCGGAAACAAAAAATATTTCATCCCCAAGATAGCTTTCAAAGGAATTACTGCATAAAAAAAGAGGCTATCCAACTTATTGGACAGCCCCTTTGGATGAAGATATGCTTTTCTTGTTTAAAATACCGCTCTGATAGATACAACACCCTGAATGGAGGTGAGATAATTGCCGAAATCAAACGAGGCCATTGTGCTGTCCCACACTGTGGAGCGGGCCTTGATTTCCCAGGATACACCGGGGGTTGCAAGGGTAATGTAGGGCGAGCCGTATAACACCCAGCCGGGTGTGGAAGAAAACAACAGATAGCTGGTAGACCAGGTGGTTTCAAGCCCGAAACTGATAAAATCCTTCCGCGGATTGTTCACGGCAATATCCAGCGAGAAATCGATGACATTTGTTTCTGTTGCCGTGTAATTATGCATATAGGTTGCCGGGTGGGCAAAAACCGTCGGAGTGATGGTGATAGGCCCTGCTGCGATGCGTGTTTCAAACAGAATGAACCACATCTCCAGCCCGCCGATTGCCAACGGGTCAAGCCAGGGAATGCCCGCTTCCAAAAGAAAATCAAAGGGCCCGGCAGAGGCAAAAAACAGAGAGCCAAACCTGAAATAACCGGTTCCGCTTCCGGAATCAATGGAACCGCCGCCGAATGCTTCGATTTTTATGTTTTCAAAGTTCAAAAAAAGCCGAAGGTCGGTGCCGTACCAGCCTGTATCCAGGTAATCAATACTGGAATTCAAAATAATGGTTGTCCCGCCATTTACTCCGTATGATTCAGAGATCTTGAAATTGTGATCCTGGTATAAAAAATACTCCAGGCCGAATATCGCTTCATCGGGCACATAGGTGAGCTTTACCCCGGTCCCGTTTATCCGGTGGATTCCCCTGTATTCAATAAAGGAAAAGGGGGCTGCAAGGTTGATTATGGGAGGGGGGGTGTAAGTTGACTCCAGCATGGTGGTACCGAAATATTCGTTAAAATCATCTCCGTAGCACAAATATGAGCTCTCGCCGATAAAATAGCTGAAGTCCAAACCGATGCCGCCGATATCGCGCACCATGAGTTCTGCGGCCTTGAAGGACAGGGGCATACTTATTGTGCCGGAAGATGGAAGTGGTGGTGGTAACGGGGGGGGTGGGATATATTCACCTGGCAGTGTTAAAAACCCGTCGAATCCAAAGGAAATTCTCCCGCCGAATTTATAGCCGCCTTCGATGAGAATATCCATCTCGGAATCGGTGATCATGATCATCTCGCCGTTATTCCCAAAGATATAGGTGGTCAAATCGAATCCCGGTATCGTAATATTCGCGGAAAATCCTGTCCCTAAACAAAGAATGCCGATCAGTAAAAACAGCAACAGTCGTCTCATAAAAATCCTCCTTGCAGGGGCCTGCTGCCGCTTCCCTGTACCGAAATAGTATACCGGCAACAGACAGGCAAACACGTTCCGCCCCTGAGTGCGAAAGACGCGGAAAAACAGGCCTTCCTTGTTAATATCGACCCATTTCCCGGCCTCAATAGGTAAATTTACCCCCTAAAGGAGAAAAAACCATGGAATTCCGAAAAGGATTTTAGAGGTTTATTTTCTTCGGTCTCTGTGTGATGTTTTCTGCTCAGAAATCGTGAATCACTGTTCCTGGGAGACGCGGTCGTAGATGTATTTTGCCAGGTGAATGGAATCATTCGGCGATATGGACTCAAAGCGGATACCGAGTATTTTTTCCTTTTTGACGATCAGCTCGCCGGAGGGGGTGAGCTCCCTGCCAAAGAGGGAAAACTGCATTTTGGAGATCAGAATACCGGGTTTGACTACTTCTTCCTCAATGGGGGAGACGAGTTCAATGGCAAGCCCGCCCATGCTGATATTGATGATTTTTCCGGAAATGAGCGTGGGATTCCCGGTAACGCGAAAATGAACCCGCAGCAGTTCGTCGGGCAGCGGGACAACACGGATATGCTGCCGCTGGTTGTCGTTCGGGCCGCTGAAATTCTGGATGATGTTTTTGAGCTTTTTGAATGATTCGGTTTCGTGGAAAGGCTTTAACAAATATCCCTGCACACCCATTTCCGCCATTGCCATGACCGAATCCTTGTGCGACTGTACAGTGTGGGCGATAAGTTTGATATTCCGGTTGCCGAACCGGGATTTTATCGCCTTTATAAAATCCAGTCCCTGCACGGACTTGTTGTCAATATCAACGATCGCGCCCTCAATCTCCGGCCGGTTCGCGATATCTTCCAGCGCACTGTCTTTTGATTCATGAGGAAGCCCCTTTATGCCCAGGGAAAGGAGGAGATAGCATAAAAGATGCCGGACCGAGGCAGATTCTTCGATGACAATATAGGTCATGTACCATCCCTGATGAAAGGAAATTTACGGTTCCCGCAGCCCGGGAAACATTGCCGTGTCAGGAAAATCTTTATACAGATAACCGAAAGTGTCAAGTATGATGTGAAAAAACACGCGGGATTCCGTGTTTTTTTTATTTCGCCGAAGGAAACGAAAATTCTTTCTTGACTTATGGATACGAATATATCACAATTTATAACATATGAGTGATTATCTTGATCCGGACAACAAAGAACTTTTAGCCGATTTTTTTCAGGAAGCCACACAACAGGTTGATGTTCTTGAACAGAATATTCTGGTGCTCGAGCATGATCCCGGCAACCGTGACGCGGTCGATGAAATCTTCCGCGCTGCGCATACCCTGAAGGGCGGAGCAGCCACGGTCGGGATGAAAGAGCTCGCCCACATCACCCATCTTGTGGAGGATGTGCTTGACGAGATCCGCTCCGGCAGTATCGGGGTGAGCGGTGATCTGGTGGACTGTATTCTCCATTCGATCGATGTCATCAAGGACATCCTTGAAAAAAAGGCCACCGGGAAAAAATACAAGGGAAATACCACCGCGCTTGAAAAATCATTAAACGACTTTCTTGCAAAAAAAGACAGTGCCCCCCCGCGTCAACCTACCGCTTCTTCCATCGAAAAAAAGAAATCTGTTTCAAAATCCTCCTCAACGGAAAAGTCTGCGGCCGGCGACACATCGGGATTGTCTGAATATGAACTGCTCGAGCTCACACAGGCTTCGGGCGGGTCTGCGTACAGGATTGAGGTGGATTTTAATGAGGACCATCCCATGAATACCGTGGGAGGGATCCAGGTGTATGCCGCATTGAAGGACGCGGGGCAGATTCTCAAGACTGTGCCTGATTTTGAAACCCTGTATGAAGACACGTTTATTCCCAGGATAACCTATTTTCTATCAAGCAGTAAATCAGTCGGGGAACTGGAAAAATTATGTTCTATTCCTGATGCGACACTCGGGGTTGCGATTATTCAGCTCTCTGCGAAGACAGACCCTCCGAAACAGGCAGCCTCGCCGGCAGAGGAGGTATCAGAGGAAATTGAACAGGATCAGGAAAAGCAGGAAGTGCAGGAAAAATCCAGAAAGACGATCGGGTCTGTTGTCCGCGTGGATTCGAGGCGGATCGATCAACTTTTGAATCTGGTCAGTGAAATTGTCATTGTCAAGGCGGCCTTTAACCAGCTTGCAGGCAGTGTCTTTTCTCTTTTTGGAGATTTTTCGAATCTTGAGGAGAATTTTCGTGAACGGATAAAAGACCTGTTCGATGCCTTACCGGGATTTCTTGAAGAGCTGCAGGCCGGAAAATCGCAGAAACAGTTGAAGAAACAAATGCTTCAGGAGTTTGGCGATTTATTCAGTTTTTTTTCCAGAATCGACACCGGATTAAAAGACAATACCTCGCGGATTAAAAATGCAACCCAGAACCTGGGACGGATTACCGGGGACCTTCAGGAAGGGGTCATGCAGATCCGCATGGTTCCCATCTCGCATATTTTTTCGCGGTTTCCACGGCTGGTTCGCGATTTGTCGAGATCATTGAAAAAAAATATCGAGCTTACGATGCTCGGTGAGGAAACAGAACTTGACAAATCAGTTATCGAAGATCTGCTTGATCCGCTGATTCACTGCGTCCGCAATTCCATAGACCATGGGATCGAAAATCCCGAGGAACGGGTCCGGAATGGAAAAAGCCCCGAGGGGAATGTCGTGCTCAAGGCGAGTAACGAGGGAAATCTTATCCTTATAGAAGTTTCTGACGACGGCCGGGGTATCGATGTGGAACAGGTCCGGAAAAAAGCGGTTCAGGCCGGGCTGATACACGAAAACAAGAATCTCTCGGAGATCGAAGCATTCAACCTGATTTTCGAGCCAGGATTTTCCACTGCGAAGTCGGTCACCGATGTGTCGGGCCGCGGCGTGGGGCTTGATGTCGTCAAAAAGCAGATTGAAAAACTGAACGGGACGGTGAGCGTCTGGTCAGAGAAAAACGAGGGTACCCAGTTTATGATAAAACTGCCCCTCACACTCGCCATTATCCAGGGACTCCTGGTCCGTGTGGGTGAAAATATTTTCGCAATTCCGATCACGTCTGTCCTTGAAACACTTCGGCTGAAGGCAGGTGAGATCAAGCGGATAGACAACTACGAAGTATTCGACCTGCGGGAAGATGTTATTTCACTGGTACGTCTCCATCAGATTTTCAATATTCCGGAACAGGAAAAATCAGACACATTATTTGTTGTCGTTGTCGGCAGCAGGGGTGCGCGCATCGGGCTTCTGGTTGATTCGCTGATTGGAGAAGAAGATATTGTCATCAAGCCGTTGAAGGATCGTTTCACCAAATCGCCCGGCATTGCCGGTGCAACCATTCTGGGAGACGGAACGGTGTCTCTGATAATCGATGTTGGCCAGCTTTTGGAACTTGGTATGCGGATCGGCGTTGAAGAAAGAAAAAGCAGGGAATACTCTGTACAATTTGATTGAGGTAGCGGATGAGCAGTCTTGAAAAAGATTTTGCAGCAATTGATATCGAAGAGAGTGAAGTCGAACAGGACGAGAAACGTGCGAAAGTTGATTTCAAGATGGTCACGTTCTCACTTGGAGGCCGTGCCTACGGAATTGATATCATGCGGGTCAAGGAAATTTCAAAGGCCGGGCGCTTTACTGTGGTTCCCAATACGCCAAACTATGTGGAAGGGGTGCACAATCTTCGCGGCGAGATCATCCCGGTCATTAATCTCCGAAGAATGTTCCATCTTGAAGAGCTGACGCGGAAAAAGAATGAACTGGCAAATGTCCTTATCCTCCGCATCGAAGAGTCGATTGTTGGTGTCATCGTTGACCGCATTGATAATGTCATCGGACTTGATTCATCAACCATTCAGCCGCGGCACCCGCTGTTTACCGATATCAACATGAAATATATTCATGGTATTGTCGAGGTGGAGGAAAAACTTTTCGTCATTCTTGATGTGGAGAAAATATTCGGTTCCGACAGGGATTTGTCTGGAGATGAAATTCATGTGCGGCGTACCATGGGCACGGATGAGGCTCCCGAGAAAACCAAAAAAGCAGCGCCGCTCAAGCCGGCAGACCAGGATTTTCAGTTTATCACCGATACGCTCAAAACCTTTTCACGGTTCCATGTTGATGCATTGAATGCATCGTGGGTGAAGCAGCGGCTTGCAGACTGGAAAAAAATACGGCAATCAGAAAAAAAAGATGTTCAGCTTGAAGATCCCGAAGATGCCCTGAATTTTCTTATTCCCTTTTATTCTCCATGTAACGGAATGCTCTGGAATCATGAATACCGCGACCGTTTTGTTTCGCTGTTGAATAGCGGGAACACCTCGGCATGGAAAGTCTGGGCTGTTGGTACCGGACAGGGACAGGAAGCATATTCGATTACCGCGATACTGAAACTTCAGTTTCCAGAGGCCCGTATTAAAGTATGGGCCTGCGACAATGACCTCCTGAGCATCTCAAGTGCTCCGACAATGAGTTTCGCACCTGAAATGATTCCCGAATACCTTGAAAAATCGGGATTTCTGAAAGAATCGGGAAAGAATTTTGTGTTTGGCCCGGAATTCAGGGATCTTCTGTATTTTGAATATCATGATGCGCGTCATGCGGGCACATTGCCAGAACTTGATTTGATTGTGGCCCGTGATTTGCTGTCGTTTTTTGACCTCCACGAACGGCAGAAAATACTTGCGGATTTCACCGAAAAACTGAAACCGGGCGGACTGCTGATTATCGGGGAGCATGAAGAGTTGACCGCTCCCGGGTGGAAGAAAATTGAGGGAAATCATATTGCCGGGTATACCAATGAAAAAAATTAAAGGGTTTGCAGAAACGGCATAAAAACTATTATACTAATAAAGAGGTAGCGGGATGAGAGTTGAATACATAAATCCTTTTGTTGAAGCAGCATTCAGTGTGCTGAAAGAAGTTTTAAGAATAGATATTCAGAGAGGGGAGTTGTATCTAAAATCTGTATCTCAACCTGTGCTGGGCGTCACGGCAATTGTCGGGCTTGCAGGGGATGTCGAGGGGCGTGTGCTCTTTGATATGGGTGAATCAACCGCAATAAAAATTGCCTCTTCGATGAACGGTGAAGAAATGGTGAAATTTGACGAACTTGCCAAAGCGACGATTACAGAGCTGGCAAACATGATCACCGCGCAGGCCGTGACAAAACTCCATGAGCTCGGGTTTGAGTTTGACCTGACCCCCCCGGCAATTTTTACCGGTGACAATATGGAAGTAACCGATACCGGTATTGAAGCGCTGATTGTACCCATCGAGATGGAGTATGGAAAAATTGAAATTAACGTCGCAGTGAGAGAAAAAAACTAGGAGGATATATATAATGAAAACGAAAATGGATTTTCCAAATATAAACAAAAGAAAACCGGATGGGCTCCAGGACACTGGAAAGGCCTTTCGGGTATTGATTGTTGATGACTCCATGTTTGTCACCAAGCAGATCGAACAGATTTTGACGTCAGAAGGTTTTGATGTCGCTGCGACTGCAGAGAACGGGCAGGACGGCCTTGAGAAATACAAGGAACTGTATCCGAATATTGACCTCGTTACCATGGATATTACCATGCCGGTTATGGATGGGGTGACTGCGCTTGAAAAAATAATTGAATTCGACAAGGAAGCAAAGATCATCATGATTAGTGCCCTGGGGAAGCAGGATCTGGTAAAAAAATCCCTTCTGCTCGGTGCAAAAAATTATATTGTAAAACCTCTCGACCGGAAAAAAGTGCTTGAACGGGTACTGATGACGCTGAAAAAGCAGTAATTAAATTTTTTAAGGTAACAGAGAGGAGACGGGCCCGGCAATTTTCATCAGGACTATAGTTTTTGTAGAACCAATATCGAAGTATGGATTGAAAGTGATATTAACCCTTCGAGACGCCCGCCCATTACGCTGAAGTGGTCGGGCTCCTCAGGATGACATTTTTCCTTAAAATAAATTCCATATTGAGAATTGCTGATACGAGCTGTTCTCATATTGACAAAGACGGAAAAATCCTGTATCACGATTGCAACGGGCGGCTAGCTCAGTTGGTTAGAGCACTAGCTCGACACGCTAGGGGTCACAGGTTCGAGTCCTGCGCCGCCCATTTTTTTAAAATAAAAGTATTTGCTGCGTTCGTCTGTTGTCATTTTAAATTTATGATATAGTACTGAAAAGGTTTACAGGGAAAACGGAAATCGTTTTGACAGGCTGCTTGTATGTATGAAAACAACTTCTCTTTCCAACCCGCCGACCGGCTCTCTTTTTCCGAAAACGGGATGATTACCCCCGCACGGATATTTATCGTTGAAGATGAAAACATTGTGGCGCTGGACATGCAGAAACGTCTTGAAAAGCTCGGCTATACTGTCCCGGGCATCGCTTCCACCGGCAGAGATGCAGTCAGGCGGGTTCTTGAACTTTGTCCCGATCTTGTGCTTATGGATATACGACTGGCCGGGGATATGGATGGTATCGAGGCAGCAGAAAAAATACTTGAAAAACTGTTTGTTCCTATTGTCTATATTACTGCCTATACAGAGGAAGCAACACTCAGGCGGGCAAAGATAACCGAACCATTCGGATACATTCTGAAACCATTCGAGGAACGGGAACTCCATATCAATATCGAAATTGCCCTGTACCGGCATAAGCTGCAGAATGTGCTTCGGGAAAGGGAACAGCTGTTCGGTACCACGCTCAAGAGCATTGATGACGCAGTAATTACCACCAATATGGAAGACCGGATTGTATTTTTGAATCCAAAGGCGGAATATTTCACCGGCTATAATGCATCTGAAGGGGGAGGAAAACTTTTGTACGATGTGGTGGCAGTGTATGACCGGGCGACAGACGAAAAAGTAAATCTCCTGGCGCTTGATGAGGGCACAAGTCCCTTATTGACCTGCATTTCCAAAAAGGGTGATCAACGAACGGTCAAGGCGAATATTGCACCAATTCTGGGCAATGACAGTGTGCAGGCGGGAAATGTCATTATCCTTCATGATATTACAGCACGCGAACGGGCGGAAATTGCCCTGAGGGAAAGCGAAGAGCGCTACCGCCAGTTTTTTGAAGACAATCTTGCCGGTGATTTCATTTCAACCATTCATGGCGAGATTTTGACCTGCAATACATCATTTGCTGAGATACTGGGTTTTGAAAATGCCGAGGAAGTCATGCGGTACAATCTGGCAACTTTTTTTCCCGATTTTCTCAAGCCCGGGGCTTTTTTGGACATCCTGGTGAAGGAACGGTCGCTGAAATATTTCAACGCACAGTTTGTCGGCCGCGACAACAAGCCGCTTTTTATCACGGCGAATGTGGTTGCCGAATTTTCAGAGGCAGGAGAACTCGAACTCATCAAGGGTTTTATCATTGACAATACAGAACAGCACAGGATTGAAGAGCAGCTGCTCCAGTCACAAAAAATGGAGGGGATCGGGAGGCTCGCTGGCGGGATTGCCCACGACTTCAACAATCTGCTCGGGGCGATTATCGGGTATGCCGATCTGCTGCTGGACACGCTCCCGGACGATGATCCAATTTCCAATGATATCGAGTCGATCCGCAAAGCGGGGAGAAAAGCGGCTGCACTCACCCGGCAGTTGCTCGCTTTTTCCCGGCGACAGGTACTGCAGCCGAAAGTCATTGACCTGAATATCCTCATCACCGATCTCGAGAAAATGCTGAAACGCCTTTTGCCGGAACATATCAAGCTGTTTACCGTCCTTGATGATGATGTCTGGCGGATTAAGGTTGATCCCATACAAATTGAACAGGTGATCATGAATCTGGCGGTCAATGCCCGTGACGCGATGCCCGAAGGTGGAAAACTGACTATTTCAAGCAGTAATGTCACGGTCCATGAAAACAATCTCAAAGATAATTTTTCAATCCAGTTGGGGCATTATGTGCTGTTAAAAGTTTCAGATACAGGAAGCGGGATCGCCGAGAATATCAAGCATCGGATATTTGAGCCTTTTTTTACCACCAAGGAGCCGGGGAAAGGGACCGGACTGGGCCTTTCCACGGTCTACGGTATTGTCAAGCAAAGTGAAGGTTTTATTTTTGCCGAAAGCACCGGCAAAATAGGGACGTCCTTTTACGTGTATCTTCCCCGGTCGCTGACCAAAGCCGAGAAAATAGAAAAAGAAGAGCCGAAGCGTGAATCATTTAGCCTTGGAACAGAATCGATCCTGCTTGTCGAGGACGAGGAAGTATTCCGGGATATGGTGCATCGGGTGCTGGAAAAACTCGGGTATAATGTACTTGAGGCAAGCAACCCCGGTGAGGCCATTCTGATTTGTGAACAATACAAGGGCAAAATTGACCTATTAATTACCGATATTGTCATGCCCCATTTGAGCGGGGTACAGCTGGCAGACAGACTTGTTTCGATACGCGATGACATGCGGGTACTCTATATTTCGGGATATTTTGAGAATGCTGTTGATAATGACGGGAATTTTCAAAAGGATTCCTATTTTCTGCAGAAACCGTTCTCCCCTGCGGAGCTCGAAAAGGTAGTAAGAAAAATCCTTGATATATAGATTCAGGATTGTGTTTTTGATCTCTGCGGCAGGGGATTTTTTATTTTATTTTCTTTCCGCTGCTGCCCGGCTGCTTTTCCCAGTGTCACCATGTTCCCTTTTTTATTGTATTCCACCCGGTCAAAAAATATTTTTGTCAGGAGTATGCCCCGGCCGTTGAAGTGCTGGATATTTTCAGTTGATATCACGGGAAGATTTTTCCAGTCAAATCCCTCTCCTTCATCCTTTATGGTGATAATGAGTTCCTGCGGCGTCAAATGGGTGGTGATATGGATTTTTTTTTCTGCAGTCACGGGATCTTCCATTTTTTTCTTGAGAAGACTGTAGAAGTTCCCTTCCAGGAGCCCCTTGCGTTTGGTATCAAATCCAATACCGAGCGACCCGTGTTCAACCGCGTTTGTGAACATTTCCTCGATTCCGATTTTGATATTTATTATTTCTGACGGGGAGAAAAATGCGCCGCAGTTTATGGCAATCTGGTTTACAATCGGCAGAATATTCGCTTCTTGTACCGGAATGGTGAAGCTTTTTTTGTCTTCGGTGATATCCGGACAGACAAGTTCCTTGTATTCATGCGCGCTTTTGTGCCGAACTGCATGAGTGACGACTTCGATTACTTCCTCGACCCTGAACGGTTTTCGAAAGAAATTTATTGCGCCGCCGCGCAGGGCCTTTAACAGAATCTCCTCATTCCCATATCCGGTAATAAGTATCACCAGGGCCTGTGGATCAATTTTTTTTATTTCGGAAAGTAGTGACAAGCCGTTCATTTTGGGCATGATGATATCGGAAATGACAAGTGCGGGGCTTTCCATTTTGTATAGTTCTATTGCTTCAAGTCCGTTTGAAGCGGTGATCGCTTCAAAGCCGGCTTTACTGACAAAGCGAATGAGAATATCACAGATAAAATCCTGGTCATCCACAATGAGTATCTTGTGTCTCGGCATGAATCATCCCTTTTCAATACATGAAAATCGGGTGCAGAACGGTCAAAGAAACTGCCCCTTGCACAATATTCTATAATAGAGTATATAATCGCAAGGATAATAATGCAAATTTGCTTTGCAGCCTTTTTCGGAAAAAAGTCACATCGTTTACGGTCCATAACCGCTTTTAGTTGGAGAATATGAACAGATCCCTCATTCGTAATTTTTGTATTATCGCACATATCGATCATGGAAAATCGACCCTGGCAGACCGTTTTATCCAGCGGGCAAATATTATTGCTGCGCGTGATTTTCACGATCAGCTTCTGGATTCCATGGATATTGAACGGGAACGCGGCATCACCATTAAATCACAGGCGATCTCGATGCCCTACACCGCGAAGGATGGAAACACCTATATTCTAAATCTGGTCGACACTCCCGGTCATGTGGATTTTACCTATGAAGTTTCCCGCGCCATATCCTCCTGTGAGGGTGCACTCCTGGTGATCGACGCAAGCCAGGGAGTCGAGGCACAGACTCTTTCGAACATGTTTCTGGCTCTGGAGCACAACCTCGAGATTATTCCGGTGATCAACAAGATTGACCTTGCCGCCGCGGATGTTGAGAGTGTGAAAAAGCAGATTGATCATGACCTGGGGCTTGATTCCGATATTGCTTTTCCCATATCGGCAAAAAACGGGACCGGAATTGAAGAACTTATGGAAGGCATGATTTCTCTTATTCCGGCACCACTCGGAGACGAAAAAAATCCGTTAAAAGCACTTATTTTCGACTCGCACTACGACCCGTACCGCGGTGTTGTTGTTCATATCCGTGTTTTCGAAGGGTCAATTAAAAAAAACCAGGAAATCCGGTTCTGGTGGAATGACTCGGCCTATGTGGTCGAAGAAGTTGGTATTTTCCAGATCCAGCTCAAAAAGACGGAAATCCTGCGGGCGGGGGATGTCGGATATTTTATTGCAGGAATAAAAACAATATCGGATACCCGGGTGGGGGATACGGTCACCGACAACACGCATCCATGTGATGCCCCCCTTCAGGGATTCCGTGAAGTGAAACCGGTCGTTTTTTCCTCGATCTATCCGGTTGACGCGAACGATTATGAAGAACTTACCACGGCACTCGAGAAATTAAAACTGAATGATGCATCGCTGGTTTATGAAAAAGATTCCTCGGCTGCACTGGGATTCGGTTACCGGTGCGGATTTCTGGGATTGCTGCATCTGGAAATTATCCAGGAACGCATTGAACGCGAGTACGGGCTGAGCATCGTGCTGACCGCACCGTCAGTCCGCTACAGGATTCTCTATAACAATGGTACCGAATCATTTCTGGACAATCCGCTTGAGTTCCCCGATCCGGGACTTATCGATACCTCGGCGGAACCGTATATCCGCGCTTCGGTGATTACGCCGACTGAATATCTGGGAAATATCATGACCCTCTGCCTGGAGAAACGAGGGGTGCAGCAGAACCTTACCTATCTTGATGAAAAACGGGTAGAAGTCATCTATGAGCTCCCTCTTGCCGAAGTATTGTTTGATTTTTATGACAAATTAAAGTCGATCAGCCGGGGATATGCCTCGTTTGATTATGAGATTATCGGATATCAGGATACAAAGCTGGTTAAGCTGGATATTTTGGTAAATGGAAAGCCGGTAGATGCACTCTCACAGCTGGTATTTGAGGGGAACGCGTATGCCCGTTCCCGTCAGATCTGCAAAAAACTCTCACAGGAAATTCCGCGTCATCAGTTTAAAATCCCCATACAGGGGGCAATCGGCAGTACCATTATCGCCCGGGAAACAATTTCGGCATTGCGAAAGGATGTCACGGCAAAATGTTACGGCGGTGATATTACCAGGAAAAGAAAACTTCTTGAGAAACAGAAAGAAGGAAAAAAGCGGATGAAAATGGTAGGCAATGTCGAGCTCCCGCAGTCAGCCTTTCTCTCGGTACTCAAAACTGATGATGACTAACGAACCCCGCCTGTTATTTCCGCAGCAAGGCGGCTTTTGCCCTGGCGAATCGTTTCTCGAAATAGCGGTAATGAAGCAGGGCCTGGGTAAGAAATGCTGTAGAATAATCTGGAAACTGTTTTTTATGCGGAAGATGAAACCAGGCATAATCGGTTTTTAAAAATATTTTATTTTCTTCTTCTGTCAGTACGCCGGATTCAGCGGCAGTGTCTTTGAGTATTGATCCGATTTTATCTGCAGCCTCCCCAATCATGGCCTGCTCTTTCTCAATAAATGAAATAATTGATTCCGGCGTCGCCCCAAAACGGGTGTTTTGTTTGATCTGCCCGGTATTCCTCTTGTTCAGGGAAAAAATATTCTTTAATGATGCCGCCTCATAGCATTTCATTCCGCCCAGGTCCATGCCGAACGGCGATATTTCGATAATTCTTCCGGATTCCGCTGCCAGTGTTTTGACATTTTCCGCGTATGCAGCGAGCACCATATCGCTTTTCAGCGGTTTGCCCGCCTTGTCTGTTGTCACATATCCGGGGCGTGACAACAACAGCGAATATTCCAGCTGGCCGACTGCGTATTCACGGCGGGAACCGGACAGCATCTGCAGGGGGATCGGCGCCCCGGCAGAATAACTTTTTGAAAACGGATAGCTGAAATCAAGACCGGTCACCAGAACCTTGTGGCAGGTGAGCCGAAGCGCGAGGTATACTGCGGTGACCCCCACCGATCCCAGGGGCGGTATGGATGACGGGAGCATCCCTGCCGTTTCCATACGTGGGAAAATTGATAACGGGTGAAATGCCGAGGAAAACAGATAGGTATTGTGTTTTCCGGGAGAGGTGAAAAGTCTGATTGCCTGCGGGATGGAGGCGATATCCGCAATCAGGGACACCGAGTCGGGGATATCTGCCAGGAAATCAAGAATATTGATAAACTGGCCTTCCAATGCGAGAATGAAGTCGGGATACAGGTTTGAGGCGCAGAGTACCGGCACAGCGGTATCAACAGCGATAATGATGATATCATTTCTGACTGCCCTGATTATCCCGATGCTTTTTTCAAGAGACGGGCCTGCCCCGGCTACGAGTACGGGCTTTTCAAGCGAGAGCCGGGAAATATCGCGGGTATGGGGAAGAATGGTTGTATTGTCAACAAGATTTCTGGTGTACAGGCGGCCCATGTGAATGAGTGTCATCCTGTTTTTCCAGTATGCTTGTATTTTTTCTCTCAAATACAGTTCAGCCTGATTATAGAACGCTTTGTCCATCCTGAACCCGGCACATAACGTCAGCGAGACGACCCTGCGGAACATTCCCGGTGGGAATTTGTTTAACACGGAAACTGCGGCAGAGGGAGTGTCTGCCCGCACTACAGTCAGATTCCTGTTTTGGAAAAAATCTGCGGGAATACACTCTTTCGCCAGCTTCATGAGCTTTTCATCCCGTTCCATGCAGAGGACATGGCACTGGCCGGGAAGTGTGTTCAGGAGTTCAGAAATACCGTACCCAAGCCCGATCGAGGGAATAAACACAAGGGTTTGCGGCAGAAACTCTGTCTGCCTGATTATTGTGCAGGGTCTTTTTCGGGGATCACGGGTGGAATACAGATAGACATCATTGTACACAATGGTTGTTCCCGCGGGGGTTTCAACCAGCTGCGGAAATCCGTTTGTCTTGTCCATTTATATATTTATCCCTTTTGACTGGCAAGGAGTTTCCATGTAAATACTATCGGCAGCAATTTCCTGCTGCCGATAGATTATATTTTGATCAGACCGAATGTGCGGTTATTCTCCCCGAAGGGCTTTTTGATACACTGCAAGTGCTTTTTGAAACTGTTCATCCTGTTCTGCCGGAGTGCCCATTTTTGATGAATCCACAAAAAGGGAATAGTAGGGCAGCTGCTGGAATGATTCCGGGCTGTAATACAACGGCTGTGACGGTGAGTGAAAAACATGCTGTAATATTTGAAGAAACGAATTGGCCTGCTGCTGCATGTTCGCGGTAAAATCGGTTCCGATTTTATCAAGCTCATATTCGGGGACCTGCCGGTCTTCCATAAACTGGAGTACTGCGACCTTCTCGGAGAGCAGCACCGGTGAGGTCATTTCATCCTTATTAATTGAAAACGCTTCGGTGAAAAAAGCAATATCCGACTGGGCAGCGGAAAGAGAAGCCTTTTCGTCAACCGGCTGCGGAAGCGGTTTCAGGAAAGAAAGACCGTTCACATTCAATGGGAAATAGTCAGTTGTGTACTCCTTAAGGCCGAACTCCCGGGCCGCGGCCGCAAAACTGGTCGCTTCCGCCCTTGTCTTGAACTCTCTTGCCTTTTCTTCAAAATACTCCTGGATTCGTCCTTTTTCGTAATCATAGACATAGGACTTGATTTCCTCGATCACTGCCATGTCTTTGAGGTCAGCAGCAACAGATTCTTCTTCACATTTATAGATAACCCAGTCGCTTCCGACCTGTACGGGTTCACTCACTTCACCCCGTTTCAGGGTATAGATCGTGTCCACTGCTTCTTTGCTGCCGATCACCGCGAGCAGCCGGTAATAGGGCTGCCAGGTGGCTTCTGCATTCGCCGCATCAGCCTGGAGTTCTGCCTGTTGTTCTTCGAACGAAGAGGCGGAACTTCTGATTTTTCCGAGTGCTTCCCTTGCCTTTGCTTCTTCTTTCGTGGAGATCCTGTTCAGTTTTATTTTTTTAAACTGGTCTGCGTTCTCCCCGGCATACTGTATAATCTGTGAAGCCGGATAATTTTCATAACTCCACTGCACATAGCGGAATTTTCTTTCATAAGCGCCCATCTGTTTGATAAAATCGGTCAAAGAGGTATTTTGCTCAGTGTCGAGAGAAAACATGGTATATAAAAACTTGAGCTCCGTTGCCTGTTCTTTTATATTGTTGAACATGCGGACCCGTTCTGCCGGTGTTGCATTATTGTACCGTGAGGTAATCTGGCTGTTTTTAATGTATTGTTCAACTTCTTCCCTCGAAAGCATAATGCCGCTTTTTTCGGCTTCAATCATGACCGCAGTGTGGAAAATCATATAGGGAAGAATAGCTCTGAATGCCGCTTCTTCTGAATATTGGGCCCGCCGGTTCATGAGTTCGCCGATTTTCAGGGCAAAATAATTGCCGGGTTTCCAGGCAATCTGATGCCCGTCGTATTCGGCAAATCCGAGCTCATTGAAATTAAACCATTGCTGACTCCCGCTGCCCAGGCCGAAAACCAGGCCGAACAAAACCAGGCCGATAATAATGAGCGTTGGAATCGGCAGTAATTTTTTGGTAATCGAGGTTTCTTCTTTTTTATTTTTTGTTATTCGTTCTTTACTTCGTCGTATTTCACGTGAGGCCATTGTCGTTCCCTTTTCTGTTAAATTTATTGTTATTTTCAGGACGGTCTTCACCGGATCCTTGAACTATTCCTGTTATGCTCCCGCATTGTATGAGCGGTGTTAAAAATTACCATGGAAGCCCTAAATTGTCAATTATAGGACATAAATATGTTTTCCGGCCGGTATGAGAATTATACTATTTTCATTTCAAAATGTTTTCGCCTACTTGACATTTTGAAAAAAAAAGTTATACTGTGCTTTCTTCCGGCTCCGGTGATACCTCAGGTGTCAGGGCAAACAGCCGGATGAGGCGTGTACTTTGTGCATGAAAAGGGGGTGTGGCGAAGTTGGTTATCGCACCGGCCTGTCAAGCCGGGGATCGCGGGTTCAAGTCCCGTCACTCCCGTTACCGAGCACTCAAATTTATTGAGTGCTCGGTTTTTTTTAATTGATTAAACTGTTTAAATAATAGTATACTGTTAAACCGTTTGAATACGGGCTGTAGCGCAGTGGCTAGCGCGCTCGGTTCGGGACCGAGAGGCCGGGAGTTCAAGTCTCCCCAGCCCGATTTTTTCCCGTTCTGTTTTTCACTAAAGCTCTCTTCAGCACTTTTTTCCTTTTTCCTGCCTGAAAGAAATTTGGTATTTTGCATTTAGTTCAGTCGAATTCCGGCCGAATATTGTAATGAACGTTATGAAGATTAACCGTTGCATACTATTTTTAATCACCTTTCTTTTCTCCTGCAGCATGCTTCTTGGTGCAGATGAAACAACCTATACCGTCCAGAAAGGCGATACACTTTACCGGATTTCCCTGAAATATGATATTCCTGTCGATGTTTTGATGGAATACAACAAAATAACGAATGTGCAGTCTGTAAGGGTCGGGACAAAAATAATCATCCCCTCAATGTCCCGCTACACAGTGAAAAAAGGAGATACTTTTTACAGTATCGCCCGCCACTATGATATTGATGTCAATGACCTCATGTCCGCAAATAATATTAAAGATGCGGCTTCATTGAGAACCGGGCAGACAATCGTCATTCCGGGAGGAAAAGCTGCAGATTCCGGAAATGATTCAAAGGCGGCAGCAGGCACAACCGGGACAACGGCCTCTTTCGATCCCAAAAACAGGTTGAGCTGGCCGCATCCGGGGGCCCGTGAATCCTATAATGGAAAAATGCAGGGAATCCTCATCGAAGGGACGAGGGGCGACCTGGTGTATTCTTCGAGCAGCGGCCGCGTCATTTGGGCAAATCCGTACCGCGGATATGGAAATGTGGTCCTTGTTCAGTCAGAGGACGGGTATGTCTACGGATACCTCGGCAACAATGACCTCGTGGTAACAGTGGGTGAAGAAGTGGAAACCGGCAGTGCAATCGGCAGAATGGGGACGTGGTTCCATGAAACAAAGTCCTCTCTCCTGTTTATTGTCTGGCACGCTGCCAAACGAACCTATATGGATCCTGCTGCAATTCTCTCCTCCAGAAACTAAAAATCTCCAAAAAACTTGAAATTAATGAATATTTTAAAGATATTTTATATTTTTTGTATATTTAGTCTTGACATTTATTTAAAGATATTATAGATTTTATTCAAATTTGATATAAATAATAGATTGGGGGCACAATGAGCAAACAACTCCTCCTTCCAAAGACTTTTGATTTGATTAAAACCAAAATATTTGACGGGCATGAAGAGTATCATTCCGGTACGTTCGAGACCGATCCGCTCGCATTGTATCTCAAGCAAATCTCCCGATATCCTCTTCTTCTTGGTGAAGAAGAAAAGGATATCGGCAAAAAGATTTCAATGACCAGAAAAAAACTGAATGGTCTGATCAGCTCCCTGCGGAGAAAAAAGATCACAAAATCAGTGTATCTGAGTGAATCCGATAAAATGGAATCCCGTCTTGCTTCCCTGAAAAACAAGATGATCAATTCGAATCTCCGGCTTGTTGTATCGATTGCAAAACAATATAAACACCGGGGATTGAGTCTCCTGGATCTCATCGATGAGGGAAATATAGGGCTGATCGAAGCGGTAGAACGGTTCGATTACCGAAAAGGCTGCAGATTTTCCACGTATGGTACCTGGTGGATCAAGCAGGCAATTATAAAATCCCTGGCAGACAAGGGGCGCGTCATTCGCATTCCCGTTCATATGCTGAACATGATAAAAAAATGCTATTTTGTGGCAAAACATCTTGCCCAGGAACTTGGCCGAGACCCGCGCGACGAAGAACTTGCCCAATACATGAACCTTCCGATTACAAAGATTAAAGACATCGTCAAGCTCTCCCAGGAAACAACCTCTTTGGATACAACTGTTGACGACGAAAATGTCACCCGGCTTTCCGATTTAATTCCGGACGACAATTCAAAAATGCCGTTTGAAAGCGTGTTTTCTGTAACTCTTCAGAATACCATCCGCAGAGTACTTCGCCAGCTTTCCGACCGGGAAATGCGCATTATACAGCTCCGTTTTGGACTGGCAGGGGAAGGCCCCTTTACCCTGGAAGAAACAGGAAAAATGCTCGGCATTACCAGGGAACGGGTCCGCCAAATCCAGGAAAAGGCCATTGCGAAACTCCGGCATTTCAAGCTGATCCGCGAATTGAAAGATTGCGTGTAATAGATATTCCCGGATATGGATACAGTGCGTTTAAACACCATGTCTGTCAGGAGGTGCTGTCATGAATGAACGCAGGGAATATCACCGGTTTCTTCTTCACACCAGGATAAGCTATCAATCTGTCAAGGATAAAAAAGCAGCGTTTTCCACATCAAAGGATATCAGCCTTGGGGGGGTCTGCATTACGACATCCGATACGCCTATGGCAAAAAATGATCTGGTCGTCATTATTTTTTCCCTCCCGAAAACCGCAGAAGAAATTATCGCACATGCAAAGGTTATGTGGTCAAAGCCCAATGACGGACTTTATGACAATGGCCTCATGTTTACAAAAATATCAGATAAACACCGTCAGCTGATAGAGGAATTTTCGATCGGCAGTGTTGAAGCCGAATAATCCTGCCGATAAACAGAATATGAAATGGATTTTATTGTTGTCTGTTTTTCTGCTCGGGGGCATTGTATGCCTCTCTGCAGAAGAAGGGTACGCATCCTGGTACGGCGGAAAATTTCAGGGCCGAAAAACCGCCAATGGGGAAATATTTGATACCGAAAAACATACGGCTGCACATAAAACGCTTCCGTTCGGGACAATGGTAAAAGTAACCAGTCTTGAAACCAGCCAGAGTACAACAGTACGGATTAATGACCGCGGGCCGTTTGTCGCAGGCCGTATTATTGATTTGTCAAGGATCGCTGCCGAAGAAATCGGAATGGTGGGCGCCGGGACTGCCCGTGTGCGCCTTGAGATCCTTACCCGCCCGGAACCGGCGAACCATTATATCATTCAGGTTGCATCATTCCGGAACAAGGACAATGCCTTTGTTCTTGGAGAAAAATTAAAAGCGAAAGGCTTCTCGGTGTATTACGAGGTCACTGCTGCCGGATATACCCGGACGTTTGTGAAGCATGTAAGCAGGGACAATCTGGATGCGGCGAGACAAATTCTCGCTGATATGGGGTATCCCGGCCCGATTGTGCGTGAACTGACAACAGAGTAAGCACTGCCTCTTGACATTGTTCGCAATTTCAGCGAATCTTTTGCTTGATAATTTTTGTAGAGTCTTTTATCTGGAGGAACAGAATGGCAAATGAAACATGCACAGGGGATCATAAAGGACATCTTTGCGTTTTGGCAAGCAAACAGATGTTTGAAGAGATCAAACAGATTACCTCTGCACCAAAATATATTTGTTTTAACTGCGGCCGAGTGGCAGACAACAAGGAAAATCTTTGCAACCCGATGCCGCTCGAATAGAAACCGGCAGGAGAGCACAGAATCTCTTGAAAGTGAGGGACTATGGGAATACAGTTTAATGCAGATGAAATATTTTCAGTAGCAGTAAAAATCGAGGAAAATGGCGCCGCGTTTTACCGGAAAGCAGCGGAAATTCATAAGGGAGACAGCCATGCATCACTGCTTGAAAACCTGGCAAAAATGGAAGATGTCCATAAAAAGATCTTTCTGGAGATGAAAGATTCTCTTGCCGCCGTGTATTCAGCAGAAAAGAGTTTTGACCCATACCAGGAGGCGATGTTATATCTCAACGCAATGGCAGATGCACATGGCGGTGAGGGAAGTCCCTCTGCTGCGGATGCCCTGACGGGAAAGGAAACAATACAGGAAATACTGGATATTGCTTTGGGGCTTGAAAAAAAATCGATTCTGTATTATACGGGATTGAAAGATCTGGTTCCGGAACGACTTGGAAAAGAGCACCTTGAAACCATCATCAATGAAGAAAAAAACCATGTCGCGCAGCTGCAGCAGGTAAAAGCCCAGTTGTAGCCTTCCCGTAAAAATGTTTATTCGGGCTGATTTCCAAAAAGGGAATCAGCTTTTTTTTTTATATGTAGGTCCATAATAGAAGCTGCTGCAGGCACGGCTCGATAACAAATATGCCGAACAGGCAGAGCGCGCTGATAAAGACAAGGGTAACGACCAGAACAGGAGTTGCGGACAGGTTTTTCCCTCCGGGAATACAGCGGCGGATAAACGAGGTGAATGGTTCAGTAATTGCTGACAGGGTGAAATATATCTGTGAATACGTGCGCCGTGTGACATTGGTGATGATGATGAGAATAATGATCACAATGGCAAAAAAGACAAGGAGAAAGAAGACGGTTTGCCAGACTGCCAGTGCAATGGCGCCGATTACGGTGACGATATTGAAAAAAACAGTAGTCGCGAGATAGCGCAAAACAAAGGAGAGGATATTCAATACCAGAATTGCGAGAATAATGGAGAAATCGAAAGCTCCGCGGCTCAGGAATTTGATGCGGCGGAAGATATTGAGATACGGATCGGTGATTCGCTGCAGCACAGAGAGTGCCCCGGAATGCTGTTCGGTGCCGGAAAACCATGCAAGAATGATACGGAATATGATAACGAAGCTGTATATCGTGAGTACACCGCTTAAAAAAAATAGCACAACACTCATGGCCGCCTCCCTTTTTGCTCTCTGCTGTTATTCACTCCATACCTCGATCACCTGCGGGTATTGCTTCAGTTTGAAGAATATATCGGGATTCGCTGCAATGGCGAGCTCATTGGTTGCGCGGATGACTGTTTCTGCCTGCGTACCATTCTTCTCGATATGAAAGACCACCCGGCAGCTGCCGCTCTGCGCTGACAGAAAATCGCGCAGTTTGTAGGAGCTTTCTTCATCGATCATTTTTCGGGAAAGCCGTATATGGACGGTATTGACACTCCGTTTCGCCAGATGCTCCGGACTGAGTGTTTCTTCCACTTTAAGTTTTGCTTCTCCCCGGCTCTTGTCGATTTTGCCGCGGAGTGCCACCACAGCGCTTTCTTTCAGCATTTCCCTGGATTTCTCGAAAATGTCAGAGAAGAAGATGCATTCAATGCTTCCGGATGCGTCTTCTATTTCGGCAAATGCCATGCGTTTTCCCGTTTTGGTGATGATTTCCTTGATGTTTTTCAGAAGGCCGATTACTGTATACATGCGGTCGGTGGAAAGCGTGTCAGGATCACCCATGGGCATGTTCGAGTATTTTGTGATGTATTTTTTGTAGTCATCGAGCGGATGTCCCGAAAAGAAAAATCCGAGTGTATCGCGTTCATCCATAAGGAGTTTCATTTTCGGCCACTCCTCAATCTGTTCGAGATTGAGTGTCTGGAAATCATCACTCTGCATGTCCTCGAACAACAGCCCCTGGCCGCCTTCGCGCTGGTCATGCCGTTTTGAGGCGATCTGCATGATCTGCTCGATGTTGTGGGCAATGGTCGCCCGTGTTTCGCCGAATACATCAAGCACGCCGGCAAGGATCAGGGCTTCGACTGTTTTTTTATTGACTGTTTTCAGGCTGACCCGTTCAAGAAAATCAAACAAAGATTTGAACGGCCCGCGTTTAATCCGTTCCTGGATAATCTCTTCGACCGCGGCCCCGCCGACATTTTTTATGCCGATCAGCCCGTAGATAATTTTTCCGCCCGAAACAGTGAATTCTTTTTCAGAGAGGTTGATATCCGGAGGCAGGATGTCAATGCCCATGTCTCTGGATTCCTTGATATAATGGGCAAGCTTGTCGATATCCTGAATTTCATTGGTCAGGTTTGCAGCCATAAATTCGGCCGGATAATTGGCTTTCAGAAAGGCAGTCTGATAGGCGAGCAGGGAATAAGCGGCTGCATGTGATTTGTTGAATCCATATCCCGCAAACGGGACGAGCAGTTCAAAGAGCTTGTCGGCGGTTTCCTTTGGATAGCCTTTTTTGACCGCGCCCGAGATGAACTTTTCTTTTTGTTCCCCCATGACCTCGATTTTCTTTTTCCCCATTGCACGGCGAAGGATATCCGCCTGTCCAAGAGAAAAGCCGGCAATTGTCTGGGCGATCTGCATGACCTGTTCCTGGTACACAATGACCCCGTAGGTTTCCCTGAGGATGGGTTCAAGTTCAGGAAGGGGGTATTTGATTTGTGCCCAGTTGTGTTTCCCGGTGACGAACTGGTCGATATTTTCCATTGGGCCGGGCCGGTACAGTGCATTCAAGGCGATCAGATCCTCGATTTTTTCAGGACGTGCCCGCTTTAATATGTTCTGCATGCCGGTGCTTTCAAACTGAAAGATACAGGTACTCTTCCCCAGGCTGAGCATTTTAAAGGTCTTTTCATCCTGTTCGGGGATTGTGGAAATGTCGATTTCAATTCCGCGCCGTTTGAGGAGATTCAGGGTGTTTTGAATTAACGTGAGGGTTTTCAGCCCCAGGAAGTCCATTTTTACCAGGCCGCATTCCTCAAGATAATCCATGGTGAGCTGAGTTGCGGTTGATCCTGTTTTTGGGTCCCGGTACAGCGGGACGTAATGGGTTAATGGTTCCCTGCCGATGACAATTCCGGCCGCATGGGTGGATGCATGACGGCGCAGGCCCTCCAGTTTTCTGCTGACAGAAATGAGTTCCGCGAAGGTACTGCCGCGTTCCTCGACCGCCTTGAGTTTTGGTTCCATTTCAAGGGCTTTTTCGAGGTCGATTTTTGGACCCGTCGGGACAAGTTTTGCGATGGCATCCGCCTCGTCATAGGGAATATCCAGGACCCGTGCCACATCACGGATCACCGCCCGTGCTTTCAGGGTTCCGAAGGTGATGATTTGTGCGACACGGTCATTGCCGTATTTTGCGCTGACGTAGTCAATGACTTCGCCGCGGCGTTCGAAGCAGAAATCGATGTCAAAATCCGGCATCGAGATACGCTCGGGATTCAAAAACCGTTCAAAGAGCAGCCCGTATTTCAGCGGGTCGATATCGGTAATGCCCAGACAGTAGGCAACGAGCGAACCCGCACCAGAACCGCGGCCGGGGCCGACAGGGATTCCGTGCGTGCGTGCAAAGCTGATAAAATCCCAGACAATGAGAAAATACCCGGTGAATCCCATCGAGGTAATCACATCCATTTCAAATTTCAGACGTTCCATCATTTCAGTGGAAACATTCTTGTACCGCTGGGTGAGCCCCTCCATGGATTTTGCCTCAAGATAGCTCTCGAGGGTAAATCCCGCGGGAACCTGGTAGTGCGGCAGAAGTGGACCGGGGAGTGGAATCTCGAAATTGCATTGGTCGGCAATCAGCCTGGTGTTTGCCATCGCCTGCTGGTGATCCGGAAAAACAGCCTGCATTTCCTCCGCAGTTTTAAAATAAAACTCGGGGAAATCGAACTTCATCCGTTTCCCTTCGTTTATTTTTTTGTTTGTTCCAATGCAGATGGCGACATCCTGGGCGCGTGCATCCTCCCGGTTGAGGTAATGGATGTCATTGGTAATGACCAGAGGAATACCGCTGTTTTTACTGAGTTTGACCAGCCCCTCATTTGCCTTTTTTTGTTCGGCAATGCCGTGATATTGCATTTCCAGAAAAAAATGTTCTTTCCCGAAAATATCGCGGTATTCATGTGCTTTTTTCCCGGCCTCGGCTTCCTTGTCCTGCAGGATGAGCGATGGAATGCTTCCGGCCAGGCATGCGGTAAGACAGGTGATCCCTTTTGAATGTTCTTTCAGGAGTTCTTCATCAATTCGGGGACGGTAATAAAATCCTTCAAGGAAGCTTTTTGAAGAGAGTTCAAGCAGATTCCGGTAGCCTTCGGCGTCCCGTGCGATCAACACGAGATGGTGGTACCGTGCCCCGCTTTCCTGGCCGCTTTTCACAAAACGGGAGCCGGGGGCAACATAAAACTCCGAACCGATAATCGGTTTGACTCCCTGCTTTTTGCATTCTTTGTAGAACTTGGGTATTCCGAACATGTTTCCGTGGTCGGTGAGGGCGAGCGCGTGCATCCCCGATTCTTTGGCTTTGGTGACAAGTTTCGGGATCGAGGTAATTGCATCAAGAAGCGAATAATCTGAATGTGTATGAAGATGTACAAAGTCTGCCATGGGATTCGTTGCTTTTACTATAATGAGGAAGTGCGTGTGTGTAAATAGGAACAGCCATGAAGGTTATTCCTTAAAGAAATCTATCAGGTTTTTTCCCGGAACAAAGTTTGATTCCCGGATCAAACGGCCGTTTTTGTAGCAGCGGATATAGGGAATCTGTTTGTTTTTAAATACCGTTTCCTTGAAATTCATAAAGCTTTGAAAAAGCGGTGAGCGGTTATAGAGAAATATATACACTGCAAGCTCAATATCCTGTGTTTTCTTTAAATTTTCCAGGTCTTTCTCAAGATATTTCCATTGGGAACACCAGTTTTGGGAGAGAATCACGGCAGCATTGCCGTTGGAGTGAATAACCGTTGAGTCAAACTCGCCATTGTCCATGGCAAATTGTGCATCAGTATCAGCAAGAAAATTAATAATAATCATATATAAGAAACCTTCTATATAATATAGCGAGGAATCTCTTGCTGGTCAAGGAGACGTAAAAAAGAAGCAATACAGTCATTTTTGTGGATGCCCTGTATACAACCGTGATTCTTTTTTTGCCAGTGCAATTGCCGCAAGAGCACTTTTTTCCTTATTTTTGATCTCCAGCATGACATCAAAATCAAAGCCCCTGCTTTCCTTCAGAAACCGGCTGAATTCCCCCCTGTCAAGAGATACTGCGTGACTGCCGATACGCGATTCTGGTTTTTGGGTGCTGAAGTCGACAATCGGCAGGCCGTCCCGCTTTGTCCATGTTGCTGCGGCCTGTCTGAGGGCAGTGTCAAGGGGTTCATTGTTGTTGAAAAGTGTATGGTGAAAAACATCCAGCAGCACAGGGACAAGGGTCTGTGTATGAATTCCCATAACATCCTGCAGGGAATACAGCCGTTCATCGTTCTCTATGACCAGCCTTCTGGTAATTGAATCCGGCAATGTATTGTATGCATCGCAAAACCGCTTTATTGCCACGGGTTTGTCATTGTAGACGCCCCCTGTATGAATCTGAATTTTTGCAGATTCATCACATCCCAGTAAATCCAGCACCTCTGCATGATATTTCAATTCGGCAATGCTTTTACGGACGATTTCCGGATCTTTGGCATTGAGCAAGACAAACTGATCGGGATGCATGGCAACACGCATGGCGTGTGCCGAAATAAATGCACCAATCTCCCTGAACTGTTTTTTAAACTCCATTTGCCATGGAAAGGCGCAGACAGGATGGGATGCAAAGGGGATCAAATCCGAGCTGATTCTAAAGAAATAAATATGGTGATGCAGATTCCATTGCAGTATTTCCAGCAGACAGGACAGGTTCGAGGATATTTTCTCTTTGATCAGTTGTTCTGAATAGGATTTCAGCCGGAACGTCCGCGATGAACGGCAGGAGAGTGTTTCATTAATGCAAGCATAGCCGATTTTCATAGATGACTTTGCGGCCTCCGTCTCTCAGCTGTCTTTATAGATTCGGGGGACCCTGCGGGTGATCAGGCAGGTGACTTCATAGGGAATGGTGTTCATGAGGCCGGCCACTTCTTCTGCATTGGGCCCGGATTCACAATCGCCAAAGAGCACTACATCATCATACGGTTTTACCGTGCAGTGCGGCCCAATCTCGACTAAAGTCTGGTCCATGCACACACGCCCCCGGACAGGAAACCGCTTGCCGCCAATATTGATGAATCCGCAGTTGGACAATAACCGCGAATAGCCGTCGCCGTATCCGACAGGGAGGGTGGCGATCCATGTATCTTTGCCGGCAGTCCATGTATGGCCATAGGAAATCGAGGTTCCTTTTGATATTTTTTTCAGGAACGTGATTTTGCTTTTCAGTTCCATGACCGGTTTCAGGGAAAGCTCTCTCGGCTGCCCGGTTGAAGGGTAATACCCGTACGCCATAATGCCCGGACGTACCATGGTAAAGTAGGTTTCAGGAATATTGATGATTGCGCCTGAGTTGGCAGCAGAGATAACAGGGGGACAAAGGTTCTTTTTTTTGAGCTTCTTGATCACATTGTTCATTTCGTCTGTCTGCTGAATTGTAAACGCCGGATCGGCAATATCGGAGAGGGGGAAATGGGTGGCTAATCCCTCAAAGGTAAGGAATTTTGAACCGGTAATGTATTCTGCCAGGTCGGGGACGGAGGATGGAGTACAGCCGATACGCCCCATCCCTGTGTCCACTTTGATATGCACATTAATCGTTTTTTTCTGTTTTTTGGCTTCCTGTTCAAAAAGTTTGACCAATTCGAGGCTACCGACATACGGGGTGAGATATGCTGCCACTGCCTCGGGGATTTCTTCCGGGACCGGGAACCCCAAAAGCATGATGGGGACGGAGGTCCCGACATTGCGCAGTTCCACCCCTTCTTCAACAGTGGCCACCCCAAACGAGTGTACGCCCTCCTCATAAGCGGTTTTTACCACATGGACAGCCCCATGGCCGTAGGCATCAGCCTTTACTGCCATGGAGATTTGTACCTCCGTCCCCACTCGCTCCCTGATGAGACGAATATTGTGACGAAGGTTGTCCAGTCTGATTTCTGCCCGTGTTGCTCTCATAGTCTGGGATAGTACTATGGTTTCACGGATTCTTCAAGGTCTTCTGTTCAATTTCGGATTCTATCAGTGATTTGATTTTTTTTACTGCCCGGCCCCGGTGCGAATATTGATTTTTTATTTCCATTGTGAGTTCCGCAGCTGTTTTTCCCAGTTCCGGAATAAAGAATATCGGGTCATATCCAAAACCTTTGTTGCCTTTTGGCTGGTGAATGAGCTCTCCATGTACTGTCTCCTGAACAACAAAAAAGCGGTATTCATTCAGCATCAATACCATGGAACAGACAAAAAAGGCCTCGTGAGGGCCGCCGGCAGGCAAAAGTGAGAGCAGGTAGCTATTTCTTTCATTGTCATTTTGGGGAGGGTTTTGAAGTTCTGAGCCGAAACGGGCAGAGTAGATGCCCGGTTTCCCGTCCAGAACGGGGACACAAATCCCCGAATCATCTGCAATGACCGGTTTATTTACCTGTTTGTAAAGGGTCAGTGCTTTTCCGATCGCATTCTCCACAAATGCTGTGCCCGTTTCCTCATGATTGAAACTAATTCCAAAATCTCCGGGCAGGAGTACCGTTGTCCCCGATAATGCAGCTGCAATCTCATCCTTCTTGTGTGCATTATTTGTCGCGATGACAATCTGTTCTATTTTCATTTATTTTTCCATGAGCTTTGGATTAAGGATAATTTCTGTGGAGACCGATGCAAAACTTTTGAACATGGCCGACACTCCGCAGTATTTTTCTTCGGAGAGATTCACCGCTTTTTCAATTTTCTCCCTGTCCAATTCTGTTCCGGTAAAGCAGTAACGGATTCGAAAGGCCGTGTAGACAGCCGGTTCTTGTAATTCATCAAGCTCGGCAGATACCTCAAGCCAGAATTTGTCAAAGGGCATTCTCATTTTTGTCAGTATCAAGACAACATCCATGCCGGTACACCCGGCCAGGGCCGACAGAAGAAGCTTTTTTGGTTTTGGGCCAAGGTCTTTTCCGCCGAACTGCTCATCCGCATCAACAGCAAAATGATGCCCGTCTGCTTCAACGTCAAAGCTCATTCCCCCTGTAAAGGTGACACTACTGGTATGTTCCATAACCAGGCTCCTTATATACATAAAGGGGGACGGAGGAATAATGTAAACCTCCGTCCCTGATATTTTCTATGTGAACTCTTTTTTCAAAAATACAAGATCCAGTTGTGGATACACCGGATATTTGTCGAGTAAGGTGTGGACGCGTTTGCTCGCCTCATTTTTGGCATTTTCATCAAGGATATACTTTGCCTTGCTTTGTTCACCGTCCTTTTTCACGGCTGCTTTGATGTTTTTCAGCACAAGGGTAATGATCGATGCAATTTCCTTCATTTCCTCCGTCCCCATCCCAAGGGTGGTCACGGCGGGGGTCCCGATCCGCAGGCCGCTTGTGTACCACGGGCCGTTTGGGTCAAACGGGAGGGAATTGCGGTTCAGGGTGATGCCGCACTCACGCATTGCGTTTTCTGCCTGACGGCCGTTGATGTCATACTGACGCACATCGATGAGCATCAGGTGGTTATCGGTGCCGCCGGTTGACAGGGTATTGCCCTGTGCAACCAGTTCCGCAGCCAGTGTTTTTGCATTCAAGACAATGTTCTGTGCATAGGTTTTAAACGAGGGCTGTGCCGCCTCGGTAAACGCAACAGCCTTGGAGGCCATGATATGCGGGAGCGGGCCGCCGATGACCAGCGGGCAGCCTTTTTCCATTGCCTCCTGGAATTCTTTGGTGCACAGCACCATCCCGCCTCGGGGGCCGCGCAGGGTTTTGTGCGTCGTCGTTGTCACCACCTGTGCGTGGGCAACCGGGTTGTAATTGCCGGTAAAGACCTTGCCGGCGACAAGGCCTGCAAAGTGCGCCATATCCACCATAAAAACTGCGCCGCATTTGTCGGCGATTTCGCGCATCCGCTTGAAATCAATCAGCCGGGGATATGCACTGTAGCCGGCAAGCAGGATCAGCGGCTTGATCTCCATCGCCATTTTTTCAATGGCATCGTAATCGAGCAGATTTGTTTCGGGATTGACACTGTAGGTATAGGCATCGAACATGCGGGCGCTGACATTGTTGCGGTATCCATGGGTGAGGTGCCCGCCGGAATAGTAGTCCAGCCCCATCAACCGCTGGTTTCCCATCGCCTGACGAAGTGTTTCCCATTGTTCCCGGGAAAGGTGCGACAGGTTTGTATCGCCGATTTTATCAAGCGCCGGTGTTTCGATTTTTGTGGATAATATGGCCCAGTAGGCGATCAGGTTTGCGTCTGCACCTGAATGCGGCTGGACATAGGCAAAATCAGCACCGAATATCTCGCATGCTTTTGCGGCGGCATATCCTTCAATGGCATCGACATTGTCGCATCCGGCATAAAACCGGTGATCAACGTAGCCTTCAGCGTACTTGTCGGTCAACAGGTTTCCCATAGCTGACTGGCTTGCAAGCGAGGAATAGTTTTCACTTGCAATGAGTTTCAGGTTCAACCGCTGGGATTCCAGTTCCCCGATGATTCCGGCAGCAACTGCCGGGGCAACTGCCTTGACCGAGGCCAAATTCGAGAGATACGCCAGATATTCGGGATTGACGTCCTGCGGTTTTGTGTTGGATAAATAATTGACCAGTGCCTGTGATTGTGACATAAGGAACTCCTTTATCTGTTGTAATAGTGGATCGGCTGCCCAGGCGCGCGACAGCGAAAGACAAGAGCTCCCCGGTGGTCTGTCCACCTAAAAGCGCCAGTTGCATTGTTTTTGATAATACTATTGTACCAAAAATATTTTGTGAAAGCAAGGGGATGAACCCGCCGGGCAGACTGTCCTGATATGGCCGACCCGGTTTTTTCCTTGATTTTAACCATGCTTTGCTGTTATCTTTTAACAATCGTCCTTCCTTTTTCCCTGTAACAATGAATGGTCGCGCGATAATACAAGGAGTGATATTCAATGAGCACTGAAAAAACAACCATGCAGGGCATGACCAAAGGGGTCCAGACTCTTATGGGAGATCCCAAGAAAGCGATTATCCAACTGTCACTTCCCATGATTGCCGCCTTGTCGCTTAATTCCCTGTACAATTTTGTTGACCGGTTGTGGGTGTCAAGCCTTGGTGAAAACGCGCTTGCTGCGACCGGATTCTTTATGCCGTTTTTCTTTCTGGCAATGGCGGTCGCAACCGGAATCGGTGTTGGCGGCGGGGCCGTAGTGTCGAGAAGGATCGGGGCGAAAGACAAGACCGGAGCAGAATCTGCTGCTCTGCACACTATTCTGTTTTCGGTGCTTGCTGCGGTACTTTTTACTGTTCCGCTTATTTTTCTTTCCCCGTTTATCTTCAGGCTGATGGGTGCCTCGAACTCACTGAACGATGCAACCAGCTACGGCACAATCATGTTTTCGGGCATCATCTTTCTGTTTTTCGGGAATACAGCCAATTCATTGCTGCGGAGCGAAGGAAATGCAAAAAAGGCAATGGGGGCCATGGTTGTCGGTACCGTCCTCAATATTTTCCTTGATCCGTTATTCATTTATGGATTCAATATGGGCGTTGCCGGCGCCGCGGTTGCCACTGTCATTTCAATGGCTGTATCCGCGCTCCTTCTTTTGTACTGGCTTTTTGTCGAAAAGAAAAGTTATCTTGCATTTGACCCGCGTGCGTTCCGTTTTGAAAAAAAGACAGCAAAAGAAATATGGGTTATCGGCTTCCCGACCATTCTCTCCCAGGGGTCAATGTCCATTATGATGTTTTTTATCGTCATGATTCTCAATTCAATTGCGGATGACCGGGCAATCGCAGTGTTTACCGCCGGGTGGACAATTGTTGCATTTGCCGTTCTGCCGGTGTTGGGGATTGCTACTGCGGTTATTTCCGTGACAGCTGCGGCATTTGGTGCAAAGGATTACCGCAAGGCCCGGACCGCGTTTTCCTTTTCATTTACCATTGGCCTGTGTATTGAAATAGTCATTGCCGCCTTTACCCTGCTTGCCGCACCGGTTATTGCCCTGATGTTCGCACTCTCTCCGGAGACCGCGCTGCTGGTTGATGATATTACCATTTTTTTCAGAACAATCTGGCTTTATTTTCCGGTTGCCGCGGGCGGGATCATTTCTCAATCATTATTCCAGGGGATCAGAATGCCGTTTAAAGGGCTCACGGTGACGCTCTTGAGAACTGTAATATTCACCCTGTTCTTTGCCTGGCTGTTCGGAATTGCTCTTGGATATGGAGTGCGGGGCGTTTATGCGGGGATGGTTGCCGCGACGATTTCATCAAGTATTATAGGGGTTGCCTGGGCATGGATGAGTATCAATTCCCTGATGTCGAAAACCGGGGTGAAGATCGAACCGATCACTGAAAATGAATAAAAGCATAAAAACGCTTTCATTTTTCAAAATTCTTTCTATAATTATTATAGACACGGAGCAGTTCTTTATATCCTGTAATTATTTCAAAAATGGTAATTGTGCTGCTCAACAATAATCAAAGAGACGGCCATGGCCAATTTTTTAAATATCCCGGATAACACCGAAGGGAATCTTTTTAATCTCACCCAGCTGTCTGTTGAAAACAGACAGACAGACAACAGCAACAGTCTTCCCTCTTTTTGTTATCAGCATTTTGCCTATTCGCTCTCCGACCCGGTTTTGTTTTTTCAGTCAATAGGAGATCCTCTCTCGGGTACGGATATCATCTGTGTTGATTTTAATCCGGCAGCGAGGAAATATTTTGAACCGGGTGCACATTCCCTGTATGGCCGTTCATTGAAGCAAATTCCCATGTCCGAGCCTCTGAGCGCAGTCAGCGGGCTTCTGCTCCAGGCGCTTTTAACCGGGGAAACAAGGCGGTATACCGGCCCGGATATAAAGTCCGGCAGTCTGTTGACTGCTATTCCACTCTCTGAGAATACCGTGGTTCTTCATATCGATTTTTATAAAAAGCAGGATGACGAGAAAAAAGTGCTGGTATGGGATGAGCATGTCCAGTCAAGCTTTAACCGCCTGCTGGATTCCATCAGCGACGCCACGCAGAGCATGCAGGTGCAAAGCGAGCTCATGCTCGTGATGGTGATGGAATTGACCCGGAGCCATTATGGTACTGTTTCCTATCTTGATCCGATGACCGGCGACATGAAGGGCCATTCCATTTCCGACGGGTTTATGAAAGGCTATTCAATTTATGGTGCTGATACGTCTGTGATTTTTCCTTCAACAATACAGGGAGATATCCCCGGGCTTACAGGAAAGGCGCTTGAATACGGGAAGCCGTTTTTTGTCAACCGGCCGGACGAAAATGACCTGTTTCATGACATTGGCGTACTCCCGGTCGACAATTTTCTTTTTGTCCCCATTCTGCATAATGAGGATCGAATTGGATTTATTGCACTCGCCGATTCATCATCGGATTTTACACAGGAAAAAATGGATGCTGTCCTCCGGCTGGTGCGGCTTTACAGTATCGGCCTTCAGCGCTGGCAGTATGAACACGGGCTTGCGGAACGAAAGGCGAAATACCAGGCCCTTCTGGATACTGCACCGGTCATGATATTGATTATTGATTCTGCGGGGAAAATAATTGACTCCAATCCTTTTGCAATGAAATATCTTGGATACCCGAAGGAGCAGCTGCTGCGCGCGAACCTGATTGATTTTATTCATCGCGATGATATCCTCCGGCTTCAGGCAAAATTTCTGGATGTCACTTCGACCTCAGATGCAATTTCCTGTGAATGCAAGCTCCTCGGAAATGGCGGCAAAATACTGGATGTGATTGTCAATATCTCTGCTCGCCGTAGCCCGGATATAAAAATGGATACCATCACGGTGGTGTGTCAGGATATTTCAGTGCAGAAAGAGAATGCCGATGCACTCGAAGTCTCTGAAGAAAAGTTCCGTATGATTTCGGAACAGTCATACATGGGGATTGTTGTTGTGCAGAACAGGCAAATTATCTTTGCAAATGATGCATTTGCAAAGATGTGTGAATATTCTCGCGACGAGCTGATAATGTGGGATGATTTTGAATATGCAAAAATGATCGAACCGGATTCGCTTGAAGAAGTTGATCCGCACTTGTCCGGGCAGCCGGCAGCCGTAGAACAATACCGGTCCTGTTCAATGAAAGTAAAAACATTCTCGGGGAAATACAAATGGTTTGAGGTGGTTTCAAAACAGATTGTCTACCGGGGAAATACGGCGCACTTATTGAGTATTCTTGACATTTCTGAACGGGTCAAGGCAGAGATGCAGCTGCGGGTTTCGCTCAAGGAAAAAGAAGTATTGCTGAAAGAGATTCACCATCGGGTGAAAAACAATCTGCAGGTCATCTCGAGCCTTCTCAACCTGCAGTCCCAGCATATCGGCGACAAACGACTGAACATGATGTTCAAGGAAAGTCAACACCGGATCAAGGCAATGGCTCTAATCCATGAAAAACTGTATGCCTCCGATAATCTTGTTGATATCAGTTTTCCTGATTATCTGCGTGCGCTCGCATTTTTTCTGGTTCGGTCGTATCAGGTTTCCATGCGGGAGTTGAATCTTGTTATTGAAATTGACGAGATTTCTCTCGGCATCGATTTTGCGGTGCCCTGCGGGATTATTTTGAATGAACTGCTCTCCAATTCACTCAAGTATGCATTCCCCGAAACGTTCAAGGGAGAAAAGAAAATACAGGTTCTTTTAAAAATAAACGACAGCGGGATGATCAGCTTTACGGTCAGCGACAACGGCATTGGGCTTCCCGAAAAGGTGAGAGTGCAGAAAGTCTCCAGCCTTGGACTTGAACTGGTAAAAATTCTTGCTGAAGGCCAGCTCGAGGGATCGGTAACCCTTGACTGCACTCATGGGACACGTTTTTGCATCTCTTTTCAAAAACCGGGAACATAGCTTTCTGAACAATTCCCCTATTTGATTTTGCGCGCCTTTATTCCGGAAAAGGTCAGCACACCGTCAATAATTTCAACTGTTTCATGTGTTCCCATGACCAAAAGCCGGTTTTCCGATAACGGATACATGAGCAGGTTCGGTGCTGATTTCAATTCATCGGACTTCAGCACCACATAATTCCGCTGGCCGGCCAGTTCGATTCTGGTGATCGGGATATAGGCGTGAAGCGGTTCTTCTATGCGTGGATCCGGTTCGATGGCATAGGTGCCGGCAAACTGCGATGTGTCGAGAGACGATTTTTGCGGACTGTCGGCGAGTGCGGCGATCTTTATCATGCCTTCTCCGGCGATTGCTTCCACATGCAGCCCGACAGGCCGGTTCTGGCCCATGATAAACTGAATGTATGCTTTCTCAAGGTTTGCCAGCGGGGCGATATCAATATCCCATAAAAGAAATCGTGCAACAGGCTGAAAGCGGTTATTCCCCTTCGGGATAAGTTCAAGCTGCTGGTCGATGCCCGGGACAGACACCACAAGGCGGCTGTCGGTTGCCTTTACTTTTGCCGTGACGCCGATCATCGCATAGTTTCCTTCATACTGGAGCAGTTCCTTTTTTGTAAGCCGGATGTCCTGGTCTGCAGGAAGAATACTCTCGACGGGGTGGCCGATGCGCGCTTCAAAATATTTTTTCAGGGCCCGGGAGACGACCGAATAGGTTGCAAAGAATCCGTCATTTGAATTGGTGCACAGAATCATGCCGATATTCTGTGAAGGGGAGAAGACCAGAAACGAGAAAAACCCGTTGACATTTCCCGTATGCTGGAAAACATCATGCACACCGGTGTATTTCAGTTTATTTATCATGAACCCAAGGCCGTAATCACTTGCCACCAGAAGGCTTTTTTTTGATTCGGGATAATGAATGCGGGTCATCTCTGAAAAAGATTTTTCACTGACAATATGGGGCACAGCAGTGTCTTTATCTGCAAGAAAATATTGCAGAAGACGGGCAAGCTCATCGGTATTGGAATGGAGTCCCCCGGCAGCGATATCCCGAATGGCCATATACGGAACCTCGGCAACCCGTGACTGTCCGCCAGGAAGCATTCCGAGAGATGCTTTCATATGCCCGGCAGCAAAAGTTCCGGTCATTTCTTGCGGCAGTTGAAACGAACTGCCGGTCATCCCCAGCGGATCAAGCAGTTCTTTCTGCATAAACAGCTCAAAAGGCATGCCGCTTTGGCGGACAATGACTGTTTCCAGCAGGGAATACGCTGTATTGGAATAATAATATACCTCTTCCGGCGGGAAACAGGTGTACTCATCGGCAAGCGCCTGAATCAGCTCTCTGTTCGAAAACCGGTTTTCTCCCATGATTCCGCGGATATAATCACCCTGAATACCGGAGCGGTGACTTAAAATATGACGCAGCGTGATCTTTTTTGCATCGGGGAAGCGGGTTTTCATGCTGAACTCGGGAATGTAGCGGGTAATCGGTGCATCGATATCCACCTTTCCCTGTTCCGCCAGTTTCATGATGCCCATGGCCACGAGCGGCTTTGAAATGGATGCGGCGCGGAAAAATGTATCATTGGCGACCGCGATATTCTCTGTTGTACTCGCCCTGCCGTAGGATTTCTGAAACAGAATCCCGTCCCGGCTCACCACTGCCACGGAACAGCCCGGGATGTTGTAGCGGTCCAGGGAGGTTTTTATACACCAGTCCAGATACTCATTTGCATACACAAAATTGTCTTTTATAATTATATCCGGAGCCACAGGCTCGGTACTGCATGACATGAAATTGAAAAAGAAAATAGAAATAATAGCGATGCCAAAAAGGCCGGTTTTGGTAATTGTTTTCATATCAGGAAGTATAGCACCAAATACAGACACTATCAAACAGATTGAAAAATTATTGATTGAAACGTGAAAATATCCGGAAAATAAAAATTATTTTGCATGGCAGATTGAATTAATGGTTTATTTCACAGCATAAAAAGGATGTCCCGCAGGCAACAGGACATCCTTGACACTTTCAGTTTTCGATTATTCCGTCACGCAGATTTATTACTTTTTTGGCCCATTTGATATTCTCCGGATCATGGGTCACCATAGGCAGAGACAGCGGGCAGGAGTGACAGTGTGCATACTATTGCCGCAATAATTCCAGGTATTCTTTGTCGCAAAATGCGTTTCATCTCCTATTATTTTAGTAATATATCCCGAAATATAATTCATGTCACGTGAATTCGCAATATTGTCTTTCCTGTTATTTGGCTTTATACTGCTCTCTATGGTTCAATGGGATGACATGACGCCGGATGAACGCGACCGCCTCATCTACCTTGTATTAAGCGAAGATGCGCTCAAGGCCTGTGTTCTGCTCATGAAAAAAAAGCACGGACCGGATGTAGACACAGAGACCATCATGCGGTTCGCCTTCAAGGTTGCCCGAAACCGCATGATTCCCTCACATTTAAAGAAAAAAAAGTAAAATCACTGTTTATTCAGTTCAGCGAGCTTCTTCGCTTTTTCTGCCAGATACACAAATTCCTTGCGGTACCCCTGTTCATCTTTGCCTTTGGATGCCTCCGCCCTTTTGAGCATTCTTTCCCAGGACGCATTGCCTTTATGCTCTGATTCGCGCAGCAATAATCCAAACTCTACCACCGCGGACGCGAACCGGAAACTTTCAGAGGTCTTTTCAGGGCTGAATTCCTCATGCATAACCGGCTGGGTAATCAGAATGCTTGTATCACTGTCGGGTTTTTTGTATCGGAATTTGATAAACAGAAGTTCGTTTCCCTTTCCCGCTTCCGGTTTAATCTCGGTGGCTGTATATCGCCGGTCAATACCATCCGGCGCTGCGCCGTCTGCCATCACCAGTTCATAAAAAGCAGTGACAGTGTGTCCCGCACCGAGTTCCCCGGCATCTTTTTTATCATTGTCAAAATCCTCTGCACGGAGCATGCGGTTTTCATAGCCGATTAAACGGTATTCTTTTATTTTCAGCGGATTGAATTCGAGCTGGAGTTTGACATCTTTCGCAATGGTCACCAGTGTCCCGCCAAGCTCGGTAACCAGTACTTTTTTTGCTTCGAGCAGGCTGTCGATATAGGCATAATTTCCGTTTCCCTTGTCTGCAAGCATCTCCATTTTTGAGTCCTTCAGATTCCCGGTTCCAAAACCAAGCACTGTAAGAAAAATACCTTCTTCGCGTTTTTGTTCAATTAGACGGACAAGTTCCCCTTCGCTTGAAGCCCCAACATTAAAATCACCGTCTGTTGCCAGAATAACCCGGTTATTTCCGGATTTGATAAAGTTCGCTTTCGCAGTGTTATACGCGAGCTGTATGCCCGCACCGCCTGCGGTTGACCCGCCGGCTTCAAGTTTATCAAGGGCGGCAAGGATTTTTTCTTTTTTGCTTCCCGGAGTGGAGGGCAGTACCATGCCGGCAGCCCCTGCATAGACGACAATGCTCACCGTGTCCTGGGGACGGAGCTCCTGCGTCAACAGTGAAAATGCCCGTTGAAGAAGCGGCAGTTTGTCGGGACTGTTCATGGAGCCGGAGACATCCAGAAGGAATACAATATTGCTGGCAGGAAGCTTTTCAAGTGAAATATTTTTTGCCTTCATGCCGATCATCAGCAGTTTGTGAGTGCTGTTCCATGGACAAGAGGAGAGCTCGGTAATGAAATTGAATGGAGCATCTGTTTTGGGTTCTTCATAATCATATGGAAAATAATTGACCAGTTCTTCTATACGGACAGCATCCTTGTAGGGAAGGGTTCCCTGGTTTAAAAACCGTCTTGCATTTGAATACGAAGCGGTGTCAACATCTATTGAAAAAGTAGAAAGGGGATTGTCTTTGACGCCAAGGAAAGGGTTTTCATCAATTTTTTTGTAGTCTTCGGTATTCATCACCGGGCCGGGCCGGTCATCCGGCTGATACTGAAGGCCGGAAATGTCTCTTTCCTTCATCGCGGTCGATGGATACGCTTCTTTGGGCGCGTATAAACTCTCCAGGCCGGCATCACTCGTACATGATATACCCAGCATCACTGACATAACAACAACGATCAAACAAATTCCGAACGCTTTTTTATCCATAAATTCCTCCTGTTTTCCAGTCATTTATCAAGTATACACTGAAAACGGGACATTTCCATTATAATTATCCTGAATATCCAGCGTGAAAAAAACATGAGGCTGGTCTTTTGCTTTCTGAGCATGGAAAAGAAATGTGTTTGTCGGGTTTTTTGGCATACATGATGGAAAATTCAATTGAATCACCATCTCCGGGGTTGTAAAAAAAATAAATCTGCTTGATATACAGGAATAAAAAAGGTAAAATATGTGAACTTGCCGCCTCATGATGTCCTTGATACTTTGCGTTGCTACAGTCAGAGGGCGTGTAAGAGCCGTTCTCGCGGTTTCTACGGGTTGTGGCAAAAAATTATTTAGAGGAGCTTATGAAAGGGAAAAAGCTTTATGTCGGCAATCTCAACTATGATTGTACGTCTGAGCAGCTTCAAGAGCTGTTTTCAACGTACGGCACCGTAGAGAGTGCGAAGGTAATTGAACGAAAAGGTTTCGGGTTTATTGAAATGTCAACCGAGGCCGAAGCAGAAGAAGCGCAAAACGCCTTGAACGGCCAGGATTTTCAGGGCAGGCCCCTGAAAATTGATGAAGCGAGGCCTCAAACAAACTTTAAAAGCAGACCTCAGCGGTATTAAAAAAAACGGCGGGAAAACCCGCCGTTTTTTTACAATCCGTTCATTACTCTGTTTATGCGGAATCCCAGATTTCATTCAAATGCCCGGAAATTCTCTGCATGGTTTCCGGTGTGCCGTTTTCCAGCAGACATTCAATATAGGGTTTTTCTTTTTTCAGCAGGGAGAACAGGTGTTTAAAGTTAAACATTCCTTCGCCCGCCGGAAGCCCTCCCTTTTTCATATTGTTTTCCACCGTGAAGTCTTTTAAATGAATAGCCGCCATTCGGTCCTTGAATAATTCGAATGCCCGTGAAACATGCTGCTCCTGGTTTTTTGTATCATCATGCGGCAGGAAATTCACCGGATCGTACAAAACCCGCAGGTTTGGAGAATCGATTTCTTCTATTAAAGTCCTCATCTTTTCATAGGTATTGATGGTATGCTGGGGGGACACGCCTTCAATTCCGACAAACACGCCGAACTGTTCGGCTGTGGCAACAAGTTCCGCGATTTCACCGACAAAATCCTCGAAGTGTTCTTTGTCACCGGTTGTGGGATTAAATGAACAGTCAGGATTCGCTGATCCTGTTTCTGTTGCGACCAATGTGCAGCCGAAATCGTGTGCAAACGCTATGTGTTCCCTGAAAAAATCGAGGTGTTTTTTTCTGACAACAGGGTCAGGATGGATCGGGTTAATGTAACAGCCAAGCACGGCAATTTGCACGCCCCTGTTTTTAAATGTATCCCGCATATATTTGGCAAATCCGGGAGAGAGGTATCCGGGCCGAAACTCGCATCCTTCAATGGACTTGTGTAATGCGAGCTGAATACTCCTGAATCCGTATTCACAGGCACGTTTTGCCATTTCTTCTGCAGATGCTTTCCCCAGATCGTGCAGCCGAACACCAAGATTGAGCATGATTTTTCCCCCTGATCAGAATAATATGATAAAAAAAGACAAAAAGAATAATACCAGCTGTAAGTAAAAAACTCAAGCAGACAAATTCTTGTTCTTGACATCTGGCATCCATCATGTATACATTATTCGATATGAAAAGCACAACAGAAACGTCGATCACTCATAAAGAGGCACTTTCATGGGCTGTCAAGGCCTGTGATGCCATCATGAAAACATATACTCCGAAAGAACTCCCGCCTGCAGGCGGATGGCATTACCACCAGGGGGTTTTTCTTCTGGGAATGATCCGCCTGTGGCACGAAACCGGCGATAACACTTTTTTTGAGTATACAAAAGAATATACAGATACCTGTATTGATGCTGACGGGAAGTTTGAAATGCGGCCCGGCGAACTCGATTCAATCATGGCCGGGATGCTTTTATTTCCGCTCTATGAAAAAACAAACGACAAACGATACAAGATTGCCATGGATACACTGATCCATTTCTGGACCGGATGGAAAAAAAACTCAATCGGCGGGTACTGGCACAAGGATATTTATCCAAACCAGATGTGGCTTGACGGTATTTACATGCAGGGGCCGTTTGCCGTGAACTATGCAAAGCTGTTTGACAAACCGGCATTTTATGACGAGGTGGCGAAACAGGCGATTCTGATGTACGAAAACATCCTCGATGAAAAAACCGGACTGTTGCGTCATGCATGGGATGAGAGCCGGCAAGTTGCCTGGGCAGATCCCCAGACAGGTCTTTCTCCCGAACATTGGGGCCGGGCGATGGGCTGGTACCCTGTTGCGGTGCTCGATATTCTGGATGTTCTGCCGGCTGATCACAAAGATCGGAAACGGCTTGAAGCTGTTTTTATTGAATTGATGAAATCACTGGTGAAATATCAGGAGCCGGAAACCGGGTTGTGGTATCAGGTTTTGGACAAGGGCGATCGGGCCGACAACTGGCTCGAGACATCATGCACTTCACTGTTTGTTTATGCATATGCAAAGGGTGTTCGAACCGGACTGCTTGGAAGCGAGTACATGAACTATGCCGAATCGGGCTTTCGTGGTATGACCTCGAAAGCAAAGGAAAACGGGCAGGGCATTCTCGAGATCGAAGATATCTGCATCGGAACCGGTGTCGGTGATTATATTCACTATATAAACAGGCCTCGTAAAACCAATGACCTTCATGGTGTTGGTGCATTTGCACTTTCCTGTATTGAATTTGCCCATGCCTTGAAATAACAAAAAATATTTTTACCAGACAAAACCGATAATCAGTGCGGCAGTGGTTGCTGCCTTTTTCTGTTTTCACTGCAGAAAGAAAAGGAGATAAAAATGAAGAAAATCAGTATACTGTTCATTGTATTGATCGTGTTGTTTTTTGCGTGCCTGGGTACTCCGGAACCTGCAATCGACCAGTCAAAACTTTCAACTGCATTTGCAGACCATATTATGAGTACATATCCGAATCCGGTATTTATAGTCAACAAGGGATGGGAATACAATACAAGCATTATTCTGCACGGAATGGAAAAGGTGTATAAAAAAACCAAAAATCCAGTATATCTGGAATATATAAAAAAATGGGTTGACAATTATGTTTCCGATAACGGGAAGGTCAGGCTGGATAGAGCCGCGCGGAACCTTGATTATCTCCATCCCGGTATCCTGCTGTTGTTTTTATGGGAAGAGACAAAAGAGGAAAAATACAAACTTGCAGCAGAGGATATCCGCAAAGAGTTTGACGACCAGCCGCGAAACGGGGACGGAGGATTCTGGCACAAGCAGAGGTATCCCAACGAGATGTGGGTGGATGGCATCTATATGGGTGAACCGTTTATTATGAAATACGGCGCCCTGTTTGGTGAGGAAGAGAAGTCCGCTGATGAAGCAACATTACAGACTTTGCTGATTGCACAACATACCCTGGATTCCCGTACCAACCTTTTATACCATGGCTGGGACTGGGATAAAAATGCGGTCTGGGTCGACAGTAAAACCGGTGTATCAAAAATAATCTGGAGCCGCGGCATGGGGTGGTTCGCCATGGCCCTTGTCGATATTCTTGAATACCTGCCAAAAGATCACAAGGATTACCCGAAGATACTCGCTTTTTTGAATCAGGTTGTCGAGGGGCTTAAAAAAACCCAGGACCTGAAGACCGGGCTCTGGTATCAGGTGATGGACCGTCCCGATGCTTCCGATAACTGGTTCGAAACATCCGGCAGCGCGATGTTTGTCTACGCAATCAAGAATGCGGTTGACCGGGGGTATATTCCAGCGGATTATCTTGTCGTGGCTGAAAAAGGCTGGGCAGGGGTAAAAACAATGGTGAGTTTTCCCGGAGGGAAACCGCGGATTTCCGGAGCGGTGCAGGGGATGGGGATCAAGTCGAGCTACAAGGAATATGTTTCCCAGTCACGGCTGACAAACTCTGCCCATGGCTATGCAGCGATATTATTTGCGTCGAGTGCCATGGAATACTGATCGAACTGAACAGCACAAACCACAGATTTCACCGATTACTCAGATTTTTAATAATCTGAGTAATTATTTCTTTATGAAATACAGATTACACAGAAAAGCTGTATTCCGTGTAATCTGTGGTTTTTTTTATTTCATATTCCTTCGCACATCGGCGATCATCTCGATGGTCTTTTTGATATTGGCTGCCATTGTAGTATAATCTTTTTTGGCCATCAGCTCTTTGGTGATGAGGTTTGAACCGATTCCCGCAGCCGATATGCCCGATGAAAACCATTCCTTGATCGATTCTGCTGTGGGGTTGACCCCGCCGGTCGGCATGATCTTTGTCCACGGCATTGGTGCGCGGACTGCTTTGACAAACTCGGGGCCGCCGACAATCCGGCCGGGAAATATCTTGCAGATATCCACTCCCAAAGTCTGTGCTTCATGAATCTCTGTTGCTGTGCCGCAGCCGGGCATGTAGGGGACATTTCTTTTGTTGCACATGAATGCGGTCTCTTTATCCAGACAGGGCCCGACAATAAAGCAGGCACCATGAGCGATATACATTGCCGCAGTCGGCGCGTCCACAATTGACCCGACTCCCAGGATGAGTTCGGGGAATTCCTTTGCGGCATATTTTTCAAGTTCCGTAAACACATCAATCGCATGATCGCCGCGGTTTGTCATTTCTATTGTATGGGCGCCGCCGTCGGCACATGCCTTTAAAATTGATTTTGCCGTCTCGATATCCGGATTGTAAAATACAGGAACAAGACCGGTTTCTTCCATTTTTGTCAATACTTGCAGCTTTGAATAGCGTGCCATTCTCTCCTCCATAAAATTATAATTATTCGGAATACTGTTTCCGTTATGTGCTGTTTCGTTTTACGCTGAAATTACTTTGCCCTGTTTTGCCCAGGAAAGGCCTTTTTCCGAAAAACTTTTGCCTGTTGCATACAATTCCTGCATTAACGGAATTATATCCCGGATGACGGTAATGGTGTCGTGAACATTTTCATCGGAAGAAACAGGAACTATTTCCATAATATCAGAGGGCAATTGTATCACACCATTCGATGAGAGGAAACACTTTTCAACGGCAAATGTCTGCTGCCACGAGTTCTCAATTGTAGAGAGGGGCTTTTTGTTTTCCTTCATGGCCCGAAAAATATCCAGATACAAGAGGTGCCTGGTCGTATCGAATGTATCCTTTATTTCTTTTTGAAGAATATATTCTGATCCCCGTTTCCCATACAGCCGGATAATGACCGGGCTTCCTGCCTGCCATTCCATTTTCCCGTTTTCAAAAAAGAATTCCTGAAGCGGCTCGACACGCTCGCTGCACGCGTGGGTTGCGTATTGGTGCAGGATGGCGCCGGTGGAGGTGGCGATGCGCAGGTACTGGGTATCCGCCGATTCAATCGGTTTTGCGCGGTAATTTTCACCATAGACCGAGGTAATACGTGCCGACTCATCCGGTTTTTTCCCTGCAATATAAAGCATGGTATTCAGATAATGCCCGGTTGCGTTTTGAAGGGGGGAGTCATAAATCTCATGGCCGAATGCATTAATTTTTCCCGCCCAGTCATTTCGGGTATAATAGGAGCGTGTCCGGGGCAAAAGCCCTATGGTCCGGGCGCTGACCAGTTTCCCGAATTGGCCTGACACAGCTGCTTTTTTCATTTCCTGCACACCGGGTGAAAAAATATAATGGTACCCGATCGCACAGACTTTTCCTGTTTTGTCAGACGCTGCCTTCATCGCCATGGCTTCCTGTGTCGTTCCGGCAGCAGGCTTTTCGCACAACACATGAAATCCGGCTTCGAGGGCTTTAATCGTGAGATCTGCATGAGAATCGATGGGTGAGGGAATGACGACAAGATCTGTTCGTTGTTGTTCACCGGCAAATAATTCAGAAGCAGTACGATAAATTCGTACATTTCGTTGTTTCAGTTCCGCGGTGATTTCCCCGTACACCGGTTTGGAAGGGTCGCGGATGACTACCGCCGAAAGCTGCGCATCGTCCTGTTTTTCCAATTCGGTGATAAATCCGATGTGCGTTGCAGCATATCCGCCTGCGCCGATGACTGCGACCGCTACTGGTGTTTTCTGCATGATATGAGTATACTCAAAACAATACTTTTTGGAAAGAACTTCGAAAGGAAGGAGAATGGATAAAATATCAACAGCAGTGGAAAAATTCAGCAGCGGTTTTAATTGTGCCCAGGCAGTATTGTCTGCATTTGCCGCGAATGCGGCCGTACCGCTGGACATAGCGGAAAAAATAGCTTCCGGGTTCGGGGCGGGCCTCGGCCGAAAACAGGAAACCTGCGGGGCGGTTACCGGCGGATGTATGGTCATTGGCCTGAGGCATTTCAGCAATAGCGATATCTCTGCGAGCAGGGAAGCGGTATATACCAAAGTCAGGGAGTTTATGGACAATTTTACCGAAATACATGCAACATGCTGCTGCAGGGAACTGCTGGGTGTTGACCTGATGACGAAGGAAGGGCAGGCGGCATTTACAGAGCAGGACATGAAACAGCAGAAGTGTGAAGTATATATAAAGGATGCTGTGCAGCTGTTGGAATCACAGTATTCTGCATGACAGGTCAAAAAAAACACCTATTATAATTCGTCAATTTACATAAAAAAGTATCTCTTATGCAACAAAACCGTGTTTTTTGAATTATAATAGTTACAAAGGAACACCAGAAACAGATATTATTTACCGTCGAATCATTGAATAGTGTGATCGACAATTTGGAGGAATCATGAATTTTTTTATCGGAAAATCAGGAAAGTATCTACTTGCAGTATGTTTGCTTTTTCTTGCAGCAGCAGCTGGGTTCGCTCAGGAGGAGGTGCGAAAACCCGTAATTCCCGCAGTGAAAATGGTTGAGAAATCGGAAAAGGTCGGGGTGACACGCATTATTTTTAAAATCCCGGTCGGGAAGAAGGTCGTAAAGGTTATTAATCTATACGGCAAGGAAGAAGAGTTTGACTGGAAAAAGGCAACGGTCGAAGGCGAAAAACAGTATCCTGAAATCGTGGCAAAACTGCTTCGCAATTACGGGTACGATGTCATTGAAGACTCGGATGACCTGTTCGGAACCGGCGGCTCCGCCAAGGCCCGTTTCCAGATTGCCGGGGTTGTGACAGACATGTACATTTCAAGAGTGTTTTCCGGTTATGTCGGGTGCTGCGGCGGCTTATTCAACAGTATTAATGCTGTGACTTCGATGTATATGGATATTGAGTGGCAGATCTATGACAGCATAAACGACAAGATCGTCTTGAAAAAGACAACAACCGGTTTGTATTATGATGACAAGAAGATTGAAGACGGAGAAGCTCTCTTCTATGGAACGTTCGAAAATGCATTTCTGCAATTTATGGCCATGGATGAGTTTGTCAAAGTGCTTGGGGGAAAATAAGCCGCAGGAGAAATTATGACACACAGGCTGTTGTCATGTCTGCAGCCTGTGTTTTTTTTACATTAGAACCAGCTGATTCCGGTTAGATTTATATGCAGTAAAATCATGGATATGAAAAATTTGCGTTTTATTCCGGTTCATTTTATACTAATAACAATATTACGTTACAGCGTCCTATACCATAAAGTAACAGCACAAGGATGTAGTTGAATGAACAAATCAAATAATGGAGAATCCCTGAATCTGCAAAAAGCGGCAGAATTTCTTGACGCGCTTACAGAAAACAGCACCGACTTCATCATGATCGCAGACAAAGACGGTTTCCCGGTTTATTTTAACAAAGTCTACAAGGAAATAATGACCAAAGCTCTTGGCCGGGAGATGCAGCCGGGGATCAAACCGCACAAGGAATTGACGGATAAAAATGCAGTTGCGTTCTGGGACAGCCTGCATGTTCGGGCTCTGGGCGGTGAACAGTTCACCGTTGAGTATACCCATATGTTCAGAGAGGATGATACCCGGCATTTCAGTGTTTCATTTACTCCGATTATAAAAGACGGAAATGTTGCCGGGTTTTCTGAAATTACCCGGGAAATTACCCAGCGGAAAAAGTATGAGCAGGAATTGACGCAGCAGCGGGATTTTGCAGAGGGTCTGGTTGAAATCGCACAAATGATCATCCTTTTGCTGGATACTGATGGCCACATTCTGAGGCTGAACAAATATATAGAGCAGCTTTCCGGATATTCTCTTGAAGATGTCCAGAACAGGGACTGGTGCAGCCTGTTTATCCCGCAAGAACGGCAGGAAAAGTTTAATGAGGTTTTTCTCAAAACAAAGGAAAACAAGCTTGTCAGGGGGACAATCATTCCCATTAAAACAAAAAATAACCAAATATTGCAAATTGTCTGGTATAACAAGGTGCTGAAAGACGAGAACGGCATGAGCAGTGCAGTGCTGTTTATCGGCCAGGATATCACCGAACAGCTTGAAATGGAAAAGAGTCTGCGCCATTCAGATAAAATGCAGGCAGTGGGCCAGCTTGCCGGTGGAATTGCCCACGATTTCAACAATCAGCTTGCGGGGATTTTGGGGTATATAGAAATTATCCGTGATGAGTTGAAAGACAACGAGAATTGCCTGGATTATTGTGATAATGCAATCAATATTATCAAACGTGCGGCAGAATTGACCTCCCAGCTTTTGGCATTTTCGCGGAAGGGCAAATTCCTTTCATCGCCGCTGGATCTCCACAAAATTATATCAGAAGTCATTCTGCTTTTACAACGCAGCATAGACAAAAAGATTTCGATTCAGCAAAAACTGACAGCCGGGAATTCAACAGTGACCGGCGACCCGACATTGCTTCAGTCGGCATTTCTGAATATCGCACTCAATGCCCGCGATGCCATGCCCGAAGGCGGTCTGCTCTCTTTTTCCACTCGCACTTTTGTTTTTAATCAGGATGATGCCGAATTGTTCCAAATTGAGCCCGGAGAGTATCTGGAACTTGTAATTTCCGATACCGGTGTGGGAATGGACACTGTCACGCTGAGTCATGTATTCGAACCGTTTTTTACCACGAAAGAAACCGGCAAGGGAACAGGGCTTGGGCTTGCTGCGGTCTACGGTACAATAAAGAGCCACAAGGGTGCGATTCAGGTTGAAAGTACACCCGGGCACGGAAGTACATTTACCATTTATCTTCCTGTCTCGAAAGAAGAACTACAGAAAAAAGCAGAGATTGAATCGGTTCAGGACGACAGTACAGGGGCTGCACATATTCTGTTCGTGGAGGACGAAGAAGTCGTTCGGAATATTACTACACAAATGCTCGAACGGCTTGGATATCATGTCACTGTATTCAGTGACGGAGAGCAGGCGGTCCAGTTCTATGCAGTGCACTGGAAAAAAATAGATATGGTAATTATTGACATGGTCATGCCGATCATGGACGGCAAGGAGGCCTACCTGGCGATGCGCAAAATAAATCCGGAGATCAAGGCGCTGCTTGCCTCGGGGTACAGTCTTGACGGAGCTGCCCAGGCAATCATCGATGCCGGGGTGCAGGGGTTCATTCAAAAGCCATTCCGCAAGGCGGAATTGGCAAAAAAAATCTCGGAGATTTTGGGGATTAACAATTAACCTCTGCAGGGAGCGTCATGAGCGCAGCTCATGACGCTCCCTACTATACAAATCAATAAAAAAATAATAGTCTGTACACCTATGAAAAATATTGAGGACCGCGTCAATAAAGGCATTCTCGGCATCAAACCGTATGTACCGGGAAAAACGGTGTATGAGGTTGCCAGAGAACGAGGAGTGAACAACATCATCAAACTCGCTTCAAATGAAAATCCGTTCGGAATGGCCGGCAAGGCGAAAGACAGGCTGTCCCGGGATGCGGCAGCCGGGTTTGCGTATCCCGAAGTCACCACCGAGAAGTTCCGCACCCGTCTTGCAGAAAAACTCGGTATTGCAGCAAACGCAATCATCACCGGGAACGGCGGCGACGGCATTATCTACGCACTCGCGATGACCCTGCTCAATGAGGGAGATGAAGCGATTATTCCTGAAATTACCTTTCCCTATTATGAAATCGCCGTCCGGATGATGCGGGGGAACGTGGTGTCTTCTGCGATGAAAGAATATGCGATCGATCTGGAGGATATCCTTCAAAAGATAACACCAAAAACAAAAATGATCTGGCTGTGCAATCCCAACAATCCAACCGGATTGCAGATTAATAAAGAGGAGATAAACCGGTTTCTTGACAGGGTTCCTGAACAGGTGTTCGTGATCCATGATGAAGTGTATGCTGATTTTGCTGACCTTCAAGCATTCCCTGATACTCTGGAAATGATCCGGAGCAGACGGGAAAACCTGTTTCTTATACGGAGCTGTTCCAAAATATACGGGCTGGCCGGTGTCCGGCTTGGATATGGGATCGGCGATCCCGATCTTGTTTCCATGATGTACCGGGTGCGCCCGCCGTTTGATGTCTCTGTGTTGGCGGAACTTGCCGGGGTTGCCGCGCTTGAAGATGATGAATTTTATAACAAAACTCTGGAACTCACCCGAAGCGAAAAGGAATATTATTATCAGGAATGTGCAACACGGAAACTTTTTTATCTGCCCAGTGCAACAAATTTTATTTTGATCGATGTCAAATCTGACTGCATGGCAATAGCTGATGCAATGCTTGACAGCGGCGTCATCGTCCGGCCCTGCGCCAATTATGGCCTTCCTTCATTTATCCGGGTCACCATTGGCATCCATGAGCAGAACGTCCGGTTTTTTACCGCGCTTGACCGTGCCCTGAAACAACAATGAGGACCAAACCATGAAACAGAAGATGAAATTGAATTTGAAATTACTGGCCGCCGCGATAGTCCTTGCTGTATCCGGGATTTTGGGACTTTCCTGCTCTGATAATCCGCCGGCGATTTTGGAAAATGAATGGCGGCTTACCCTGTTTCAGAACCGAATCCTGGGGGTCACGTATCAAAAGCTTTCAGTATTTATACGGGCCGAGGACAAGGACGGAACTGATGACCTTGCCGCGATGCATGTGATCAATGATGATGCTGAACTTGTCTGGACCTTTGAAGCAGAAAACTGGGAAAGCGTCCAGAAGCGGGGAAATCCCTGGGTGGGGACAAACAGCATCGTCATGCCTGATTCCAGCCCGTTCCCGATTGGATTGTACCGGGTTCTGTTGGAAGACAAGAGCGGGAAAATCGTTGAAACATCATTTTTTCTGAAGCGGCAGAATATTGAAACAAAATCTGCACGAATGCCAAGTGCAGCTGTCCGGGGGGATACGATCAGTGTAGTCGGGACAGCCGATTCCGCTGAATTGTGGATTTACGATGCCAATGACAACTTTCTGTTCAGTCTGCCTGTCCAGCAGATGCAGCTTCCGTTAGCGACAATTACTTCAAAAAACGCCGAACTGAACTCCGGATTTTCCTATTATATCAGCGGAAAAGACCAGGATGGATATTACTATTATACAAACGGGCCGTATTACTACAGTCCCGAACAATAAACACAGAAAAGGAGGGAGCAAGGCAAGGCCGGCACAAACTCCCTCTATTAAAAAGTCAGTCTGACTCTCAATTAAAATTTATATCCAATTCCATAAAATATCCGGATTAATTCAGCAGCTGGACGCCGAATACAAATCCCGGAACAACACTGCAGGTATTGCCTGCCTGTACAGGGAACTCAAACAGGGCATTTGCAGCTGCATTTTCACCATAGTACATATCGGTGTAATGAAACTGCAATTCTACACCAGCGAACACGCCGATGGTATTGAAAAAGGATGCCCCCACTTTTGACCGGAATTTCGGCAGGAGTGTTTTCTGGTAGGGAATCGCACCCGGACTTTCGTTTACAGTATGAACAGAGGTGATCAGAATATCCGTGTCGATAAATACCGGATCAAGCGGAATATGCGCACCAAGCCCGATACCATATGCCCATCGTCCTGAATCTCCAAACAGGTCGTAGCCTGCCAGAAAGATCGAATAAAAATATTCGGTGCCGGATTTGAAAGCAGCATAGCTCATGGAATCGGTGTCCGCCCAGAGTTCAAAATTATGGATGCCGTTTTTGCTGATCGTAACAAGGCCAATCGAAGCTCCATGGTTTTCATCGGAAATATTAATCAGGCCCACCTGGACACCGTCAATTCTTCCTCCTGTATTCACCAGTCCAACCTGGGCTCCCTTGACATCTTCTGCCATGTTGAACACACCCGCTACCTGAACGCCTTCCACATCTCCCGCCATATTGACCACGCCTGCTGCCTGTCCGCCCCGCAGGTCTTTCCCGCAAATGTTCCAAACACCGGAAAGCTGGGCTCCAAGTACATCCGCTCCCGCAATATTGAAGACACCGCCGAACTGGACGCCGGCTACTTTTCCGCCGCCGATATTAAACACGCCGGCACCGGAGAAGAATGAAGTATCGCCGCTGACCATATTGAATACGCCGCTGAATGTTCCCCCTTTCAGGTTTCCATTCATGATGGAAAAAACGCCGGCGAAATTGCCTCCGGACAGATTTTCATTGATGATAGATCCCGTCATCGAGAACATAAAGCCCCGAACCCTGTATTGCAATCCAACAGTGAGGTTCAGCGAAATCGCGGTTTCCGTATTTGTGTGTCCTCCCATGGGGAACAGGGAAACAGAAAACGGAGTGAACAACAACTCTTCGGAACCGGGTTCCAGAATCAACTCATCACTGCTGCCGCGGGCGGTCGTTCCTTCGGGATGCGCCCGGGCCATGTCGGTAAGTGACACACGGGTCCGGCTTCCCTTTGACAGCTGGACTGATGCTTCGAGAAGTTTGTTTTCGGTTTCGATAAGAATTTTATAGGTGCCCGGCGTCAAACCGATTTCCATCGGGGTGCCCGGGGATTTGTTGAGTTCAACAATCAAATCACCTCGGTGGTTGCGGATATAGATGATTCCGTTTAAAGCTTCATGGAAAACCACGCCGGAGGTGGTTTCACGCAGATCGGTGAGAATGAGGTCGCCGGTGCCGGTCAGCTGAATGTCGTATGACGGATGCTGCGCTCCATATCGGGTTTTTTCTGTTTTGGCAAGCGTTTCCTTGAACGCGTAATGATACGCCTCATTTAAGGTGACCACGCTGTCCTGGGTCGCATCAGCGCCGCCGCGCAAACCGGAAACAAGATAGTGCGTAAAAAACGATGCGGCCAGCCGGTCGGATTCCTGGGCGGATTCGTTTTCCGAACTGGAGGTGAGAAAGGCATAGCCTTTCATTTCTGTGGATGAATCCACCAGAAATGGCGGCTGCTGTGTTCCGCCTTTTGTGCGGATAAACACGCCCGATGCGCATGAATCGATGATCGCGATGCGCACATCAGCGGGAACATTGGTGATATAATCTCTCAGTTTTTTATAGGAAAGAGAGTTGTTGCTGATTAAAAGCCCATTTTCATCGGAATGCCCCGAATAATAAACAATAAACTCGCTCCGCCGCAATGATTCTTTTTCGAGTTCGATCCGTTTTGAAATGGCATCGAATCCCTCTTCAATTTCCCGGACAGAGGGATCAAGCAATAAAACCTGGCGGGCCTGCTGCAGCCCCCCCATTTCCTGCAATACCTGGGAGAATGCGGCTGCATCAGTGGCAGCATACTTGAGCATGACCCGTTCATTGCCGCCGTTGTTTTTCCCGATAATAAGCGCATATCGTCCTACCCCTGCCGGATCACTGGAAAATGCGGCCACGGCACTCAGAAAAAACAGAATCAGGATGAAACCGGCAATACGAAATATTTTATATACTGATTGTGAAAAGGTAACCATTATCGTTCCTCCTTGTAGACAATAATCGAGGTGACGGTGAATTCTTTTGGAAGTTCTAAATCTGCTTTTTCTGCATTCACGGGATCCGATCCGAGTTTCTCCGCAGAGAGGAGAATCCCGTCAATTGACTGTATCGGCGTATTGCCGAGAATAAAAAAGAACCGTTCAAAATAGGGCGCGTCATCGAGTTTGAACGAGTTTTTGATAAATGTGTCTTTGTATTTCACAAGTTCTGTGCTCTCTGTGCGCGGGGACGGAGAGTGAAGGGTGACCGCACCTCGCCCGTCGATCGAAATGATGATCCCGTGGGAATATTTTCCGGAATAATACCGGACCTGTATCTCATCACCCTGATGCAGCACTTCTTTTGGGAGAAGCTGTTTTGCGGTTTCCTGTTCTTCGTCAATGATCTTTTTAAACAGGGCAATCCGCGGTGTATTGATATATTCTGATCCCTTTAATCGTGTTGTGTCGGGAGCCTGCGACGGCAGGACAATATTCGGATTGCCATTGTTTGCCTGATTTCCGGACGTGTCAGGATTGGCTGCTGTGGCAGAGATGCTTTCCGTTGGAATTTCATTCTGGCGAAGCACCGGGGTAAAAAAGACTGTCACTGCAGCAGCAGCTGCAAGCCCTGCAACGCCGATGAAAGACATGGTAGCCGGGGAACCGGGTTTCCAGTTTGTAAAACGGGCTTTTGCTTTTTTTGTTTCAATTGATTCGGCCATTATGGAAACCGGATACATCGATAGTATCTCTTCGTTGGATTGCCGTATTGCATCAATCCGTTTCTTTACATCCGGATTCTCTTTTTCAAGCTGCCCGATTTCCTTCATTTCCCTCTCATCCAGTTCGTGCAGCACATACTGTTCAAGGATTAAATCGGGAAGGGATGTCGTTTTGTTCATAGAAATGCCTCCTTACGCTCTTGTACCCGGCCGGCAAGATTGCGAAGCCGCTTGCGTACACCGGATACCGAGAGACCCACGGTGTCGGCAACCTGTTCGAGGGTCATGTTGTCGACGTAGTAAAAAACCGCGATTTCGCGTGTCGACTTTTTTTCCCCCCGAAAGACCGCCTTCAGGACCTCTCCTGCGACAATTCGTTCCTCATGTCCCTGTGAAACCGCAATGGTTTCCAGATACTCACGATCGGTTGGAATCGCCTTTTTTCCCCGTGACCGTATTACATTGAGGCACACATTGGTAGCAATCCGGTATAAAAGACTCGACGGTGCTTTCGCGTCAAGTTTTTCCTTATAGCGGATTACCTTTACGAATGTATCCTGTGCCGCGTCAATCGCCTGCTCTTCATCATTGAGGAGCTGTCTGCATCTGCGGATTACCATGGGGCCGTACCTCCTGTACAGCGCTTCAACATCTACTGCCACGTTTTCCCTTTCCTTTCTCGTATAGTATAACACAAATCGTACGGAAAACTGTTACCTCATATGAGGAAAATTACCTGGAAAACAGGAAAGGAGAAAAAGAATTTATAAGGAATCCATGAAAACAGGAAAGGAGAGGCAGTGGAACAAAAAGATCGAAAAAGAAATTTATTTTCCGATTGAAAACAAATATCTATTAATAATTGCCTGTTGCGCGGATAATATACTCAAGCTGTGGTCTTGTAAAATATAGTATACCTCTTGTATATACTCCACCGCTCTTTTGGAGTAAGGATGCCGTAAAAAGGACTGTGTTGACGGAGTCTTCTTCCTTCCTCTATGTATCAAGCAGAATTGCCTTGATATCTACCCGGTCATTTTCATGCAAAATACCGATCTATTCCTGTCCTGCCTCAGTTCCATGCAAGTTTTTCCAGTGAGTGCAGACTGTAATCGCTTATTGAATACCTTTTTTTGGGGATCGGCTTCTATTTTTTTAACGATTTCCTTTGCCATTTCCAGGCTGCGCAAATCAACAATTTGATGATTTATCATCTATGATCACTCCATCTTTCTTTTATGGGTCCGATTATTCCGTGCTCAATCAAGGAATGTTTACCGGGGACTGGGTGAAACTCCTTAAATACAATTCAAAAAAAAGCCGGAAAGGCAAATGCCCCTCCGGCCAAATATAATGTAATATTTATCTTATTATTTTCGCGTTCTTCGCGAGAAAACTTCTTTCCCGACAGTTAAATCTTACACTCCATTCTTCAGCACCGCACCTTTTGCAGCGGATTCAACCAGTGACGTATACCGGGAGAGCCATCCGGTGGTGAACTTGGGCGCCGGTTTTTTCCATGCGGCTTTGCGTTTTTCAATTTCCGCGTCATCCACCAAAAGGTTCAGTTTGCGGTTCGGGAGGTCAATCTCTATTTCATCGCCGTCTTTGACCAGGCCAATGGGGCCGCAGTCAAAACTTTCGGGTGATACATGCCCGATCGAAAGGTTTTTTGTGCCGCCGGAGAACCTGCCGTCGGTAACGAGCGCAACACTGCCGCCCAGGCCGACGCCCGCGATCGCAGAGGTGAGTGCAAGCGACTCACGCATACCCGGTCCGCCCTTGGGCCCTTCGTTTCGGATGATGATCACATCCATCTCCTTTATTTTTTTGTCAAAGAGCGCCTTGATTGCGTCTTCCTCGCATTCATAGACCTTTGCCTTGCCCCTGAACTGCAGCAGCTTTTTTTCAACCGCGGACTGTTTTACCACCGCGCCTTCCGGTGCGAGAGATCCCTTTAACACCGCGATCCCGCCTTCGGGGTAATAGGCATTATCGGTTTTGCGGATGACATCGTAATCAATCCACTGGACTGCATCGGCAATGTCATGGGTTGAGTGCCCCGAGACTGTCGGTGTATTGTGAATTTTATCTTTCAGGATGTGCAAGGATGCGGGGATTCCGCCCGCATAGTCAAAATCCTCCATCATGTGTTCGCCCGAGGGCCGGAGTTTGGTGATATTCGGTGTTGAGCGGGAGAGGCGGTCGAAATCATCAAGGGTGATGTCAACGTCGGCTGCATGGGCAATCGCCGGGATGTGAAGGGTCGTGTTGGTCGATCCGCCCAAGGCCATGTCCATTCTTATAGCGTTTTCAAAGGCTTCTTTGGACATGAACTTTCTCGCGGTTTCATTTTTGCGGATCAGCTCCATTACCCGTTTGCCCGAATCCTTGGCAATGCGTGTTTTTCTTGCAGATCCTGCAAGTGCGGTGGCGCACCCGGGAAGAGAAAGTCCCATTGTCTCGGTGAGACAGGCCATGGTATTCGCTGTGTACAATCCCTGACACGCTCCTTCGCCGGGACAGGCTTCGCATTCGAGTTGCTCGGCTTCGGCCTCGGTCATGGTGCCGGCCTGTACTTTGCCGACCGCCTCAAAGGTGTCGCGCACCATGGATAATTTTCTGCCGCGGTAAATGCCGGAATGCATTGGCCCGGCAGTGACGACAACCGTAGGAATATCCAGCCTGGCCGCTGCCATCAGCATGCCCGGGGTGATCTTGTCGCAGTTGGTCAGAAGCACCAGCCCGTCAAGACGGTGTGCTTCGGTAATCGATTGAACCATGTCTGCAATCAATTCACGCGAGGGTAAAGAATAGTGCATGCCGGTGTGTCCCATGGCAATGCCGTCGCAGATACCGGGAATGCAAAAGACAAACGGCATCCCGCCGCCTTCAATCACGCCCTCGCGGATAAACTGTTCAAGTCTGCGCATGCCGATATGGCCGGGAATGAGGTCGGTAAAACTGGAACAGACGCCGACGAACGGCTTTTTCATATCGCTTTTGGTCACTCCGGTGGCGTAGAGCAGGGAGCGGTTCGCGCTCCGTTCAAGACCCTTTTTGGCTTCATCACTTCTCATGGTTTTATCTCCTTCGATTATCATGTCTCCGGCTGGAATGATTGTTTTATACGGTTTCTTCTCAGCCTTTTATTGTTGTAAGTACAGAATAGTAAGAATGTAGCGGGAAAAAATAATTCATGCAAGTATCGGCAGGGAAAGATTATTTCACAGATGAACACAACAAAAAAATTATCTGTGACTAATTAAAGAAACATACAACATTATGTAAGACAATTGTAGATACATTGCTCACAATGCTGCCCCAAATTATATTCCCGGTTTTTTATTCATTTTTCAATATTCGCTCTGCCAGTTTTTTACCGGTAAATCCTTCGTGCTCCAGCACATCCGGCAACAGCAGCGGCTCAAACCATTTCGTCTTTAATGAAATGCAATGAATCACCGGCTGTGGTATTTTTATTAAGGAAGAATTTTCTGCAAATACTTCCCTGACTATCGAGGAGAGCCCGCCGGTTTCAAAGTGGTCTTCGATGGCAACGATTTTCTTTGAGGATTGCAATGCTTTCAGTACTGCTTTCGCGGGAGCGGGTGACAGCTGCGGAAGCGAAAGGATGCCGACAGATTTTCCGGTATTCTCAAGCAATGCTTTCGCCTTGAATGTTTCATGCAGAAGAAATCCTGTTGTAATCAGGGTGATATCTGTACCTTCCGAATACCAGCATCCTTCGGGTACCGAGCCGTAAATCGGTTTCTCTAAAGGAGCATCCCCCGCAAAAAACCGGATATACGACGGCGTGTCCGCGGCCAGAGCCAGTCTCATGGATTCAAGCAGTTCATCGTTTGATGACGGAGCAAAGACCTGCATTCCCGGGATCATCCGCATGAGTGCGATATCCTCGATTGCCTGGTGAGTGGGGCCGTTTGCCTCGGATAAAAAACCGGGAATCGCGCCGACAAGCACGACCGGCAGGTTCGGCAGGCCCGCAGTACTTCGGATAAACTCGAACGCGCGCATTGTCAGAAACGCTGATAACGCGTGGACCACAGGCCGTCGGCCGCGCGCAGCAAGTCCCGCTGCAAGGCCGATCATGGTCTGCTCCGCGATGCCCACATCAATGAACCGGTCTTTCATGACCGTATGAAGATTGCGGATAGCCGCGCGGTTTTCGGCGGTGAGAACATACAGATTTGAATTTTTATTTGCCTCTGATGCAAGAAGTTCTTCGTATGTCATATTATCTGCTTTCCTGTTGTTCGAGTTCCCGGATGAGCTGATCCCGTTCATGTTCGGTTACCTGCATAAACCATTTGTCCGCCCTGCGTTCGATGCCGGGTATTCCCTTGCCCCGGACTGTTTTGGCAATAATGACCGCCGGCTTTTCACTGCCTCGAGCCAGGGCAAATGCTTCTTCGAGTTTTTCAAAGTCATGCCCGTCTGTTTCAAGGCATGAAAACCCGAAGGCAGTAAATTTATCCGGAATCGGCTCAATGGGAATTACTTCCTCTGTGGTGAAGTTCGCCTGCAGTTCGTTTCTATCTATAATAATAACAAGATTGTTCAGTTTTTTCGCGGCAATAAACAACAGTGTTTCCCAGATTGATCCTTCGTTGAGTTCCCCGTCCCCGAGGATGACGAAAACGCGGCCGGTATTGTCCGACACCTTCTGGTCATAGGCAATGCCCGCGGCGACTGCGAGTGTCTGCCCCAGGGAGCCTGCATGAAACTCGATTCCGGGTATATGCGTGTTTGGATGCAGATACAAATGCGAGCCAGGCTTCATGTAATCTTTCAGCAGGTTCCTGTCAAAGAATCCCGCTTCAGCAAGAACCGCATACCAGGCAGGGACCGCATGCCCTTTGGAGAGGAGAACATAATCGCGGTCGGGGTTCTTTTTGTTGTTTGGATTGATGTTCGCTTCACTGAAATAGAGACTGATAAATAAGTCCGTACAGGAAAGCGATGCACCGACAAAACATCCCCCGCCGGTCGCCATTGAAATGACCGTCCTGCGTGCGGCAAGCGCGTGCTTTTGTAATTTTTTCAGTCGTTCGTTTGTCATATCAGACTGAAGGTACTGTCAAACCGGGTAATGTGTCAAATTGATTTTTATTTTATGTAATACGTGTTTGTCTGGAGTGAGAACAGGAGGACTGTTGAGTGAATCGTAACCGGTTGCATTTAATCTATTTATATTGTGAAATAAAAAGAATTATGGTATTATTATTTGATGATGAAAAAAAAAGGAGCAAGAGAATGAAGTTTTGGAATCTGTTCAAGATCTGTCCTGGTGCAATGCTGGTGAGTATAATTATAAGCTGCTCTGTACCCGTTACTGAAACCAATGATGTATATGCTGCAGGTTACTCCACGAATGCCTCAGATGTCTATATCCCCGGATATTGGCTGAACGGTGTCTGGAATGAGCTTCCTGCACTTGATGAAACAAAAAATAATTTCGTCAGAAGTCTGGTTGTATCGGGAACTGATATCTATGTCGCCGGGTTTTGTGTTAATTCTTCAAATGTCTTTGTGCCCGGCTACTGGCTGAATGGAGTTTGGAATGGGCTTCCCCCGCTTGATGTTACCAGACATTCCTATGTTTTCAGTCTGGTGGTGTCAGATACAGATGTATACGCTGCAGGATATTCCACGAATGCCTCTGATATTCAAGTTCCCGGATATTGGTTAAACGGAGTTTGGAACGGGCTTCCTCCGCTTGATGCTGCCAAACACTCCTATGTGTCCAGCCTGGTGGTATCAGGTACTGATGTATACGTTGCAGGGTACTCGACGAATGCCTCTGATATTCAAGTTCCCGGATATTGGTTCAACGGGGTGTGGAACGGGCTTTCTCCGCTTGATCCGGCAAAAAACGCTGCAATTACCGGTTTGGTAGTGTCTGGTACAGATGTCTATGGTTCCGGATATGGTTATAATTCATCAGATGTTTTGGTTCCCGGGTATTGGTTAAACGGGGCCTGGAACGGTCTTTCCTTACTTGATGCAACAAAAAATTCATATGCCAAGACTGTTCGGGTATTGGAAGAAGATATCTATGTATCAGGTTATAGTATGAATACATCGGGTGTTGTTGTTGCTGGTTTTTGGAAAAACGGGCTATGGCAAGGACTTGCTCCGCTTGATGCGACAAAATCTTCAGTGGTAAATGATTTGGTGGTATCAGGATCAATTGTCTATGCTGCGGGGTACAGTATGAATTCTTCAGATGTTCAAGTCCCCGGGTACTGGAGAAACGGGGCATGGCATGGCCTCAGCAGAATTGATCCTGCAAAATCTTCCCAAATTAATAGTCTGGTGATTATAAGCAAATAGGGAGTGAGAGGATAATTGAGAACCTGACAAATACCTTACTTCACCACCAAAACCTTGCGCATCTGGTTGCTATCGGGACCAATAATTTTGACTTAATAGGTCCCCGTGCCGCGATCCTGCCGCCGGAGTTTCTGCCGTCCAATGCAGTTAAATGCTCGCCTGCAGCGAGATTGCCTGTGTGCAATACATCAACGACATCGCACACCCGCTGTTCTTTTTTTATAACTTTTCTTTTCTTGAATTCCATTCTCTGATACAATCATGTAACAGGAGGCAGCCCATGAAAAAGAAAAAGTTACCGCCCAGGGCCTGGCTGTATCCCGAGCCCGCAGTTCTTGTCGGCGCGATGGTCGACGGAAAGCCGAATTTCATAACCATCGGATATGCGGGTGTTGTTGCCGCTGAACCTCCGTCGATTGCGGTTGCCCTCCGTCCGCATCGTTATACATTTATCGGCATTCAGGCGCATAACCGTTTTTCCCTGAACATCCCTTCTGCGGAAATGGTAAAGCAGACAGATTACGCCGGCGTGTTTTCCGGAAAAGAAGTAGACAAATCAATGTTGTTCGGGGTCTATTTTGATAATGATGAACATATTCCACTTATTAAAGAAGCGCCTCTTTCCCATGCATGCAGTGTGCGCCAGTATATTGATTTGGGAAGTCATATTCTTGTTGTCGGCGAGATTATGGATACCTATATCAATGAAGACTGCTTTATAGACGGGAAACTCATTCCTGACAAAATTGACCCCATTATTTACGCGGGCGGGGCAAAACGATATTACGGCCTTGGCCGGAATCTTGGGCCCGCATTTATCGCCAAAAAAATACCGGGAGAAGATGTCTCCCGGAAAATTGAAAGTGGAACAAAACGTGTATAGAAAAAATAATGAAACAAAAAAACAGATCGCGGTAATCTCAAAAAGACTGTACGGCAGGGGACTTACCACGAGCCTTGGCGGAAACATCAGCGTCCGGCTGTCCGGCGGCATGTTGTGCATTACCCCATCTGCAAAGGACAAGGCAGATTTAAAACCCCAGGATATGTGTGTGCTTACGATGGGCGGTTTAAACAAAACCCAAAAAAACAAACCAAGTATAGAAACGGCAATTCACATGGCCATCTATAAAACCCGTCCGGAGATCCACGCAATTGTTCATGCCCATCCGGTCTTCGCATCGGCGTTTACCGCCCTAAGGATCCCGGTGAATACACTGCTCACCGCTGAAGCACGGGTGATATTGGGAGAACCGGCAAAAACACGATACGCCCTGTCCGGAACACAACAGCTGGAAAAGGAAGCCGCAGCCGCAGCAAAAAAAAGCAATGTGTTTCTGCTCGAAAACCATGGGGTGGTCTGCCTGGGGACGACACTGCTTGAGGCGTTTCACCGTGTGGAGGTGCTTGAGGAAGCGGCGCGCATGACCTTTATTACCGGGCTTATGGGAAAACCAAAACAGCTTTCAAAAAAACAGGTGAAAGAGCTGCTTGCCTTGTTTGGGCAGTAAGAGGATACGCAGATGCTTGAACAGATGTTACTTGCCTTTATTCCGATTTTCGTCGCAGTTGATGCGATTGGAGTACTCCCCATTTACATGTCGATAACCGCGGAATGCACCCGAAAGGAAAAAATACGGATTGTAATCCAGTCGGTGATCACCGCAATTGTTATTGCTGTGGCGTTTTTGTTTTTGGGCAGACTTTTGTTTGATTTTTTGGGAATCACCATGAGCGATTTCATGATTGCAGGCGGTGTCATTTTATTTGCCATTGCGGTCATCGACCTGATTACCCAAAAAAAATATACACGTCTGCCGGGAAAAGACTTCGGTGCCGTACCGTTGGGCACCCCCCTTATTGCCGGACCCGCGGTCCTTGCTACTACATTAATTTTAAATGACCAGTACGGGATCGTTTCGACACTTATTTCAATTGTCGTCAATGTGCTTCTCGCAGGACTCATTTTTCTTGCCTCGGAGTTTATTATAAAAATAATCGGCCAAACCGGCGCACGGGCCATGAGCAAGGTGACGCATTTGTTTCTGGCCGCCATCGCGGTGATGCTCATCAGAAAGGGGATCATGCTTTGGCTGGGGATGACGCCGTAAAAAAAAACCGGCGCGGTTCTGCGCCGGTTTGAAGTTATTATTGATTGTGTTTTTTATTCTTCAAGATAAATCGAGTACACCCATGCGGAATGTACTCCATCTCCGTAAAGATCATGACGGATGCTGTCAATCCAGTAGCAGGGAACCAGTTTTGAACCGTCATGATACGCCCCGGCGGTATATACTTTCCCCTTGCTGACGCACAAGTCTGTTGCCATAACGGCACCGGGATTTTGTCCGGGAAGGGTGACCAGTGAACCATTTTTCCAGTAGCAGGAATACCCGTATTCACCATCGGAATAGCCACCGGCAAGGTACACATCCGAGCCATTAACATATATCTGGTATCCCATCGAATTTTCAAAACTTTCTGAATCCAGATCATGCCGCAGGGTTTGTTCCCAGTAACAGGCGCCCATCAGACCGGTTGCGATGTTTTTCACCGAACCGCCGCAATATACTGTGTCATCTGCAACAGTAATTGACCATGCATTTCCGGGAGGAAACCAGAGGGCCGGTTCAGGATCAGGATATACGGGATAGTACGCATACCCGGGAAGATCCTGCCGGGTTGTGCCGATCCAGAAGCAGGGTAAGACAATATCTTCTGCAATCTGATACAGGCCGGAAGTATATACGGTGCCGTTGTATAAACAAATTCCTGCTGCAGCGGCATAGCCTTCTGTGCCGGAAGGGAGGTCGATCCGTTCGGTATTTCTCCAGTAGCAGGCAGTTCTGTATTCATCTTCGCCGGTTCCGGTCTGATATATACCCGCGGTATATACCGTCCCGTCAGTTTTATCGATGGCAATACCATACGCATTACTGATACCGCCTTCATCATCAAGATCAACGAGTGTCTGATTGATCCAGTAGCATGCATGCGTTGTATACTCGCCGTCGATTGAGGAAAGACTGCCCACGGTATAGATTTTTCCTGCATAGGGAACAGACCGGAAGGCGTTTGCTTCATAGCCGTCTGCAACCGGGAGATCATACCGTATTCCTTCCAGCCAGAAGCAAGGATTGAAGCGTACGCCGTTTGAATAACTGCCCGCGCTGACAACAAGCGGGAGTGTATAGTTGTTGTGGCAGCGGGCAATCTCTGCGCCGTCTTTGAATGCAACCGCGGTAAACTCACAGGTATATGCGATGGTAATCGGACCGGTGTACAATTCTCCTGATACTTCGGTCGGTTCGGTGCCGTTTGTGGTATAACGCACTGTTGCACCCGCTTCAGGAACAGTGATCTCGATATCCTGCATTGCATAGTAGGTGCCTTCTGCAAGGCTTACTTCCAGCGTGTCCGGGTCCTCCGGGCCTGCTCCTGGCGCATCACAGTTAAACACGAGCAGGGAAGCGATTAATCCGAGCCCCAAAAGCCATGCCCATTTTGATTTTCTGATTTTGTTCATTTTCAACTCCTTAAACATTACAGGTTTTTTTTGCCTCCTGTTTGTTTATAGAGTCGCAGGGGAATTAAATTTCCTGCGTTTTATTAAAAAATTAACGGATTATAAAGCTGCCGGATTTGGAGATGCTGAGAGATAAAATAAAGTCATCATAAAACATCTTTACTGCTATTGAGGAGGGGCGTTTCCGGTAGGCGACCGTAAATTCAAAATCCCAGCCTCCCCAGCCGGTGCCGGGGATGCGGAGGGTTATCCCGGCTTTCCCGCCGAACCCGCCCTGGAATCGTCCTTCAAAAAGACTCGCAGACACCTCTGCAGAAAGCTGAAATGACAGCCAGTCAGCCGGCCAAACCTCAACTGCTGCCAACAGTTCGGTAACATAATTAAACCGGCTCAGGGTAATGCCATTCAGCTGTTTGAAAATCAAAAACAGGGTTCTGTCATTGAAGGCCCAGGTGAGCGTATTGTTGACAGAGACTGGTGAGCTGATATCGTCAGATGTTTCGTTCTCGAGATAAGCATAAAAAAGGCTGACAAAGGGATACCCGATAAGGAGGTCATAGAGAAACGAATCATCCTTATTCCTGAATACCATGCCGGCGGTAAGTGCAAACGTTGTGAATTTATTATTTAACTCGACAATGCCGGTAGCTGGTGAATCCAGATATGAATGTTTGTACTGATAAAAAACCGATAGCGATGTTCCTAAAGAAATATGATCGGTCACTGTCCAGCCGAAGCTTGCGATTCCGCCCCAGCTGGTATAAGAAAGAAGCGCATTGAAGGAAGTATCTTCATCCCATACTGAGTTGCTCATCATAGACGGAGTGAGCGTCTCAAGCCCGATGCCGAAACGGTCTCCGACAGGGAAGCAAAATCCCATCGATACTAATGCTGAAACTTCAGATGAGCCCTGAATGATTCCGGCAATGTATGGTGAGTTTATTATTGCAGATGCAGAAATCTCATCGGCATGGATGATGCCCAAATACGCGGGATTGTTTTTCGGGAGATAGTGATTGCTCAGGAAATTGAATTTTGCCGTATTGACCATAAGGCTGGCGAGATACGTTTTAATCGCTTCATTTTCAGGATCAAGCCTTGAGGCCTCTGCCAGATTCCGGGCAGCGCTTTCGGTGTCTTTTTTATCCAGGTCGTCGACTGCATCGGAGAAGCGTTTTGCAGCCTCTTCGGGAAATTCCTCGGGCGGATTTTCATTTTCAGCAGTGGTTTCAGTTTTGCTTAATTCCAGATGCTGCAGTATTCTTCCGGCAATCGCCGCGGCAATATATTCATATGCTCCCGGAGATGCATGTACCTGGGTCGTAAAAATAATTGTGCGCTTGTGTATATCGAGCAGTTCGACGGTTACTTCAAGGTTTTCCCTGTCGACGATGGTGCCGCGTACCAGATATTGTGCTCCGAGCTGTTCTCCCAGCAGGAATTGGATGGGTTCATTCATGATTCCCGTAAGATTTATCTCAAGTTTCTTTAATGCCTTATTTCTCTCGGCACGGTCCACAACCAGAATATCTCCTGATGAAGCGAGTTTGACGGCGATGAACTCGGCAAATCCCTTGCCGAGATTTTTGAATGAAGGGTTTTCGGTTTGGATCAGAAAATCTGCAACAATGATTTTATCCTGATCAGAAAATGCCAGGTTCCCAAGAATCATTCCAAATAAAATAAAAAGGATGCATCGTGAAATATATTGAAAATTCAAAATATTACTCCGGTTGGGTTAATCGGTCCAACTTCGTGCGGACCCTGGTTTTCGCAGCGCCTGTATACCCCAATTGTGTATAAAGATCGCTTGCGGCAATGTAATGGGAGCCTGCTTTCAGGCGATCTTTCTTTGTCTCATAATAGCTTCCAAAAAGGAAAAGCAGATCAGCGTAGGATTTTGTGGATTCAAGCCCCATATTCTTGAATACCTTGTCAGCGTTTTCAAGCACCTGCAGCGCCTCTGTGGTTCTGGAAAGAGCCAGCAAGGTTGGAACCCCGGCGATTGCAACGGTCGTGTATACCGTCGAGTTGTCTAAACCCCGGCTGTTTGTCACCGCCATTGACTGTTGAAACAAATCGAGAGATTTCTGAACATTCCCTGCCTGTCGGTCTATAATACACATTAATGCAATAATTTCAATATTTTCAGGGCTGTTTGTCATGCCAAATCCGGAATAGATATGCTGCGCCTTTTGGAGAACTATTCTTGCAGCTGAGATATCCGGGATCTCAATATACACAGCCCCCTGTTTCCTTAACACATGAGCGTAGGGAAGGGTATCCTTTAATCCCATTTTGTCCAGAACTGATTGCGCCTCGAGGAGGTATGCTTTTGCCTTCGAAAGATTGCCCTGTTGTGTGTAGGCCGATGCAAGGGATGAAAAAGCAGACGCTGCAGCGATACGTTCTTTTTGGCCTTTATTATCCAGTTCCCCGAGAATCTCAAGCAGCTGTGCCTGCGCTTTGGCCGTCATGCCGAGTAGAGTATACATGTCGCATATTTTTATTTTCGCATCGGTATATTTTTTTTCTTCGTTCAAGGCCTTTTCAAACCATGCCAATGCGTCACGCGGATTGGTAATTTCAAGTTGAAGACCTTTGGCATAGTACTCGTAGGCCTCTGTGCTGATGATGAGTGGAGGGGCGGAATTTTCTGTCAGGGTGTCAATGGTCATTACGTTTTTTTCCGACGTGTTGTCAACAGATTCGCCGGTTTGCGGCGAGTCCGGTTTTTGGTGCTGTTTGCCAACACCGAGTGCAGCGATGTCTGATGTCAACAGCCCGATTTCAGCCTTGTCCAGTGAACGTGAGGTAACCGCATGCTTCATTGTCACGTTCAACTCCAACAGGATATCCGGCGGAGTTGCGTACGCGGGATTATCGGCTGCGGAATCCCTGATACCGGCTGTAATGGTATTGATCCGGTCAATTGCCCCGCGGTGCTCATCGATGTGAAGTTCGAGCCGTTCTCCGTTTTTCACAGTCGCGGCAAGTTTAAGGCTGTTTTGTATTTTCAGCTGTTCGGCAGGTTTTAGTTCTGCGAGAATCTTCTCTGTTTCTTTTGGTAATCGAAGCCGTACCGTTACCTCGCCTTTCAGCACAGAAACAGCGGAGCTTTTTTCGGTCGCGGTCACGTTGAATTGCGTCCCGTGCACTGCGGCGGTCAGGTTATCTGTTGTGACCGTAAAGCTGCCGGATTTCTCCAGGGCAAAGACATCAGCAGTAAGGGCGCCCTGTTCCAGGTTCATCACTATTGCTTTGGAATAGTCTTCCTGTGAAAGCTGTTCGATCATCAATCCAGAATTCTGTTTTACCAGCACTGATGCGGTCTCGGCAATTGACAGTCCAAGGAAGGCGTTTGTGTCACTGCTGACCGTCATCCCCGGTATGACCCGGTCTCCCGCAGCGAGGGATACCGGCGCGGCGTCACCCGGCCGGAGTGCTGATGCAGAACCCGAGAGAAAAGCGACCGTACATTCAAGATCAGCAGCGGCCGGGGGGCCTTGCTGATACAGCAGCCCAGACAAGACAATTGCAATGACAATGGCAGCGGTTCCACATGAAGCGATCACAAGACGCGGCAGGGTGAAAAACCGCGGCGTTATTTCAGCAACGGAACCGATCATGCCGAGGACTCTGGTTTTCAGCACTCCGGGAACCTTATAGGGGAGGGGGTTTCCGGTTTTTTTAATTAATCTGTTGATTTCGGGGTCATCAAGATGTTTGATCCAGTCAAATCTGGTTTTGTTTTGCTTCATACCATGCCCTGTGCAATCTTTTCGAGCTGTTTTTTTAATGCGTTGCGGGCCCGAAACAGCAGACTCTCTACAGATGATTCGGTTTTGCCGGTCTTTTTGGCAATTTCCGTCTGGGGGAGATTGTCAAAATATTTGAATGTCAGAATTTCCCTGTATACCGGCTTGAGCTGCTCCATGGCAGTCTGCATCATGATGACTTTTTCATTTTCTTCATATTCTTTCTCAATGTGAACGTTTCCGGCTGCCTGCTCCAGTTCTGCTTCGGTTTCATGTTTGCGACGGCGGTATTTTTTCCGGAGCATATCCATGAATCTGCGGTCAGCGATGGTGAGCATCCATGAATACAGCCGTTTGCTGTCCTTGAGTTTTGGAGCTGATACAATTATGGAATGAAATGTATCGCTGAGTAATTCTTCTGCGAGATGCGTGTCCCCGTTTACCTTGATCACCAGATAATTGAACAGGCGTTCATTGTACTCATGAAATACCTGTTCCAGTACCCCGTTGTCCCTGTTTTTGAAGCGCGAAAATTCCTGTTCTGTAAATATAATGAAAATGATCACCATACTTACTATAGTCGAATTAAAAATGAATGTCATGCGAAAAATATGCAGTGATTTTCAAAATATTTGTCATCATTTCCATAGGAAACCGTCCGCAACCGACCGGTGTTATGATATGAACATCCCTATGTAGTAGCCGCAATACAGTCTTTGGTGAATGCCACGGCAAGGTCGGCCCTGCCGTTTACTGTCGTGGTGAAGGCAATCAGGCTTCCATCCGGGGAAAAGTGCGGATGCGGATCAACATGATACATGCTCCCCGTTGTATGAAATTCCGGATTGTGGCTGATCATTGTCACTTCTTTTTGTGTGACGCAGTTGAGAAAATGCACGCTCGACGGACAGCCCCGGAAAAACCCTTTCAGTGTCCGGTCGCAGACAAAATACTGGCCATGGTTGAAGTCCTTTGCGTGCCAGTGATATCCTTTCCAGACAATTTCGACGGCAAGGGGATCGGGGGTAATGCGCACAATGCCCGGCCCGCCGAACTGGTCATGGTTGTTGATCGCGTATATATATTTTCCATTGGAATCCCAGAACTCATGGGTGACTTTTGTGGGGGAGGGGAATATCGGCCTGAAATCTCCGCTCCGCTGCAATAGCCAGAGACGGTCTTCATAGACGGTTTTCACTCCGGTACAGACATCATGAAAATGATCCTGTGCAACAAGTACAAGGTCGTTGTCTGATGGATGCATCTGCCCGTGATTATAAAAGCGGTCAAAGGTTTTCCACAGCCGGAATTCTTTCGTTGCAACAGCAATTGTTCCGACAAAAAACAGATTCCCTGCATGGCAGTCCAGGAAAAGTTCCTTCTTGTCAGCGGAAAAGGTAAGATGGGTGGAGACACATTTTATTGCCCGTTCGCCGAAATACTCTTCGGGCAGCTCACCGATAATTTCAACCGTGTCGTCTGGAAGCGGGCCCCGCCTGCAGATGACCCGTTGGGTTGCCCAGTAGACGGTCCCGTCTTTATCCACCAAAGGCGAGCATGCCCCGAACGCGGTCTCGGGAAAATGGTTGACGGTCTGCTCTTTGAAATCGATCACGCCAAGCGTTCTACCCCAATCGATATGGCCGGCAGGCGGGAACGCACAGTAAAACCAGAGAAACCGGTTGTCGGCAGAGAATGAGGTGTTCACGAAATAGAAGCCCTGCTGAACCGGTGCGACCCGTTTGTTCAGCAGATAATTGGTGATACCGCTTTCGGGATCGGTGTATGGCGAAAAAAGAACAGACAAATCGGGTTTCATGACAGCTCCTTGATCGGATTGTTGCCCCCCCCCAACAGGGGTTTTAACAACATTGCAGGGATCTTCTTCTATTATAATTATGTGCGGGTGTAAACTCAAGAATATCGTGTCGGACACAAAGCATGGATCGGCCCTTTTTGCAGGTGTCATTGCGGGCGGAGTGAAGCAATCTATTTGGATTTAAGTTTTTGAGGAAGATGGGTTAACCGCCGAAAGCGCCGAATTGTTGTTGGATAAGGTAACTGTTTCACAGCGGCATCCATTGGAAATGCCTCATCAATCCGGTATGAGCTATCATTTAAAATTGTCAACAGCGTTCTTTTCGGCTATTGAACGATGAATTTAAGATCGTTTGCCGTGTTGATAGTCCAGGTGAATGTCACCATGCTGTCGTAGGTACCCATTGCTCCGCCTGCATAGCTTCCCGCATTGTCATATCCGAAATAAATACCATTGGCGCCGGTCATGTCATTCTCATTTGTTGTAACCACAACCCAGTACTGTGTACTTCCGGAAAGAGAAAAGGATGCGGGGAATGTCCAGGTGTTCCAGGCGTTCTGGGTTATCGAAGCCGCGTTTTTGGAAAGCGTCGCATTTGCGTCAGCGTTCGTTGCTGACGGTTTCCCGGCATTATCCGTTTTAATGCTGACAATGTAGTCGCCGGTGGGTGTTCCCGTTTTTGTGGTGATGAAGAGCCGTATTCCTGTTACGGTGGCGGTATTGTCGAGTGTAAAGCCCTGACATACCAGGGTACCGGTCATACTTCCAGGATCAAATCCCATCCACACCTGGCTGGAACCAGTAGTGCTTGAAGCCAGTGATCCCGGTGAACCGGGAGTATCGCATGAGACTGCAAGGAATAGAAGGATGAGTGACATGAAGATACAGGCAGCTTTATTAATATTCATCTGGTTTCCTCTTTTTTTTTATAAACGTGAACCCGTACAAATGGTAGCATTTTCAGAAATCTGTAGCAAGAAGAATCTGCTGCTGATTGCTGTTTTTTTACCCGTTATAATTGTCATATCGCGTCAATGTATATAGATTGGAACTCGTGGGGGAAAACCGGTGACCATATCTGCCTTTAAAAAAAACGCCCTGATCGGCGCAATCCTTATTCTTGCTGTCTGCACATGCGGCTACGGTTTTTTCGAACTCTCCGAGGGCCAGGCGTGCTGTCTGATCGGTGCATACTGCGGTGTAGTCCTCCCCGTACAGGTACTGGAATTTGTGGCACCGATGGTCCCCGATTATCACGTGCTGTTTACCGGCACGGAGGTCCGGCACGGGATCGGCTGGAAGCTCCCCTTCGGGGTCACTTTTCTTGACGCCGATTACACTGAATCGTTCGGTTTCTATCTGTTCAGCCCCCGGCTTAATTTCGGCGATGTCTACAATGATCTGGCGGGATTCAACGCGCTCCGCCTTGAAATACTGCCGGAGATTATCCTCACGAACTTGGATCCCGGGTTACTGTACGGGATTTCCGGCAGGGTGTATGTTCCTGTTGTCTCCTGGTTTTCGGTGCAGGCGGAAGGCGGCGTGCTCTTTCAGGATACCGTTCTCATCCCTCATGCCGGCATCGGCGCCGGGTTATACTTCGAATTCTCCTCGATCGGATACTCAGGCCCGACCGAAACGATATTTTCGGTGGTCGTCACGCATTCCTTCCTGTTCTTGCCGGCCGGGTCAACGGGAGGCGACCTGGAAATCGACATCAAGTTCCGGTTATTTTACTGAAAGAATGGGGATACTGCGGATTGCACGGATATAAAAAGAAGGAGAGCAGAAGACAAGAAGATGGGGTAACTACGAATACCGTTTTATCGAGCACTCAAGGCGTTGAGTGCTCGAAGTGCTCGACGCGAATCTGGTGTCAGGTATGGTAACTGGTTGCCAAGCCATGTAATGCTGATAAGTTCTCGAAGGAAAAGGGGCAGCTACGCCCTTCTTTGGACATGGAAGGTACGTTTTACCGGGCTTTCAAGTAAATTGAGTGCCCGGTAAATTGGGAGTTTCAAAATATCCTAAATATCATAAAGGAATATTTTGAAACATCCACAAACTCAGCTGAAATGCTGCAAGGCAGAAACAAGAGATATTTAATAGCAATAATAAAGCATAAACTTAAGACTTTATTAAACCAGCAGATAGTTTCTGCAATGGCTGCGAGATACACGAAGTATTGAGCAGACTGTGTCATAAAAACCTCCGGTACTGATACGTGAACCTTTTTTCCTCCGCTTTGCCCCGCAAATTTGCGGGGGGCAAAGGCTCCGGAAAAAATACAACTTAATTGTTCAGGAGGTATTACATGAACACGATTATCCAAAAAGAATTCTCAGATTTGGTCGTCGACCTGGCTTTCACCGTGCATAAAGCACTCGGTCCCGGGCTCCTCGAATCGGCTTATGAGGAAGCCCTCTGCTGGGAGTTTCGGCACGCAGGTATACCCTTTACGCGTCAGCACGTTTACCCGCTCATTTACAAAGGGGATTACATCAGTTCCTACATCGCGGATTTGGTTTTAGACAATAAGGTGATACTTGAAATTAAATCGGTTAAAAAGTTGAATGAATTAATGCAGGCGCAGCTTATCAATTATCTTAAGCTGTCCAAAATACCTGTTGGCTATCTTTTAAACTTTAACGCTGTGCGATTGGAATTTCAGCGGTTTGTTAATAGCAGCGGTCTTTGACCGCTGCTTCTTTTTTTTGCTTTCATGGAGGCGGGGGAGGAATACTGGGAAATTGATATTATTGAATAGCAATAATATCAGATACTTACTCCGGTTCATTCCAGCCATGTACTTTATTATTATAAAAATCAACAATGCTATAATAGGAACTGTCGCTAAAACACCAGTGAGAGAATGGTCCGGATGTAGTAACTCTCAAGTGATTGATTTATGGGGTGGCTTGGAGTAGAATTAACTCGCGTTTCAGTCATTTGCGGAAAAAAGTGTCAGCATCGGTGCCGTATCAAGCAATAAATCCGCGTTCATCTGGGTTCATCGACCGAGCACTCAAAGCGTTGAGTGCTCGGGGGCGGTTAATTAATCTTCTTCCCATCTGTATCAATTCGAAATATAAAATGATTCCACTGGCCGCTATTGGCATGTAAGAAAAAATTAATGTATATTTTGTTTTGCATGGTTTTGGAAAACAAAAAAAATGAATAATAACTGAAATAATTTTCTTTTGAAGCTGAAGCAGGAAAGGATGCATATGGACATTATTGCAATGGAGACACTTGAGCAATGGCTGGGACGGTTTCATGAACCTGAATTCAGACTGCCGTATTGGCATGGCTTTATTTGTGCTGTCGTATGTGCACCGCAGGTAATTCCTCCTTCACTATGGATGGATGTTATTCTTCATCTGAAAGACAACGATGAACAATATGAATTCAAAACACACCGGGACGCAGAGGAAAAAACCGGCCTTTTACTCCGGTTATATAATGAACTCAACAATGATATCCAATCCGGAAATTTTAAACCGTATGCCGGCGGAGATGAGGACGGGATGGAAAACTGGGCAGAAGGATTTAATCTCGGCATGGTTATATGGGACAAGGAGATGCTTCAACAAAATAAAGACCGGTTAACAAATATTCTTGGACCAGTAGGTTTCTTCAAGCTGACAAAGGAGAATTTAATTAAACAGCTGGAAATGGACAAGGATACTTTTGATAAAACCGCAAAACAACAGATGCGGTTGTTAAAAAAATCAATCCCTGAAATCAGGAGGTTATGGAATATGCTGGAATAAAATGACGGAGCTCCTTTCTTCTTTTCTTTGTGCTCTTCGTGTCCTTCGTGTGAAATTCTTATTTCTTCTTTCCCCGCGCCCATCCGCGTACGCCCGGATGAACGGGCGGGAATCTGTGGTTACTTCTTCTTCTCCTTCATACTGTTGCTCCTGTCTGATATTTCTTTCCTCCGCGGTTAATTCCTTATTCCTAATTCACCATTTATCATCACTGCTGTCCAAAATAAATTGGAAAAAAGACTATTAATTGTGTGAAATCCTCTGAAAAATGAATTGGCACCAAAGCTCTGTATGGCGCGCGACCCGTGTCAAAAACCTTTTGAATTCACTGTATCAAAGATATCCAGGCGGCTCAATTCTGGTATGGAAAACAGAGCGCTTCTTGTGAAACTCTATGCTCATCGCAGCGCGGATTGCTTGCAGAAAAAAAAAGATACTTGATTCGGTGATGAGAATGTCTTGTACAAGAATTGAGTAGTTAATATACTTGTTTTTATTATAGAAGGTGATGAGAGGTTTGCATGTATGGATAAAAAAATAGAAAAAGCCAAAGCGAAAAGAGACATCAAAGCATTAGCCAAATTACTGCTTAAAAGCAAAGATTCAAGTCAAAGATTGAGAGCAGCAGCTGCTCTTGGCGAATTGGGAGAAAAAGAATCCTTTGATTTCCTGCAAAAGGCAATGAATGATGAAGAGGATTTTGTTGCGAATACTGCTGCAAAATCTCTTGTAATGGTGGGCGGTGAAGATGCGATACAGTCCATATTGTATGCCTTAAGCCGGCACACAATTGATAAACTGGGTGCTGAAAATGCTTTAAAGGTGTTGGGAGAAAAGGCATTCCCGGCATTAATAGCAGCCTATAAATCAACAAACATCAGATTTGATCTTGCAGACCTTATGAAAAGTCTGGACTGCGTTTCAGGTGCACCCTTGATAAAAAAAGACCTCGAGGAAGGCAAATTTGATGCGTACGGAACAGAATACCTCTGGCGATTTGTAAATAAGTATGTGTCATAGACATCTTCCCGCACCCGGCACAGCGTGTTGCAGCCATGACCAGTCGGTGGTTAACCCATTTTTTTCTTCTTCTCTTTTTAATCCGAGCCCATTCGTGTAATTCGCGGTTACATCCTTTTTCTCTCCGTGTCCTCTGCGTTCTTTGCGAGAAATACTTCTCCCTCTTCATTCGCGTCAATCAGCGAATTCAGCGGTAACCATATCTTTTAAACGATAAGAAATTATCAATCAATATCCCGGGAACCTGTTCTCCGCTTCTATCACAACACTATAGCTCTATATGTTTGAGCTTTGCATAGAGAGCCGTTAATTCCCTCAGAGGTATAGAGAACCATATTACCCAAACACTGTTCTGTGACAACTCTCCTGAATGGATAATTGATACACCCCAAAATACTTCAAATCATAAAAAAACTGATATTGACGCCGGAGATACAACGTCTTATAATTTTTGTTTGTAAGCATAAAATATTTTATAAGGAGCATTCATGATAACGAAAAGAATTATTATTATTTTCGTTTGTTTCATAATACCATGTTCACTTTTCGCTGAAAAAGGGTCCATAAGGATTGATGGGTGGCGCGTGAATTATACGGATAAAGAAATGAAAGATGGAAATTACGTTTTGAAATCACCGACAGTGGAATTATATTCGCTCATGGGATTTGGAATACTTGAGTTTCCTTATATTGTTATCGATGATCGGGATGATTTGGTAGATTGTGGTGAGGGAAGCAAAGAAGTTGAGATGTTATCAACGAATGGGATTTCTATTAAAGCAAAAAATTATCAATTTTCCAGTCAAGGTTTAATGCTATCCGGAGAACTCAATTTGAATGTAAAAGGTTCCGATGGAACGACACTATCCATTCCTGAAAAAATAATATACCTTGATGAAAATGGGAGAGCACATATTTATTATTCGTTACCTGAAGATTTTTCTATAATTCTTTTTGGTTTTAAGGTGAATGCAAAATTAATACAAACAGGAGTGCGGGTGAATTTTGATCACTCCTCTACCTTTTCTTTATTTGACGCATCATTAGTGATACCTGGTAGTGATAATACCATTATGTTTGAAACACTGCATTTTTATGCAGATGGTGAACTGGTTGAAAACCCTGCTGGGACCATAAAAGGGATTTTTGAAATAGAGGGCAAAAAGCTGGGCATCACAGAATGTACTTTTGTTGATGACAAATTAATCTGTAAAGGATTCCTTGAAAAAGAAAACGGAGATTCTGTCTATAGGGAGAGGATTGTATTAACCAAAGAGGGGGAGTTTCTTATTCGCTGAACTGAAAGTAGAAATTATAGGCTGTTTGCGAGGCCGGTTATACAAAGAGTGCAGCCGGCCTTTACGGAAACCCTTTTGGTACTTTCGTATACTT
>JAFGJO010000027.1 GCA_016929065.1 Spirochaetales bacterium | reverse complement strand
TGTTTTTCCTGTTTTCCTTATTAATTCCTCTTCCTGTTTTTCCTGTTTTCCTTATTAATTCCTCTTCCTGTTTTTCCTGTTTTCCTTGCTACATGCGCGGCTGCACACGGATCGAAAAGCTGTACTCGTCCTCCGGATGGATATACAGCACCGGCGCCTCTGTTTTATGCAGAAAATATGTTCTGGTGCCCCGGTCTTCCCGCGAGAGATTATAACCGATTGCCGGTAAGTTCTGTTCAAGTCCGGCGACGACCCCGGCTGCTTTTTCCTTCGTATCAAAACGATATTTAATTGTCCAGGTATAATAATGCTCCCATGTCCCGCCGCAGGATACCTCCTCGACAGGATAATGTTTCATATAATCGAGCACCTGCACGGGGAATCCTTCCGGAACAAGATACGGCAGTTCACGCACGACCATGTCATGGGTATAAGAAAGCCCGGTCAGGGATGTATTGATCATGACCCGAAGGCTGCCCCCGCTTCTTGTCCGGCTGCCGCCGACGTAGCGCTGGAGGCCCTGCACCTCTACCAAACAGAATATTCCGGCCCGTTCACGGGAAAAGGAAAGCACACCCGAATCCGGTTCTGCAGGGTCTGCGATAAAGCCTTCATCATCCATGATTGTTTTAATTTTTTCGGCTACTTCCTCCGGCCTCCCCGGGGCTGCAAATTCATTGACATACCAGAAAAATATTAATCCGTGAACAGAAAACTCGATACCGGTCTGGATTTCCATGCGGTCAAACGGTACACCCAGTGCAAGCGTACGGAAAAAATCCGGCGCAAGCATGCTCCCGGAATGCTTCTTCTCCATTAAAAAGGCGGAGAATTCCGGGTCAATCCCTATCTTTAGTTTTTGTGCAGTGTTTTTCAGTACTAATGGATTTTCCTGCTGCGGCATGGCTGTCCCCTGAACGACAGGAACACAAAAAAACACCAGCATTCCTGTAAAAATTATTATTGTCTTCATATCTACAGTTGAATCCATCAGGGGGTATACTGTCAATAAAAAAAATGCTAATTTATTCAAAAATACTAATATCAGAACAGGTGCAATGAACATGAAACGGATTCTTCTATTAGCTGCCATTCTCGTTTTTATCTGCCTTGGAACGGCTTCTGCGGATATGGGAATCGGTGCCATCCTTGGGGAGCCAACCGGACTAAGTTTTCGGATAGGGCAGTTTCCCGTACTTGGTGCTGCCTGGTCGTTTCGGGACTATATCCATCTGCATGCCGACTTCTGGATTCTTGATTTCACTGTGTACGCCCCGGTTGACCTGTATGTTGGCGTCGGCGGGAAAGTAAAGATTTTTGTTTCCGAATCCAAAACCACAGAAAACCAGGGGTCCTCGTTTTCTGTCGGAGTCCGCGTTCCGGTGGGGATTCAGTATTTTCCTATTCCGGAAATTGAACTGTTTCTGGAAATCACCCCGGGGATAAGCCTCTTCCCGGTCACCAGCTTTGATGCTGATGCGGGAATCGGCATCCGGTATATCTTTTCAAAATAATGCCGAATATTTCGACGCGAACGGTTTCCAGCGGCTGACCGCCCGGCATACTTCGCTCCCGCTTTCTTTTTTTACAATCTGATGAAAAAACACGCCCGGAGTGTCAGCCGACTCCATGCATCGGGAAACACACTTGTCGGATATCAAAACCTCTGACAAATAATTCAATTCTATTCCACAGCATTCCGAACTAAAAAATATGTTTTCAGGAACCGATTCGGTAATCCATTCAATATAGGCAAGATTGTTTGCATGCTGATTAATATCAATCTGCCCCTTGCGTACCGGCAGATCGTTTTCATTGAAAAAACCGACGGGCAAAGCAATTTTACACATTGGTTCCGAAAATATTCTTTCATGGAGATACTGTTCTTCCAGGTACAAAAACGGCCGGACAAGGCAGCGGGCCGCAAGGTCATAGATGAGCCATGCGGTTTCAGCCTGTGCGATCATGTTTCCCTTTTCATCGCGCAGTTCAAACTCGCGGAACGTGAAGAGTTTTTCTTTGCCGCTCGGCCAGGTGGTAATGGTAACAGCGTCCCGACAGTCTGCCTGTTTTTTCACCACAAGCCGGAAGCGTGAGAGCATCCAGGTAAGGTTTTTTCCAAGAAGCCTGCCCACCCCCACCCCCAGCTTGTCGGCGTGAATACCCGCAGTATCCTGAAGCATTGCACACAGCGAAACAACCGAGAGCAATCCGCGATAATCACATTCCGACGGCCTGACACTATACTCATGAACAAGTTTTTTGTTATTTGCTTCCATGATTCAAAAGCGTATCCAAAAGCCGGCCAGGCGTCAACATTTCCCGTCATGAATCGGAAAGACAGGCAGGAAATAATTCTCAATAATTAATTTGACCTTCCAGGAGAGGTTTCCTATACTTTTATCATAATTATGATTAATACAATACGATTATTCAGTCAGTTGAAACTGAAATACAAAAATGCAGACGTGACCATCCGGCAGAAGTCATCGTCGCTGTTTGTGCTCAATTCACTGCTCACACTCGGGTTCATTATCCTCGGCATTTCCCGCGTAAAAGACGGCTTTTGGCTTATCGGCTCGGTTGAATGGCTGATCGCTTTTTTGCTTGCCGGCAGTGTACTGCTAATCTGGCGGGGTATGTACAAGCAGGTGAGCTATTTCTCACTTGCGCTTTTTTTTCTGGCAGCAATAACACTGTTTTTCATGCGTGAGATAGAATCTGAACGCGATGTCTATATTTTCGCCACCTATATGATCCCTGTATTCATTACCGCACCCTTGCTCTCCTACAATCGGGGCCAGGTGCTGACTATTATCGGCACAGGTATTGTTTCGGGGGTATTGCTATTTTTTTTCAAGATTCAGCCGGAGCTCGTTGCAGCAGGACTTCCTCATGGAACGTCTGAATTCACCGTGGCGATCGTCATGATGATTTTCTCGAGTTTTTTCTCCTTTCAGCTTTTTACCGTACAGGAAAAAGTCCTGGGGATGGTCAACAGGAAAGCGGAGGAATCCTCGAAACAGCTGTTTTCGATGACCTCGCTTATCGAATCAACCAGCCATACCTTCAATATTGGCGAGAAGATTCTTGAAACATCAAAGTCACAGGGGAAACTTACCAATGAGATTTCCGCAAAGACCGGGGAAATGCAAAATGCCATTAATGGGTTTAACACTGAAGTAAACCGGTTCAAGGCCCTGCATAATTCGCTGAAAACATCAAAGGATGAAGTCGGTTCCGAAATGGAAACACAAACCATTTCCATTAATGAAACCGCTGCGGTGATCGAAGAGCTGAAAGCACAACTGGCATCTCTCTCCAAAACCGCGACAACGAAACAGATGATGCTCGATCAGCTCTCCACTTCTGCCGAAGACGGCCGCCTTTTCATGGAAAAAAGTGTGTCCGCCATTGTTGATGTGGAAAAATCATCCGAGGCAATTATTGAAACAATCGGCGTTATCGGAAAGGTCGCGGCACGCACCAATCTGCTGGCGATGAATGCAGCTATCGAAGCAGCCCACGCCGGTGCTGCGGGCGCAGGGTTTGCAGTGGTTGCAGAAGAAGTCCGCAGCCTTGCAGAAGAAACAAACCGGTACTCCCGGTCGATCAAGGCTTCTCTGGTGGAAAACAGCGAACGCATCAAGGAATCAGTAAAAGCCGGCAGTGAAATCGCAACAGTGTTCCAAAAAATAACCAGTCACATTGCTGATGTCAACAATGGCATTTCAGAACTCATCACCGGCCTTCATGAGATCACCGCCGGCGCAGGGTCAATGGACGAAACGGTTATCCGGCTCAATGAAAACAACAAAAACGTCAATCAGGCCCTTACAAATATGGCAAAAAGCATTGCCGAAGAAGAACAGGTTTCTGAAACCCTTACACAAAGTTTCACTGCCATGCGGTCAGAAGTCGCGCAGCTGCAGGAATCAATCCAATCCTTCGTTAAAAAAGCAGGTGAGCTTGATTTGATTGGCCAGGAAAATATGGCAAGTTTTCAGGAAATCCAGAACAGTATCGACGATATCCGGAAGAAGAGCCAGAATGAGCATTACCCCCAATGAATACAAAACGCGTATTGACAGGCATACTCTGCCTCCTGATATGCGTCTTGGCCGGAGCTGATGACATGATCAATGAATTTAAAAAAGAGTATTTCATTCAGTCATCACAGAGTCCCTGGAAAGGATTTACCGGCAGTTATGAGGAAGAACAAGCCGGAAAAACAATTGAAGCGGTTGTCATTACCAGGATGTTCAGCATCCCTGTTCATCTGCAAAAATATATCATTGATTACAACTCCCCGCTTGCGATCGATCGGCTCAATAAAAAGGTGTATGTCAATGATATTTTTTTCTCCACGCTTCATCGGGCGGATGCGACAAGAGCCGAAACAAACGAGAAGCAGATCATTGGGGCCGTGAAAGACTCCCGGCTCATGAACAATCCCGCGTTTCTTTTTTCGTTTCTCATCGAATCCCAGATCATCGAGACCTACTGGCATGTTGAAGCGACAGTGTCATTCATAAATTCCGATGATACAGCCGCTCTATTTTCTGCCCGGTTTCACGGCAGACATGTTTATTTCACCAATGAAAAAAATGAACAGGAATATGATTTTTCGATCTATCTGAATAAAAAAACCGGTGAACTCTGGATCACCGGATAAACCTGTTTTTTTAACCACGAAAAAATAAAAAAAAGGAACTTGCTCCGGCAATTGCGTATTTGGTTATTCCGAAACTTTTTATTGGTCTGCCTTCAGCGTCCGGGCTTTCTCCTCGAGCGCGTTCAACAGCTCCCTGTTTGAATCAATCGTTTCGGTAAGTCTGTTGCTGGTTGATTCCATATTCCGCTGGAGCTTGTCAATTGAGTCGATCTGCAGCGAAATGCTCCGCTCGGTTGAAGACGGAACCCTGATCGTGGTCATGAGCTGCCGAAGAGTGGACAGTTGTTTGCTCATGTCTTCACGCTGCGATTCAAGATTATTGACTTCGTTGGTTAGAGAGGTATTTTCCTCTTTTAATGCATTGATTTGTTCCAGGACGACTTCCATCCCTGCTATTTTAAAACTGATACTGTTCCAGGCTGATGGAGCGCCGATCAGGAGAAATCCGACGATGACCAGCACCACCATCTTCGTATCAACACTTTTATTGATAATTGCGAGCACAAGCATGACGATGATCATACCGCTGCCTGCAACCATTCCAACAATCGCTGAAATCCCGGACAAATCCATGAACGCCTCCTGTTATGAAATCACACTTATTCTGCGGTATTTGGGGGGCGGTGTCAATTATTTTTTTCTTGAAGTAAACAAGAGCAGAATCCAGGAAAAAAAGAGGTTGGCCAACAGCCAACCTCTTTTTTCCTGGATCGCGTCCAGCACGACTCGAACGTGCGACCTACGGCTTAGAAGGCCGTTGCTCTATCCAGCTGAGCTATGGACGCAAAAAAGATCGGGATGAGAGGAGTCGAACCTCCGGTCTCCTGGTCCCAAACCAGGCGCCTTAGCCTCTAGGCTACATCCCGTCGAGCATGTAATATAGCGGTTTTTTCCCGGCCGGTCAAGCGCTGCAGTCCGAGATAAAAAACAACGGGAAAAAATAAAAACAAAACAATATGGAAACATTCAGTATCCGGGCCTATAGTTTAAAAAGTGACCACAATACGACGAGTGACGTTGCCGGACAGTCCGAAATAGTGTATAACAAAGACCGTACCGGATTTATGACAAGATGACATATCGTTATCAGGGAGAATGAGAATGAATTATATAAAACTGTTCTTGTTCAGCATTCTGCTGCTCTTCTGTTTTTCCGCCGCTGCCTTTACCCGGGAATTCGGCGATCCGAACGCTTTTTTTTCATTCGGAAAATGGATGTGCGGGAAAACCAGTGACGATTCTTTTATCGCCTGGTATGGGGACGGTTCAAGCGTTGCCATTGAAATAAAAAAGAATTCAAACGGCTGGTGGCTGTTGAAAACCGGCAACACGGAAAAGGTTGTCTGGTCCAGCGGGAATACAAATCCGCGCAGTTTTTCCCAACATCCATGGGAGAAAAAGACAAACGACACAGCCGAGCTCCCCCGAAATGCGGAACTCACCCTTTCCCACGGGAAACTGCAGACAACAGTGACACGCGTGACCGGATATCTTGAAATAGTTCCCAGTGATGAAGGCATCATCACACTATTCATGGACAGGGACAGTGTCTATTATACGTCCAAAACCGGGAAGGAATTCCAGTATACAAGCGCCGGAGATGCAGTCACCGATGATGAAGCCAAGCCATCCCCGGAAGAAAAATCCGATAAAGGCAAATCAGTAAAAAAAGAGAACCTGACCGGCAGGAAAGTCAAAATCGACAACATTGGTGTCATTTATTCAACGATCAACCGGACAGACTGTCTTGCATGGCCGAATGAAACCGTAAAAACACATGGCGGCAGTGACGGCTGGGCAGACTGGCGTCCCAAAAAAGGTGCTACCGGCACAGTCGTTTCCGTGACAGAACACTGCGGAACCAACAAACCGATTGCGATTGTAAAAATCAACGACAATTATGTCGCAATAGAACTTGACGGACTGGTATACGCCGAATAGGCTTTCACTGAACAATAAGGCAATGAAACACAGTACACCCGTTTTTTATTTTGTCAAACCTCATCCGCCCGACAATATTCTGAACCGGGAAAGCCCTGTCCCTGAAAATTACAAATACGACTGGGAACCGCTTGTTTTAAAATATCTGGTTTGGGCATGCAAAAAACGGTTTCAGGATATTGACACCCGGATATGGCACCTCATCTCTGCCGAAGACGATGAAAAGCTCCTCCGGGATATCCGCACTACGATGCCCTCTGCTGTGTTTTTTACCGAAATCGATATTTTAACTAATCCGGTCAACCTTCTTGCCGGAAAAATCAAAGCCATTGATGCCGGGATTTTCATCGCCGTGGGCGGAAAACAGTCATCCCTGCTCCGCAAGGGAGACCGGATGCCGTTCGATTATGCAGATTTTGTAACCGGCGGTGACGGTATTGAACCGGTCATCGCAATCATTCAATCATGCCTGAACAATTCGCTGCCCGGGAAAAATCTGTTTGTCCAGTGGGATAAACAAACGGGCCGGGTGACCTCCAATGCGAGCAATCCCCAAAACAGTACGATTGTGCAGCTCCCTGCATCCTTCCGGTCATTGCAGGTTGAAAATCATTCTTTCGGGGAATATATTGCCCTGCACCAGAAACAGCCGAGCCTTGCTCCCGAAACAGCCAGGACCTCCCCTGTTATCATTGGTACCGGCTGTCCGCACAGCTGCTCGTTTTGTCAAGCGCCTCTTGAATTCGGGGACAATAATTCATCATATCTTATGCGGCCGGCAAAGACGGTGGCAGAGGAAATACTGTTTCTGAAAAATGAATGGCAGGTGAACAATCTTTTCTCGCTTGAGTCAAATATCAACTTCCGCCATCTCGCGGCAGTCTATGAAGAACTGGAAAACTTCGGCATTTCGCATTTTCCGCTATCGGGATTTGTCAGGATTTCCGACATCAATACAGCCTGGGAAAACGGCATGCTCCGGACGCTTGCAAAAAAAGGAATGCGGTTTCTGCATACCGGCATCGACCTGGTGCTCAACGATGACCGCGACCTGTACAACAAACACAACTCATACGATGAAGTCATCCAATGCCTGAAACGCTGCGCCGAATGCGGCATCATCATTTTTGCGACCTATATCGGCAATCCGGAATCTACCGTTGATTCATTCCGCAGGCAGCTCGACCTGCTCATGACCATGCCGATCGCTGATGTGGATATCCGGCTGGCAATTGCGCTTCGAAATACCGATTATTACAGATCGGTCGAACCCAATTTGCTGTATCATCCGGATAAAGACAACAGATATTTTGATGTGCAAAACTACCGGTACCAGACAATACAGTTCCCGGGGTGCATCACCCCCGAAGAAACCTATGCCGGCATCAAACGATTTTTCGACCGGTTTTATTCCTCTCCCGGCCATACGGCATACACAGTTGAAATGATGCAAAAGTACCCGGATACAATTGATTTTTTCAGGGCGCATTATGCATCAAAAAATATCGCCTTGCCGGACAGGAAACCGGTTCAGCACACAGCGCAGGAATGAATTTGCAAAAGAGGCAGACGTTCATGAAAACCGCCTATGATCCTGTTGCAGGACTCTACAACGAACTGTTCGATTCAATGGATATCCGGAGAAACGAATTTCAATGGGTGGCAAACCATGCGGATTTTTCAAAAGACAAAACAGTCCTCGATATCGGCTGCGGAAACGGCATTCTTCTAAAGACAATTTCTCCGGCGGTTAAACACGGGATCGGCGCCGACAGCTCACCGGCAATGCTTTCCTGTGCAGCAAAAAACTGTATTGGCTGTAAAAACATTGAACTGCTCAGGATTTCCGGTTCGAAGCTTTCGATTCCCGCAGGCAGCATTGATATCGTTGTCTCGTTTTACTCATTCCGGTATCTCCAGACCGATAAAATCCTTTCTGAAATCCTGAGGGTGATCAAGCCGGACGGCAGGCTTTTGATCGTCGATATGTTCCAAAACCGTGTTTCTCCTGCAAATGTGCTTTTCATTCTGAAAGACAAGCTGAAGCACTCACTGTATTTCCTGTTCCATCCGGCGAAAAAAAAACAGCTTAAAAAACTTGTCCGCAATCCGGGATGGAAATCAATGCTCTCATCACACCCGCTCAAACTGCTTGCTGCATTCAAACATAAAATCACGGCGATATTCCCGTTTGCAGAGTTTCATCGGCTCGACACCGGTATCCGGGCCCAAACCGTCGCCGTACAAGCCGGAACACCATTCCTCCTTGCATCCCTTAAAAACAAACAGCTTCCCCGGATCTGCGTTATGGACTGGGGAATCGGCGGAATGGGTTTTTTCAGCATGTTTAAAAAACAGAATCCAAAAATTCCGGTCCTGTATCTGTCTGACACCGGGTTTACTCCCTACGGAATTGCAACGAAGAATCAGCTTGAGAAAAGACTGGGAACAATTGTCCGGTTCTGCGAGTTCAATAAAATCACCCATCTGGTGATCGCCTGCAATGCCATGAGCTCGATTCTGGCTCAATTCAAAAACCGCACTGCGATCCATATCACCGGTGTGATTGTACCGGCAGTAGAGGTGCTGAAACATTCAGCGTATGACAGCATCGCTGTCATCGGCGGAAAAAGGACGATTCAGTCCAATATATACAAAAACGGCCTTGCAGCACCCGGCAAAACCATTATGCAGCAGATTGCACAGCCGCTTTCCGGATATATCGAACAAGGCGATACGCAAAGTGCTGCGTTTCAAAAAAGCCTTGAAAAAATACTTCTTCCCCTGCAGTCATGCAGCTGCCTTGTCCTGGGTTGTACGCATTATAAAGCAGCGCTGAAGCAGATAAGGGTTCATTTCAAGGGTGAAATTATTGATCCCGCACAGCTGCTTCTTGAATGGGTAAAAAAGTATTGGAAAATTCCCGCTTCAACAGCGACAAAGGATATTTTTTGCACGACCGGTGATCCCGAAAAAATGAAAACATCAGCCTCCCTGATGTTTTTTGTCAAAATAAAAACCATACATGAAATCAGGCTGCCCGTATGAAACCTGAACGCTTATTCGACATCCTGTTCTCGATAGTGCTGATCGTTTTTCTTGCGCCGGTAATATTCATTTCCCTCTGCGTATCGGCGGTGTTTATCGGCTTTCCTCCCCTGTATGGTTCAACACGCGTCGGCAAACACGGGAAACTGTATCGCCATATAAAAATAAAAACAATGCTGCCGGGGAAAGAACTCGGCCGCTCCTATTTTGAATCTCACCGCCTCAATACCACGGGAAAAATCCTGCGAAGATATCATCTTGATGAATTACCCGAATTGTTTTTGATCCTGTCCGGGATCACTTCTTTTGTGGGCCCCCGCCCCCTCATGCCGCAATTTCTGAAAAAGTTCAACACCGGGGCAAGGGAAACTGTTGTTCCCGGCTGGACATGCCTTGCCCAGATAAAACTTCTGCGGCGCGGAATCCTCCCTGGCCCGGAGCAGATTCGGCTTGATGCAATCTATGCAAAAAAAAAGAGTTTGCTGTATAATGTAAAAATCATGGCTGCGACAATCCAATCTTTTTTACAGCGAAAACCGCCGGTTGACGACCTCGGCTACAACCGTTACAGAAAGGAATTCCATGGTGCGGAATAAACTCCCTGCTATACTTCTTCTCTTTGCGCTGCTCTCCTGCGGTGCCACGCTGTTTCTTGTTTTCGCGGATGACAGTCAAGCAAGAGCAGCCCGGCAGCTTTCTACAGCGTATCCCGATTTCATTATCACCGTGGAAAATAACAGCGTGATATGGAAAGACAAAACCGTCACCCTGTTTGACGACGGGAAAACAGGAAAGACCTGGCTTGAAACACTCAATAGCCCCGATCTGCAGGACCAGCTCGCCCTGCCCTATCCAAAAAAGTATACTCTGCCGTTTCTTCCCGGGAAAAACGAAGATCCCGGAAGAATACGCAACGAAGAGTTTTTTAAAAAAATGTACGGTTCGACAAAAAAAGAGATCGAGTCGCATCTGGCTGCAATACGGTGGATGCCTTTGGTCTCAAATGAAGTTGTCTATGTTACCACGGTGAACAACATCGACAAAAAACTGATGCAGGTATCGGCAGAACTTGAAAAGCTCCCCTCACAGTACCGCAAGTATATCACCAGAATCGGCGGGACGTACAATTACCGGTTTATCAAGGATTCGAAACGGCTGAGCATGCACAGTTTCGGAATCGCAATCGACATGAATGTTGACAATTCCGAATACTGGAACTGGGATTACAACAATGAGCTTGATGATATTGTTTACCGCAACCGCATGCCGTACGAAATTGCCGCAATCTTTGAAAAATACGGATTTATCTGGGGCGGGAAGTGGTATCATTACGACACCATGCATTTTGAATACCGGCCCGAACTTTTGGTGGAGATCAAATGATGCACAATGCCTTTTCCCGGATTTCTTCAGTCTATGAAAAAAACAAAAATATTCTTCTCCCGGCAGCCTGTATCATCATCACGGTCATTATTGCCGCTGTTGTCCGTATTGTTTTTTTATTCAAGGATGATTTTGCAACCGGCTTCGACGGATATTACTACGCCCTGCAGGTGCAGTCTTTGTTTAAAAACGGCGAAATCCTGAACAATGACAACTCTATTGTCTATCCCCTTCTTGCATGCTTTAAACTTTTATTTGGTGATATTGTCTTTGCAAACAAAACAGCGGTCGTAGTCCTGTGCTCGCTGGTTTCTGTTCCCTTTTTTCTTTTACTGTACCGCATGACACGCTCTGCGGTGATCAGCTGTGTCAGCACGATCATTTTCAGCATCAGCTATTCCCAGATATACATGTCATTTGAAATCGTCAAAAACGGAATCAGCATCCTGTTCATCGTCTGTTTTCTGTTTTGTGTATTTGAATTCAGAAAAAATCTGTATTACCGCATTGGGGCCGCAGTATTCTTCATCCTCGGGTTCATGACTCACAAGGTGACTGCAGCATCCATGATTGTCTTTTGTGCAGTATTTCTGCCCCTGTGTGCAATCGCATACCGGAAAACCATTTTTCAAAAAATAAAACCGCTGTATGTAGCCCTCGGCGCCGCTCTGCTGGTGATAGCTGCAGTCGCGGTTGCCTTTTCTGCGTCAACCCTTCGTGTTGTTGATCTGTCGAATCTCATGAGCCAGTTTTCAACCGCCACGGCAACAAAACGGTTTGCGATGATTTTAACAGAAATTTCCGATATCAGGATCAAAGCCGAAATGCTGTTTGTATACGGTATTGCCGCAGTGTTTATGCCGTTTCTTGTTTTTATCCTCCGCGACAAAGGCACCACACCGGTGCACAAACTGTTTGTGGTTGCCCTGTATGTCACTCATCTGGTACTTATCAACCCGTTTCTGTATTTCTCATGGGTTTCCATGTCCTACCGCCTGGTGGTCATGAGCATTATCTTTGCTTCCCTTGAGCTCGCTTTGATTCTTCATTTTTTTCTGCCGCGGATTCCCCGCCGAATCGTTTTTGCCGCTGCGGGAATGATTCTCCTGATTTCAGGAATTACGCTTCCCGGCATGTATGACAGTTTTCACTCAAACAGATATCCGCCGTACAGGGATTTATATGCACCGGTGATGAAAATACCCGCTCATCTTGAAAAAAACAGCAGGCTGATCACTCATTCCGGCATGAGCTTTTTTATCTGGTATGAAACCGGAATCTACACGGAACATTTTACCCCTGCCGACGATACCGGCTATTACCGGCTCGTCTATGCATTCGGCCCGCCGCACTTTAAAAAATATGAACATGAGCCGTTCTACGAGACTCCGGTTGTCATCCAGCCGCCGTATTACCTGGTAAAAGAATCACTCTGGCATGCTTTTTATAATGACAACAAGGACAGAATCAAACTGGTAAAAAGCTGGCAGAATCCCTGGGCGGCCCGTCCGCCGTTTGTCTATACGGTAAAGGAAAAGTTTAAAACACCGCAGAATGAATAATTGAATAAATGCAGCAATTGGGCTACACTGTTCTCTATCAGGAGGATTTTCATGAGAACCAGATTATTCTGTCTTTTTGCCATAGTATTGATCAGCGCCGTTATCCCGCTGTATGCCGAAGGGAAAGTACTGCCCGGGTATGATGGTTTGTTCCGCGGCAATTTTGTTCTGCAGCCCATTCATTTGTATGAAAAAAGCGCCGAAGAACTCGGCATCATGAGAAACGAGATTTTTGCAAAATACGGACGGACTTTTAAAACACAAAAGTACCGTGATTATTTTACCAGCAAACGATGGTATAAGGCGGATCCGAACTTCAAGGACAGTTATCTTTCTGTAACAGACAACCAGAATGTGGAGATGATATTGTCATTTGAAAAACCGGCACTTACCCAGGCTGCAATCCGCAACAGGGTGTTACAAGTCATTGAATATACCGGAAAATCCAGACAGGCGGTGTTCGCCGACTCGGAATACCTCATGCTCAATGACGGGAACTCAAACCGCGGATTCTACGGGGAAAGTGTGGATGCCATGTACAAGTGGAAGGTGATCGGAAACTGGATCTATGCAGCAAGAAATACAAGATATGACTCGACAGTCGTATTCCTGCTTCTTGATCATGAGTCCGCAGAAATTATCAAAGCATATTCGTATTAACAGCCGCTTTATTCAATACTAAAAAAACCCCCGGCTGCATATGGGGTTTTTTTTATGGTCTCGGAGTAACGATTCAACTTTGTAAAACAGATAATACGGCCTTCATGAAAGCCGGCAGATCTTTCGGAGACCGTGAGGTAACCAGGTTCCCGTCAACCACGGCTTCGGCATCCTCAAATTTGCCGCCGGCATTGACCACATCATCGATAATCGCGGCACAGCTTGTGCATTTTTTGCCCGCAAGAACTCTTGCAGAGATCAAGACCCACGGCCCGTGGCATATCGCCGCAACAAGTTTGCCATCGTCAAAGCATTCCTGAACAAACGAAAGCATTTCCTTTGACCGGCGCATCTTGTCGGGTGCGAATCCGCCGGGAACAACCACCCCGTCGTAATCTGCCGCGTTCGCATCCCTGATGGATACTTCTTCTTTGGCCGGGAGATCCCGTTTGCTCAGATATTCTTTTTTATCTCCTGTTCCCACAAGCACCGGCTGAAACCCCGCCTCCTGCAGCCGGTAATACGGATACCACAATTCCAGTTCGTGGTACATGTCCTCGACAAAAACAGCAATTTTTTTCATGATATGCTCCTTGGTATTTCTCGCGGAGCTCGCAGAGACCGCGAAGATACGATTACCTGTCAATCGATAGTATAACCGCTCATCCTTGACTATAAGATACCAATCAAATCAACTTGTTCAAAGGTAAATAAAATATTATAATTATAATTCAATTTCTGTATGGATTTATTCATATTTTCTCTGCGCACTCCGCGTTCCTGCGAGAAACACAAAGGATTTAGCAATGAAAGATACACTCCTTGCAATTTGCCAGAATACCACCACCCATGATAAAGCAAAAAACATCTCTTCTGCTATTTCCATGATAGAACAAGCAGCACAAAAAAAAGCACAGCTGGTGATGCTGCCGGAAATATTTTTTTATCCGTATGAACTTCAGAATCTCGCAGCAATCGCAGAAGAGTATGGCGATACCCCTGCCCTGCTTTCACAAAAAGCAAAGGAACTCGGCATTTTCCTGTGTGCCGGCTCTCTGCCGATAAAAGAAAAGGGGAAACTGTATAACCGCGCCTGTCTGTTTGGGCCAGACGGCACATTACTGCTGCAGCATGACAAGTGCCATCTCTTTGATGTTGATCTCCCGGATTTAAAGACATCGGAATCAGCTGTGTTCACCCCAGGTGCAACTGCACAGGTGGTAGACACTGAAATTGGAACGATCGGGATGCTCATCTGTTATGATATCCGCTTTCCGGAACTTGCCCGCAAGCTGGCCCTCTGTGGTGCGGAGATCATTCTTGTCCCGGCCGCATTCAACACCATTACCGGGCCTGCTCATTGGCATACACTTTTCCGCACCCGGGCAATCGAAAACCAGTGCTATGTGGCTGCCGCCTCACCTGCCCGCAACAATAATGCAGGCTACAGGGCCTACGGCCACTCCATGGTGATTGATCCCTGGGGGGAAATTATTGCCGAAGCTGATATAGGCGAAGAAATTATTTATGCAGAACTTTCAGAAAAAAAACTGCTCGATACACGCTCCCGTCTGCCATTGCTCAAACACCGCCGTCCCGAGATTTATTAGAGGGCAAAGAGGATGGTTCACCGCTGATTAATGCGTGGTTATAATGCGTACGTGGATGGACATGGATATGGTGTTTGATATGGCAATTGGTTTCCAGGTTGGTTGTTGCCGATTTCTTTTCAAAGAAATTTATAAGGAAACCAGGAATTCAGGAAAAAGAAAGAGGGGCTTTGCCTGTTTGGGAACTGGCAGTGTCACATGAAGGCTTTTGAATAGTGATTCGCTTTTTTGAAGATTTTTTTAACCACCGAAGACGCCGAAAGAACGCCGAAAAGAGAAGATAATTTAATTACAAATGTCACGAATGGCCGCGCATAAAAAGGAAAGGGGCTGCACCCTGTTTTGGGCATGGATGCCCAACATCGATTGGTTTTATAGAAAGGCAAAAACCAGTTGAGGTAGCGTATCGTATTATTATATAAAGTAATGATCCTGTGAGGAAGCTGTGAAGAAGCTGTTTTTTTTTGCACTGGCTGGCGAATGCACGAGGCATGAGCCAGACTGATTCTCGCAAAGATCACGAAGAACGCGAAGAGAAGAAGGAAGAATAAAAACTGGTGAAATATAATCTTTATTAATTGAAGATGTAATGCATCCCGAAAGGCTAAATCCCTTATTAACCGCTGATTCCCCCGCACGCATTTCTCGCGCGCAAATACGCCGAAGACACCGAATTACTTCAGCCAATCATCCTCTCCATCACCTTATAAATACTGTCCATACCACTTTTCAATATTTTTGCATATTCATCGGTTGCGTCTATATGCACAATATCTATCATGATACCATTCCGACAACCGTTCCATAAAAGCCGCCCATATTGTGCAGGCTGGGATATGAATTTATTATTTTTCTCATCAAACCATGAAATAAATAGCGGTGCGTCAAGAACAATGCACGGCAATACAACAGAATAAATAGTTTTCTCTTCATTTTTTCTATTTACATAATCATTTGCAGTATTTGATATTTTATAAAGCACTTCATATGCGATATCTTTGTTTTAATCCCGAAGTGCTTGGAGTAAATTAAAACCATACTTGTGTTCCGGCGAAAAATGCCAGGTAGCCAATAACTGGTTCCTGTAATCTATGATTTTTTCATCCAAAGCTTCTAAAGAAGGTGATTTGGGTACACATGCCCAATTAATAACATAGTGGGATGTATATCCCGTCGACAATAATATCCATGCCTTGTCTTTTGAATATTTACACTCGCAAAACACATTTACCAAATGCAGATCTTTTCCTTCGCCGCAATTATTTACTTTAGCAACAACATCTATTTCCCTGTTTATTCCTTCTTTTGATTCAAAATAGTGATTCATTATCACATTCATTCCTGCTGATTTAAAAGCATTATAGGTTTTATATTCAAGCTTACAGCCTTGTTCTTCAAGCCAGCCAGAAACTTCTTCATGGAGTTTTTTCTTTTTATCTTCACACATAATATCAACTCTTCTTCATCTTCTCCATAAAATCCGACAAAACATCTATAATGATGAGCGCGTTTATTTTATGAATTCCCCTTGCAATATTTTTTGCTCGAGTTTTTGTTATTTGTTTTTCCTTTACCAGAAACAGAAGCATCTCCAATCCCCAAACCGTTTCAACGTTTTCTTTTATACACATTGCCCTTAGCTTTACATCATTTGAAAGGCATACTGCATGATTTTCTCTTACAAAATACAGACACGCTGAATCCTGCAATGATAATCCCGGCAAACGCTGTAAATCCAAAAGCGGTGTTTCAATAATTGTCAGACCAAGCTGTTCTGCTTTGTCGGCTGAAATCAGTTTTACTTCATGAAGGACGAAATCAGGAACAAGTACCTTTTTCCAGTAGGTACACAATTCCTTAATAATTGCTTCATCAGCCGTTACATAGTCTATTAAAATATTTGCATCACACACCGCAAGGGTTTCTTTATGGTTTTGCATTCAGAGAGAGTTCCTGCCATGACTTCACAAGTTCACGCATTTCCATGGTATCTTTATGTAATAGTTCACCGGCTCGTGATATTGATATTAGTTCTTTATCAAAAGCAATTCTGACGAGTTTTGCGAAACGGTCCTCAACAAGGTCGTGTTTACTTAAAGCTTTTGGATCATCGTCAGCAACAGGATCTTCCAAAGCATCAGGTTCATAGTGG
>JAFGJO010000001.1 GCA_016929065.1 Spirochaetales bacterium | reverse complement strand
CTTTCAGTCCCTGACGATACCATGCTGTGCACGGTATCGTTTACAGTTTCACGCTTTCGCGTAAAACTGCTTCTCATGCACGAGTTTTTTCCTGTGCCCTTCATGCGGTCAGAAACGTACTCTGCTTTTGGGGAGAATATGATAAGATTTCCCCAAAAGTTGATCCTTTGGGGAAATCTTATCCTGAAAGTTGCTCTCGAGCACTCAACGCCTTGAGTGCTCGATGCGCAATTTCGTAAATTAAGGAATATTTTGAAAAACCTCAACAGGTTTTTCAAAAGTATAAACGACCTTCTCCTCCAGTTGCCCCACCGCCAATTTGTATGGACTATACCTCGCTGCCTACGGGTGTTTCTGAAACACGACCGTGAACTGCACGCTGAGTTGAGCCGGCTTATGTTTTCGCTGCTTTCTTCATATTTCAGCGAAGCGGCAGGACAAACAATCACAACCGGTATGGTATCCAGCTTTCAAACCTTCGGCGAGTGGGATTGACCAAAAAGCCCGAATTTGAAGAAGAATTGTTCTTTTTGGTCAATCCTTGGAGTTTCAATGTATTCTATTATTTAAAATAAGGAATACATTAAAACTCCATGCAACTATTGTTTAAGAACATAATAGTTCTTATGGATTTCAAGTCTGGCTCTGGCATACGATTGTCCTTGAAGGCGGTGGGGAGGATATTGAAATAGAAGAATATCCTCCCATTGAAAGTTGCTCAGGATTTGCCAAGGCAAATCCTTGTGCAATTTCTGTAATCAAGGAAGCTATTGAAAAACCTCAACAGGTTTTTCAATAGCAAGTATGACCGGTTCGTGTTTGTTCCCATTGGAGCAAGTGAAGAACTGGTACAGCTTTGGCGAGTTCTGGTTGTGGAATTCTTTGTCAGGCAAAAACTGATCAATATGGATTTCGCGCAAAGCCTTCTTGGCTGGAAACATTCGGGTTTTTCTATCGAAAGCGGTACAAAAAATTACGATGATACAGCACGGGAATTTTTGAGCCAGTATATCGTGCGCGCTCCAGTCTCTCTTGAGAAGCTGTCCTATGATACACAAACCGATACCCTGACATGGAAAGCTCCAAAAAAGGGGCATTTCCGCGGCAAGGAAGAATATTTCTCCGGACTGGATTTTATTGCGCGGCTGACACTGCATATACCACCCAAGGGAAAACACCTGGTCCGGCGGTACGGGGTTTATTCCTCACGCAGCCACGGCACATGGAAAAACAGGCCGGCACTTGCTTTGCGTGCCGCAGAGGGCTGGTATGGTCGGGAAGAAATTGCCGGGATGGTGGAAGCAGAGGAATCTGAAGATGTCAGCGTTTCTAACAAAGCACGGAGAAAAGCTTGGGCAAGATTACTTTCCAAAGTATACGAGATTGACATTTTCACATCCTGAGTAAGGAGTGAAACGACGCATCGAAGGGCCGAAATGCGGAGGGGAAATGAGTGTTGTGGCCGTAATCCGGAATCATGAGGAGATACGGAAGATCATTGCTTGTTTACAACGCCATGGCCGAGGACCTCCGGAATAGACTGAAACTCCAGTAAGAACGAAAGTCTCCAAACAGATGCATTCATGAGCGGAAGGGAGCAGGTCTGCTCTTTGCTGGAGAAAAACTGCATTAATAGGTTGAAAAGGCAGTTTTGTGCTGTTATAATGTATCTTGAAAGGATTGATGGGAAAAGTAGAGAGCATTTTGGGGTCGCAGAAGGCAGAAAACGGCCGGAATTGAGCTTGGAGAATTATAAAAAATCCTATCAATTCAAGATATCGGGCTTTTCCTTGATGATCATGTCGACGGCCGTATGCCATGCCTGGTAGATATCTGCCTCGCGGGCATTGATCCCTTCAGCATTGACCAATTCAAGGTCCTGGAAACCGAGGTGGGTGTCTGAAAGGTGGGCAATGCGGATGCTCATGAGGAGAGTAGTATAGCGGGAGGTCGGCGTGCGATCAAGGGGGAAGATGGTAATTGACATGGCTTTCAGAGAGCAGCTATCATGAACCAGAGGAGATTCCATGAAGACAAAAGCTACTGCAATACTTTTTTTATTGTTGGCTGTTTTTATTGCCACTGTTTTTGGCGATGACGGGCAGAAAAAAACAGACGGATCGATTTTTTCCGGCAATGATGTTGTTCCGCCCCCGGAAGCCCTGCAGTATTATAAAAATATGGATCCTGTGCGGGGCATGACTGTGGACAACCCGCCAAATCTGTTCACTGCTTCAGTCATTCTGGGGTATCCAAAAGATAATATAGCCCTGACGGGTGAAGTATTGGAAAAGGCACACAAAATACATGCGATAATTTTAAAGACGCTCAGTGAAAAAAAAGCGGATGAACTGTCTTGGGCTGGGGTGGAAAGGCTCCAGCAGGAGCTATTGGAAAAAATAAACAGGATTCTCACTACCGGAAAATTGAAGCTGGTTTTGTTTAAAGAACTTCAGGCATTCCCGTGGTAGCAGCCCTGTCTTTAACTATTTTCGAAGAGTTCCCGAATCGCAGTTTCATCCGCCCTGCAAATTCCCCGCTCGGTAATAAGCCCTGTCACCAGCCGGGCCGGGGTCACATCAAATCCGTAGTTCACTGCTTTGCTGGTTTTTCATGAGGAGATACGGAAGATCATTGCTTGTTTACAACTCCATGGCCGAGGACCTCCGGAATAGACTGAAACTCCAGTAAGAACGAAAGTCTCCAAACAGACGCATTCATGTGCGGAAGGGAACAGGTCTGCTCGTTCCCGGAGAATACATTGTATTGACCGATTGAAAAGACAGTTTTGTGGTGCTAAAATGTATTTTGAAGAGATACTGGGAAAAGCAGAACGCATTTTGTGATCGCAAAAGTAAGAAAGCGTCCAAAATTGTACGCGGCGGATTATAACAATTCCTGTCATTTAATATTTTCCCTTTCCGCCGAGCCGGAACAGGCTGCCTTTCTTTCTGAATATTCCTGATTGATTGAATTAAAGAAAAATCAGTGATATAATATTTATATTGAATCAGCTTGAAATAAATATTTTTTTAAGAGGAATATTTAATTTGCAATTATGACAGAGATTCTTGAAAAAAAAGGCAGGCGAAGACATGAAAAGATTATTTATACTTTGTGTTTTTCTGATATTGTGTGTATTTGGATACAGCCAGTTAAAAATGTCTGTTGGTTTGTATGGTGGAATGGAAATAAATTATTACAACACCGTAAACTTTACCGATGTAAATGAATATGCAACATCAAGTGTTACCGATTTTGACCTGCTTTTCGGAGCCTTCTTTGATATTAAATACCTCAGGATAATGCTTGAATTTAATGGAGCCCAAAGCGGTGTAATTAATCTAAAGCAGGTTTCTGGAGGGGCTACTGTTTCTGATGTCAAGTCTAATTCGACTGAAGATTATGCCAAATATTATATCAACATTACTCTGCTTGCCAAATATCCATTTGAATTTGGATTCTTCCATCTTTGGCCGGCTATCGGCTTGAAGATTTCCTCGTTGTACTCGGGGGATTTAAATGGTGACGGTGTTTCTGAAGATATGAGAAATTATGATTATAATGATTTTTATTTTGTTTTAGCCCTTGGAATGGATTTTTATATTGGCGATGATTTTTTTATTGAAATTTTGGGGACTGCTTGCGGTAATTTTACTCCAATCTGGGTAAAGGACTATACCCCTGCAAGTACAGAAAGTTTTCTTCAAGTAGTATTCAATGCTCAGTTGGGAATTGGCTGGAGATTTTAAAAAATAAATCCCTTTTCTTTTTTTGATCCTGAATGGGTTTTTTCTCAATCTGCGGAAAAAAAACAAATTTTCGGTTTTTTTCCCTCCGCGTGATATATTTTCATTTGGTACTACGATACCGAAGGAGGTGAACCGGCGGTTCAGTGATTTTAATGTGTAAATAGAAAATACAGGGTTAAAAAAAAGAACTGAACTTCCGGTTTGAAGATAAAAAAATCAGGAGTAACTATGAAAAAAACAGTTTTTGTGTTGGGAGCGGTCTGTCTGATTCTGGCATTTGCAGGATGTGCATCCTACAGCTATGTGCCGGTAAAAGATGATCAAATTATGGTGATCGCAGACCGTGGTATGGACGTTGCAGTACTGGAAGATGATATGATGCGAATAACAGTTCGGGCAGCTGATGAAAAACAATTTATCAAATTCTTGATTGAATTTAAAAACAAGACTGATGACGTCATCAGAATCGAAGAAAATTGTGCAGTCATAAAACAGGGAAATTATCCTGATGATATGATTCCTGCAAAAATTACATTCACTGCGACAGAATTTATAAAGCATGAAGCAGACGCTGCAGTCGCGATGGCGTGCTGTCTTGCAATGGGGTCTGCTGCAACGACTGCGAGTGCAATTCGACACCCGTCATCCTCAAATAGGCTTGATGCGCATATCGCCAATGAAAATATGAGAGAATATACACAGGATACCGAGGCGTATCTTCAATATTTGAAAAACAGTCTGTTGTTTGAATCTGATATTCTTTCCGGCGGTGAATATGCAGGCCTGATTTACGGGATTTTATGGAAGCCGGGTTCGGATTCTGTTGTCAAAACCAACCCGACCATGGTCTCTATCACCATTCATGTTAATGATAAAGAATATATTTTTATGTTTAACCGAAATGAAAACTAATGACCAATCTCGGGCGGGTATTTCACCCGCCTGTTTATTTTTATAATGCATGATTTTTCTTTTTTGTAACAGCATCAGAAATAATGTGAAAGACTGATAAACAATTTCTGTTTTGGTACACCCGCCTTGAAGAGCACCAGATTGTTCGATAGTGTTTTTTTCATTTTAATACTTTCCGGAATGTACAGTATTGAACGGTTAAAAACCTGTCTGGATATTGAAACCCTGTCTTGATTCAACTTCTCATATACTTTTGCACGAAATTCAAGGGTTTGCTGTTTGTTGTTTTCTGCAATGCATGCCGGGTAGTGCTGGGCATTGGCAAACGGGCACCAGTCATATCGGAGCAGATCAATGCAGTATTCTGTTTCACGTGCAAGGAAAGTTTTACAATATGCCAGGAGGATTTCTGCCCACGAGGTCCATTGTTTTTTTGAAAGGTCGATTTTATCCAGACAAAAACCAAGAAAATCCTGTAAAAAAATAAAAGGCGATTCATGCGTTGGGATGAGCCATCGCATTGTGTGAATAAAAAACCCGGAATTATATAGTATGTTTATAAGTGATTCTATTTTGTGGAAATACTGGATGTCCTGAAAAGACAGAGTCCGGGTTGAAAGTACCTCGTACGGCGGGGAATCTAAATGTGTAATCCCATATCGGTCTTTCTCTGAGTTGATGTCTGTGCCGGGAAGTATTTTTAGAAATCCCGGCTGAAAATGATCCGGAAGCAGGGAAAAAACAGCATTGATCGATGCAATAATATCCCGGCTTGATTCATCCGGAAGGCCGACGAGTATATCGCAGTGAGTATGCAGATTTTTCATTGCACAAAGACGTTGAACTCCCGCTTGAATTTTATTCCATTCGCCTTTTCTGTTGATCTTATGTAATGTTGCAGAATGAATGGTTTGAATTCCGATCTCCAGATGAAAAAGATTTTCAGGAGCTTGTTCCAGAATTTTAAAATCCTCTTCCTCCAGGAGAAGCGGGTGGATTTCAAAATGAAACGGGACAGAAGGTCTTTTATCGATGAGAAACTGCCAGATTTCACGGGCGAATTCCTTTTTAATATTAAAGGTACGATCTACAAACTTGATTATCTTCGCGTCCAGGCCAAAAAAGAATTCCAGCTCCTGTTTTACAGTGTCAACAGATTTATGCGAAAGTTTTTGATCGTCGAGCGCCGAAACGCAGTAGGAACATGAACAGGCACAGCCCCGGGATGCTTCGTAATACACCGTTCTTCCGACAAGAAATTTCTTGTCATCAGTTGCATAGGGAAAAGGGACAGTGGAAAACTCAGCAGCAGGAGCATGGATTACCTTTTGATTGCCGGGATGATCAATGATTGATGCAATAACAGGTTCGGCATTTCCTTTTACGATGACATCAATTCCGGGAATATCTTCCCATGCGGTTGCGTTATAGGAAACCTCGGGACCGCCGCAAATGATTCTTGTATTCGGCAGCACTTTTTTTATTTCAGGAACCAGTTTTTTTATGAACTCACAGTTCCATATATAGACCGAAAAAATAATGGTATTGAACCGAACCTGCTCAATTGATGAAAGAACAGTTAAAAGCGGGTCATGGATTGTAAATTCAAGTAATCTCACATTATGTTTGTTTTCCATTGAAAGAATTCTATTGATATAGCACAAAGCGAGATTGACATGTGTGTAACGGGCATTGATCGCAATGAGCCCGATATTGTGTTTGCTCATGCTTTGATTATACAAAAGAGCAGCAAAAAATAATACGGGGTTTTGCCGTGAAAGCCCGGCCGTATCACAGTTCAGATAAAATGAATTTCGCGTGAATGTGTGCTATAATAATTTCTGAAAACATAAAATGTTTAAATTTAAAGCGGAGGATCAAAGAGAATGAGAAATATGAAGAAATCGGCAATAGTATTAATATTCCTCGTATATACTGTTTCCATGGCTATGGCACTTGAACCGCGTGAGCATGAACCAAATGCGGACAGTGACACGGTTGCAGCGGAGATCCCCGGCGAAGAAAGTGAAATTGAACCTGTGTATCTGCCGGAAGGGAATATTGAAAACCCGATGTCACCCGGATTCCAGGGCGGCGGCTATTATCTGCTCAACAGCGGGGATATGTATTTCGGCGGGGAGATGGTATTTGATATATTCTACGGTTTGCAGCGGTCGAAACGCTCGGACAGAACACTGGAACGGGCCCGAAGCGAGGTGTTTATCAGTGTCGGATTTTATTACGGAGACCGTCCGGATGCCGAATACTTTTTTCATTACCTTATGGGTTTCAATATTTCATTTGAGTCCTCGGCGAATATTTCACGGAATTTTCTTGTCCCGTACATGGGAGTCTCCGTTGGAGGAATTACCATAAAGGACAGAGGCAGTGCATTTGTCACCATTCCAACAATGGGGATTAATATCATTTCAATGAAAGCCATTTCGCTGAATGTAGAGGGCGGTTTATTATGTTCGCTTGTCGGATTTGACGAATTTCTTGCAGTAAAAGCAAGCGCAACGCTGGTGATTGCACTGTAAACGAGGCAAGTACAGTTTGAAATTGACACACAATTGGTTATTCTTTTTATAAGGCAACTGTAATCTGAAGGAGTAATAAATGAAGGGGTTGTTTATCTGTTGTGTATTGTGTCTGTCCGCTGGTTTTCTTTGTGCAGAGGAAGTTTCATTTACCTATCAGCCGCCTGCCGAAAACTCAATTCGTGTGGTTGATAAAACCACAGATTTTGAAATAACGATGACGGTGGATGACCCTTCATCAGGCCAGGTGATGACCCTGAATATGGGCAAAAAAAATACGCACAAGATCCAGGAGACTGTCCTTGGGGTGCAGGATGGGAGAATTGTCAAAATAAAGGTGGAATACCTTGAGGCGGTCAATACAGATACCAACATGGGAAAAATCGTGACAAGCCAGGAACCGGTCGCAGGAAAAGTATATATCATTACCAGGTCTGATGAGCAGGAAAGGATTACTGATGAGCAGGGTCTTTTGGTACCAGTCGAGGAAAATCTGATCGTGAAAAGAGAGTATGGTGCAGCTGATGACAATACTATGACAGAGGCTCTGTCAAACAAGACTCTGACCGTCGGGAATCGTGTGATGTTCATGGAAGAATCAATGAAAAAATCGTTTCAGGATCGGTTTAACGGCGGAATTATCAGCGACACAACGGTCACGCTGAAGGAACTCAGGACCCAGGGGGGATTTAAGGCTGCGGTTTTTGAGGTCAACTTGCTTATGAATATGCCAATGCCTTCAGCGTCGATGACTGCGCATATCTCGGGTGAGGTGGTTGTGGTTATCGACAAGGCGTGGATCCTGGAATTGGAAATGGAAGGCCCGGTCACGATTTCTTCGGAAGCTCCCGCAGAGAGTCCGGAGAAAGTACCGCCGTCCCTCTCCGGAAGCGGGACCATGAAGGTAAGCACGCACTTTGATTTTATGATGCCGGCGAAAAAGTGATGTAAGGAAACCGGAAATTGAGGCGGATTTATTCTTTACTTTATTCCAGTTCTTCTTCAAGAAAGAACCGAAAAATAGTGCCGCCGGCGACAATCCGGTCTGCGTAATGAATCATCATTTTCTTTTTGACCTTTTTGGAGTTGACAAATGAAGGATTCGTCGGTGATAAATCCTCTATATAGAACATTTCGCTTTCATTGGTAATGCGGCAATGTTCACGGCTTAACAGTTCATCCTCAATTTTAATTGTGCATTTGTCGCTCCGTCCCAAAATAATCTCCGGCTTTTTCAAAACAAAAGATTTTCCAAATTTGTTTTCCGAGAGAATAACGAGCACCCCGCGGCGCTTGAGAATTCCTGCTGCACCGGGCTGATGGGGGTCTTTGTTGACGACAGTTTTTACTCGTGAGATATTCTTTTGGGTTTTTTTCGCAGGCATATATTACTCCTTGTCAGAAACTTTTATTCAATGTCATTATGATTGAAAAATAATAGCATAGACTGCGTAATTTGTGAAATCATTATTAATGGGAAGAATTCAGCCGCAATTTGATACTGTTTCCGGCAAGATAGCCGGTGGAAAACGCGGCCTGGAGATTGTACCCGCCGGAATCCCCGTCGATATCGATTACTTCTCCGGCAAAATACAGATTATTGATAATCCGCGATTCCATGGTTTTCGGATTAATTTCTGAACAGGCAACACCGCCCGCGGTGACCATTGCCTCCTGAAAACCGGTTACTGCATGCACTTCCAGCGGAAATGCAGTGAGAAAATTGATCAATTGTGAACGCATTTTTTTTGTCAGATTTGACAAAGTTGTTGTCTGCGGGATTTCAGAGAGTTCGAGTATCCTTTCCAGCAGCCGTTTTGGCACAAGCTGGGAACAGACTGCTTTTACATGCCTGATGCCCGCACTGGAGGACTGTTCGATGAGCATTGTATTTAATTCTTCGGCAGTTTGTCCGGATGCAAAGGCAATCCGCAGTATATCGCCCGCCTGGATATATCGTGAATTGTCAATCACCACGATGCCGGACACACCAACGTGGGTAATAAGAAAGTCGCCTGTACAGGAATGTATTTTTTTATTGTTGCGCCATACAGAGAAAGTGACATTTTCGAAAGAGATCCCCGTAAGGTCTTTTATCGGTGAGTTTTCAATAACAAGAGAAGTCAATGCCGGCCGTGGCGGGATAATTTCATGCCCAAGATATTGTGCCCAGCTATAGCCGTCTCCCGTCGAGCCTGTCGCAGGATAAGACCTGCCTCCCGCAGCAATAACACAAACGATCGCAGTGTATGCAAATCCGTCACCTGAAATTATAAAATTGTTGCCTGTGTGCGAAATATTATTGACAGGCTGTCCATAAACAATGTCAATATTTTTTTTAGTGCATTCCGCTATTAGAATATCACGAATATCTTTTGCTTTTCTGGATGCAGGAAAGACTTTTCCGTTTTCAAGCTCGTCAAATTCACACCCGCGATCACGGAAAAAAGTGAGTAAATCCGTATTGGTGAAATTCAGCAGAGCGGGCCGGACAAACCGGTCCTTTCCGCCGTAATGAACGGGAAACCCGGTAATCGGTTTTGCATTGGTAATGTTGCATTGACTCAATCCGGAAATGAGCAGTTTTTTTCCTGCAATAGTGTTTTTTTCAAGCACAGTTATTTTTTTTGATGGATTGGCAGCATGGATCGCTGCAAATAACCCGGCTGGCCCGGCTCCAATAATACAGATATCCGTATAATTCATATCACCATACAATACTTTTTATGGAGATTAAACAATCCCCGTATTCTGAATCCAAAAGATGAATAAGCGGGGAAAATCTGATTGACATGATTTAATTGTTTCAATTATTATGTTTTAATTGCCGCAAAGGTGATTCACTCTATTAAAGGACATTTTTTGGCTTTTGTATTCTAAGTTTGCTTTTTGATAAAAAGCAAACACCACAATCAAATTACTCACTCTGCCGTATGGGCAGAATAAATTTATGTGGAGGAATACTACCAATGAATTCAAATCAATTACCAAAGAACCTCGTTTTAAAAACAGCATGCTCAAAGACAGATATTAGCCGTATCGCAGAGTTCAATAAATTAATTCATGAAGGTGTTGCAGTCGAACTTTTTGTAAAAAATCTGATAAAAAAGCACCCGACTCATGCAGAACAGTATTGGATGTTCATCGAGGATAGTGATAAAAAACTTGTTGTTTCATCAATCTGTCTGATCCCCTGGGAGCTGAAATTGTGCGGTATTACAGTTAAAGCTGCAGAATTGGGCTTTGTTGGAACGCTCGCCGAATACCGGAGCAAAGGGCTGATCAATATTCTCATGCAGGCATTTTTTGCACAGGCAGAGAAGGATGGCTATACGGTCAGCATCATCCAGGGGATACCCTATTACTATCGCAGGTTTGGATACGAGTATGCCATTCAGCTGGAGAATCACATTGATATAGAACTTCGTCATATTACCGGGAGCGGAAAAAAACAATACTCGTTTGTAAAAGTACAGAAAAAGGATACTCCAACACTCCAGAAACTGTATAACCGGAGAATGGCTGATTATGATATCTCGGCGGTCCGCACTAAAGCAATGTGGGAGTATCTGCTGGGCCCGGCACAGAAAGCAGATACTGTACACGACAACTATATGATAAAAAACAAAAAGAATGAAGCAATCGGGTATTTCCGGATAGCACACCACGGCTTTGGCGAAGGACTGATGATTGATGAAACCTCCTGTTTGAACACAGTGATGATGGAAGAGATATTCTCGTTTGCCAGAACAATTGCAGAAAATCGTGAAAAACCGTCGGTGCAGTTAATTTTGCCGCTGGAGCATGAATTGTCGCAATATGCGGTTAGCTGCGGCGGACGCATCACCATGGAGTACGGCTGGCAGGTAAAGGTTCTGGGCCATGTCAAATTATTTCAGCTGCTGAAGCCGGTCATGGAAAAAAGAATCGCACAAAGCAGTTTTCGGGGGCTCACGAAGAAACTGCTCTTTAATTTTTACAAAGATACGATCGAGTTTGAGATTCAAAAAGGTTCCATCCGCTTGATTCAGTCGAAAGGATGGCATGAACAGACGGAAGTAATGATTCCGCCGTTTCTGGTTCCTCAGTTGCTTTTCGGATGGAAAAACTTTTCTGAGTTGAAGTCAATTTATCCGGATGTCTGGTGTTCTGAAAAGAAGGAAGCAGCGCTGTTTGAGATTCTGTTTCCGAAACTGTCAGGGTATCTTCATCTGATGTATTAAAATTTACCAACGGCTATTGTGAACTGACGTCTTTTTTATTAGTATTAATAGATCGAATAAAACTGGAGTAATGGAAAAAATATTTCAAGGCAGGTGAGTATGGCAGGATTGGTTGTGTGGACACCGGAACTCAGTGTGAAAGTTGATCTGTTTGATGTGCAGCATAAAAAGCTGATTGAGCTTTTGAATACGCTGTTTGTTGCGATGCGGGAGGGACATGGCCGTGAGGCAGTAGGGCCGGTGATTAATGAATTGCTGGAATATACGAAATATCATTTCAGCTCTGAGGAAAAGGCATTCCGGCAATTTCATTATCCCGATGCGGAAAATCATATCCGGCAGCATAAACTATTTGTCGAGAAAGTGACAGATTTCCAGACACGTTTTCAGCATAATGAGATCATGGTCACTGTTGAGGTTTTATCATTTCTTGTTGATTGGATTGCCAGTCATATCAAAGGCTCGGACAAGCAATATTCTGATTTTTTTATGGGGAAAACAATTTCTGAATAGTGTTGGTCTTTTGGCACTTTTGAATCTAAAATATTGATAATATTCGCATCTGACAGCCGAATCAGGGACTGTTGAGCCTGAATTGCAATTCAACAGAATACAGCTGTGTTATCTCTTTTTTTGTCAGTCCTCGTATAAAGATACCTTTTCTTACAAGCTTAAAATCCCTTTTTACTGGCTGTATTCGTGTTTTTACAAGATATTACGCCATGTATTGGAGATTGCAGACATATATTAAGTAATGAATCATTTTTATTATAAAGAAAATCTTGTTAAGGAGGTCTGAATGAAAAGGATTTTAATTCTTGCATTAGTCTTTGTTATGGCGCTCGCAGGCAACTCATTCGCAGATGGAAAAACCGGTTGGGCAATCGGCGGTGCATACACCTTCGATTGGATGTCTGGCAACAATACCTCGATAAGCGGAGCAGCCCTTTTACTGAAATTTCCACAGATTCCTGTCATGTGGGGTGTGAGTGCGCGCTTTACCGAGCCCAGTACGGCAATCGGGGTCACGGCAGACTGGTGGCTTTTTCAGGCTCAGCTTGTCGGACCGGTCAGTATTTATATTGGCCCCGGCCTGTATTTTTGGATGATCACGACTGATGTTTCGGATAATCTCGGTTTTGGGATGAGAATACCTGTGGGATTCCAGATTTTTATTATGCCGGCATTCGAAATATTTCTCGAACCGGCTTTAACCATCGGCTTTCTGCCTGTTCTTCCTGATTTTGGTTTGCAGGCTGCCATCGGTTTCCGATTCTGGTTCTAAACCTGAAGGTGTTTTCTCCATGCGGAGAGAACATACTCGGGGTTATTCTGATTTAACAAATCGTATCAAGAAAGGAAGTGCGTATTATGGGTAGAATTGTAGATGTTCTCCTGGTCATCGGGATTATTCTTCTTGTGTTGTGGCTGCTTGGTTTTGCCACGACCTACACCTTTAACGGGTATATACACGTGGCGCTGGTAATTGCGATTATCTGCGTCGGCATATGGGTTATAAACCGGCTGATAGGAAGCCGCCGCTAAAAGAAAAAGCATCGGGGCGGGACATTATCTGTCCCGCTTGTGCTTCTGTTTTCATTCCAACCTGAATACTTTTTTCAATTTGCTCAAATTCGCAGAAAATAACCGGGAGAATAAATAATAACAACATGTTTCATTCATGTCACTTGAAAGCTGTATTCGTCTGCTTGAGGAAGACGTCTGCTCATTGCCGAAGAAGAATACAAAATACCATATTTTAAAAGATTTTTTGTTGTGTTATAGTGTTCATTGAAAGCATGACAGGCGATGCCGGCGGCCGGCAGAATTATATCTTTATTTCTATTATGCTTTTTTGTCAGGATTGTGCCCTGATTCAGGGTCGTTTTGATTTACGGAAGAACATTTATGAAATTGAAAATAATGCAAATTCCGTTGTCTTTTCTGGATAGAATTGTTTTCAAAGCATATAATTATTAACAAGAGAGGTTTTTATGAGACAAATTATTATGCGTTCAATTTTTTTGATTTTCATGATTCTGGCTGCATGTGGAATGGTTTTTGCACAGAAACTGGTAACCTTTGAAAACGGGGAGCACCAGTATTCTTTACAGTATCCTGAATCATGGTTTCTGGCAGATGACGAAGATTTTGAATTGTACACATCGAAGGATATTGAAGATCGAAAAACAGACGGCGCAGTTTTTACCGTCCAGGTGTCCGAACTCGAAATGGACGATCTGAAAAACCGGGAGAATATATTCTCACGGGTCATGAAAGACATGAACGGTGATATTCAACTGGGAGATCTTTCAAGCAAATACTTTGCGGGTACCGAGTGGGAAGCTGCATCATTTTCAGTGGAAGACCTGTATATTGCAAAAGCATACTGCACGGTGAAAAACCTTAAAATATATATCATTGCGGTGGGGTATATCGACGCTGCCAGTGAGACAAAATACAGCGGTGAAATAAATTCCATGCTGGAATCATTTGTAATTTCTCCCATTGTTTTTGAGACCATTCAGAATGATGAATTGGGAATTACCTTTCAATATCCGCAGCATTGGGAATTTCAGGAAGAATCGGGAATGGGCTATACGATTACTACCGATGAATCCGCTTCTTCCACTGAAGATATCATGGCGGGGATAGCAATCGGGGTGATGCCTGCCGGAACACTCGGTGGATCAGAGGAAGAAATTGTCAAACAGATCAGCGGATCAAGCAACAAGATAATCTATGGCCCGGAAAAACGCGATATCGGCGGAATGAGCTGGACCTATCTTGAAGTCACCGAGGGCCCGAACAAAGGGACGATCGCGGTACGGGCGACAAAAGAAAAACTGTGGCTGATCGTCACGATTGTCAACCCGGTTGAACTGGAACCTGACATGGAAGAAATATTCATGACATTTTTCAACAGCCTTCAGTTTGCTGAATAAATTTTGGAGATTCCAGGAGTATGTATAGAAGAATCCTTGTTTTTGCGCTGTTTCTGCTGTGTGTACTTGCAGCAGGTTTTTGTGATGGGTGGCAGGAATACAGCAGTGAAGCTTTTTTGTTTTCCGTGTCCCATCCAGCCGGATGGTATGTGAATCCCGTAGAGAACAGAGTCGAGATATTTTCCCAAAGGGATTTTACCGATGCAATGGGAGGCGGTGTTGGTGTTGTGATCGCGGTGTATCCGCTTGAACTGGATGACGGTAGTGATCCATTGAAGGCGATGGAGCACATTGAAGATGAATTTGGAAGTAGTATTGATACTTCTTCTCCGTTGATGCGAATGGTGTCCGGGGAACAATGGGTGATGTGCCCGTTTGATGAGGATGAGGTCTCTGCGGGGAAAATCCTGTGTGTCATCCGTGGTTTTTTTGTGTATTTTATCGCATACGGGTATTCGGATGCTGAAAAGATTTCAGTATTTGAACAAGATATTAATCAGATTATTGACTCATTTCAGTTAATTGATTTTTCATACAAACAGCATATTGACGGGAACCGGGAAATATCTTTCGAATATCCTTCTCATTGGCACGTGTTTACCAACCATGACTCAATTACAGTCTCTACGCGTGAAGGCGTAGAGGATGATACAGCCGGCGCTTTAATTATGGTGGGGAAAATGGAAATTCCATCCGGATCAACCGACGACGCGAAAATGGATGAAGCAGCGTTGTTTCAGGAGATTGCCGGCAACGATGATGTCACAGTGATAGCCGGGCCGCAGAGTATATCTTTCAAGGGGAAGACCTGGCTGTACGGGGAGTTAACAGGGGCTACATTCAAGGGATATATCTACCTTTCAAAACAGGGGAATGTCATGTATTCGATCGGCCTTTTGGTGAATCCCTTTGAGAAAGATGATGAAGTCAGTGAAATATTCCAGCATTTTCTGGATACGCTTGAATTCAGCTGGATTGAATAAGGATTAATCAGGGATCATCATTGTGAAAAAAATAATTCTTGTTATTGCAGGTTGTGTTTTAACTCTTTCAATGATTCTGTTTGTGTTATTCATCGTCGGTTTTGGGCAGGAACCTGCCAATAAAGAAATGACATCCCCGGAACTCCACCCGCTCATGATTGAAGCGCTTCGCTCACGGTCCTTCCCTGCACAGGAATTGGCTGTTGTGAAGAATCCGGGTGACAAAGGGTTGTACCAGAGTTTTGTTGTCAGTTACTTCGCCGATGGTTTGTCGGTCCGGGCATTATTGAATATTCCAAAGTACAATATGCCCCCAAAGGGATTTCCTGTAGTCATCGTATGCCACGGACATTATGACCTTAAAAAATATACAACAGAGAAAACCTACCCGGCAATTTCAAGCTATTTTGCAGAACACGGGTTTATCATGCTCAAACCCGATTATCGGGGTCATGGGGAATCACAGGCAAGTGAAGATCCCTACCTGGACAGGGTTGCGTATCCGGTTGATGTGCTCACACTCCTTGCAGCTGTTCCTACAATAAAAGAAGCCGACACCGAAAACATATTTTTATGGGGGCACTCCATGGGAGGGACGGTCGCCCTCACCGTACTTGAAGTACGGCCCGAAATCAAAGCCGCCTCATTATGGGGTGCGGTTTCCGTTCCCTTTCCTGAAAGTCTCATGTATTTTGCCAGGAAACACAGTGCCCAAACAGCTGAAGAGCGGTTGAGACTTATTTGCTCATATATCAAGGAAAAGGATTTCAGTAAAATATCCCCGGCTGATCATCTATATAAAATTACTGCTCCGATACTCATTCAGCATGGAACTGCCGATGAATTGGTTCCGTACGAGTGGAGTGTTACACTGAATGCAAAACTTGCTGCATTGGGAAAAGTGCATGAATTTGTCACCTGGCAGAACGCAAACCATAATCTGTCGGGATTGCAAATAAAAGCGCTTGACCATGATGTCGTGTTTTTCAGAAAATATCTGAAAAAATAAACACTGAAAATTCCTGCAATGTAATGCAGAACGATTTCTTGTCTCTCAATCCCCTTGGCAGATGCTTTTTTTTCATGTATTCTGTTTTCTCACCATCAAGGAGGAAAATACATGTCAGCTGGTTATTACAATATTAAAGAAATGGGTGTCAAAGGCGACGGAACCGACACCGACATGTCACTGATCCAGAAAGCGATTGATACAGTACAAAAAGCAGGCGGCGGAACGCTGTATTTCCCTGCCGGAATATATACATCAGGTGCACTGGTAGTCGGCAGCAATATGACCATATTTCTTGATTCGGGGGCTTTGTTGAAGTTCTCGGATGATTTTTCCCTGTATCCACCGACAAAAAACCGGTGGGAAGGTGTTGAATGTTTCACCTTTGCACCGCTTTTACAGTTTCGCGATGCAGAAAATGTCACGCTCACCGGCCGCGGCGTCATTGACGGCAGCGGCAGAACCTGGTGGGATGCTATCCGAAAAAAGCGGGCTGACGGGCAAAAAGGCCCAACCACCAAAGAAGAAAAAGAACTTGCAAAATTGAATCCCGGTTTTGAAACCGCGGGTTCCGGCGGCGGCGGCCGCGAAATGCAGTTCCTGCGGCCCCCATTAGTACAGTTCTGGAACTGTAAAAATGTAATCATCGACGGAACAACGCACCAGAACTCGCCGTTCTGGAATACCCATCTGGTGTACTGTGAAAATGTTTCAATAGAAAATGTCAGCTTTAAAAATCCATCGGATACGCCCAACGGAGACGGCTGTGATCTTGACTCCTGCCGGAGCGTTCGTTTCAGCGGTTGTCACTTTGATGTCGGCGATGACTGTCTGGTCATCAAATCCGGTATTGATGCGGACGGCAGGCGGGTCGGCAGGCCGACAGAGGATGTCACCGTCACCAACTGCACCATGAACGCCGGACACGGCGGGGTGGTTCTGGGAAGTGAGATGGCTGGTGGAGTAAAACGTATTACCATTTCCAATTGTGTTATGAAAGGAACCGACCGCGGCATCAGAATCAAAACACGACGGGGCCGCGGGGGCGCTGTCGAAAATGTCCGGGTTTCAAATATCATCATGGATGAAGTGCTTTGTCCGATCGCGATTAACCTGTTTTACCGCTGCGGTTCAAAGAAAGAAGATACTGATCTGTTCACTTCCGATAAAATGCCGATTTCTGAAATTACTCCGGCAGTCAGGGACATCCATTTTTCGGGTCTGAACGCAACCGATGTGCGTTCCGCATGCGGGTTTTTCTACGGCCTTCCGGAAATGCCGATCGAAAACCTCACCATTACCGACTCGCATTTTACCACCCATCGCGATCCAAAGATGCCTGGTGGAGAACCGGACATGATATGGGACCTCCCGACAATTACCAAACAGGGTTTTCTGGGAAAGCATCTGAAAAATGTGCGGTTTTCACAGGTAACAGTCGAGACTGATGACGGCGCTGCTCCGGAATTCATGGACTGCGATGGGGTTGAATTTGACGGTTTTGTCATCAAAAAAAGGAATTAATCGAATCGGTTTCAAATATCAGGCTGTCCGGAAATAGGCAGCCTTTTTTTACCGGTAGAACCTGCTGTCAAATATTTCTTCGGGGATTGTGGATACAGCTTCGGACGATTGTTCCGGTACTGTTTCCTGAATAATGATTATCGTTGAAATATCGTTCAAGGGAATTTTCATGGTTATCTGCAAGGCCTCATTTACTCCCTCAATCCAGTAGTTGTCAAGATCAACATACAGCTGTACCTGACCCCCGGCGGCGTACGCAAGAGTACTCTCCGCATACCCTTTAAAAGGCGGCTCAGCGGTTTCTATAAATGTAATACTGCGGATTAAATCAAAGGGCATTTTGAACATCGAGTCCTTCAGGAGGCAATGAAACCAGGTGTATCCTGAAACTGATATTTCCTTCAGTGTAAATATTGCATTTGATTTGTCGGTGACGGTTGCTGAATAGACGGTGATCACCTGCTTTTCAGAGGTTGTCTGGGAAAATGCGGAAAATATATTGAGAAAAGTCAGAAAAAGAATAATTTTCTTCATTAGTTTTAATTTCGAAACAAACAGGCTCTTTCTTAACCAAAATGACAAATATATTATTTTCAATATTATTACCGTTTTTATATTGACTGTGACGGGTTTTTATGGAAAGTTTCTTTCTATGAATATTTCTTATATACTTTTTGACTGCGACAATACATTATATAAATCCACGAACGGTTTGTTCGAGGAAATCAGCCGGAGAATGACCCTGTTTGTTTCCGACTTTCTGGGGATAGACGAACAGGCAGCTGAATTTCTCCGCAAGGATTATACTGCGAAATACGGGACAACACTCGGCGGGCTCATGCGCGTCGGCGGGCTGAAAAACCCCGAGCAGTTTCTCAAGGATGTGCATCCAGAAAATATTGACGATTATGTGGCCAAAAATCCGGCACTCAAACCGATGCTGAAGGCCATCCCCTATCCCAAGTCTATTTTTACCAATTCGCCGAAAGAGCACGCAGAACGCGTACTTGACCGCCTGGGAGTGCGGAGCTGTTTTGAAAATATTTTTGATATCAGGTTTTCACAGTTTTTGGGAAAACCGGTTCCGTCCTCTTTTGACCGTGTCCTTGATGAAATCGGCAAACAGTCGGAAGAAGTACTGCTGATCGATGACATGGCAAGCTATCTTGCCGCGTTCAAGGAGATGGGCGGGGAAGTGCTTCTGGTATCGACAAACGGAACAGCCAAAAAATACCATTTGCCCTGTATCCCGACAATCATGGAGTTGCCGGAATATTTCAAAGACGCTGCCGGCAAGCCCAAAAAGTAACCAGACAATGAAAAATCTCTTTTTTACCGCCTTGCCCTGCTGATCAACACCAGCCGGATGAGATGAAGTATTGAGGTGATAGCTGCGGCCACATAGGTAAAGGCCGCCGCGGTGAGGATGCTTTTTACACCGGGGAGCTCGCTTCGCTTCAGCATCATTGATGTGGAAAGGGCATGGACAGCCCGCTTTGATGCATTCAGCTCAATCGGGAGCGATACCAATGAATAGACCACGGCAAACGAATACAGGATTATTCCAATCCACAGCAGGGATTGGACAGTGCCGAATATAAGCCCTCCAATGATAAAAAAGGGTGCCAGTGTCGAAGTAATTCTCACTGTCGGAACAAAATTAATATGAACGGTCAGCGGGAGATATTTTTGATGATGCTGAAGCGCATGGCCCACTTCATGGGCAGCCACGCCGAGCGATGCAAGGCTGTGACCCCTCAATGTTTCGTTTGAGAGCCGCAAAACCCCCGTGCGGGGATCATAGTGGTCGGAGAGTCTTCCTTCCACCCCTTCAATTCTTACATTGGTGAGCCCGTTCGCATCAAGGATCTTTCGTGCAGCTTCACCGCCGGTCAGACCGCTTGCTGCTCTGATTTTTCGGTACCGGGAATAGGTAGTACTTACTGCAACCTGGGCAAGAATACTCAATAAAATACCCGGGATAAAAAGCCACCAATAGGCGAATAAATATGTCAACATAATAATTTTCTCCTGCATAAAAAATAAGGAGGGAATACAATGAATTCAAGAAGCTACGGAATATTCTGCTAACTCAATTGCAGGAGCTTTTTTTACGGGTTCATCATAACCGGAAACCAAAGAAGCGGTGATAAATAAAAATGAAAAAAGTAATTTCTTCGTAACAGGAATAATTATGTGTATTTTTCCGGAAGTTTCAAATAATTGTTTTTCTGAACAAAACAAAAAGCCTTGCTTTTAAACCTGTAATTATTCTGGTATACTGGTTTCGTGAAAAAAAGAAAAGATGAAAAAGTAATCATCAGTATCGGATCGAATATCGAAGCTCATTCCAATATCGTCATTGCCATGGTTCTTCTTGCTGCCGAAGTAGAAATTATTGACTGTTCAAAGTTTTACAGAACAACTCCGGTCGGGAACAAAGATCAGCCTGATTTCATAAACGGCGCGTGTCTGATCCAAACCCACATCCCGCCCCGTGAATTAAAATTTGATTTTCTACGCGAAATTGAAAGAATCCTGGGACGTATCCGGACAGAGGATGTCAATGCTCCGCGGCAGATTGATCTGGATATTGCTCTGTATGGTGAACAGATCATCAATGAGGAGGGATTGTTTGTTCCCGACCCCGGCCTGGTAAAATATCCTTTTGTGGGGATCCCTGTGAGAGAGCTTGTGGGAAATATTATTATTCCCGGAACAGAAACACATCTTGACGATATTTTTCCGCACGGGGCAAAACACTATGGATTCAAACAGGATGAAAAAATAACTGCCGCCTGTAAATCCATTTCTCTTGAAAAAGCGTAAAAACTGCTTTCATAAAATACCAAAAAGTGTTTCCTGGTCATGATTGAAAAAAAGCAGGATATATGAATAATCGTCGGTATCGCAATAAAAAGGATAAGCAGCAAACAATAAGGAAATATTATGAAGACAATCATCATTGTTGTACGGCATGGAGAAACCGAATGGAACGCAATCGGGAAGCAGCAGGGACAGCTAGACTCACCCCTTACTGCAAGCGGGATCAAACAGGCAGAGGCAATTGCCAAAGCGGTTACAAGCGGTTTTGATCTGCTTGTCTCAAGCGACTTGGGCAGAGCTGTTCAGACCGCGCAGATCATCGGGGAGCACATTGGCCTTGATATCATTCAGGAACCCGGATTGCGAGAACGCCACCTCGGTATGATTCAGGGGCATACAATGGCAGAGTTTCAGGAGCAGCATCCCATAAAATATGAGAAGTTCAAATCGGAAGATCCCGATTTTGTCATCCCGGAAGGGGAGAGTGTGCGTCAGCGGTACGAACGCGGTGTTGAGGCATTTACAAGAATTGCAAAGGCCAATCCCGGCAAACGAATTCTTGTGGTGACCCATGGCGGAATTCTTGAAAGTCTGTTGCGCCATACCTTGCAGATGCCGATTCATGGAAAGCGGACGTTCTCGCTTGTTAACGGGAGTCTGAATACCTTCTCATATGATGACGGCTGGACACTTGAGAGCTGGGGACTCATAGCACATCTTCAGGGCTTGAATGCGCTGGATGATTTTTAGAAAGAGGTCTGGGGATATCCTGTGAACATACAGATAATCGGCACCAAAAAGTGTTCTGACACAAAAAAAGCGCTCCGGTTTTTTAAGGAACGCAGTATTCCGCATCACTTTCTGGACCTCTCTGAAAAAAGTCTTTCAAAGGGGGAGCTGGAGAATATTTCCCGAAGTATTCCACTGGGGGAATTGATCGATATAGAGAGCAAGGAATACCAGAAAAAAGGTTTTGCATATATGGAAATTGATCTCTTTGAAGAACTGCTCGCCAATAATGTCCTGCTGAAAACACCTGTTGTCAGAAACGGGTCCAAAGCAACTGTTGGTGATGCTCCGGCTGCCTGGAAGGCATGGCTGGCGGATGCTTGATTACGCAGTCCTTGCCAGCGGTTCAATTGCCAATGCCTATATTTTCAGATACAAGGAACTGGTATTTGCAGTTGATAACGGACTTTCCTGCCGGCAGTTTTTTCTGAGGGCGGAACATTGCGGGTTCGATCCGAATGAATTACAATATATTTTTATCACTCATTCACACATAGACCATGTCCGGGGCGTTGAACTTTTGGCAAAAAAAACCAATGCAACGGTGGTCCATCATCATCAGATGAACATTGAATCCGTTTTTAAAAATAGCGTCTCCCGTCAGCTGAAAATAGAACCGGGAATAGAATATTCAGTTGACGGCCTTGTTTTTACTTCTTTTTACACAGAACATGATGCACCGCATGCAGTCAGTTATTCGTTTACCGCGGGAAACAAGTCGGTCTGCATAATTACCGATACAGGAAAGACAAGTGATGAAATGGTCAGAATTGCAAATAAGGCAGATATTCTCTTTCTGGAAGCAAATTACTGCCCTGATATGCTTGCAAACAGTGAGTACCCGGATTACATCAAGGAGCGGATAGCATCCGACAGGGGACACCTCTCCAATCATGCGGCTGTTTCCTTTTTAAATCAGCTGAAACCTGAAGGAAAACGAAAAGTATATTTCTGTCACCTTTCGGATAACAACAACAGCGCGGGGATTTTAGAGGAGTGCCTTTCACGGTATCTGGAACATGAAATTGATTATATTATCTGTCCGCGGGGAGAAATTGTGCGGCCGGGGAAAATCATTTCTGATACTTCGATACCCTGAACGGGACAAGTTCTATGCCTGAAACAGGGGAAAATATTTTTATCATTGTGATTTCCATATTATTTGCCAGCCCTGTACGACTGCAGCTACATTTCCGGTATCTCTGTCCGCATGAAATCTGAAAGATAATTGTTCTTGAACAACGATTCCCTTCCGGTGAAAAGTTTGAACTGCAGATGTGCCTGCGCAACAAGCATTTCCTCGCCGTTTAACACCTTGCACCCCGCGCTTAATGCACGCTCCAGCAGCCTGGTCAGTTTTGGATTATATATCAGATCATAAACAAATTCATTTCCGGCAAATTTGTAGGCTGCCAACGGGTCTTGTTCTGATTTCGGCACCATGCCGACACTGGTTGTCTGAATAATCAGGTCACAAAAATTTTTCATTCGCGAGAAGCCTGTTTCATCAAGCGGGCCCCATTGGGTGTCAAACTCTTCGGACAGTTTTTTTGCCTTTGCGGGGGTTCTGTTTAAAATGAGCACAGTCATACCGGCTTTCCGCAAAGCATACACGCATGCCCTGGATGCTCCCCCGGCTCCGATTACTGTTGCTTTCATGGATTTCATCTCATCGGGTGAAAAATAGGTATACAGTGGTGAAATAAATCCCTCGATATCGGTATTTGTCCCGATATAGTGATTGCCGCGGTGGACAACTGTGTTACAGGCACCCACTGCCTCAATGTGTTGATCTGTTTTCTTTAAGTGGCGGATTACTTCTTCTTTGTGGGGGATCGTTACCGAAAAACCCTCAATAGACAGAAGGTTTGCAATTTCAAAGAAACTTTTTACGTCATCGGTGAGAAACGGAACATAGACAGCATCAATCATGAGATCCCGCAACCCCCGGTTATGGATAAGGGGTGACGAGGAATGGTGTATTGGATTCCCGATTATTCCATATATCTTTGTATGCTTACCGATCCTGTGAAAACGGTAGAGGGTGGTCATCGTAATCGGATCGAGATGTCCAGGTGCGGCGGATTGGCCGGGAACAGAGCAGTAGCTGATCATTGAACCCGTTTTATTGGCAAGGATACGGGTTGTGACACCGAACTCGCCCATCCCGATGATGATTTTTTCGGTGTGACTGAGTTCCCTGCAGGCCTCAAAAAAAGCAAGCAGATCGGAAGTTGATTTTGGGGTAACGGCAGCCTTTGGAATTTCATTTTTATTCTCTGCAATCTTTTTTACCCGTTTTACCAAATTGCCGGGAACACTTTCCAGATCATGAAAGGAACGGATTATTTTTATATTTCGGCTTTTTAAAGAGGCTTCGAGTTCCTCGTCCCGAAAATCTGTCTCAAGATCAATATATGCATAATCACCGCGTGATCCCTGTTTCAGGAGCTGACGGCGTTCCTGCTCAGTCCCTTTAAAAACACCCCCATCTGATTTTCTGCGTATTGTCAGAATGACGGGGAGATTGGTGAATGCGGGAAATTTATCCAGCACAGATTGTTCTTCTGGCGACAGAAAATCCGCTCGAAGTTCAATACAGTCTATTCGGTCTTTGTATTTTTCAATATTTTCAATGTTTTCCTGTATTGTCTTTGACGTGCAGACAAGGCAGAGCTGGCTTTTTTTCACTTAAAAATCTCCTCGGTACAGATAAATATCGTTCACGATGTCATTCGTAAAGTATACTCGCAATCGCACTGGAAATCCCCTGTCTTTTAAGAAGAATACGAGTGAATTTTCGATTTCCCGCGATGTGTAATTCAAACTTGTCATCACCTCTTCTTTTTTCATTCCCGGGCGAACCCCGAGGATGTTTTTCTCATACCCGCTGTGAAAACGGATCACCCAGACGCGGTTTTCAAACCAGAAGAATGAAACATGAAGCGGTTTGTAAATAAAGACCACATCATCATATTGCGGATTTTCATTACGATGAACGGTTATTTCATCGGGTGCGCCGAATACCGAATATGCCTCTTTCAAATTCATGCCGAGCAGCGATTCAGGATCATGAAGAAGCGTGGTCTCTTCTGCACTGGACGCGGCAGGGAGCAGGGTTTTTGCATCTGCCGGGAATGTGTTTGTGAGCAGTATCGTGAAAAACAGATAGAAAAACGGTAAAATTTTATATATACCCAAAATGTAAAGTTTTCCTCCACCAGAATGTACGGGGATTACCCGATTCCCAGGCTTGCTCTGCATAAATATACGGTTGTGCTTACAATACATGCAATGAGAATACCGACAACAATTTCCGGCAATGTATGCCCCACCATTTTTGGTATACGTTTTTTGTCTTTTTCGGAAAGGCTTCCGGACAATTTTTCAAGAATTTCTGAATGTATCTGTACTGCCCCCCGGAGCCGCAGCGAATCATAGACAACAATTGCGGTTAATGCTGCTGACACAGCAAATATGGGGGTGGTAAATCCTTCAAATAAACCAATTGTCAGGGTTAGTGTGCTGGTAAAAGCTGAATGGGTGCTCGGCATTCCGCCGGCAGATACCAGGTATTTGACCGATATTTTTCTGACTCTGATGGAATAAAATATGAATTTGAAAATCTGACACGAAATGTGAACCATGACAGAAAGAATGAGTGCAAAATGAAAAAACATTGTTCCTCCTATACTTTATATCGGTATTATTTGAAATCATAAAAGCTGTAATTCAGGGTACTTTCTGATATTCAGAAGAAAATATTGACTTCTGAGATGAAAAAATGGACAAGGATGCAAAAAACCCGTCCTCAACTGCCCATTCCACAGGCAATGCAATTGCCAAACTGCGCGTTTATAGATATAATTTTTTTACAAAATAATCAATCCTCCTTTCCGGAGAAAAATCACAAGAGGACGAATATGATGAAAACCCAGATTGACAAGAAGCCTATTATTGAGAAGTATGAGCAGCAGGTAATTGCAAATAATACCATCAAGCCTGAATACTATACAAAATACAACGTGAAGCGTGGATTAAGAAATCCGGATGGTACCGGCGTACTTGTCGGATTGACAACGATTGGTCATGTATTGGGATATCATATCGTGGAAGGCGAGCATACGCCCGTGGACGGGAAATTATTTTATCGGGGGCTCGAGGTAACAGAAATTGTCAAGGGATTTCAAAAAGACAATCGCGTCGGGTTTGAGGAGACAGCGTATCTTCTGCTCTTTGGACAACTTCCGACAAAATCAGAATTGGCGGAATTTTGCACGATGCTCGATGATGTCCGCGAACTTCCGCCCGGTTTTATGGAAAACATGATCATGAAAGCACCCAGCCGGGATATCATGAACAAACTCGCCCGCAGTGTTCTGGCAGCGTATTCATATGATGACAATCCTGATGACCTTTCCATACAGAATAATCTTCGCCAGTGTATTGAACTCATTGCACGGTTTCCGACCATGGCCGCCTATGCCTATCAGGCAAAATCCCATTATCATGACGGACAGAGCCTGGTTATCCACAAGGGAGAGCGTGGATTGAGTACAGCAGAAAATTTTCTGCATTTGATCAGAAACGACAGTGTCTATACCCCGCTCGAGGCAGAGCTGCTTGACCTGTGTCTGGTTCTCCACGCTGAACATGGCGGCGGCAACAACTCTGCCTTCACGGTCCACGTGGTGACTTCGTCGGGAACCGATATTTATTCCGCGATTTCATCCGGGGTGGGGTCTTTGAAAGGCCCGAAACACGGCGGAGCAAACATCAAGGTCATGCAAATGATGGAAGACATCAAAGCCAATGTCAAGGACTGGGCAAATGAATCCGAAGTCAAGACATATTTGCAGAAAATTATACGAAAACAGGCGTATGACAAGTCCGGCCTAATCTACGGCATCGGCCATGCAGTGTACACACTGTCAGATCCACGCGCGATCCTGCTCCGGGATAAAGCACGGGAACTGTCCAAATATAAGAATTCAGAGGAAGAGTTTCATCTGTATGAATTAATCGAACAGCTGGCACCGGTTGTTTTTCATGAAGAAAAGGACTCGGCGAAGACCGTTTCGGCGAATGTTGATTTTTACTCGGGATTTGTCTATCGGATGCTCAATATTCCGCATGATTTATACACGCCGATTTTTGCAATTGCGCGGATTGCGGGTTGGGCTGCGCACCGGATAGAAGAACTGGTCAGCGGGGGAAGAATCATGCGGCCTGCGTATAAAAGTGTCGTAAATGGAAATGACTATATACCCATTGCAGAGCGCGGATAATCAATACGTTCATTTTTTGTTTTAGGAAACTCAACCATGTTTGAGAAACTTGCACAGTACAGGGCTCTCATTAATTCGGTTCCTGAAATCATGTTCCGGATTGATGCAAACGGAACCATCCGTTTTATCAACGCAGCGGTTGAGATACTTGGTTTTTCAGCACCGGATCTTGAGGGGAAAGGCCTTTCCTGTCTCTTCCAATCCGGGGACCTTGACCGGGTAAATGCACTGATCCGTCAGGTGCAAAAAAATAACACGAAAAGAAAAAAAGGCAGTTCATTTTTCTCCTTCAGCACTTCTGCAATTGAAGTCCGGCTGCTTACCAGCCATAATGGATTACTGGCAGTACCCATTGCAGAAGATGAATTGTTCATCGGGGAATTGAATTTGTTGACTGTCGAAGAAAATACCAACACAGATCCTGATCTTGCCGGCGGCGTCATAGGGATAATCAGGGATATTACCCGCCGGAAAAAAGCAGAAGAGCTGCTGAGAAAATTGTTATGGGCAGTTGACCAGACGCCGCTTTCGATCATTATTACCGATGATGAAGGGGTTGTAGAATATATCAATCCGCAATTTATACAGACGACCGGATTTTCTCCGCAAGAGGTGATCGGTAATAAAGTGGGAATCCTGAAATCCAGGTACCATCCCGAGGAATTTTATAAACAGCTTAACGATTCCCTGCAACTCGATGGAGAATGGAGGGGCGAACTGGTTAACCAGAAAAAGAACGGTTCGTACTACTGGAATGCACTGACCATTTCGGCAGTCCGGAATCCTGGCGGAAACATTACCAATTATATCTCAATACAGGAAGATATCACCGAGAAAAAGAAAGCCCAGAAACAGCTGAAAACACTTCGGGAAAAAGAAGTGCTGCTGCGTGAAATCCATCACCGGGTGAAAAACAATCTGCAGATAATCATGAGTCTGGTGAATTTGCAGACCCAATCCATCGAGAACACGCATTTTCTTGATGTGTTCAAGAAATTTGAAAACAGAATACTGTCGCTTGCACTCATTCATGAAAAACTGTACCGATCACCCGATATCGCCAGGATAGAATTCGGTGATTATATCCGGTCTCTTGTATCACATATTATGCAGAAACACTGTAATGATCCGGAAACAACAAAAATCAATATTGCCTGTGATCAGATCTTTCTGGATATTGATACCGCAATCCCGATGGGTTTGATCGTCAATGAAATGGTGACCAATTCATTGATTCACGCGTTTGGGAGAAAAGGTGAGGGGCAGATCTCAATTAAAATGAAAGACAGGGAGGGCCATTATTTTCTGGAAATTGCGGATAATGGATGCGGGATGCCCGAAAACATCACCATCGAATCGGGTGGTGCCCTGGGGATGCAGCTTATCCGTGTCCTGGTGAATCAGCTGCACGGAGTTGTCACGCTCGGCCGCGACAGGGGAACACAGTTTCGGCTGAGTATCCCTCATTAATAATTGTATGGAATATATACTGACAGCCTCTATCGTTTCCTGTTCAGCAAATAAAGGAGTTCGCCTTCTTTTGTCAGCGGGATGATGGTATCCCGGTAAAACCCGACAATCGTTTCGGGATCAATGAGTATCCGAATATCCCTGTTGGCTTTTGATTGTGCGATCTCGACTTTTTCCCTTATCCGTCTGATTATTTTTTCCTCAACTTCTTTTCGGGTAAGCGCTTCCATAATTTTATCTGTATCGTTACTGTCAATGAGTACATCGAAACGGCCGGGGTCCGTGATATATTTACTCTCGGCGACAAATAATGCTCCATAATGAATTCTTCTTGAAATGGCCTGGAGCGTATAGACATCATGTTCAACACTGGAACCGTACTGTCCGTCATCACCGCTGCGGCAGATGACCGGGAGGATGGCGATGTATGTCTGCTTGATTTTATTTGTCAGGTTCACCGTGTCGAAGTCTTCCAGATGAATCGGATAATCGGGGAGATTCACTTTGCGCATCACATGCGGTAAATTTGCATTGAACGGGCGTTCCTCCGGAACCTCGAACCTGCCGAACCGCGCATCCATGCTTTCATGATACATGAGACGAATATCCAGCAGGCTGCGGGAAGCCTCGCCTTCGAAACCGCTTTTGCCGGCTTCATATACTGCACTGTTGTTGCAGAACTGGATTCGCTCAATGAGATGATAGATAATGGTTTCTTCAAGACCTTCCAGCCGTAGTGCGATCCATGTGAGGTCTGTGCTGTATACTGGTATTTCATGCATTATTTTTTTCTCCATAAACGGTTTTGATTAAAAATCCAAAAATATGATGTTTTCCGGGGTCGAAACTACATCTTTTTTGCCTTCACCAAGAATATGCCGGATATCCTTTGAGTGTTTTCCCAAAAGCAGTGCCAGCTCGGAACTTGAAAAGCTTGTCACTGCTTTGATGCAATCGTTAACGAACACAACCTCGCCGGCATCAAACTCACCTTCGATTTTTTGAATGCCGCTTGGCAGCAGGCTTTTTTTGTTTTTCAGCGCCCGGACCGCACCTGCGTCAACAAGAATTTTACCGCGGGGGATCGAATTGAGAATCCAGCGTGTCCGCTGGCTTAACTTCTTTTTTGGAAGAAACATGGTGCCAATCTCTTCCCCTGCAAGAATCCGTGAAATGATGTTTTTTTCAGACCCGTCCGCCAGGACCATTCTGCATCCGGCATTCTGTATTATTTTCGCCGCCTCTATTTTTGTTTTCATTCCCCCGGATGAATGGGTTGTTCCCGCGGTTCCTGCTCCCATTTCGATTTCTTTTGTAATTTCAAACACATAGGGAATCGGAACCGCATCCCGGTGTTCCCGCGGATTTTTATTGTATAGGGCGTCAATGTCGCTTAGAAGAATGAGCAGATCGGCGTCGATTTTACTCGCCACAAAAGCGGAGAGCCTGTCATTATCGCCGAACGCCGTGTTGATTTCATCGGTCGAGATGGAATCATTTTCATTGATGATCGGGACCGTACCAAGTTCAAGCAGGGTTTCGAAGGCATTGCGGAGGTTCAGAAATGTTTTTCTGTTGGAGAGGACATCGGCGGTTAAAAGCAGCTGGGCTGTGACAATTTTATTGGAGAGAAATGCCTTTCGGTATTCCTGCATCAGCAGGGGCTGTCCGATTGCCGCACATGCCTGTCTCATTTTAATGCCCTCGATACGCTTTGTGATATTCAGCTGAGCGGCGCCCATGCCGATTGCTCCCGATGTGACAATAATGATCTGCTTTCCTGTATCTTTTGCCTTTTTAACCTCGTGGGCAAGCGTTTTTATATATGCGGTATTAATACCGTGCGTGTTGCTGAGTGTTGAGGTGCCGATTTTTATGACGATCCGTTTTACATTTGCTAAATTTCTCATAGGCTGCTTTTACTGCTGTGGAAACGGTTTCGTGGACGGTGTATGGGAAAATGATTTTCCCTTTTCCCCGGTGTATTCATTAACGGATTGTCCGCTCCCAAGCATTTTCCACTTGTAACTAAGTAATCCTTCCATACCGACAGGCCCCCGGGCATGCAGCTTGTTTGTGCTGATCCCGACTTCGGCACCCAATCCGTAGCGATAGCCGTCTGAAAAACGGGTGCTTGCATTATGAAAAACGTTTGCACTGTCGACGGCATTTAAAAACCACAAGGCAGACAATTTGTCATTTGTCACAATCGCATCAGTATGGTGTGAGCCGTATGTATTGATATGATTTACTGCCTCTTCCAGACTATCGACAATTCTGATTGATAAAATGAGGTCAAGATATTCTGTTTTCCAGTCCTGTTCAGTCGCGGGCAGCGCCTCGATGATTTCGCGGGTTTTTTCGCACCCTCTGAGTTCCACGTTTTTTGCTTCAAGCGCTGTTTTTAATTTCGGCAGCGCAGCAGAAGCAATGTCTTTGTGAACCAGCAGGGTTTCCAGCGCATTGCATACTGCGACATACTGGGTTTTGCTGTCCACAGTGAGTTTGACCGCCATATCAATATCAGCAGCAGCATCGATATACAGATGGCAGATCCCGTCGGCGTGGCCCATGACCGGTATTCTGGTGTGATCCATGATATACCGGACAAATTCATTTGAACCGCGGGGAATAATAAGGTCGATAGAGGCGTCGAGCGAAAGCATCGCATTGACATCCTGACGGGTTTCAAGGAGCAGAAGCCATCCCTCCGGAAAACCTGCCGCAGTACTTTCCCGGATAATGATCTCTGCAAGTATGGCATTGGTCTGTGCGGCTTCGCTCCCGCCTTTGAGGAGCACGGCATTGCCGCTTTTTAAAGCCAGGCTCCCGATTTGTACCAGTGCATCGGGCCGCGATTCAAAAATAATACCAACCACACCAATCGGCGCTGTCACCTTGTACAGCTCCAGGCCCAGATCAAGTTCAGTAGAGGAGAGAGTGTTCCCCACCGGATCGGGAATAAGGATGAGGCTTTCGAGTCCGGATATTACCGTTTTTAGTTTGTCTGCATCGAATTTTAATCTTTTCAGCAGCGGACCGGCCAGATTTTCCAGCTTTGCTTTTTCAAGATCCCTGTTGTTTGCATCGAAGATCACCTGTTTGCTGTTTTCAAGGCCCGCGATGATGCGTTTGAGTGCTTTGTTTTTCACGTCAGAATGCAGTGTCGCACAAACAAGGGATGCTTTTTTTGCCGCCGAAGCTGCCTGTAGTATATCCATTGAGTCCTCCGGAAAGAATTTTCCTGTTTATTTCCGATACCACAAAGAGCAATTATTGTCAAATAAACCTGATCCAAAGGAACAGGTTATTCAGTGAAATTTAAAGAAGATTTCCTGCAGCGGTGTACCTGAATACAGTCCCTGTTCATGAGATAAAAATAATGGTCAAAATCCCGGCAGGGATCAGGTAGAGGCTGAAGAAAAACAGTTGTCCGCGTTTGATCAGCTTCATTAAAAACAGGATCGAAACAAGCCCAACCACGAATGCCGCAGCCATCCCGAGGATTATCGAGACAATACTGACCTGTTCGAACAAAGCAGTTGCATCTTTCAGGTCAGCGACAATGGCACCGAGGATTGCAGGAATGGAAAGCAGAAACGAGAACTCCCCGGCCAGTTCCCGCGACATTCCCATGCTGAGTGCGCCGGTAATGGTGATGCCGGAGCGGGAGATTCCCGGGAGAATGCCGATTCCCTGGGCAAGCCCGACTGCCAGGGAACGGAGAAATCCGAAATGTGGATATTGCGTTGTTCCGTTAAAAAAACGGGAGACGATGAGGATTCCCCCGGTAATGATAAAGCAGCTGCCGATAAGTTTCGGGTTGTGAAAAAGTGACTCGTCAAGAAATTTCATGCCCAAAAACACGCACGCTGTTGCTGCGGTTGCAGAACAGAGGAGCAGAAAAAGCTTTAGATTCACTTTGTCGTCCTGTTCAGTCTTTCGTGTGACAAACCTGGCGAGGGAGACAATGATTGCGCCGATTCTTTTTCGAAATGCGATAAACACGGCGACAAGTGTTGCTGCATGGAGCAGGATTGAATAAAAGGTATTCGCCTCTGTAAAGCCGAGCCATATTTTGGCTATTTCCAAATGGCCGGAACTTGATACGGGCAAAAACTCGGTGATGCCCTGAATAATGCCCAAAATAACTGATTGAATTATTTCCTGTAAAAATTCCATGGTTCACTCCTGCAGACGGAAAAATAACCTGACGCTCTCCCCCAATGGTTTCTGGTCATAAAATGTTGTATAGACGACATGACTGGTAAAAATATTTTTAATGAAATTTCTTGTTTCGGCGAAATCGAGCGCTTCAACGAACAGATCGTCAGGAAGCGAAGGATACTGCCGCTTCCATGATTTCAGGCTGCCCGGTCCGGCATTATATGCGGCAAGGATATGAGTGGTCAACTCGTATCTTTTTTTAAGATACGCAAGAAAATAGGTTCCAATACCAAGATTGTCGGCGGGGTCAAGGAGGTTATAGGAAGGCATCTTCAGGAGCCCGGCAAGCCATTGTGCAGTATCCGGCATCAGCTGGGAGAGCCCGATCGCGCCTGCTTTTGAGCTGATTTCATGATCGAATGCGCTTTCCCTGCGGACCAGTGCGTAGACAAGATTTGTATCAAGGCTGTTTTTTTCCGCCAGGGGCCCGATAAGCGATGCATACGCCTTTGGATACAGATTGCAATAATCGCGTTCAGTCATGACCTTCCGGTTCCGGGAGTGCAGTTTGTCGATTGAATGGATGGATTCCAGAAAATATTCCCGATCTGAAAAATATTGGGCAGCATAGGACAAAAATGAATCTGGTAATTCGTTCCGGTGCGACAGCATGTATCCGTAGGCTTTTTTATTGAGCCCGAAATCGATATACCCCAGTAATATTTTTTCATTTTCACCGAACTCAGTATGGGAGACAGGTTTGCTGAATGCCTGCTTTTTAAAAAACGACTCGGAGCCCAGCATGTATGCTGCAAGAAATGAATAATATCCCCAGTCAGAGACCGCTATGACATCCTTGAAATATGGCTCGGCCTTCTTGCTGGTGACCGGAATTTCCCTGTTTTTTTCCTGTATCAGAATAATCCTTCCGCAGAGGTAGGAGAGCTGTGCCCGCAGATAAGAGGGGACGTAATCGCGGAGAAGGGGCATTGTGCTGATAAAGCCGGACAAATCGTTTTGCTGCAGCAAATGGATTATCAGGGATTCCACCGCGTCAGAGAAATAGTCGGGATCAGCCCAGAGCGGTGCATATTTCACAAAAAGTTTTTTTTCATCAATGGTTTTCGCATCGATGGCAATGGTGAGTATTCTCCAGAGTGCCCGTTTTTTCTGTTCTGCGTCTTTTGTATTGTCATAGACTGACTGGTAATATGCAGATGCATCCGTATATTTTTTTAATTTATTGGCGATTTTCCCTGCCTGCTCATACAGATTCATTTTTATTGTATCTGTTTTCCGGGTTTTCACTAGTTTTAACAGCAGGGCAAGATGGCTGTCTCTGGTTTTCCCGGCAGTACTGGCAACACCAAAATCAGATAAAAGCGGGGCATAGGTAAGATATGTATCGGGTGCGGCAGTAAACGTTTTTTCAAAAAGCGCGGCGGCTTCGGAATATTCTTCGGCTGCTGTTTTGTATTTCGCTTCGAACAATGCCTGTTCATGTGAATCAAATTTCCCGAGAAGGTTGTCTGTATTTTTTAGATACAGAAAAAGCCTGATATGCAGTTCGGACCGCCTGGCAGTGAAAAAGAATGTGCGGATATCATTTTCCCACCCTTCAATGTTCAGCCTCGATTTTCCCACTGCCCGGAACATGTACAACTCGGGTTCCTTTGCCAAAAGTTCGGTATCCGAAAGCTTGAAATGCCCGGCAATGAGTGCCTGTGTTTCGGCATCTTTTTTTTGCCAATACAGGGATGAAATCAGCAGTTTGTGGAAGTCATCGGCATTTTTTTCATCTATAAACGCTTCGGTGTATTGCCGCAGATATGTTTCTGCATCTTCGTACAATTCATCATCGATTTTTTGCCCGGCATATTCCAGCAAGGCAAGCCGCGAGTACGGCAGTTCTCTCCGTTTTATCTGAAGTTCAAGGCATTGGTATGCAGTGTCTTTTTTCCCGGCTTCCGACAGGATAAATGACAGATAATACAGTGCTCCCGGCGCATAGCCCGCAGCGTCTTCAATATTATATTTTGACAAATCAATTGTGTCGAGAAAAGCATAATCCTTGTGCCGAAGTTTTTCTGCGAGTTCACTGCGGGACAAATTGAAATATGAGCCGCTACAACATTGCAGCAGGAAAAGAGGGATAAGGGCGATGAACAGAAGATGATTATTTTTCAGGAACAAAAATCCGTTGTTTTACAAAAATGAGATCCGGATCGGGAATATGATTCTCTGGATGTTTGTGAATTTTTTCCCATAAAAACGGATCGCGGTAGAATTGCCGGGCAATATCCCACAAGGTGTCGCCTTTCACCACGGTGTACCATGTACCGTTCGAGGAAGCAGCTGTGTCCTGTGCTGGTGCAGGGGTTGGTTTTTCCTCTTTGGACTGAACCGGTTTTGGGGTTTCTGTCGGAGCCGGCGTTGCAGAAGGCGCGGTAAAAATCTGCTGGGCCTGGAGGTATTGAATAAGGAAGTAAACACCAATGGTGATGCCTGCGATAAGAATGAGGCCGCCGATGATAAACAGCAGCAGTCCGATGAGGTTGCCCTTCTTTTTTTCTTTCCGGGATTTTTCCGGTTCAAGTTCCTGAATTGTCTCTTCCACAACAGTAACCGGTGAGTTGTTCCCGATATCAAAGTCGGGCATGTCATAGGCATTCTGTTCGCGCAGGGAGGTCATGCTGACCGACAGTGTCTGGCGTTCGCCGGATTTTTTATCTTCTGCTGATGCAAAAAGATTTCCCGACTCGTCGATGCCTGCGTACACTTCTATTTCCACTTCACCCTTGGGTGCCGGAGTAATATTTTCGATTAATAATGTCCCGATATACAGATCCGAAAAGATTTCCTTGCCTTTCCCTTTGTAAAGGTCAATCTGGACACTTTCCTGATCATCCCTGACCGTAGTGACAATGAGTTTTTTTCTGCCGGTAAATCCTTCTTCTATGACCGGGAAAAAACTCCCGTCAGCAAGTCTGAGGCCGATATAAATGTCTGATGAATCTTGTGCGTCACTCACAGTAAAATCGTATATCCTTCTCTCCATTTTGTCAATGACAATTTAATTTTCCAAAAATGCGGCAAAATTCATCTGAAATCATATAATGAACAATTTTTTTTTTGCAGAGGAGACTTCTTGATTATTGAAGAAATGGTTCCTATAATAAAATTATGGTAGAATATCTCCCCTATATTATCATTGGTTTTGTCCTTGTTTTTTTTCTGGCATTGTTTTTGCCCTTGCTGCTGCGCAAAGGGGAAAAAGAGCCGAAAAAGAAAAAGAGGGTGATAAAATACAAGGACCGCAACAGGGTCATCCGAGAGACAAACAAGCGGCTGGCACAGAATCCAAAAGATCCGGAAGCTTTACAGGCGCTCGCCGATCTCTATTACCACGAAAACATATTTGACAAGGCATACAGTTATTACAATACCCTGGTGGGGCTCTGCGCCATGAATCCCGAGCTCGATGAGTTCACCTATACGCTCCGGTTCGGGTTATGCGCCATGAAACTGGGGAACCAGGATGAAGCCTACAAGAGCCTGCTCATCGCACGCACATTTAATGAAAATGATTTTGAAATCAATTACCATCTGGGCTTTCTGGAGTATTCCCGGAAAGAATATGACAAGGCAGTTGCCTTGTTTAAAAAGGCGGCATCTCTTGAACCGGAACATGTTCAGACAATCCGGTTTCTTGGGCACAGTTATTTTATGAACCGGCAGTTTACCGAAGCGAGTGAGGAACTGCGCAAAGCAATTGAGTTTGAGCCCAATGACAAGGAATCATTATTTGCACTTGCGCAATGCCACTTTGAACTGGGGAAAAGCGACCGGGCGCTGAATATTTTTTCCCATCTCCGGCTTGATCCCGGTATCGGCCCCAAGGCTGCCCTGTTTGCCGGCACAATAGAGCTGAAGACCCACAATCCCCAAAAGGCAATCATGGATTTTGAGATCGGCCTCAAGCACAAAGCCATCAAGCCGGAGATAAAAATGGAATTGAAATACCGGCTCGCAGTCGCATATGTCAAACAGTCTGATATCAACAGGGCATTGACGCTGTTTGAAGAGATCTATGACATGAAGCCTGATTACAAGGATGTCGGCAAGCAGATTTCCTATTTTCGGGAATTGCTCACCAACAAGGAACTCCAGATTTTTCTTTTGGCGCCGAACTCGGAATTTCTTACCCTGTGCAGGAGAATTGCATCAAACTTTTTTGAAGCAGGCAAGACAAAACTGGTCAATATTACCCTGAATAAAAGTGAATATGCCGATATTCTTGCAGAAGTGCATACCAAGCGATTTGAGGACATGGTGATGTACCGCTTTGTCCGTACCACGGGGCTGGTGGGAGAGCTTGTGGTGCGTGATTTTTATACGACCTGCAAGGAGAACCGGGCAGACAGGGGCTTCTGCATCACCGCCGGCGAATATACCGATGGAGCCAAATCCTTTGTGGAGGCGCGGCTCATCGACTTGATTGATAAAAATGATATTATAAAACTTTTTAAGCGTATATCCCTGTCAAAAACCTGATTTTATAAAGTTTATCCACGTATTCTATCCTGCTGTTTGAGTACCACTGCATGTCTTTTCCGTGATGCATCCGGATGAACAAGCTTGTGCACATATATATGGGAGTATTTTTTTTCAAGAACAGTTTTTTCTTCCTCAATTCTGGCGAGGGTGGCTTTGTACGCAAAAATAATGCCGTCATCCCGCAATACAGGGCTGAGGATCGGGAGCAGTTCATCGATTGTCTTTACCGCGCGAAAAACGGCACATCCCGCCGATGCGGGAATTTCCCGCAGGTCTTCGAGTACCGTCACATTTGATGTATTGGTCAGCAATACGATATTGCGCAGAAACGCCGCTTCTTTTGCCTTTCTTTCACATAAAAAAAACGTCGTATCCGGCAGACAGAAAGCGAGCGGCAGGCCCGGCAGCCCTGCACCGGAACCAATGTCGAGTATTGGCGAAGGCGTCTGATAGCTGTGAAGAACCGGAAGACCCGATAGCGCATCGAGCATATGGATGGCGAGTTCAGCCGGATCATCAGTATTGATGAATCCGAACCGTTTGTTCCATCGGATTAATTCAGCACTGTACAGGGAAAATTTGTCCAGGAGCGGTTGTGTCCAGGACAGTCCGAGATTTGTAAAGCCGTTCTTTAGTATAGCGGCCGGGTCTTTTGGTTTCATGTCTTTTTGTTTTTCTTTGTAAGGTATAAAATAATAAGAGAGATGTCGGAGTTCCGGACACCGGATATCCTGGCGGCCTGTCCCACTGAAACAGGCAATATTTTTTTAAGTTTCTCGCGGCTTTCTGCAGACATCCCGTCAATGCCGTCATAATCAAATTCCTGTGGAATGGATAGGCGCTCCAGCCGCTGTACCCGTTGTGTTTCTTCATCCTGTTTTTTAATATAGCCTTCATATTTTATATCGAGTTCAATCTGTTTTTGAAGCGTCGGATGTACTGCTGCAATGGAATTTTCAATTTCTGCAATTGTCTCCATGGTGATTTCCGGGTCCCGAAGAACAATTGCGAGTTGTTTTCCAATATGTTTTTCCAGTATCTGGCTGCGTTCACTGTCCTGACGCGTCACTTTCCGTTTTTGCAGAAGCTCGGTTATTTCTTCAATTTTCTGTTTTTTCTCCTGGAACCGGGTTATTGCCTCTTTGGATTTCAAGCCGATATCCTGCGCTTTTTCAAACAACCGCATTTCCGCTGTGTCATGGCGTAAAGAAAGCCGGTGTTCTGCACGGGATGTGAACAGCCGGTAGGGTTCGGTTGTCCCCAGGGTTACCAGGTCGTCGATCAGCACGCCGATATACGCCTCAGTGCGTGAGAGAACCAGAGGCTCTTTTTTCATCAGTTTTCGTGAAGCGTTAATCCCGGCCATGAGGCCCTGTGCGGCCGCTTCCTCGTAGCCGGAGGTGCCGTTTGTCTGTCCGGCAAAAAAAAGATTCTGCAGACGTTTTGATTCAAGGCTTGGATACAGTTGAACCGGATTCAGATAGTCATATTCCACCGCATAACCGGGCCGGGTGATGATAATGTTTTCAAGCCCTGGAACAGAACGCAGGAACTGCTCCTGAACCTCCTCCGGCAGAGACGAGGAAATTCCGTTCAAATACATCTCCTCGGTGGACAGCCCCTCCGGTTCGATAAATATCTGATGACGTTCCCTGTCCGGAAAGCGCATTACCTTGTCCTCGATTGACGGGCAGTAACGCGGCCCCACTCCGGTTATTTTTCCGGAATACAGGGGGGAGGAGCTGATATTTTCCCGGATGATCCGGTGGGTATTGGCGGTTGTATAGGTTATCCAGCACGATACCTTTGGCCGGTCGATCGCGTCATAGTCAAACGAAAAGGGGAGCTGAACAATGTCGCCCGCCTGCTCTTCTGTTTGATTAAAATCAATTGACTGCCGCAATACCCGTGCAGGGGTTCCTGTTTTCAGGCGGCCAACATCAAAGCCGAGGTTCCTTAGATGTGTGCCGAGCCCTACGGCTGCCGGTTCGCCAAGTCTGCCGGAGGAAGCGGAATACGGGCCGATGAAAATTGTCCCCTCCATGAACGTGCCGGTGGTCACCACAACAACCTTCGCACAGAACTTCTTGCCCCGTTCGGTTTTTACTCCGGTGGCTGCTGTCCCCGTAGTATTGGTGAGAAGCTCTGTAACGGTGTCCTGAAAAAGGTGAAGATGTTTTTGGCTCTCGAGGGTGTGTTTTGCCAAAAGGGAATACTGCTGTTTGTCCGCCTGTGCGCGGGGAGCCTGTACGGCCGGGCCCTTGCTTTTGTTGAGCATCCGAAACTGGATCATGGTTTTATCAATCAGGTGCGCCATTTCGCCGCCGAGTGCGTCAATCTCGCGGACAAGGTTTCCCTTGGCAAGCCCGCCGACAGCCGGATTGCAGGAGAGCCTGCCGATTGCATCGAGGCTTTGGGTGATAAAGAGTGTCCGGAACTGGAGCCGCGAGAGCGCCATTGCGGCTTCAATTCCCGCATGTCCGCCGCCGATTACAATTGCATCAAAATCCATGATTATTTCCCCACACAAAAGTTATCAAACATTGTATTGAGGATATCGGATGTTGTCACCTCTCCGGTGAGCATGCCGAGATGGTTCACTGCCTCCCGGATATCAAAGGCAATCAGATCATATGAAGCATGCGCCTTCAGCTGTTTTTTTGCCTGCGCTACAGCCGCAAAAGCCGCATCAATTATTTCTTTTTGCCGCTGTGAGTCAATCATGACTGTTTCGGAGATATCTTTTGTATTACCCAGAAGCACAGTTGAAACGGTCTTCTCAATTTCGTGAAGCCCTTCCTGTGTTTCACAGCTCATGGAGATGAAACAATCCGGGGCAGAAGATTTCTGAATATCAGTCTTGTTCCAGACCGGGATAATTCGAGGATTATCACGATGCGATTCCAGATACAGATTGTCATCCGGGGTCATTCCTTCGGACGCGTCGACCAGATAGAGAATGATATCTGCTGATGAAATCAGGTTTTCCGAACGGCGGATCCCCTCTGATTCTACGGGATGGAGTTCTTTGTCGGTTCCGGTTCTAAATCCCGCAGTGTCGTACAGGCGGATAGGGATTCCCCCGATTGCTATTTTTTCCTCGATAAAGTCCCGGGTAGTGCCGTGATACTCCGAGACGATTGAACGCTCCTCTTTTACCAGCAGATTGAACAGTGTTGATTTTCCTGCGTTTGTTTTTCCGGCAATCGCCATGATTGCTCCCTCCTGGAATGTTTTGCCGATGCGAAAAGTGTCTGCCAGTGCAGAAAGCCTTTTTTCAATGTCTGTTAATGTTTCGATTGCAATGTGCTGGTGTTCGTATTCTTCATCGGGATAGTCGATCATTATTTCGATGGTGGCAAGTATATCGACGAGTTTCATTTTAAGGGTGTTGATTGCCCTGGAGAGTTTTCCAGAGAGCCTGTGGAATGCCAGAAGCCGGGCTTTATCGGATTGGGCGTGAATAATCTCATTGACCGCCTCTGCCTGTGTCAGATCCATTTTTCCGTTCGTAAACGCGCGAAGAGTGAACTCGCCGGGGCCGGCGTCGCGGAAACCGGCGGATCGAAGGATCTCGAGGATTTTTGCAACACAAGCGATACTCCCGTGACAGGAGATTTCCGCCGCATCCTCACCGGTATAGCTTTTTGGCCTGCGGAATACGGCGACCATGACTTCGTCGATCTGTTCTTTGGTATCGGGGTTGTAGATGATCCCGTGGATAATTGAATTCGGCAGAGACGCGGAGAGTTTTGCTTTTGAAACAAAGAGGCTGTCGAGTTTCTCGATACAGGTGTCTCCGGAAATGCGGATAACTGCGAGGGCGCTGGTTCCCAGGGGTGTTGCCAATGCCGCAATCGGGTCATGTAATGATATGTGAGCTTCTTTCATTGGTGTTCCTGTTTGAATACTTTCACAAATTATAACAAATTCCGGCACAGAGGAGTAGTAAAAAAGGAAGATTCCGGAAAAAATGGTCTATTGGAATATCAATATAGAGTGTAATAATGAACTATACTATATTTTGGTGTATACTATGTGAAGAGGAGAAACGATAGATGAAAAAAAATATCGGAATAATACTCATTGCCTGTGTTGTATTGTTTGGCTGTGTTTCGGGTCCAAATCCCGCTCCACCGCTTGAGTTTAATTCGGCAGTAAAAGGTTTTCAAAGTGTCACGCTGCAAAAAGGAATGTCTCCGTATGATCGCAGTGAATCCATCAAGTTCGGGGTTTTTGTCCGGGACGGCGCAGCAAAAAACCGTGAAGCGATTAAGGTTTGGCTGACCGAGTTTACTACGCCGAGTGCAGGGGCTTTTGCAGCCGGCGGGCTCCCGTTTACCATCCGTAAATCCGGGGAGAGCTATGCAGTGTCGTTTACATCAAAGCCAATGCCCGTGGTAACACGCCTGCTTTCTGTTGATCCGATAGGTCAGTCGCATTTGTATGCCCGGTTTGAGGTGCTCGGCGGCAACCAGCTGCTTCCCCCGGTAAAGGACTCTCCCGGCTTGTATTTTTTCCGCGGCATCCTGATAGAGGATATTGAAGCGCAGAAGGCAGACATCAGGGAAGCCGATTTTTTTGCTGAAAAGGTGCTCATTTATATGGTCAGCCAGATGGAAAACAAAGGAGTGACACTCCCTGCTTCCGGAACCATGTACATGGCGGAAAACACGATGAGAGAGATCAATGCAGCCCGGGTGGTGTTTCAGGTTTCGTTTTATGCGGACTTTAAATAGATAATACAACCAGGGAAAAGTTTTCTTTAATAATTCGAAACTTTTCGGCTGAAGACACGCAAAAAGCTGGTTCACCGGAAAAATCTATGCTATAAATATTTCTATCAGATTATTCAGTGAGGTTTGAAATTATGACAAAGATATTGAAGCTTCGATTTTTGGCTGTGCTGTTTATGACAGTACTTTTCATGTTATTCGCAACATGTGTACCTCCTGAGGGCACTGGAAAATCAACCATTGCACTGAGCACGTTCCAGAATGCGGAGATTGTTATCGGTCAGCAGGACTTTGCCGGCTGCGAAAAAAACCAGGGAGGGGGTAATACTGCCGATGGAAGTACTCTGAGCTGGGTATACGGTAATCCGTTGCTTTCCGCAACGGGAACACTCTATCTTCCCGATTACGGTAATAACAGGGTTCTTGTGTTCAATTCCTTACCGGTGGTCAACGGTGCTTCTGCGGATTTTGTGCTGGGACAGCCTGATTTTACTACGGTCAGTAGCGGTACCACAGCGTCAAAGATGCAGGGTGCCCAGACAATAATGATTTATGACGACAGGCTGTATATAACGGACTGTAATAACAGCCGTGTATTGATCTGGAACACCATTCCTTCAGTTTCAGGTGCACCGGCCGATGTGGTAGTTGGTCAAACTGATATGATCTCCAACTCAACTTCCTGTACCGCTTCCACGCTCAGGTACTCAGAATCGATATTTATTGTTGACGGGAAACTCCTTGTTTCTGACAGCCTCAATCACCGTGTTTTAATATGGGAAACCCTGCCTGATGCAAACGGAGCCCCGGCAAGCCGTGTGCTCGGCCAGGCTGATTTCATCCATTCAGCAAGAAATGATGATAACCAGGATGGAATCGCAGACGCCACACCCTCTGATAGAACCATGAATTATCCGGCAGGGATCTGGTCCGACGGGACCAGGCTGTATGTCGTTGATTCGGGAAATAACCGGGTGCTGTTGTGGAAAACGTTTCCGACCGCTGATTTCCAGCCGGCAGACGCGGTGCTCGGCCAGATAGATATGACCTCAAACACGGAAGCTGCCGGACAGGCCGGTATGGATTCTCCTTTTTTTATAGACTCAAACGGTATCCAGCTTGCCGTATCGGACAGTGACAACAACAGGGTGCTTGTCTGGAATACTCTGCCGGCAGGGAACTCTTCTTTACCCGATACTGTGCTGGGACAGTCAGATTTTATTCATAATATCAGTAACGATGACAACCAGGACGGGACCAATGATGCCGTGGCTTCTGCACGGGTACTCAACTTTCCGACAGGTCTTTTATTCACAGCGGACAGTTTGATTGTTGGAGATTGCAATAATTGCCGGTATATCGTTTTTAAAGGGAATTGAACCACAGCAGCTATTTCAGCCCGACAACCTGTTTTTCCATAGCAGTAATCCAGACCATCAAAGCATCGTTGACCAGTGTCACCTGGGAGATGAGGATATCGGCCATGGGGGATTGGTTGCGCCATTCCTGAAGATGAAGAAAGGTTTCTTCCCTGCTTTTCATGATTTGTGTTTTAAGCTGTGCCAGGTATTTTTGGCGTCTTGGCTTTGGCAGTTTGTCGAGATTCACGATGATCGAATTGAAATCAAACTGGTATTTTATTTTATCCCCGGTATACGATTCAAGTAATGTATAAAAATATTCCCGTCCCTGCGCATTTACCGTGTAGATCCTTTTTTCCGGGTTCTCGCCCTGTTTGATTCCCCGGACATCCAGAAATTTCTTTTTTACCAGGTTTTTCAGGTTTTTATATACCGCCGGTGTACTCAGCTTGACCAGGTCTCCCAGTTCATATTTTTGGATGTACTTCGCGAGATCATATGCGCTGAGCGGTTGATTGATGAGGAATCCAAGCAGGGCACAGTCAATAGAAGACAACGATGAGCCCCTCCCTTCTCATGCGCTTCCTGTTAAAAAAGCAGGCAGAGGGCTTCCCCCCAGTCGTGAAACCCTCCACCAAAAAAATGTTCGACTGCTCAAGAAGCAGTCTATCTATCTAAATACTATAAAGTATAGTAATATAAAGTATAGTAATATAAAGTATTAATAGATGTCAACAGAGAAATTGAAAAAAAATATGACCTGTATTGCTTGCGGCAGGCTGATAAAAAAATTATGCTTGAGACAGTATTGATGAAAAAAAAGATACAGGAAGCGGAATGAGTGTCATTGCAGCCATTCAGTCATTTATAGCAGAACGCATTACCCGCCCGTTTTTAAACATGCGGATTATTCCCCGACAGTTTGAAAATCCGGGGAGTTTCAGGTCATGGTCAGTTGAAAATAACACGTTCGTGAAAATTGTCTTTTCCCGTGCATCAATCGTTATTTTTTTACGGGCGGACGGGGTGTATGCAGTAAAAACTGAGCAGGCCGGCATACGAAGTGATTATATAACATACAGTATTTGCGAACAGAATCATTGTGCGCTTACGGTCTCGGAATCTGAAGATACAATTTTGATTTCCGGAAACACTTTCGGGTACGGTCTTTTGGTACAAAAATCGACGGGGTGCGTGTATTTTGGCACTTCGGCACATCCGCGCTTTTTGCGCATGAGCACTGCATCTTCAAAAAAAGGATGGACGCGCGCTTTTATTGAAATTAACGAACATGCGTATTTTACCGGTTTTGGAGAAAAAACAGGATTCCTGTTCAAGCAAAGATCCAGACTGAAAATGTGGAATACCGATGAATCAAAAATGAACAGTACCTCTGATCCTCTTTACCAGTCCTGTCCGTGGGTCATGGCAACCATGCCCGAAAAATCAGCGGGGCTTTTTTTTGACAATCCGGGATATTCGGTGTTTACGACAAAAGCGGGAAAGCAACAAAGCAGGCTTTGCTATTATGCTGAACACGGGCCGTTTGTTGCCTATATCTGTGCAGGTTCCCGTCCAAAAGATGTGGTCAGGCAGTTTTGTTCGCTCACCGGCTTCTCTCCGCTTCCGCCCCTCTGGGTTTTGGGGCATCACCATTCGCGGTGGGAATCCAATGAATCAGCAGTGCGGATTACCGGGATTGCAAAAGAGTTCCGGAAACGAAATATCCCCTGCGACGTTATTCATATCGATATCGGGTACATGGACGGATACCGGTGTTTCACCTGGAACAGAAAGCGGTTCCCGGATCCGAAAAAGTTTATTGCGTCTCTGCACAACGCAGGATTCAGGGCAGTGGTCATTACCGATCCGGGATTGAAAAAGGACATTGCCTGGGACATTTACCGGGAGGGTATCGGAAAAGGATATTTCTGTAAAAACAGGGACGGCGGTGTTTTTCATGCGCCGGTCTGGCCGGGCCCTTCGGCGTTTCCCGATTTCACCAATTCTGCAGTCCGGAGCTGGTGGGGAAACCTTTTTCAAAAGCATACTTCCATTGACATCGACGGGTTCTGGATTGACATGAATGAGCCGTCCACTTTTACAGCGAAAAGGACCCTGCCGGATTCGGTGCTGCACAGTCCGGATACCGGAAAGCAGCCTGTAGCTCATACGGTTATTCACAATATATACGGTCTTTTAATGGCAAAAGCGACCGCGGAGGGACTGCAGAAACTGAGACCCGGGAAACGTCATTTTCTGTTTTCCCGTTCGGCGTATACCGGAATACAGCGCTATGCTTCCACCTGGACCGGCGACAATAAAAGCAGCTGGGAACACCTGCGGATGGCGGTTCCCATGATCCTGAATATGGGGCTCTCCGGGCAGCCGATGACCGGGCCGGATCTTGGCGGATTCTGGGGTGCTCCGACGGGCGAACTGATGGCAAGGTGGCTGGCTTCAGCGGTGTTTTTTCCGTTTCACCGCAATCACACACAGGACGGTTCTCCTGCCCAGGAGTTCTGGCATTTTGAAAAACACATACAGAAAATCTGCATTTCGTTTGTAAGATTGCGGTATCGGTTTTTGCCGTATTTGTACTGCCTTTTCCATGAAGCATACAGATCAGGCTGCCCGGTGATGCGGCCGCTGTTTTTTGAATTTCCACATGACCGGCATTGTTATGATTCTGCTGTTGCCGACTCTCAGTACATGGCGGGTAAATATGTTTGTGCAGCGCCGATACTGCAGAAAGGCATAACTGCACGGCAGGTGTATCTGCCGAAGCACAATACCGGCGGGTGGATTAATTACCGGTCGCATGCGGTTGAGGCGGGAGGCAGGACAATTTCTGTTGATGCTCCGTTTGAAATACTGCCTCTGTTTGTCAAACAGGGGGCTGCATTCGCCATTGCAGAGGATATCAATACAGCCGGTGAATGGCTTCAAAAACTGCTGGTCATTACTGTTTATCCGGGGCCGGATATTACAGGAAACGTCTATGTTGATGACGGGGAGACAACTGCGTATCAAAAGGGGGTGTACGCTTTGTTTGAAATAAGCGGATCTCAGGATAGTAATGGAGTAAAAATGGAAATAAAGCTTGCATCAGGGAAGCTTGAGGCAGCAAAAAAAATATTCGGTAACATGGATATCCGCATTGCAAAATACCACGGGCAGAAACAGAAAGTAAAAAAGATAATGTGCAATAAAAAAGAGTTGAAGGCGAAAGCTGTTTTCGGGACTGGACAATGGATTTACATTTCTGAAATACCGCTCTTGAAAAAGATTTGTCTGAACGTATTGTATTAATTTATTTACTCCAACTCATAGCGCACGCCGATGGAGATACCGGGACTCAGCTCATGGATAAATGCGTTAATTGAAATGAAAAGGATAAATCAGCGGCATTCTATTGAATTAATTAATAATAAAAAAAATGCATAAAGGGTATTGATTATAACGCAGCTGAATTTGTATACTGATTGGTACGACCTTTACTATGCTCAAAACATGAAAAGGTTCAATTCCCGGCATTAATAGTCGCATTATTATTAAAAAAAATAGGGAGGTAGCTGCTCGTGAAAAAGCTCTTTGTTTATTTCATTATCATCTCTGTCATTGTTTCATGTGCAGAGAATATTCCGTTTGAACACAAGGTTTCCGATTCGGGAGTCGGACAGCTGTTTGTGTACAATACAGAGCTTCCTCCTCTGTTTGAAGTAGTTGTCGCGGACAACGGGATTTATCAGTTCAATACAAAATCGAGATCGAACAATACCGGATACTGGCAGGCGGATCAATGGGAACTTCCTGTGGTCACCTCAAAACAGGAACTCAGTTCCGATGAACAGGAACGCGGCTGGTATTTTGCAGATATAGACAAGCGGAAGGAAAACACTCCGGCTGACTGGTGTTGGGTGAAGTCGGGTGAAGTTCGGGCATTTGTTGACAAGACAAAGTTAGGGAATTTTATCCAGGAATATGGTGACAAACTGCCGGATTTGACAAAAAAACAACCTGCACCTCTTCCTGCAGGGTAATATAATAATAGTCTGAAAATACGTTGTATTTCATTATCAAGAGGTTCCAGGTGGAGTATCTCCACATTGGTATATACAGGAGCAGAACATGCCGAAAGGATTTACACTCGAAGTCAACCCGTTTGTGTATTTGGCAAAATACAATGAAGACGGAAAGTGGACACAGGAATTCAAGGAAAAACCCCACCTGAGCAAAGATGAAGAGGAAGCAATGCCGGCAGAAAAACGCATGGAACTCCTTCACCAGAGAAATTCCTTTCCTGAACTGCCGCTGGTAAATTACACAACACAGTATGGTATGGGGTGCTTTGAAGGTCTCAAAGCATTTCCGCAAAAGAATGGAAGTCTCAGGGTATTTCGTCCTGATGAAAACGCAAAGCGTATGGAAACTTCCATGAAAGGACTGTATATGCCTGCTTTTCCGCCGGAGATGTTTGTCGAGGCGGTAAAAAAGGTGGTTGCAGGAAACAAGCGGCTTGGATTTTATCCGGTCTATGACCCCGAATGGGAAAAAGAGGATTTTAATTTTGGACACGCAAGCTATGTTCGGCCCTTCAGTTATTCAGAGGGAGCGATAGGGCTCGGGATTGCCCGTTTTCCATGGGTGGTGATGGTCTCGACCGGTGTTGGCGCTTATTTCATGGCTGACAAACCGTCAGCTGTAACAACAAACATGATCCGTGCAAACCACAATGGAACCGGATGGATTAAATGCGATGCGAACTATGTCGTCGCGACACTGGCTAAAAAACAGGCGAATGCGCAGGGTTTTATGGAGGCTATTTTTCTGGATGCCTGCGACCGAAAATATGTCGAAGAGGGCTCGTCGTGCAATATTTTCTTTCTTTTAAATGATGGTTCTCTTGTTACGCCGGAGCTTGGCGACACGATTCTGCCGGGTATTACGCGAAAATCAATTATTCAGATTGCCCGTGATATGGGTATTAAAACAGAGGAGCGGAAAATTGCAATCGAAGAAGTACTCTCCGAGGCAAAAGAAGTATTTGTTACCGGGACCGCGGCAGGGATTTCCTATATTGATTCAATTACTCATGAAGGCAAAACTGCGGAATTCAACAACGGGAAAATAGGCGATATTTCACATGAACTTTTAATAACCTTGAAGGGTATCCAATATGGAGCCAAAGAGGACAAGTTCGGGTGGATGGTTGATGTGGAAGAATAAAAAAATGGGCTGTCTTGGAAATAATTTCAAGACAGCCTTTTTTTATTATGATAATATCCTTCAAAAAATGACAACATGGAATAGTATTTTCCCCCAAACAAAAAGTGGGGTAATTTTGAATTAAAAATCAATCAGTTCGACTTCGAAGGTGAGCCATGCATTCGGCGGTATAACACCGCCTGCACCTTGTGCACCATACGCAAGTTCCGGCGGGATCACCAGAAACCGCTTCTCACCCTTTTTCATGTCCATCAGTGCCTCGTTCCACCCGGGAATCACCTGGCCGACACTGATTTTCAGCGGTTGACCGCGTTCATACGAGCTGTCAAATACCTTGCCGTCCATAAACATTCCTTTGTAGTGAGCAGTTACGGGAGTTCCCATTTTCGGGGAAGTGGTACCGGATCCCGGTTTGTCAATTCTGTAAAACATTCCCGTATTTGTCCGTTCCAGGTTTGGCCATTTTTTTTGAATTTCCGCAATTATCGGAGCATTTGCTGCATCCATTTTATCCCTCTCTTTCTTCAAAGCCTGTTTTTTCTGATCCATGAACATTTCATTTGTAACAATAAAGTTCTGTGCTTTCTCGCCGCGCCGTATAATCGACACCTTTTTTATAACATCACCCTGGACGATCGAATTTACGACGTCCTGCCCTGAAATAATACGCCCGAACACCGTGTGTTTTCCGTCAAGATGCGGGGTAGCTGTGTGGGTAATGAAAAATTGGCTGCCGTTGGTATCCGGTCCTCTGTTCGCCATTGACAGGATGCCGGGACTGTTATGGGTTAATTCGGAAACAAATTCATCAGGGAAGGTGTATCCCGGGCCGCCGGTCCCGTTTCCAAACGGATCTCCGGACTGGATCATAAAATCCTTGACTACCCGGTGAAAGGTGAGCCCGTCAAAAAAGTATTTACTGTCCCGGTTTTGAAAATCAATCGAGCCTTCAGCCAGGCCTACAAAATTAGCGACCGTCATTGGTGTTTTTTCATACTCGAGCTGGACCATGATTGTCCCGCGGGTCGTTTCAATTTTCGCATACAATCCGTCGGCTTTGGATGCCTTTTCCGAAGCATTATTGCTTTCATCGCCCATACAGCCGGAGGCTGCAAGTAAAATATTCAATACAATCAAAAAAATCCTCCAGGTTTTCATTTCTTCTCCTTGCTGAAACATTAATTATGTCCGGAGTATACACAAAATTCCATTCAAAAAACAAGTAGATTTATAATTCCTAAATGTCAAATATTCCTTTCATTTTTCCAATAGACAAAATAAATTGGAGAAAGTCAAGTTTTCTGCTTTTCTTGATTATTTTTTTTCTATACATTGAGCAAATACTTTTTACGTGCAAGGATGAAAATATGGGAGATTACGGGCGGGAAGCAATCAGGGTTCACGCAGAGCTGAAGGGCAAAATATCCATCATATCAAAGCGGAAAATTACCACAAAAGAGGACTTGTCAATATTATATACTCCGGGGGTTGCAGAACCCTGCCGCGAGATTGCGAAGAACAAGGATCTGGTGTTTACCTATACGTCGCGCTGGAATATCGTGGCGGTGATCAGCGATGGCAGTGCGGTTCTGGGGCTGGGGAATATCGGCCCGGAAGCTGGATTGCCGGTTATGGAAGGGAAAGCGGTTTTATTCAAGGAATTCGGGGGGGTTGATTCGTTTCCCATCTGTCTGGATACCCAGGACCCTGAAGAAATTATTCGGACGGTCGAGCTGCTTGTACCGTCCCTGGGCGGAGTGAACCTTGAAGATATTTCCGCACCCCGCTGTTTCCAGATTGAGGATGCCTTGAAGAAAAAACTCTCCATTCCGGTGTTTCATGATGACCAGCACGGCACCGCGATTGTGACCCTCGCCGGCCTTATTAATGCATTAAAGATTTATCCCAGGAACATGGCATCAATGAAAATTGTCATCTGCGGCGCCGGCGCAGCAGGAATTGCCATTACAAAAATTCTTGACAATTACGGCATGAAAAACATTCTGGTTACCGATTCAAAGGGGATTGTTTCTTCCTCCCGAAACGACCTCAATGATGCAAAAAAGGCAATTCTTTCGATCACCAACAAAACAAACGAATCCGGAACGCTGCAGGACGCTCTGAAAAATGCTGATGTATTTATTGGTGTGTCCGGCCCGAATATTCTTGAAGAAAAAGATATTGCCACGATGGCGAAGGAAGCATTCGTTTTTGCCATGTCGAATCCGGTGCCGGAAGTTCATCCCGATGCCGCAAAAAAGGGCGGGGCGGTGATTGTTGCAACCGGAAGGTCTGATTATCCGAATCAGATCAACAATGTGCTCGCCTTTCCGGGTATTTTCCGCGGGGCGCTTGATGTGAGGGCAGCCTCGATCAATGAAGAGATGAAACGCGCAGCCGCAGAGGCAATTGCCGCATTGGTGGGCCCCGATGAGCTGAAAAAAGGGATTATTGTTCCCTCACCGATAGACAGGGCAGTGGGTGAGGCGGTCGCCCTTGCAACCGCAAAAGCTGCCATAAAAAGCGGTGTTGCCCGGCTTGTGTTTGAGGAGACAGAATTGATAAAAATAATCCGGAATAATTTAAAGAGCTGATGACAGGAAAAAAAACAAAAACTGGATGCAGCTGCGCAATTTGGACGGCTGCATCTTTTTTATACTGCTATTTTTTCGTGTGCTTCCTGTAAAATCAATTGTGCAAATGCCTTACGGATTCGTGCCGTTGTCTCGCCGGGCATCCCGCTGCCGATGACTCTGTTGTCAATACCCACTACCGGGACGATTTCTGCACCGCTGCCGGTGAGAAAACATTCATCTGCTGTGTATAAGTCGTAGAGAGTGGTTATTTTTTCATTCCATAAAATACCAAGCTGTTCGGCCAGTTCAATGACGACTCCGCGTGTAATGCCTTCCAGTGCCCCGGAACTGGTCATGGGTGTGCACAGGGCGCTGTTATGAATATAAAAAAGATTGTCTGCGCTGCATTCCACCACGTGCCCCTCCTTGTTCAGAATGATCGCCTCGGGACATCCGGCATCGATTGCTTCAAGTTTGGCCATGATGTTGTTGAGATAGTTCAGGGATTTTATCCGCGGGTCAAGCGAATCCACCGGCATACGGCGGAGTGATGATGTATGCAGGCATACCCCCTTGTCATAATATTCTTTCGGGTACAGCTGAATATCATCGACAATAATGATTATCGATGCCTTTTTGCAATTATGCGGATTCAGTCCCAGGTCCCCTACCCCGCGGGTAATCACCAGGCGGATGTAGCCGTCAACTTTTTCCGATTCGATTACCAGATTAATCATCGCGGCTGCAAGTTCATCGGGGTTCATCGGAATATTCAGCCGGATTGCCTTTGCACTATCGTATAACCGCCGGATATGCTGGTTGAGCCGGAATATCTTTCCGTGATAAATGCGGATTCCTTCGAACACCCCGTCGCCATACAAGAGCCCGTGATCATAGACCGATATTTTGGCATTTTCCTTTGTATATATTTTTCCATCAATGTAAATCATTTGTTTCCTCCATATTAAAGGCTATCCAGCCTTTTTATTGTCATTATCCGAGAAAATATCCCGTAAAAGATGGTAATTGTTTCCGAATGTTTTTATCAGCAGGTCATCAAACCGGTTGACAATTTTCATGATATAAATGTCATGTTTGATATAGTCTTCTGCCAGCGTGACAAATCCGCTGTTGGTGCTCCACGCCCCTTCAATTCTTGAATCCGGGAACACGGTTCCCGTCATGGCCGACGATGAATCTGTAACCATTGTAAACCCGCGCCCTCCCTTTTCGTTGTAGAGCGTGTCCTCTATGGGATGGGCGAATATTTCTCCTATGGCAATTTCCGGAAGGCCAAAGTGCACGACGGCAATCTGTATTCCGCGGGATTCGGCTTCCTTAAGCTGTGCTGCAATAAGAGACAGTTCTGCATGCCACAGGGAAAGAAGAATTGAATGCCGGGCTTTTTCGATGAGCCTGCGGCTTTTGTCGATTAAATGATTGTGATCATGAATGTTGTAGATAAACGAAACATCCTCTGTCTTCTGCAGATGTGAAAAATCAGATTTCAGCTGCTGGATGTTGCGTTTAAAATTGTTTTCTTCGCGTGCGCAAAATTCATTGTAGTCTTCGGGGACATATTTTTTCTTTTTGTCTTCTCCCGCTTCATACAGGAGTTTCCGGTCACAAAGCTTTGTGATGACCTCGTAAATTTTGGAAGTGGGAATCCCCGACTCACGCGCCAGTTCATAGGCCGTGGCTGTTTTTAAAAGCAGTGCGGCAGAATATGCGCGTGCTTCATACTCCGAGAATCCCATATGCGACAGTGTTTTTGCTATATTATTAACTACCATAGTAGTTAATAATATAGCAAAGAAGATTGATTGTCAATCATTCTTTATAGATTTTTTCTGATACAGGCAATATTTTTAATTTTTCGAACGGTTCATACCTGCTGAAGTGCAGGGCCTGGGATATTTTTTTCGTCTTCAGTGTGAGTCATTTTCGAGCACCGTAGACAAAAAATATCCCAGGCCCTCATTGATCACTGAAGGAACTATATGTCAAAAAAAGGGCTGTCCGTTCAGGACAGCCCTTTTTTTGACCCATTAAAGAAAGTCGTCGCGCTGCGGAGCAAAGGTATCAAGTAAAACACCGTCCTCCAGCGCAACGACGCCGTGTTCAATATTGGGGCCGGCATAAAACATGTCGCCTTTCCCCAGGAGTTCCTTTTTTTGGCCGACCTGAACCTCGAACTGTCCCTCCAGGACATAGGTGATCTGCTCATGCACATGTGAGTGGGCAACACCGATTGCGCCTTTTTTAAAGTGCACCTCAACGGACATCAGGCTGCCGGAATACGCAAGTATTTTTCTTTTTACACCCTGCCCTATATCTTCAACATCCCTGTTTTCTGTTTTTACAAACATTCTTTCACCCCTTCTTTCTGATTACCTGAAAATATAACAAAAAAAACTCTGAAGTGGAAGAGAACCATATTGATTTTGCATATTTGACACCCCGGAATATTTTTACTATAAATGAAACCATATCAGGCAAATGCCTTCTGTCTTTTTTCATCTGAATATTTGTAATTTGCCCCGGAAATAAGTAATTTTAGGGCAGTACAGGAGTTGTAAATGGGAAAATCACTCGCGGAAAAAATAATTGAAAAACATCTTGTCTCCGGAACCATGAAGGCCGGGGAAGAAATTGCCATAAAAATCGATCAGACACTCACCCAGGATGCAACCGGAACGCTGGTGTACCTGCAGTTTGCGGCCATGGGCATCCCCAGAGTGAAAACCGAATTTTCTGTTTCATATGTCGACCACAACACCACACAGGGTGATTTTAAAAACATGGACGATCACCGGTTTCTGCAGTCAGCTGCGAAAAAATACGGCGTGTATTTCTCTCCTCCTGGAAACGGTATCTGCCACCAGGTGCATCTGGAACGGTTCGGGACCCCGGGAAAAACTCTGTTGGGGTCGGATTCGCATACACCGACCGGCGGCGGGATTGGGATGCTTGCAATTGGTGCGGGCGGTATTGATGTTGCCGCAGCCATGGCAGGCGCCCCTTTTTACATGAACATGCCGCAGATTATCGGGGTGAAGCTGACTGGAAAGCTCCAGAGAATGTGTTCTGCAAAAGATGTAATCCTGACCGTGCTCAAACTGGAAACCGTCAAGGGTGGAGTCGGCAAGATTTATGAATATTTTGGTCCAGGGGTTGCGTCTCTTTCTGTTCCGGAACGTGCGACGATTACCAACATGGGAGCGGAACTTGGTGCGACCACGAGTCTGTTTCCATCAGACCTTGTCACCAAAAAGTTTCTGGAACTGGAGAAGCGTGCAGAGAACTGGACGGAAATGATCGGTGATGACGATGCATCGTATGCCCATGTTATTGAAATAAATCTTGATAAGGTGGTGCCGCTGGCTGCAGTGCCGCACAGTCCGGACAAAGTTGTTCCGGTAAAAGATATAGCCGGCATTAAAGTTGACCAGGTGGTGATCGGTTCCTGCACCAACTCCTCGATAAACGATCTGGGCGTGGCCGCAGATATTCTTGACGGCAAGAGAATCCATGAGGGTGTCCAGCTGGGGATTGCTCCGGGAACACGCCAGGTCATTCTGAGTGCGGTGGAAGCAGGGATCATGAGCAAACTTGTCGAGGCAGGCGGGAGAATCCTTGAAAGCGCATGCGGGCCGTGTATTGGTATGGGGTTTGCGCCGTGCAGTAAAGGAGTCTCTGCCCGGACATTTAACCGTAATTTCCCCGGCCGAAGCGGAACAAAGGATGCGGAAGTATATCTTGTCTCGCCGGAAACCGCTGCTGCAGCAGCCCTGAAAGGGGAGTTTGTTGATCCGCGTGATATTCCAGGAGTAGAGAAGCGAGATTATGTCCAGTTTATCAAGATTGACGACCGGATGGTGCTGCCCCCGGATCCTGTCGAGGCAGACACCGAAGTGATTTTCGGGCCGAATATCAAACCGGTCCCATTGGGTGCTCCGGTTGACGACACCATAAAAGCATCGGTGATTATCAAGACCGGCGACAACATTACCACCGACCATATCATGCCGGCGGGTTCAAAAATACTTCCCTTGCGGTCCAACATTCCGGAAATTTCGAAACATGTGTTCGAGCAGGTAGACAGTGAGTTTTATAACAAGGCAATGGCTGCTGATGCGGGAATTATTATCGGCGGTGAAAACTACGGGCAGGGATCCTCCCGTGAACATGCCGCACTCGCGCCAATGTTTTTGAAAATCAAGGCGGTAATCGCCAAAAGTTTTGCCCGGATTCACAAGGCAAATCTTATTAACTTTGGAATCCTCCCCCTTGAGTTCCAGAATTCTGCGGATTACGACACGATTGATGAAGCTGATGAACTGGTGATCGTCGATGTCAGGAAAAACCTGAAGGACGGGAATACACTTGTAATCGTCAATAAAACAAAGAACAGGGAATTCACGGTTGTCCATACTCTCGGAGGGCGCTTTCTTGATATTCTGATTAATGGCGGACTGTTAAATACCATTAAAAACGGCAAATAAACAGACTTTATGGATAACCTCAGGTGTTGAACAGGCTTCCCGCAGCAATTCAGCACCTTTTTTTTGTTATTTTTTAAAACGGAATGTAACGGAATAAAAAGAACAGTGTAAAGAAGAGAAACAGAACGGCGGAAGCAAGTTCTGCATAATGAATAAATTTCGGGAATATATCGAAAATAATATGGCGGATTCCGATGACTGCCAGGGTGACGATGACAAGGCAGACTGCAATCCCGGCTCCGAACATGAGAAAAACAAATGGAATAAGAATCGGCTGTTCAATTTCAATCAGAAAATCAAACAGGGACCACAGATAGGGACTGGTTCCCAGGGCGGTCACGCCGCCGATGATTATTGCGCCAGCAGGTTTGTCGAGAAATGTCTGTTTGCTCACGACAATGTGTTCCCGAAGCTTTTTCCAGGAGCGGGTGATGAAAAACACCGAGCAAGCACCAAGAAGTGCTCCGGCCGAAAGCTGGATAATATATGCAATCTGCTGAATATCGAATGTTGTCAATGCGGTGAACAAAATAAAAATCACCGACATGACAGCAGTAACGGTAATGTGAACAGCGGAAAATGACAACGAAAACGAAAAACCAGTGCGGAATTCCCTGTCTTCTTTGGCAAGGTACGCAATCAGAATTCCCTTTCCCGGCCCCGACAGTCCTGTATGAAGAAATCCCATCATGACAGCGAATGCCATTAGTATGAAAAAATCACCCCAGTCAAACCGTTTGTAAAAGTTACGCTCCAATGAGCCCAGAAATTCCTTGAAATAAATCTCTTCACTACTCCGCTCTTTTTCCAATGAATGCAGTTTTAATGTCTGCAGCACGGTTTGAGAGTCATCTTCTGCGAATGTTGATACGATATGTTCGTGAATGGATACCATGGCATATTTCCATGTCGGTTTGCGCCGGTATGTTTCCGCAAAAGCATTAATTTCATTATTCAGTGTTTCCCGAGTCTGGTTATCTGCCAGTTCGGGATTAAAAGGATCCCATCCCATCAGCAGCTCTTCAAAGTCAGAAAAGGAATCTTCGTCGGTGTCGGGATTGTGCGGATCAAAATCATACAACAATTCAAAATTATCCAGGAGTCCGTCCTTGTCGCTGTCAAGCGGGGAAAAATCATACGTGGAAAAATCAGGGTTTTTCAGATCAAATTGGAATTCAGGACTGTTTGTTGTCAGAAATACCTGTATGCTGTTTTGTAAATTTTTTCCCTGGCTGTCCTTGAAAATCAGTTTTGTCGTTGATGTTTTGGATACTTCAAAAAACAAATTTGATGTTAAGGTAAAGGGATATGTATTGTTTTCCAGATTTACTGAAAATTCCATGAACAATCCGGAGGACAGAAATTCATCGGGGTTTTTGTTTCTCATGTCTTGTAAAACTTTTTTAACGCTTCCATTTTTATCCTCGATGGCAAAATGATAATCGAAATATCCCCATACCTTTTCCTGGAGGTGCTGTTCGGTCAATAATTGCGGATCAAGGTTGTACTGCTGGGCGATTCTGACGATTTCAAGCCCATTGATAAATGCTTCACCATACATCCAGTTGTCTGCAGCCGTGACGGTTACTACGGCAATGTCATTGGGGTCGGAAAACCCGGCTGTGCAGACTTTCCAGAGGAAAATGAATATCAATATGGTCTTTTGCATGGATCACCTGTGTTTGAAACGACGCTCAAGAAAATATACTTCCATTTGTCGATTATTTATAAAGTAAGTAGATTATATAGCAAACAGATTGCGGCATCAAGGCATGTGCATATCCCTGCCGGAATTGCCGAAAAGAAAAGGAACCATGAATAATCAGCAGTATTTAAACACGGCAAAAACCGCAGCACAGGCAGGGCAGAGAATCCTGAAAAAATATTTCCGGGCACCATTGACCATAACAGTCAAGGATGAACAGCACTACAATATTGTCACGCAGGCGGATGTTGAATGCGAAGAGGCAATTGTTGAATGCCTGCAGGAAGTATACCCCGATCATAATATTCTTGCAGAGGAACACGAGTACGGGAAAACCGGTTCACCGTATACATGGATTATTGATCCGCTGGATGGAACAACAAATTTTGCTCATGGTATCCCTGCATATTCGATATCGATTGCGCTCGCTTTTCACGATGATATGGTTGCGGGACTTGTATGGGATATTGAACACAATGAAATGTATACGGCAGTAAAAGGCTCCGGAGCCTGGTGCAATGATGTCCGGCTGAGTGTATCCTCAGCCCGGACATTGCCCCAGTGTCTGTTTTCCACCGGTTTCTACTACGGCCGTGGAGAGGAAATGAAAAAGGCCCTGAAAAAAATTGAGCAGCTGCTCACGCTGGGAATTATTGATATTCGCCGTTTTGGCTCTGCCGCTCTTGATTTGTGTATGGTGGCATCAGGCAGAATTGACGGCTATTTTGAATACATGCTCAATCCCTGGGACTTCGCCGCTGGTAAACTCATTGTGGAGGAAGCCGGGGGCCTGGTAACAGATTGTGAAGGAGAAAATCCGGGCATTTCCCCTTCTTATATTGTGGGAACAAACGGGAAAATACATGGAGAATTGCTTGAAATTCTGCAATAGAAATGGTATTTAAAAGAGACACAGACGACTTTTTTTATGGACGTCTTTCGTTGTGCATACTCCGAATGCGAAAAGGGCAGTATACAATAAAAAACCGGATCATAAATCATCCAAAGAAGAAACTTTCTGGAGGAATGGAATTTGTATAAACCAGTCGATGCAAAAGTAAATTTTCCCGCGATGGAAGAAGCGATACTCTCATTCTGGAAAAACAACAATACCTTTAAAAAATCGGTCGAGAATCGGCAGGGGTGTGAAGAGTTTGTTTTCTATGACGGCCCTCCCTTTGCAACCGGGCTCCCCCATTTTGGGCATTTTGTTCCCGGGACGATCAAGGATATTATTCCCCGTTACCAGACCATGAAAGGCAAGAAAGTCGAACGCCGATTCGGGTGGGATTGTCATGGCCTTCCGGTTGAGTATGAAATGGAAAAAGAGCTGAAAATATCCGGGAAGCGTGAAATTGAAAAATATGGGGTCGATAAATTCAATGAAGCCTGCCGTTCAATTGTCCTTCGTTATACCAAAGAATGGCGGAATGTGGTCACGCGTCTGGGCCGCTGGGTGGATTTTGACAATGAATACCGTACAATGGATACCCATTATATGGAATCGATCTGGTGGGTGGTCAGCGAGTTGTGGAAACGAAAGCTCATGTACGAGGGATACTACATCCTGCCGTACTGTCCGCGCTGTTCAACCGCACTTTCAAATTTTGAGCTGAATCTGGGCGGCTATCAGGATGTGCATGATCCCGCGATTACGGTCCGGTTCAAACTGTTGGACCAGAAAAATACCTACATTCTTGCATGGACAACAACACCATGGACGCTCCCGTCAAACCTTGCTCTTGCACTGGGAGAGAACATTACCTATGTAAAAGTAAAAGACAGAGATGATTTCTACATTCTGGCTGAGGAACGGCTGTCTTCGTATTATAAAAAAGAGGAAGAGTATGAGATTGTCAAAAAATATTCCGGCCGGGAATTAAAGGGACAGTCCTACGAACCCCTGTTCCCCTATTTTTCATCGCTCAGGGAAAAAGGCGCGTTTGTCTGTATGAATGCGGATTTTGTTTCCACCGAGGACGGTACCGGAATTGTCCATATCGCACCCGGTTTTGGCGAGGATGACTATAATGTGCTGAGAAATACAGATGTACCCACGGTCTGTCCTGTGGATGAAGAGGGGCGGTTTACCGCCGAAGTTTCGGATTACCAGGGAGTTTTTGTCAAGGATGCAGACAAGGATATTATCAAGGATCTCAAAGAGCAGGGGAAGCTGGTCAAACGGGATGCATATCTGCATGCCTACCCGCACTGCTGGCGGTGCAAGTCGCCTTTGATTTACCGGGCGATATCATCATGGTTTGTCAATATCCAGGAGATAAAAACAAAGATGCTTGCCTCGAACGATCAAATTACCTGGATGCCGGAACACCTTAAGGCCGGACGTTTTGGAAAGTGGCTTGATGCCGCACGCGATTGGGCAATTTCGCGGAACCGGTATTGGGGAAATCCCATTCCGGTGTGGAGATGTGATTCCTGCGATGAGATGGAATGTCTGTCTTCAAGAAAAGAACTGGAGGAAAAATCGGGAAAAAAAGTCGATGACCTGCACAAACATTTTGTGGATGATTTGACCTGGGCATGCTCATGCGGCGGAACAAAAAAACGCATCCCTGAAGTACTTGACTGCTGGTTTGAATCCGGTGCCATGCCGTATGCGCAGAACCATTATCCCTTTGAAAACAAGGAACACTTTGAAGGCAATTTTCCCGCTGATTTTATTGCAGAGGGACTGGACCAGACCCGTGGATGGTTTTACACGCTCACGGTTCTGGCGACCGCATTGTTTGAAAAACCGGCATTTAATAATGTCATTGTCAATGGCCTGGTTCTGGCTGAAGACGGTAAAAAAATGTCGAAATCGGAACGCAACTACACCGACCCTTCCAAAGTGATCCAGGAATACGGCGCAGACGCCTTGCGTCTTTTTTTAATGAACTCGGCTGTCGTTCGCGCAGAGGATCTCCGCTTCAGCGATGAGGGGGTAAAAGAAGAACTGAAAAACGTGATTATTCCAATCTGGAGCGCGTATTCTTTTTTTGTCACCTATGCCAATATTGACAAAATCACTCCCGATTCGGCTCCCGGAAATCCGTCAAATCCGCTTGATAAATGGATTTTATCGGCTGCGGAACGGATGGTGGAATCGGTTACCTGCGATTTGGACAGATACGACCTTCAGCGGGCGATTGAGCCCATTCTTGGTTTTATCGATTTACTGAACAACTGGTATATCAGAAGGTCGCGCAGACGTTTTTGGCGGTCGGAAAACGACGCTGATAAAAAAGAAGCCTATGAAACATTATATTCGGTGCTCATGAAACTGATTATCACCGCAACACCGTTTATTCCGTTTGTTACCGAAGAAATATATCAGAACATTAAAACCAGCGGGATGCCGGATTCGATTCATTTATGCGACTATCCGACAGCTGATACATCCCGACGGGACCTGAAGCTGGAAAAGGAGATGGAGACCGTGCAGAAGGCTGTGAGCATGGGCCGCGCGCTCCGTTCCCTGTTCTCGATAAAGACGCGCCAGCCCCTTTCGGCGATTCATCTGACCACCAGGGACGCGTTGGAACGGGAAATACTCGGCTCCATGCAGGATATTATCGTTGAAGAGTTGAATGTAAAAAAGGTGATTTTCCGGGAAAATGAAGAAGACCTTGTTGAATACAGCGTAAAGCCGAATTACAAGGTGCTGGGAAAGATTCTGGGGAAAGACATGAAACAGGCGGCGGATAGTATTGAATCCCTGAGTGTGAAAGATATAATTGCAGTGGTGGGCGGGAACAGTATTTCCATCAGTGTCAATGGCCAGGATGTCAGTCTGGATACCGAGAACCTTGTTATCCAGCGAACTGAAAAGGAAGGGCTGAAGGTCATGAATGAGGGAAGCCTGACCGTGGCGATCGATCCTGCGCTGTCGGATGATCTGATCGAAGAGGGCATTATCCGGGACCTGGTGCGGGGTATCCAGAACCAGCGAAAAGAAAAACAGCTCCATGTGACCGACCGTATCCGGCTGGCCCTTTTCGGCGATGAGTCCATGAAACAGGCAGTGGAAAAATACAGTGAGTATATTTCCCGGGAAACACTCGCAGAATCCTGGAAATGGGAAAAGGACGGGAAAGCTGATTCAATCGACTGCGGCGGGGGCACCTGTCTGTGCAGCCTTGAAAAAGTGTGATATATGAATAAACAATGCGTTTCTATATTGCTGGTTCTCGCTATTGTTATTATTTTTCTGGCCGGGTGTGAGTCTGTCCCGGCCGGGATGGACTCTGCAAACTGGTTCGGGCTCCTCCCTGAGGATGCCTCTTATTATCTGGTTATTGACAACAACAGCTCCAGGGACCTGGTGAAGGATCTGCTGAAAAAAAGTCCGTATTATTCGGGCGATACCGAGGCGATTGTCAACAGTACCGGCAGGATTTATATCAGTGTTTCAGCGAGGGAAAATAAAAAAACCGAACTTTCCTTTGTGTTTATTGGATCGTATCCCAAAATGTTTATCGAATCGGCACTCAAAGGCAACAAAGAATGGGAGACAATAACCGGTAACCATACGTACTGGAAACACAAAGTTCACGGCATTGAGCTGGCAATCCCGTCCGGGTACTGTATTGTGTTATCACAAGGCACGGTTGCACCAATGCTTTCAGCATGGGATGCAAAGAGAACGGGCAATATTTCAGCGGCAGTCGCCGGGGAAATAGAATTATCTGACCTGGTGGTCTTTTTTCCTGTCGGGATTGACGAGGCCACTGCGAGTGATTTGAAATTGAATATCAAAAGGACATTAATCGAGGAGATATGGATTACCGGCAAGAAAAACGGCGAGAACGTGAATCTGACCAGTGTAATTCAGGTTTCCGGGGATATTAATCCCGAGGCCTTCAAGCGTCTTTTTCAGTTCATGGTGCTGGCGATTCTGCGGCGTGAAAAAGTCGAGGGTGCTGTTGAACGGATGAAAAATGTCAATTTTTATGTCGAGGACAGACGGATAAAAATGTCGCAGTTTTATCTGACTCGGGAAGAATTGATTACCATTGTCGCTCCGCTGCTTGCAGAAAAAGAGGAACAATAATGGCTGTTGCGGTTGTGGATTACAAAGCGGGAAACCTGAAAAGTGTGGATACAGCGCTTAAATATTTAAAGGCAGACTATTTTGTCAGTGACGACCCGGAGAAAATCATTCTCGCCGAACGGATAATATTTCCGGGGGTCGGTGAGGCAAAATCTGCCATGGATAACCTTCGTGAAACCGGGTTGGGAGACGCAATCAAACAGGCATTTGCGGCAGGAACACCGGTTATGGGAATCTGTCTTGGATCCCAGATCGTCCTTGAACATTCAGAGGAGCGAAACACACCTTGTCTCGGCCTGGTGGGCGGGACGGCGAAGCGGTTTGAGCCGACACCCGGGTTCAAGGTGCCTCATATGGGCTGGAACCAGGTTTCTCCGGCAGGGAAGAGTTTCATGTTTCGTGGTATCCCCGCCAATGCCAGCTTTTATTTTGTTCATTCATATTATCCAAATCCGGATAAAGAATATATATGTGCCCAAACAGAATATATCTGTACTTTTACCTCGGCGTTGCAGTATGGAAATTTGTTTGCCGTTCAGTTTCATCCGGAAAAATCAGGAAAACACGGCCTGCAGATGCTGAATAATTTTTTGGAATGGAAAGGCAATGCTTGAAAAACGTATTATAGTCTGCCTTGATGTGCGGGACGGCCGAACAACCAAGGGAGTCAAGTTCAAGGAGAATATCGATATCGGTGACCCGGTGGCGATGGCCAGGCTTTATTATGAGCAGGGGGTCGATGAGCTCGTTTTTTATGATATCACCGCATCTGCCGAAAAGCGGGGGATTATGATTGATGTGCTTGCCCGTGTTGCAGAGCAGATATTTATTCCCTTTTCTGTCGGCGGGGGGATCGGGTCGGTCCAGGACATGCGGAATGTGCTGTTGGCAGGTGCAGAGAAGGTCAGCGTGAATTCACAGGCAGTCCGGAATCCGGGGATCATCGAAGAAGGTGCCGGACTTTTCGGGAGCCAATGCATCGTGCTGGGCATGGATGCGCTGGAAGATAAAACAATGCCTTCCGGATACCGTGTAGTGATTGACGGCGGCCGCAAACCGACAGAGATGGATGCATTGGCGTGGGCACTGAAGGCCGAACAGCTTGGAGCAGGGGAAATTGTATTAAACTCGATTGATGCCGATGGAACCAAAAACGGATATGAGCTCGTTATAACAAAAATGATCTCCGAGGCAGTGCAGATCCCTGTTGTCGCGTCAGGGGGTGCCGGGGTTCCTCAGCATCTTGCGGATGTTTTTTCTCTGGCAAAGGCAGATGCTGCTCTTATTGCTTCCATGGTCCATTTTGGGACCTATTCAATCAGTCAGATAAAAGATCATTTGTTTGCACAACAAATTCCTGTCCGGATGGATTATTAATTGTTTTTTTGTTTTTTGTCATCAAAGAACGATTGATACTGGTACAGATGAAACGCAGCGTCCGGACCGATCAGTTTTTTTGCAGACGATAAACCGATTTTCAGCTTTCCGTGTGTGATTTTTTTCCGTAATGCGTAATATTTCCGCATTATCTGTGCACGTTCCTGCCTGGTTTCCATAATTTTAATGTACACGATTGAAAAATCATCGGCAAGTAAAAAGCATTTTGACAGGAATACACTGCTTTGCAGTACCGCAGCGACCGGGATTTGTATGTTCAGTAATAGAAAAACAGCATATTTTCAGTAACTTCAGTTGTAAATTCTGTTTTCTTTTAATAGAATAGAATTTATACTATGTACAGCCAGACTGGAATGCAGTTGGTTTATTTTTTATTGAAACGTGTATCTAAACCTAAAGCGCATGGGTTGTCATGATCATTGGAATATTTGATATTTTGCCGGGCATAAAAAGGTATTTTTAATGCCCTTTCCCCTGTCAAAATTTTTTAAGGGAGGTTGCGGCGGGAATGCTTCCAGAAGTAGACATTGAAAAAGTAAGACGTTCATTACATACGTCTGTTCCACTGGTGATAAAACTCTATTCAATTCCGCATGAGACAGAATTGTATCTTGAAAGAATTCTTGAGGCGTTTCTTGTCGAGCTGGGCCAGGAGAAACTGAAGGACCGGCTTGCGTACTGTATGAGGGAGATTGCGCTCAATGCGCAAAAGGCAAATACAAAAAGGGTTTATTTCAACGAAAAAAAACTGGATATCACTCATAAGGATGATTATGAAACCGGGATGCAGAATTTCAAGGAAGAAACCCTCGAGAATATTAATTATTATCTTCAACAGCAAAAAGAACACGGATTTTATGTAAAAATCGTTTTTCAGAAAAAGGGAAATGATTTTTCAATTTGTGTAAAAAACAACGTGGAAATCACGAAAACAGAGCAAATCCGTGTTTTCGACCGCATCGCGCGCGCGCGCGCATTTAACAGTGTCGAGGATGCTCCAGCGACCCTTATCGACAATTCCGAGGGCGCCGGACTGGGTATCATCATTATCGTGCTTATGTTGAAAAAAATCGGGCTGAGTGAAGATTGTTTTGACCTGGACTGCCGGGACGGTGAAACACATGCCATTCTGACGATACCTTTTTCTGAAGTACATCTGGAAAAACTTGATATGCTTATTGCAGAGTTCGGGAAAGAGATCGATGCGCTGCCGCAATTCCCGGAAAATATAGTTCATCTGCAAAAACTGATTTCTGATCCGGAGACAGATATTACCGATATTGCCCGTCAAATCAGCGTTGATCCGTCCTTGACTGCTGATTTGCTGAAACTTGTGAACTCCGCGCAATTCATGCTTCCCAAAAAAGTGGATAATATTGTTGAGGCGGTTAAGCTGGTAGGATTGCGAACACTGAAAAATCTGCTGTATTCATACGGAACGCAGAAGATATTTTTCAGAAAATTTTCCGATATCAAATGGCTGTGGGATCATTCATACCGAACAGCGTTTTATGCCTATACTCTGGCAAAAAATTTCAAACGGAAAAAAGATATCCTTGATGATGCCTATGTGGGCGGAATTCTCCATGACCTGGGACAGATAATATTTACCTCGATACATCCGAGCAGGCTTGCCAAAATAAATAATTTTTGCAAGGCAAAAAATATTCCAACCGGTATGTTTGAACGGCTGTCAAGCGGCTTGAACCATGCAGATGTCGGTGCGCGAATCGCTGAAAAATGGAATTTTCCAAAGCAGCTCATTGCCGCAATCCGGTTTCATCACGAACCTGATCTTGCTCCCCCTGAGTTCAGGGATATTGTCAATACAGTTTACCTTGCAAATGCAATAGCCAATCTGGAAGAAAAGAAAATAAATTTCGAGCAGATCGAACCGCCGATACTTAAAGAATTCGGTTTTGAGGATGAGAATCATATTATGGAAATCCTGGGCCGGATGCAGAAGGCGTTCGAGCAGGCAACCAGCATACATTAAAAACTCTTGACACTAATATCACTATATAGTATATTTAATATATAGTGATATTAGACAGGAGGAATTTTATGAGTGTACAAATTTACACAACACCATCATGCGGATACTGTACCATGGCGAAACAGTATTTCAGCCAAAAAAATGTTTCCTTTACCGAATTTGATGTTTCGAGGGATATGAGTAAAGCCGAAGAAATGGTTCGAAAATCGGGTCAGATGGGTGTGCCGGTCATTGATATAAACGGGCGTATCATTGTGGGATTTAACCGTCCGGAAATTGACAAACTGATTCAAAACTAAAAAAGGGGCTGTCGTGGAAGTAATATTTCACGGCAGCTTTTTTTTATTTTTCCGGAAACTGGAATGACGCCAGATCATCTTCCAGTTGGGGATTTGTGGTGATTTTTGGATCGTTATACAGCAGTGTCTGACATACGATTCCGTATTTTTCATTGAAATAAAAGGATATGATTATAAAATCATACTCCTTGGTGAATTTTGATCCCCTCCCAAGGAGTGAGCATTGAAATGCCTTTGATGCATGAAAATGATAATTGAGCATATCACCGGTGAGATTGGAAGTGGAGAGAATGTTCTTTTCCTCTCCTGCTATGTTCAGCAGTATTGATTGTGCAAAAAGTGGATAGAGTATTTCAAGATCATCAAATATTTTTACTTTTTTGGAAATACCAAAGAGGATGTACCGGATTTCGTAGGAACTGTGCCTGTCTGAAAAGGCAATGTGATACGGCTGGTTGGTGTCATGTCGGACTTCAGTCTGGACAAGATTCTTTGTAAGTCTGAATCGAACAGGAATGACTTCCGGTTCAAAGGGAAAGTCGAGATTGTCCGAAAAAATCAAAACACAGCCAAGCAGAAGCATGCATAAAATGATAATCGGCCTTTTCAATTTCGGCCTCCTTCCCTTGTGTGGTTCTATTCCTGACTTTCCGGTTCTCTCCCTGTCTTTTTCAGCATTGCAACCCGTTTTTTTTCGGTCTCGGCGTACATCAGGTTCATTTCTTGAATTATCTGGTCTACCGTAAACTCTTTGATGTCCCCTTCGCCGGATTTCTCCTGCATTGCATGCCGGTAATCCCTGCAATTGTATACAGGGCTCACCGAGTACAGCAGAATGTCTTCTGCCGGAATGTCTTCCACCATGAGATTCCCTTTGGGATTGATCCTGAGTGTATTCCCATTTATGGAGACAAAGACCATGTAATCAAATGATTTGATATAGGGGTAGACCTCGGTAAGCCCTTTTCCGGTTTCAGGGACCCATGGCCGGTAGCGGGTGCCGGTGGGAAATACCAGGATGATATGTCCCTTGTTTTTATGCCGTAAAAGCTGCCACATCGCAGCTCTGTTGATCGCAACGCGTTTTGTCGATGCATCCTTAAGCTGGGCCTCATCCTCGATCCCTTTCAGTGCAGTCGATGGACAAATGACGATACGGGAATATGCCTCGGTGAATGCACGGACAATGTCATGCTCCTCATTCAGCTTCATCCCCGCGATGGCAATAATCGATTCCATGATTTTTTTGCCCTCTGCCCCGCGGCGTTCCAGAAGTTCCATGAGGTTCGGAAGGTCAAAATTGCTGAAATGCTGCATGAAAAGCAGGCAGGACTTTCCGTTTTGTGCATGCTGATACAGTTCAGCCAGATGCTCATAGCCGTTAATAGCGCTGCCCGGAAGCAACAGCTCTCTAACAATTTTGGAAATGATCGCCTTGTTTTTATGAATTCCCTCCTGAAAGACATTATCGGGGGTTATGGTCCCTTCCCGTTCTGCCTCCTCCAGGAGTTCATGGATAGTATCATGATACGCTTCGATAAAAGTTTTCATCGTTCCTCAGTTTATGTAAAAATAATGATTTTTGGAGATAAATACAGAAAAAAAGAATATCATGGTTTTCAACAAAGAAAAAGCCCCTTTTTTCGTCTTTTTTTACACGATCAAAGGGGCATAAATTCAGATAGTCTCAGGATTATGCATTACTTACTGTAACAGCATTGAGTCTTTCCTTGATTTCTTCAATTGACTGGTCATTTTTCAAAACAAGATTCTGAAGCGCATTGACGGCCTTTTCTATTTCATTGCCGCCGGTTATCTGTTCTTGCTGTGCCTGGAGAATTTCCAGAGCTACTTCATCGATCTTTTTTACCGATTCAAGTATTTTTTCATTACCTTCTGCTTCCTCTATCACTCCGCTCTTGATCAGGTTTGAGAGAGTAACCAGATGTGACATTGATTTCAGAATTTCCTGTGCGCCTATACGCTGTTCGCTCATCGCGTTCGCGATTTCAATAATAATTTTTACAGTTTTATTGATATCGGTCATGATTGCATTAAATGCTTTTCCGGTTTCCTCGGAAAGCTTTGAGCCGTGGGCAATTTTTTCCAATGTATCCTGTACATTCTTTTTTATCGATTTGGCTTCGCGGGCCGAGTCTGAAGCGAGTTTCCGGATTTCCTCGGCAACAACGGCAAATCCTTTGCCGGCTTCACCGGCATGCGCGGCTTCGATGGCCGCATTCATGGACAGCAGATTGGTCGTTGCGGCAATACGGGTGATCCCGCCGATTGCCTCGGCAATTTTTTTTGATGTCTCCTGGATGTCCTGAATTGCCTGGAACATGGTTTTTATACTGGTTTCACCGTCCCGAGCAATCGATTCCAGCTGTCGGCTGATTTCCTCCGCTTTTTCCGCACTTTTGCTGACCGAATTGATTGAACTCACCATTTCTTCAATGCTTGCCGAACTTTCTGCAACCGCACTGGACTGGTCTTCTATGTGATTTTTAATATTTTCTGTGGATTGGGTGACTTTGTCTGCCTGCGAAACAGTTTCTTCAATAAATGTCTTTTGGCGTTCAAGACTGGAAGTGATATTGTGGATTGAAGCAACCATTTCACGGGAAGCGGCACCGGTCTGGGTGAGTGCAGACACAAGATCATCGTGTGTACTGTCAACAGAGATAGTAAGGCGTTTTATATCCGTAAAAATAATATCGAGGGACCGGGTCAAGTCACCGACCATGAGTCCTATCTGTTTCATTTCCGCTCTTCCGGTCACATCAGGCCGAAAGGAAAAATCGTGTTCTTTCAGCCGGGTGCAATAGGACTGTATCGTGTCTGCAGGGAAGCGTGTGGTGACAAAGTGAATAATACCCGTCACTGCAAGGACCAGCACAATCGGAATAAATATGATTATAATGGTCTTGAACATGCTGGAATCGAAGCTCTCCGGGGGCAGGAGAAGCAGTGTTATTAAAAGATAGAGTGCTATAAGCAGAACAAGAGCAGTTGAAACAAACAAAATTACCGCTATTGGACTCACGGGAGCTGATTTTTCGCCATTCATGCGAATACCTCATTAAAAGTGTATTAATATATCACCTGTCCATAAACATGGAACAGCAACAAAATCCCAAAACAAACAGTGCCGTTTTCGATAAAATCATGTTTTGAAATCCTTTTTTAACTCTAAGACTTTTCACTGAATTTGTCAAAAAAATTGGTAAAAAAAGACTTTTATTTACTCTGTTGAAACTCTGTGATAATGTCCCCTTATAAACTCGATTAAAATGTCCTTTTTGGTAAACTACAGCTGAGAGGAATAATATGGCTG
>JAFGJO010000026.1 GCA_016929065.1 Spirochaetales bacterium | reverse complement strand
CCGCGTTCTACCGAGACGTTTTGGGCTTTGTACACCGCAAGCAGCTGCGATGGGGTGATAGTGTTTTTATCCAGCTCATTAATATTGATAACAGCATGAGCAGGGAGTATATTTCTTGTACTGACATTTTGTGCATGCAAGAGGAGCTCTTTGTGAAGAATTATATTTTCTTTCTACTGCTTTTTATCAGCGTGATGACAGGCATGTACGCGGATGAACAGCATGATATCGCGGAAATACACCAGCTGTATACTAATGTCATTCACCGGGCAAAATCTGATGGCATGTATCATGCCCATATTACCGTAAACGAAGAAGATCACAGCTGGCGCGCTCTCGGCACGTTCGCGCAGGACATGGACATTTATTTTGATGACTCCCTTAAAACCGAAGATGGTCCGTTGATTTATGTAAAAATCGCCGCAAAACTATCAGCGGGATACAGAAATGAGGAATACCTTTTTAACGCGGACGGAAACCTCGTGTTTGTCTTTTATGAAGATCATTATCATGAAGACGTAAAGCACCATATCTATCTGAAAAACAGCGCTCCCTTTCTGTATAAAAAAGGCGACGAAGAAATTCGGAAAAATCTTGATGCAGAGGAGTTCCCGCTGCAGTGGTGCATTGCCCGGGGAAAACGTCTTTATGATTTTACGTTTTATGTGCTGATGCATTAGTCGTTCCGATCTTCGCTTTTACTTTCTAAGGATGAGAATTCCTGTCTACGGTTTTACCAGAAACATTTGTTGTACACAAACCAGTCGTATTGGCAGGGAACAACGAGCCTGCCGGTTTTATCGATTAACCCCATTTGTCGTTCAGCCGCACGCCGGCATATCCGTTTGAGAAGGCCATCGCGTCCTGGTATTGAATGGGGAGTACTGCCTTCCCTGTTTTGTCGATATACCCGCATTTCTGGAGGCTCATTCTAATATTCCGGACCCGCGCCAGCCCCTCGTTAAAACTGTATGATGTATAAATATCCGGATACGTGAATTTCACGAAGCCATCCAGGATATCATCCACTGTATGAACAAGAAGGGTCGTGGGCCGCCGGGATAGCTGTATTACTCATAAAAACATCTTCTCGATAAAATCACAAAGCACAATGGGATAGGTATGTTCTTGGCTGGTTGTAATTCAGGATTTTCCGGTTGAAAAGCCGATTTTTTGTGCTATACTTGAAACAGAAAGGGTGATGGGGTATGGCAGGCTCCGAAAAAGGGGCATTCCCGCGGCAGAGAACAATATTTCACCAGCTTTGTTTTTATTACCCACAATCTACGTCATGGACGTTTTTATTAAGTGAAAACTCCGGGCATTCGCCCGACCGGGCTAATGTAATTACCATCAAAAGGCATGCAGATTGTCTGATTATACGGAGTTTACTCATCAAAAAGCAGAGGAGCTGAAAGAAGTCAGCATTCCTGACAAGGCGCGCCTTTTGGGAAAGATGAATGAATAAAACAGCTCAGCATGGTGCTGTGAGAATATATTTTTTCCTGTCAGTTTTATTTAAATATTTCCCTCTCACTTCTTGATTATCACGGGTATCTGTATATAGTTAATAATAAAAGCGAGGTTGTTATTATGGCAGAGACTCAAATCTCCGAGAAAATTGGAGAATTTCTGGTAAGGATTGAAGCCCTCACCCAGCAGCAAGTGGATGAAATCCTTACAATACAGGCACAGGACCCAAGCAAGCTGTTCGGAATCATCGCGATTGAACTCGGCTATATAGACGACAAGGCAATTAAAGCATACATCGACTCCAAAAGAGTCCGGAATAAAGAGTAATACATGGCAAACAAACTGGTTTTTCTGGCACACAACAGATGGTCCGGCGGAGGGATTATTCCGCCGGAACTCCGCAATATCGACGACCTTGGCGGCTGGATGAACAAAGCTATCCAGCATTTTAAATTAATTGGAAAGAATTACACCCAATACCTTACCACCGATAATGAGCTGATTGGACAGGAAAAGGCAAATCTTATTCTGCTTTTGGAAAATCTGCTGGGTGGTATCTTTGTTTTCCGCGATTATCTTGCCAAATACACAAATGAAGGTGAAGAACCGGTTAATGTTCTGGCAAACGCTGCCTGTGTGGTCCGGCTGGATACAAAAACATGGGAAGGAAAAGGGGTTCTTCCCTTACTCAAACAGCCGCTGCCGAAAACATTCGCCGACTGGTACAACACTGTTTTGATGCCCGGAATGAAAAATATTTTCGTCCGGTATGCCGAGGCCGCGAAAGATACCGTTCTGACCCCGGATGAGCGGGAGAAAAATATTCTGGGACTGGAGCAGCTTGCCGCCGATATCCTGCAGTGCATCAATGTTATTTCATCACAGGATATTTCGTTTTAACCGTAATAACAATATTTTTTAAAAAAAGACCGCGAAGAGAAGTAGTTTTATTGACTACGTAATACACGAAATGGCTTCCATCATTTGATGGTATTGTTTCTTACTTTTTATAGATATTTTTTCTGTGCCCTATCGCAATCGCAAAGACAATCAAGTCTGCATCAAGAATCTGACAAATTACCCGGTAGTCACCTACCCTGTATCTCCACAGATTCTTCAGGTCACCGGAAAGAGCCTTTCCCCGGCTTCTTGGGTCAATTAAGGGTGAAACATCAAAATCGAGATAATCAAGAATTTCTTTTTGCTGCTTTTTATCGATTTTTTTCAATTGCTTGATGGCAGTTGCTGAAAACTCAATCCTCCAGGCCAAGCTCTTTTCTCACCTCTGCTATTGATTTCCGCGGCTCTTCACGCTCAAGAACGGCAAGTGCAAGCAGATAATCAGCGCGTTCCTCAAGAAAATTATCTATGGCCTGTTTTACGTAATAACTCTTGCTCCTGCCAGTCTCTTGTGAAAGTTTGGCGAGTTTCTTTTCTGTTTCAGGATCAAGACGTATCGCTATCATTTTGTTACCCTCGTATAACAAGTATAACAACTGTATAACAGCACGTCAAGAAGTATCCTCAGAAAAATAAACTGCGAAATACACGAAAATTACGAATACTGGATTAAAGTTTACAAAAGCAGAACGTGCAAATCAGTCTTTTTCTTTAAAAGATGCGCTTCCCAGGTATACAGTGCAAGCCGCGACATCCGTACAACAGTATATTCTTTCAGCAGATCCTGTACCTGCTGCAGCAAAACCGTGCTGCCGGCTCTTTAACAGCTGCGGCAAATAATTTTTTTTTGGCCTGAAGTGGTGAATCTCGATTACCCTGACGCAAAATCAGTGATGAATCTCGATTACCCTGGAGAGGCTTTTTGTGGTGAATCTCAATTACCCTCGACACTATTTTTAATATTGTTTAATAATGCATAAAAGTATTGTTCCAACTTTGTCATGAAAAAGTACTTCAATCTTTTCTGTCCGTTTTAAATGTGCATCATGGATAATCATGTTTATTTTTATGTTTGTATCTGCTGGAGTGCTATTTGGTGAAACTCCTGCTGAGAGAAAAAAAATGCCCAAAGTAAAAATGGCTGAAACATTCGAGATAATTTCTGTACGAAAGGTAATTTTCAGAATAGCCACAGGAAAAAGGATCGGCTATCTTGCAGATCAGTTCGGAAACAGATCTGTACTTGAATGGAAAAGCCCGACTATAGAAGCAGAAGATCAATATATTGAAATTGTCAAAAAACAATTACGGAATTATGGTTATAATGTATTCGAAGAAACAGATGATCTGTTTGGTTCCTCAAGCGCGGAAAAAGCCAGATTCCAGATCGGTGCAATTATCAAGGATGTGCATATCACAAATGTCTGGGCCAGGGGGATTACCTGCATAGCAAATTTTTGCGAAATTGGAAATCGGCCGATAACCGAAATGACCATGGATGTGGAATGGCAGATTCATGACGGTTTCGCCAGCACGATTGTTCTCAAACAGTCAATTCAGGGATATTATTATGAAGAAAAGGATTTAAAAAATATAGACCAGGTTTTCTATGACACATATGAAAACTCATTTCTTCGGTTTATGGCATTCGAAGAATTTACTTCGACACTTGGAGGAAAATGAAGAGGGAAAACATCCCGGTTACGCCATGTTCCAGGAACATTTTTGTGTATTCTGATACATCCCTGCATTCTTTTGAAATCGTTATTGGAACTTTCACCACCAAATACGCATTTATGATTATTACAATTTCATGGGGATGGCTTGGCTGCCCTTTTCCCGAGTTTTTTATAACTTCTTCTTCCTGATTTCCAGCCTTCCTTATACCCCTCGAGACGGGTATCTGGCCACTTGACAAGCTTATTGCCCTGCCCGTACAGCCCACATTCTAAACGATAATGTACCTGAGGAGACATTCACAGGGCCCTGTCCCATGGAAACAAACCAGTACTGGCTTGGAACCACATCCCCGGCATAGCATGTCGAGGTCCAGTAAATGGAGGCGGGGACCTCTGAAAATCCATTCAGATTCAGCCAATCCGCCACAGTTCCGGCACCGGAACCGTGGTTGACAATGCTCGCCAACTCATTCACATTGGGCATGCGCCAGTCCGAATACCCCCCCACCAGTGCCGTGTTGAATGCCGCAAGGCCCGTGGAGCACGCGGCAGACCATGAATAGCCGGTGGTCCCGGGGGTTTTCAACCACATCAAGCCCGTCAGGTTGTCTGTCACGGTGCCGTTGCCATTGTCATTAAAACGGGGGGAGGGCCACGGGATACCCGCCGCAAGCGCCCTGTCGTCATCGCCAAGGTGAAAAACCAGGCTCTGCCCGGTTACAGGGACACTTGCCGGACCGGTGGTCGTTCCTCTGACTGCAAGCACCCGGCGTGCGCTTGTTTTCTGGCCACTGAGGACATGACCACCCATTAAATGAACGACCCAGGCATAGTTTGCATCTTCATAAAAGGTGCTGGATGTCCAGAACTCCACTGCATCCAGATTATAAAAACCTTGGCCCGCCAGCCAGCCTGAAAATTCCAGGTAACCTCCGGGCAAACCATAATTCATCAGGCTCCGGAATTCATTTCTGTTGGGGAGGCGCCAGTCTGAATATCCTCCAAGCTCAGCGGTGTTGAGGTCCGCAATCCTTGTCTCAAATGCGTTGACCCAATTATATGTGGTGCTGACAGGGGTCTGCTCCCACATGAGCCCGGTCAGGTTGTCGGTGAGGGTTCCGTTCGAATGTATCGTAAACCGGGGATAGGGAAAGTCCGTTCCCATTTCCAGGTCACCGTCATCTCCTGTTGCTATTGAATTTGTCTGTCCGGTTTTGGGAAGTGAAATTGTCCCGGTGACGCTGAAAAGACCCTCCCGTTCCGGTCCATTTTTTGCAGCTGCGCTTGCATATGCACGGAGCGTTCCATTAAAAAGGAAAGGCGCGGTGTATGTCTCTGCAGTGGCGCTGGTCACCGGATCACTCCCGTCCCTGGTGAACCGGATTTCCGCCGTTGCGTCCCCGGTCGTGATCGATATTTCCGGCGTCACCTGAAAACTGCCCGCGGCAGGCAAAAAAGTGATAGCCAAAGGATCCGGGTCATCCGCCGGAATAACACAGCTAAAGGGTATGATAAATAAAAGTACGGAATGGGTAATATAACGCCATAGGTTTTTTCTCATTGCTCCCCCTTGAATGGGTTTAATCTCAGTGAGAATGTATCACAAATCATGCGAGGTTTCAATCTGAAAGCATAAAAATCGCTTTTTCTACATTTAAATTAACAGTCGTGCCGGGATGTCATTTTATTGCCCATTCCCGTGAAAGAGGCATCATAAGCCACGGACCATCGACAGACAGGGGTGAGGACAAATCAACTCCAAAAAAACAAAACCAGGGCTTGTCCTCTTTGCGATCTATGGCAGCATTTATGCGGCCTTTATTGCAAAATGACAGGAATTGTTATAACCACCAGAATCCTGCACCACCTCTTGCGCGGACACGGAAAGCAGTGCAGCGACGAAAAAGGCGAACATTACGATCAGAACAGCGGCGATTAGCAGTAGCTCAGTATTTAGTACTTTATAGTTTTTTATATTTAGAAAATCTTCTCTGGCTTCCTGAGACCAGATTATTTTTGCTTTAGCCATTGATGGGCTTCTTTTAAGATATCTTCATGGGAAACATAATTTCCTGCCGCGTAATCCTTTAATCCCCGGTCAACTTTCTGCTTGAAGTATAGCTCATACATAATATCTTCCACCGAGACATTGTCCGGCAGATTATCGAGCATTTTTTTTACTTCTTCTTTGGTTGTCATACTTCCCCTTTCCTATCCCCTTCTCCCGCCGGCAGCGGTCTGCACTTCAATTACTGCTGCAATTATATAAAAATTCAGGATCTAAATCGAGCTTATTATCCCATTCGATAGTATCAAAAGCGACATGGACAGTAGCAAAGAGCTTTTTGTCTAGAAGCTCTTTATATTTTCCGCGCTTTAAGAAAGGCTTCAAATCAATTATTTTTTCTTCCCTGCCGCTGAAAATAATTCTAACTTTGTAATCTTCCAGCGGATAAACTTTTTTTACAGACTTGTACATAAAATCCCTTTCAAATTGTTTTGATAATAAACATGAAAATGGGGTGGATTATGTTCTTTGGGTGAGTAGTACATCCGGATAATAATTCCGAAAAACATTGAGATTGTTGGCATGTTATTCCTCTCCCCTTCCCGCCGCCGCTTTTTTGCTTTCTCCTTTTTTGGATTCTAGTATTTTACCTGATTGACTGGGCCGCCGGAGGAGTTTAGTACAAGTTGGCCTTTGATGTCGGTAAGGAGTACTAAATTTACTTTAGATTTGTCTTTTAAATATGTATCAACGATATCATCAACAACGGGCGCCAGACTTTTGGCTAGGCCTCCGCTAAGCTGGGTTATAGTTATACCAAGACATCTTCTTTGAAAATCATTAAGCTCGATATTTTCCATTCTAAATATTTTAAAAGAAGCAAGACCATAAGCAAGGGCGATATAGCTTTCGGGGGAGGGTTTTTGATAAAAAGCATAAAGGAGTTTTTTAGCATTTACGATTGGGGCCAGGTCGGCGATCGACCAGATAATGCGCAGTGGTCCAGCGGCTTCTTTGCACTCGGCGGCTTGAGCGGGAGTAAAACCGATAGCTGTAAACTGACTTAAATCCTTCTCTACATCGCTAACATTGCCGAGTTTTTTAAAATCCCCACCATTTCTAGCATATATATCATAAGTTCCATTTTTTAGTCGGATAATTTTTACTACATTTATTTCGTCTTTAAAGTTTTGAAGTTTAAACTCCACCGTACTGTACGCTTCATCAACCACCCGGTCGATCTCGCCCTTCATCGCCTCGGCGAAGTATTTATTAATTTCAGCGGGAGAAATACCGTTTTTCTTGGCGATAGTATCAATAATTTTGAGATAGCTTTCTTTCTGGGCTTTCCGTGCTTCCTCAGATTTAAATTCAATAAAATGTGCCTCAGTCCACTTCTTCGTCCACATCGCGCATAACTTCAACGCCCCTTCTTTCCCCTGCGGCAACTCCTTTGATATCTCTTCCGCCGCCTTAACATCCTTTATTGTTACTTTCGCAAACCACGCTGCTGTCACAAATTCTTCAGGAGTATCCAATACCTTCTCGTCTCCTTCAATTGCATAAACTTTTTCAGTATCTTCAAATTCGACGTCAACGACTACATCAGCCTTCCTGTTATAAACGCCTTTTTCCACACAACCATATTTTTCAATAATAGAGTTTACTCTTAACATTGTTATCTCCGTCATAATGACCACCTCTTGCGCGGACACGGAAAGCGGTGCAGCGACGAAAAAGGCGAACATTACGATCAGAACAGCGGCGATTTTCCCCATATTCTCCCCCTACATCCTCATTTTATCCCATCCCATGTGCCATTGCAATGAAATTTGGCGTAAATAATGCAAAGAGGCACAGACCTGTCCCGCTTTCGCATCCAGGACGAAATAATGAAGAGGAGTCAATTTCTTGAGTGTGGCGCAATGGCCGGCGGCCGGTGTTTCCACGTCCGCGGCTTATTGAGGAAATGACATTAGCCCTGGCGGGCTAATGTCCGGAGTTTCCACTTCGTGGAAACGTCCACATACTCCATATCTCCGCACCAGATGGGGGACAAATACCCTGCGAATTATTCTCCCTGATTTTCCTGTTTTTATTTAGCCCGATTGCCACACACGGCATCCGGATAGTATATTCTCGTCATGGCAGGACAAACCTCAGACAAGCTCCTTGCGGTTGCATTAAGCGGCGGCGTTGACTCCACGGTCGCTGCCATTCTTCTGCGGGAGCAATACCCCCGGCTTGTGGGAGCGACACATTATATCTGGCCCGATTCACGGTGCTGCTCAATTCCCGTGTTCAAGCGCGCGAAATTTCTTGCCCGGCATCTGTCCATCCCCTATTACATGATTGACCTGCAAGATGCGTTCACCCAAAACGTGGTTGATGATTTTATCGACACCTACATTGACGGCATGACACCCAATCCCTGTATCCGGTGTAATGAGCGCATCCGGTTTACCCGCTTTTATACACAGATGAAAGAACAGCTGGTTGCAGACAGTCTGTTAAAGCCCGATGAACCCTTCTATTTTGCAACCGGCCATTACGCGCAAATCGAAAAAACCAATGAAGGATATTTTCTTAAAAAAGCCCGCGATCCAAAAAAGGATCAGACCTACATGCTTTCCCGCGTGCCAAAAGAATTGCTTCCCTTCCTGGTCTTTCCACTGGGAACATATTTAAAAAGTGAAGTGGTGGAAATTGCCAAAAGACACAATTTCACCTATGGAGAAATAAAAGAAAGCCAGGATGCCTGTTTTGTCAATGATGACTACGCTGCTTTTGTCCAGGAATCCCGAAAGGAAATTGCACTGGATTCCCCGGGGAACATCGTGGATACTGATGGAAATATTATTGGAAAGCATCATGGATATATTCATTACACCGTCGGCCAGCGCAAGGGCCTGGGCCTGGGCAGCGGCCCCTGGTATGTGACAAGACTGAATCCGCAAAGCAATGAAGTAATCGTGGGAAAACAGTCTGAACTCGAACATACGGTCTTTTCGGTCGGGCAGCTTAACTGGTTTATACCCCCTCCTGAAACCGAAATTGAATGCCGGATTAAAGTGAGGTATCAGTCAAAAGATATCCCCGCGGCAATCAAACCTGCGGGAACAGGCTGGTACTCTGTTTCATTGACAAGCGCAGCACAGATAACTCCCGGCCAGTCCGCTGTATTTTACAACGATGAACTGGTGATCGGCAGCGGAATCATCCTGCGCAGTTGACCTTTTTACTGCCACAATCTTTCCCCTTTTTCAGCACATTTATGCCGATATAATTATATATATTTGTCGGATGAAAAAGAATAATTTGTTGAAACGGTTTTTTCAAAGAGCAGGAACAGCAATGAAAAAGCAGAAGCTGCTGTTGTTTGCTGTTTTTTTGTTTTCGCTGTTATTGTACAGCTTCATCGAACCGCACTGGATCTCGACCGACAGTATTGAATATCCTCACAAGGATATCCCTGCTTCATTCGACGGATATACCATTGCATTTATTTCTGATTTTCATGCAGGAAAATATTTTTCCAAAACACGTCTTGAAGAAACAGTCCATATCATCAACAAACTCACAGCCGACCTGGTTGTGTTGGGGGGCGATTACACAAATGGCGATACAGAAACCATTCCCTGGTGTTTTGAAGTACTCGGGAATATAAAAGCCCGCAGCGGAGTTTACGGAGTACTCGGCAATCATGACCATTACGGCAGTGCGGAACTCACACGAAAAGTGATGCTGAAAAACAATATTCAGGTACTTGACAATACATCAGTGTGGATCAGTTATAAAGGTGAGCGGATAAAGCTCGGCGGTGTCGGTGACCTTTTGACAGATTTGCAGAACACAAAATCCACGGTTTCTGATGTCTACGACGATGATTTTGTTGTCCTGCTTTCCCATAATCCCGACTATGCCGAAATGCTGCCGACGTCACAGATTGATCTCATGCTCAGTGGACATACACACGGAGGACAGGTGACTTTTTTCGGGCTCTTTGCACCGATCCTGCCCACAACAACCGAGCAGAAATACCGGAGCGGACTGGTCAAAGGCCCCCGCTGTGATGTCTTTATAACCAATGGGATTGGTACAATCACCACGCCGGTCAGATTTTTTGCCCGCCCGCAGATCAGTGTAATAAAATTGAAAGCAAAAAATACAGCACGATAATCCTTAAATAAATTTGATCGTTTCCTCGCATGCGATAATTTCCTTGCAATCTGAATTTGGTATCATTATACTGCCATCACAGGGAGACAACATGAGTATGATCACACAAAACAAACGCCAGGTTACAGTATTGTTATGCCTGGGTATTTTTCTCTTTTTTTATTCCTGTTTCTGCACCGGGGAAAATTTCAGGCCTGACGGGGCGCCTGTCAAGCAGGCAAACGCCGAGTATCTCGTAAAACTCATAGAACATGAAAAATTTCCGGACAAGCCGGAAAAACCTTCAGATCCGATTTGGGCTTTACTTTTGGAATACTCACCTGATGCATATTTTTTGGCAAGAAGGACGGAGGAACTTCCAGATACAATAAAAATTGGAACTTCTTTTACCTCTACAAAAACAAGTAGTTCGGGAACAAGGACGACCACAGGTTCTGACGGGAAAACAACAGAAACAATATTAGACGGGAGTGGATTAAAACGCTGGATACAGACAGATAAATCTTTTTTTGAACAGGTGAAAGACATTTCAACCGCAGTCCATGAGGAAAACCATGAATTTACCAACACGAGTGCCCTTTACCTTTTAAGCAGGAAAGTTCGCAGTGAAAGGGAGATGTCCGTCTACTCCAGCGACGGAACAAGAAGTTTCATACTGTATCTGGACGCCTTTTATCTTGACAGGAACAACACAATTTACGCGCCCAGGCGCTCCCTGACTCATCTTCAATATCCCGCTTTTGGGGCGGGGAAACTGGAAATCCTGATCCCGGAAGAATTGAGAACATTCCGGTATAAAACCTACATTAATAAAGAGTCCCATCACAGCTGTCAGCAAAGCGGCATTTCCGGATTGCTGGATGAATATAATTCCTATTACTGGTCAAACAAGGTCATCTTTGATTTGTTTGAATACTACAAAACCATAAACCCTCAAAGTGCAAAAACCTGGCTTGACTGGACAGGAGAAGTTTTGGGTCATTACTTTGCCTGGGCGGAATTCCGTTACTGGATATTGACCTATATCCTGTATGCAGAAAAGTTTGAACCAAAAATATATGCTTCAATTATGGAGGACCGGCTCATGCGCAATGCGTTTACGGTAATAGACGACCGCTTCACCGGCCTTGTCAATAAACTGTTTCTGCGTCTGGGCAAAGAACTGCCGGAATTGCTTGTCAATTACGGGATCAAGATAACTGTCGGGGAGGGAATTACTACCATGAATGGAAAAAAAACAGAATCCCTCAGGTATCAGTTTGGGGCTGTATCCCAGGGGATGTATTCCCATTTCTACACCCCTTTGGTCGACGCAATGAATACACCACAATATACAGCCGCAGGGAACACGTTCCGGCTGACACCGCAGGGGCCCTTGCCCGGCCTGGATACATTCATGAAGCTCATCCAGGAATCCAAAAAATAACACGTTTGGCATCGCGATAAAACCTTCCAGGCATGTTCACGGCCGGCAGGCGGCAAGGTTCATGTTGGTTCCACCAATTCTCCTGGTCCCGGTCAAATACCGGTTACCCGGTCGCTTTTTTTCACCGCATCTTCCCAGAGAGCGGGCACGCACTTTTGTTTGAGCCGGTCAATAAAAGCTGCATATCCTTTCATGATCGAATTAATTTTAATTTTTGTTGTATCCGAATAAAGTACCAGTTCGGAAGTGAAACTGAACCTTACTTCAAGAATTTTTTCCCAGCGTACTTCACGGTTTTTTCGCAAAAATCCCGAGTATCGAATTGTTTCTTCATCAACAATTACGCGTACATTTGCCTGCAGAATCACATGCGGCAGTCCCATCAGTACAAATCCAAGAACCAGGAACGGGACAGCTTCGGTTCCTGTAACAGGAATAATATTTGAATACGCAATAATACCTGCTGCCAAACCAAAGCCAATCCCGATATACCCGAATATCGCAACCAGCACCGGGTATTTCATGACCATTGTTCCGGAAGCAGTAACGATTGCCTTTTTTCTGCCTGAAATCCGTATAATTGCAACAACCACAGTAACAATAATGAAAATTATGCCCACAGTAATGCCATTCATGCTATTTCCCCCATGTTTCACTGGTTCTATCATCAGCCGCCGTCACTCGTCAAGTCGATTGAATTTTTTTTCCCTGACAGCCCTCCTTAAATTCATTGGCTTTTTTCACTGAGTTTGTTTTATGCTGATAATACAGGAGGGACTCATGAAACGGCCTATTATAATTTTTCTGTGTATTTTATTTGCAGCGGAAATTGCGTGCGCGCAAAATATACCAAAAGTAAATTTACTCAGTTATACAGAACTCCCTGCAACCTTTTACAAGGAAGGGGATTCAAATCACCCCACCTGCGCACTCAGCTATGACGGCAGTGTGGCGGTCAATATGCAGGCCAACTTTACCGCCGCCGGTGAAGGGAAAGCATACAGCATTACCACCGGAAAGCTGGTTGTGTTCTGGCGGAATGGTGAAATCCTTTCAGGAAAAAACAGATGGTTTGCCTCCGAAGGCCAGGTAAGGCTGTCCAGAAACGGGTCTGTGGCTGCGTTTCAGGCGTTCCTGGCAGGAAATGACAAGACCTTTGTTGATCCCTGGGGAGCGGCGGTTATCGTAAAACAAACTGACGGCCGGAGTCCGGCAAAACTGTACGACCTGAAGGATTTTCTGAAGAAACAGGACAGTCAGATCGACGGGGCGCGGGGAGTATCAGGCATGGATATGAATGCCGATGGTTCACTGTTGTGGGTAACAGTCCCCTTCCATAAAAAAAGCGATAATGAATATCAGCGCTCCTACCCCATTCGCGTTGCGGTCATAGAAATTGATATCAAAACAAATAAAATGACCTTTCATTCCAGTGCAGCCAGCGGGGAGCAGTATTATCCGTTTGCGGGAATAACAACCAATGCAAGCGGGAAAAGTTTCAGTTATAAAGGCGCAGGCCCCGGCGGCAAAGGAATGTATTCATATTTATATACAGGCCAATGGGTGCAGAAATTCAGCCATTATCCGGTTACAAATGAAGCCATGACAGGGGTAAACAGTACGTACTTCCGCGGCGGCCCGGTCATCATGGGAACAAACGACGGGACGTACGTGTTTCTGTATCCGAAAGAACGCGGCCCCATTTTGGCATACAACTGGAAAAGCGGAAGTGTCCTGAAATTCGGGACTGCACAGACAGGATCAGATTCCATCCCCAGCTACGCGGACGGGCGGTTCGCCAGTTATGACGGTAATTTCATTTTTTATAAATCAGGGTCGCGCTGGGTATGGTATGACCTGGGGAAAAAACCCGGGTATTTGCCGGTCCCCGATCCAAAAGCACGAATCGATATTGTATCAAACAACAATGTATTTATGTCGGAAAACGGCACAACACTCATGCTTCTGCAAACCATCGGGAATGCAAAGCGTCTGGTGATTACTAAAGTCTCTGCACCATAAAAAAACCGGCACAGAGTCTTTGACAATGTGCCGGATAGTTATTTACTGTTCATCCTTTTTTTTGACAGCCGGTTCCGCTGTTTTAATATGCAGTTCCCGCAGCTGCTCTTTTGAGACTTCCCGCGGGGTATTGATCATGGGTTCCTGGGCTTTCTGGTTCATGGGGAAGGCAATTACTTCACGTATATTATCCTCACCCGCCAACAGCATGATCATCCGGTCAATCCCCGGTGCAATGCCGCCGTGCGGGGGAGCACCATAGTGGAAAGCCTTGATGAGTGCGCTGAACTTGCTGTCGACTTCCTCTTTGCTGTATCCCGCAATTTCAAACGCCTTGTACATGATCTCCGGCTGGTGATTTCTTATCGCACCACTGGACAGCTCGATGCCGTTACACACAATATCGTACTGATACGCCAGAATGGTCAGAGGATCCTCATTCAGCAATGCATCCATTCCGCCCTGCGGCATGGAAAACGGGTTGTGGGAAAACATGATCTTTTTTCCCGTTTCATCGAGTTCAAACATTGGATAATCGGTGATCCAGCAAAATTGAAACACATTTGCATCAAGAAGATGCAATTCTTCGCCGAGTTTTGTCCTGATTTCACCGGCAATACGCACGGTCTCGCGTTCTTTGTTGGCCACAAAAAACATGACGTCGCCGGTTTCTATTCCTCCTGCTTTTTTAAGCAGTTCCATTTCTTGTGCCGGGAGCACTTTTGCGACCGGCCCCTTGACCTCAGTTTCATTAAAAACAAGATAAGCCAGCCCCTGGGAGCCGATCGACTGCGCGAACGCAAGCATGTTCTCAAAAAAACTCTTTGGCTGGGAGGCAATGCCTTTTGCAGTCATCGCGCGGACAATCCCGCCTTTATCAACAATCTTTTTAAAGGCCTGGAACTCCGATGCTTTGAAAATATCGGTGACATCATAGATTTCTATTGGATTGCGCAAATCGGGTTTGTCCGATCCGTATTTCAGCATCGCCTCTTTATATGGAATGCGCGGAAAGGGTGTTTTGGTTAATGTTGCGTTGGAAAATTCGGAAAATATTTTGGGGAAAAGATATTCGATCACTGCAAAGACATCATCCTGCGTGACGAACGACATTTCAAGGTCCAGCTGGTAAAACTCGCCGGGTGAGCGGGTTGCGCGCGCATCCTCATCACGAAAACAGGGTGCAATCTGAAAGTAGCGGTCAAAACCTGCGACCATCAAAAGCTGTTTGTACAATTGCGGCGCCTGCGGCAACGCATAAAATTTTCCCGGATGCAGCCGCGACGGTACCAGGTAATCCCGCGCACCCTCCGGGCTTGAAGCAGTCAGAATGGGGGTCTGATATTCATGAAATCCCAGTTGTTCCATATGTTTTCGTATACTCGAAATTACCTTGGAACGGAGAACGATGTTTTCATGCAGCTTGCTTTTCCGGAGATCCAGGTACCGGTATGATAAACGGGTCTCCTCCGGTGCTTCTTCTTCCGGAAAAATACTGAAAGGCAGGGACTCACATTCTCCCAGCACTTCGAATCTCCGTGCAGCGAGGTCTATTTCTCCAGTTGGAATCTTGAGGTTTTTGGTTTCTTCATCGCGCATTTCCACAAAACCTTCAAACTGGACAACTGTCTCTTTCCGTAATGCAGAAACAGAATCAAGAATGCCCGATTCGGGCCGTATCACCACCTGCGTCAATCCATAATGATCGCGCAGATCAACAAACAGCACTCCCCCATGGTCGCGTTTATTGTTCACCCAACCCGCAATCGTGACTTCCTTGCCAATATGGTCTTTGCGCAGCTCTCCGCACGTATGTGTTCTGTATTTATTCATATCCTGCTCCGGGAAAATATATTGTCCATGCTCCACAATTATGCTTAAAAAGACGTTTCAACAATCCATAGAAATAAAAAAAGCGATAATCGAAACTGAATTATTTTTAACTGCTCCAGAAATCAACACAAAAACACCGTTATATATCTGTTTTTTGTGTAAAAAGGGATTGTATTCATGGAAACATGTTTTGTCAATTGTATTTATTGTCTCCTGTGTTCAAAAAACCATACAGTGAGCAATAAAAGACCGCTGTCCATTGCAAAAAAATACAGGTATATTTAAAATTATCCCGATAAAAAAGGAATTTTCAATGAACGATATCTTTCAAGCAATTCGACGGCGCTATTCCGCCAGAGACTTTACCTTGTTTCCCCTTGATAGAAAACAGCAAAAGGCCATTCAAAAAATTATCCGAACCGCTCCGGTCCTGGACAAAAGTATCAAACTCGACTGGCAGTTTGAATCATCCTCCCCCATTGGAAGCGGGAGAATTTACTCTATGGTAAAAAAACTGTCCAATAAAAAACTTATCGAATATGGTTTTCAGGGCGAGTCGATCCTGTTAGGCCTCACCGAAATAGAACTCGCCACCTGCTGGATGGCTTCAGGAAAAGCGGTCGTCCAGGATGCCCCGGCAGTCATTGTGCTTGGAAAGGGAACAAAAGCAGGAATACTGTCTTCTGCAAAAAGGTTGTTCATCGGCAGCAACAGCCGAAAAGACAGAGAAACCCTGCTTGCAAAGGACAGTCTGCTTCCCACCATGGAACAGAACCGCATTATTGATGCAATGCGGCTTGCCCCCTCGGCAGTGAACAAACAGCCGTGGCGGTTCACGGTTATGGACAAGAAATCTATCCTGGTTGAAAAACTTCCCGGCCATGCAGTCTGGAGTTACATAGATTTCGGCATTGTTTTATACCACGGGTATATTGCCGGAAAGGCATTAAAGAAAAAAATCCGGCTGAAAAAACAAAAAGAGGATGTGTATCTGCTGCAATGGTAGACCGAATTTCTGGATAAATACTACTAAAAAGACTATCATAATAATAGTGATAAAAGAATACTTATCCTTTTTATTCAGGATGGATTTTTATGGAATGTAAAATACTTCTCGCTGTGCAACATTTCTGTAAAGGAAAAATAATTTATTTTTTTTCCTTTCTTGTCTTGATGCTCATTTTACCCGCCTGTCTTCATGCAGAAAACACAACATCAGAGGCCGAGATTCCTGTCCGAAAAGGTTTATTTTCTGATTTCGGTTTGGGCGCGGGACTTTTCTCATTTGATAATGACGTTGCGGAAATTCCAGCTAATTTTACTTTCGGTATTGAGAGTCGAATCGGCGTTCACATCAACGAACACCTGTCTCTGTTTTTATTCACACATGTGAATTTCATGACATTTTCCACGATTGTTGATTTTTCCAAATGGGTGTATGAGGATCCAGAAAATGAAACTCTCAGAGTATTGCTGACACCGTTTATCCCGATCGCCTTGTTTTTTGAAAGCCAAATTTTTGTCGGTCCCGGTATCAGATATTATACATTCCCTTCCACACCTTCACTCTACTTCGAAGGTGGAATGGGATATTCAGGCATTCAAAGTATTTCCATGCAGACATTTATCATGGGAGGCGGGTTATTTACAGGGTTTGGTGTTGAAATTACACCGCATATCAGTTGCGGTGTGCGCTTGATCTACTCCCCATCATTTTTACACAGCGGCTGGACACCCTCAAATAAAAACTTTTTTTCCATGATGGCATTTCTCTATATAACCTGAAAATTAAAAGTTATTCTTCCGGTAAATACAGGTATATTGAGATACTTTGTTTTTTTATTGGATTATCCATGCAGTTCGTTTCAGCGGAATATGTATCTGAACGTCTCCCCAATTACATGCTTTTTAATGCAGCGATAAAGCTGTCAAACTTATAAAAAGTACCGGGTTCCCGCTTCAAATATTTTCTGGTCCTTCTCTCCGGGCACATTAATACATACGTGTGTACCGATACGCTCTGAATGTCCCATTTTGCCCAGTACGCGTCCATCGGGGCTGGTAATCCCTTCCACCGCGTTGATTGATCCATTTGGATTGAATCTGATGTCGTTTGATGCTTCACCGTTATAATCCACATACTGAAAGGCGATCTGACCTTTTTTTATCAACTCGTTAAAATGCGCTGTGTCTGCGACAAATCTTCCTTCCCCATGTGACACCGGAATCGTATGAATATCTCCCGGTTTTGTCAAAGACAGCCACGGTGAAAGATTTGAAACAACCTTTGTTCTGACCATACAGGACACATGCCGGCCAATGGAATTAAACGTCAGCGTCGGGCTGTCTTCCGTGGTTGCGGTTATCTTTCCATAAGGAAGGAGTCCCAGTTTCACCAGCGCCTGGAACCCGTTACAAATTCCCAGCATCAACCCGTCCCGGTTTTCAAGAAGATCATGCACCGCATCGGTTATCTCGGAATTCCGGAAAAAGGCAGCAATAAATTTCCCCGAACCTTCGGGTTCATCACCGGCACTGAATCCTCCGGGAATCATGATGATTTGTGATTTGCGAATTGTCTCAGCCACCGCCGCAACAGATTCGGCAATCATACCGGAATTAAGATTTTTTATCACCACCACCTCTGCACACGCTCCGGCTCTTTCGAATGCCCGCGCAGAATCGTATTCACAGTTGGTTCCCGGAAAAACAGGAATGCAAACCCGTGGGGGTCCCGCTTTGTCTGTTTTTTTTATTATCACCGGCCCGTTGGTATACAACGGTTTAATCGGTTGATTGTTTCCGCTCTCTGCTTTGACCGGAAATACATTTTCCAGTGGGTTCTGCCAAGCCGCGCACATCTTTTTGAGTGAAAGTGAAAAATTGGGAGTAACAAACTCCTCGGTTTCAATCGTATTTCCAATTACCACATGCGTTATTTCCAAAAGCTCTGCGGTTGCATCAAAACCAGGTATAACCTCAAGTATAAAAGAACCGGGAACTGAACTATAAAGAAACATCTCGGAAAACTTTTCCCCGGCTTTAAACCCGACACAGTTCCCAAAGCACATCGAAGCGAGTACCGATGCGGCACCGTGCGGGCCGACTGTTGCAGCAGAGAAAACTTTTTTCTGTTGCATCAGCTGCTGTATTTTTTCATATACGGTTTTGATCCCCGAATAATCGGGCAGGTATGCATTCGATGTCGGCAATTCAATATAGACAACCTGATTTCCCGGGGTTTTGAATTCATTGGAGACAGTATCGGCAACATTGTACGGAGCGAGTGCAAAGCTGACGAGTGTGGGCGGAACGTCCAGGTCTCCGAATGTTCCGCTCATGCTGTCTTTCCCGCCGATCGCGGCAACCATCAGATTAATCTGTGCTTTGAACGCACCCAACAGTGCACTCATGGGCTTACCCCATTTTTCCGGATTATTCTGCAATTTCTCGAAGTACTCCTGCAGGGACAGCCGAATATTTTTAAACTGTCCGCCCATGGCAACTATTTTTGAAAGAGAATGAATCACGGCATACTGTGCACCATGATACGGGCTCCATACACTCACATACGGGTCAAACGCCCAGCTCATCAGCGTGCCGGTGGAAGTATCGCCTTCCAGAACCGGAAGCCTTGCAGCCATGCCCTCAGCGGGGGTCAATTGGGTTTTCCCGCCGAACGGCATTAAAACCGATCCCGCACCAATGGTGCTGTCAAACATCTCTCCCAGTCCCTTCTGACTTGCATGACGCAGGCGGGAAAGAACTGCAAGATATTTTTCAGAGCCGTTCAAAAAAGCTTCTGCGGCAGACTTTCGAAACACATCTGTTCCCGGCATGGCCCTTGAATCGGCTCCGGCAACGGTTACATTGGTATGCTGAATAACTCCATTCGTATTCAAGAACTCCCGGCTCAAATCGACAATTTTTTTCCCGCGCCAATGCATTACCAGCCGTGGGATTTCAGTGACCCTGGCTGCGATCACCGCCTCCAGATTTTCTCTCTCTGCATATGCAATAAAAGTGTTTGCATCCTGCGGTGACACCATCACTGCCATCCGCTCCTGGCTTTCCGAGATCGCGAGTTCGGTTCCGTCGAGCCCTTCATATTTTTTGGGGACACTGTCAAGGTTGATTTCCAGCCCGTCGGCGAGCTCCCCGATGGCCACACAGACTCCGCCAGCGCCGAAGTCATTGCATTTTTTTATAAGTGTGCTCACCTTCGGATTGCGAAACAGCCGCTGGATTTTCCGCTCCGTCGGAGCGTTTCCTTTCTGCACTTCTGCACCGCACATCTCTATGGATTCCTCGGTGTGTTCTTTTGATGATCCAGTCGCTCCGCCAATCCCATCCCGTCCGGTCCGCCCTCCAAGCAGAATAATGACATCCCCCGGATTCGGTTTTTCGCGCTTTACATGATGTTTTGGTGCTGCCCCGACGACCGCACCAATTTCCATGCGTTTGGCGACATACCCCGGATGATAAATTTCTGATACCTGTCCGGTGGCAAGGCCAATCTGGTTTCCGTAACTGGAATACCCTTTTGCCGCAACCGTGCAGAGCTTTTTCTGCGGCAGCTTGCCTTTCAGGGTGTTGTCAATGCTCACGGTCGGGTCGGCAGCTCCGGTGACACGCATCGCCTGATAGACATAACTTCTTCCTGACAGCGGGTCTCGAATCGCGCCGCCCAGACAGGTTGCCGCACCGCCGAATGGTTCTATTTCAGTTGGATGATTGTGGGTTTCGTTTTTAAACATGACCAGCCACTTTTCCGTTTTTCCATTTATTTCAGCATCAACCTCAATACTGCATGCGTTTATTTCATCAGATTCATCAAGGTTGTCAAGGATGCCGCGTTTTTTCAGTTCCTTCATGCCGATGGTCGCCATATCCATAAGACAGATGTCTTTCTCTTTTCCCTGATACACAAAATCTCTTGCCTCATGATAGCGTTTCCAGGTTTCAGCAATATCCTGTGCGGTTTCATTGTCCGCGAATTCAACCGAATCAATTTTTGTAAGAAATGTCGTGTGCCTGCAATGATCAGACCAATACGTGTCGATCATTCTAATTTCGGTGATTGTCGGATCCCGTTTCTCGGTGCCGCGGAAATAATCCCTGCAGAACTCAAGGTCTTCCCCGCTCATGGCAAGACCCAGGCTGCCTGCCATTTTCCGGATATCACCGGCGGATTTTTTAATAAATCCCGATAATATTTCAACGTCACCCGGCACCTCAAGCTTATCATCGAGTGTTGCGGGGAGTTCCATTGATGCCTCATGGCTTTCAACAGGGTTGATAACATATTGTTTTATTTTTTCAAACTCTTTATCATTGATGTTCCCGCAAAACAGCAGAACGCGAGCGGTTTTTACTTTTGGTTTTTCTTCCTTTGTGAGAATCTGCACACACTGTGCCGCCGAGTCGGCGCGCTGGTCATACTGGCCCGGCAGGTATTCAACAGCGAAAGTCTTTTCATTTTCAGCGAGTACGGGAAAATCAGAGAATACCGAATCGACAGGCGGTTCTGAAAAAACAAGCGAAACAGCCTTGTCAAAAACTTCATCGGTAATCCCCTGTGTATCATACCGGTGAATGACACGAACTGATTCAAGCCCCTTTATTTCCAGATTGTCCCTGATATCATGAAGAATGCTGTGCGCTTCTACCGCATACTGTTCTTTTTTTTCAACAAAAATCCGCTTCACCGCTCCCATATCCAGAGCCTCCTCAATAAAAACTGACTTAATGTACATAATTATTGCAAACAAGTAAAATTAATGTTATTTATTATCAGGATTAGTAATTCTAATGAATATCGATTTTGAATGGTACAAGGTATTTTATTATGCTGCCAGGGAATTGAGCTTTACCAAAGCAGCGGAACACCTCCATATAACCCAATCGGCAGTGAGCCAGGCAGTGAAAAATCTGGAAAACAGTCTTGGAGTCCCGCTTTTTGTACGCAGGCCGAGAAAACTTGTCCTTACGCATGAAGGGAAAGAATTGTACCATTATGTAACCCAGGGATACCGATTTCTTAAACTGGGCGAAAAAAAGATTGAGGAGATGCAGAACATCTCGGCCGGGGAAATTACCATCGGCGTGAGTGACACAATCTGTAAATATTTTTTAACGGGTCACATTCAAAAATTTCTTGTACAGTATCCCGCGATCAAAATAAAAATAATAAACAGAACCACTCCGGGAATTACCGCATTATTGAAGGAAGGAACAATCGATTTTGGTATTGTCTCACTGCCGCTTGCCGATCCCGCACTCGATATCATCGATTTTATCGAGGTGGAGGATATTTTCGTCGCGTCAAAAAAATGCAGTATTTTGGAAAATCGGTTGTGTACCCTCAAAGAATTGGCCGGCTATCCGCTCCTGCTCCTGCACAAGGCAAGCCGGACACGCCAGAACCTGGATGCGTTTTTCGATTCTTTGAAAGTCGTGATTTCTTCTGCAATCGAATTTGAAAGCATGGAGCTCCTGGTGGAATTTGCCCGAATCGGGGCGGGAATCGCTCATGTGCTCAAAGAAAGTGCCTCGGAATATCTTAAAAAAGGAAATCTGTTTCACATAAAAACAAAAGAACAGCTCCCAAGACGAAAACTTGGTATCGCGGTAATAAAAGGTGGTGCGGTTTCTGCAGCAACAGAACGGTTTCTTCTGGAATTGGGAAACAAGAATTGACCGGCTCCGGTCACACATGACCGGTTTTTTCCAGATAATAGTGATAATCTCCTTCAAAGACATTCAGCATCCCGTGGTCAATCTGAAAGACACGGTTGGCCAGGTGCCTGAGGAAATACCGGTCATGGCTGACGATCATCAGTGTCCCGTCAAAACTTTGCAGCGCCTCAAGCAGCACTTCCCGGCTTGCAATATCCAGGTGATTGGTCGGCTCATCCAATACCAGAAAGTTTACCGGTTGTGCGATGATCGCAGCCAGAATCACCCGGCTTTTTTCGCCGCCGGATAAAACAGATATTCGCTTGTCCGCATCATCCCCCGGAAACTGGAAAGCCCCCAGCAGATTCTTAACATAACTGATCGTCGCATTCGGAATCCGTGATGCAACTTCCTCATACACTGTGTGTTCCGCTTTTAAAACATCCGATGAATACTGGCTGAAATAACCGATATTGACACTCGAGCCAAGTGTACAGATACCGGAACTCGGGTCTGTCTGCCCGGTAATGACTTTCAGAAGTGTCGATTTTCCCGCACCGTTTATTCCGGTTACGGCAATCCGGTTTTTCCGGACCACCGTTCCAGTGATTCCGCTGAATACGCGCAGATCAGAGCCGTCAGTATTTTTCCATGATTTGGCCAGGTCCTTCATCTCCACAACGATATCACCGCTTCGTTTTATATCACCAAAAGTAAACTTCATGACCTTCGGGTCCGGCGGGACCTCAATTCGCTCTATTTTTTCCAGCGTTTTAATCCTTGACTGCACCTGGGCTGCATGCGATGCTCGCGCGGCAAACTTTGCGATAAACTCTTCCTCTTTTGCGAGCATGGCATCCTGCCGTTTTTTTGAGGCGAGAAGCTGTTCCCGCCGTATTTCTCTTTCCCGCAGATAAAAATCGTAATTTCCGCTGTATGTGGTAATCATCCCCAGCGCCACTTCCACGGTTTTTTTGCAAATTCGCGTCATGAACTCCCGGTCATGGCTCGTCATGACCAAAGCGCCTTTGAAAGAAGCAAGCCACTGCTCAAGCCATACAATCGATTCTACATCCAGATGATTGGTGGGTTCATCCATTAAAAGCACATCCGGTTTCATCAGCAGAATCCTGGCAAGTGCGATTCGCATTTTCCATCCGCCGGAAAAGTGTTCCACCGGTTCCTGCATCCGGTCTTTGCCGATTCCCAGACCTTCGAGAATCGCCTCGGCGTTATTCTCCAGCTCATATCCGTTGACATGCTGGAACTCGATTTGCAGTTCACCATAGTGGTTCATCTCCTCGTCACTCAGGCCCGGACCATCGGGATCAGACATCCGGTGCTCGAGCCCGGAGAGCTGGTGTGCAATTTCAGATACCCGCCCGGCCCCCGACAAAACTTCCTCCAGCACAGTACCGCCGCTCATCTCCCCGGCATCCTGGCGAAAATAGCCAATGACCTGCCCGGGATCGACAAGGACTTCGCCTTCGTCAGGAGTCTCAAGCCCTGCAATGAGCCTGAACACAGTCGTCTTGCCGGAGCCATTATGCCCCACCAGGCCTATCCGGTCATTATTGTTGATGAGAATATTGCCGTTTTTAAAAAGAATCCTGTCGCCGTAGCTGATTTTGATATTGGATAAATTAATCATGATTATTCCCTGTTTTTCAGAAAAGTTGAGTTTCGCAGTGTAGCGGAAAGCGGCTAATTGGTCAAAGCATGCCCATCATCAGTATCCGGAAGACAGAGTGTAAACGTACTCCCTTTTCCAACATTACTTTCAACTGCATATCGTCCCTGGTGCGCCTGGATAATATGTTTGACAATCGCGAGCCCAAGTCCGGTTCCCCCCATATCCCGGCTCCGCGCCTTGTCCACCCGGTAAAACCGTTCAAAAAGCCGCGGCAGATGCTCTGACGGAATGCCGCATCCAAAATCCTGAACCCGGACACAAATTTCGCCTTTTCTTTTTTCAACAGAGACATTCACCGTTGATTCAGGATTACTGTATTTGACGGCATTGTCAATCAGATTCACCATCGCCTGTTCAAACAAGTGAGGATGAAGCCGGACCATTATTTTTTCCGGGCAATCGACATGAATATTAATTTTTTTCTGCCTGCTGTGCGCAGTACACACCTCAACTGCATCACAGATAATTATGTATAAATTCGTTTTTTCAAAACTCAACAAGTTCCGCTCTATATCCTTCTCGATACCTGAAAGCTGCAGCAAATCCTCAATAATCGCAATAACTCTTTCTGTCTGTTTTTTTACAATTGAGAGGAACCATTGTTTTTTATTTTCGTCCAAAGAAGGGTCATCAATCAGCGTCTCCACATACCCTTTTATTGAAGTAAGCGGAGTTTTCAATTCATGTGACACATTCGACGCGAATTCCCTGCGGACTGTTTCAAGCCTGCGAATATTTGTCACATCACGAATCACCAGGAGAACTCCATAGCAATTGTTATCATCCTCAAAAAGAGGTGTGCCGATAACTTGCAGAAAGCGGTCATGGTTTTCCAGAATCGTCAGGATCCTGTCAATGGTTCTCCGTTCCTGGAATATTTCTTCAATCAGATTGATTATGCTCATGCCGGGGAATACTTTTTCAACGCGCTCTCCAATGACCAATTCCCTGGTGATATGAAACATTTCTGCAAGAGCCGGGTTCATCACCAGGATATGGAAGTTCACATCAATCGCCAGTACCCCTTCGGTCATGCCCGCGAGAATTGAGGTCTCCCATAATTGGCGGTGTACCCAACGGTCTGCACTTTGCTTTAATTGTTTTGATAATGCATACATGATATGTACTGCATGATTTATTTCCGGAAACATAAAAACTGATGACCGTTTGGAACTTAAATCTTTCTGAGGAATATCGGGATACAATGTACGGGTTACATACGCAAGACGTTCAACCGGCCGCATGATTTTTCGGGAATACCCGTAAAAAATCAAAAAAACAAACAGAATGATTACTGCGAACCCGGGCAATAGCCACCCGCCAAGCGGGATAAAAAACATCAATACATTGGCCGAAACCGGAGCAGAAAGCCGCAGGATACTGAAACCTTCCTGATTCTGCATGGGCAATATGATTGCCGCATATATTATATTGGAAGCAAATGTTGTGCTGTACCTGCTTGCCGTACCCTCTCCATTATTGATTGCAGCTTGAATCTCCTGCCGGATCATCAGGTTTTCGGAAGACAAGGCATCTGCTTCGCCCTGGAAATACACTCTTTTCTCTGGCGAGATCAGGGTAATCCCGACACGGGCGGTTCGGGAAACCTTTTCAAGGATTTCGTTGACATATACATATTCCCGGTTTTCTATGGCCTTATCAATTTGAAACGAAACAAGCCTGGCCTGTATCAGCAGATCATCTTTTAACTGGCTCTCCCGGCCCAACTGTACCACTGGTATAATAATCATCAGGCTGAACAGGGAGGCTATGATAATAAAAATGATTGAGCGCCATAACAGCGGAAACAATATGATAGTGAATCTCTTCAATCCGATGCTCCTGGTTTACTCTTTAAAGCGATACCCGATCCCCCGTACAGTCTCGATGTATTCACCGCATTCTTCCAGCTTTTTACGAAGGCCAAACACAAGCACATCCACTGAACGGTCAGTCACATGGTAGGAATCGCCGCGGACTGCCTCGACAATCTGGTAGCGGGTGTATACCCAGCCCGGGTTGCTGGCAAGCAGGTACAGAATCTGAAACTCTGTCATGGTCAGCGACACATTCCGGTTCTTGACCCTCACGCTGTGTTTTCCCGGATCAATATACAAGTCACTCAATACTACCGGCGCATCTTTCATTTTTTTAGCCCGTACCTGATCTTTTTTCCTGCGTAAAACTGCTTTTACCCTCGAGGCAAGGACGGAGGGGCTGAACGGTTTTGTGACATAATCATCCGCACCAAGGTCAAGCCCTTTGGTAATATCAGCCTCCGCATCTTTTGCCGACACCATAATAATGGGAATATCAGCAGTATCTGTGTTTGATTTTACCTGCCGGCAGATTTCAAGCCCGTCAATACCCGGAAGCATGATATCAAGCAGAATCAAATCCGGATTGAGCGAACCAATCTGCAGCAAAGCGGATGATCCGTTTGTTTCTGTCCGGACAGTATACCCTTCCTTTACAAGATGGTGGGAAATGAGATCGAGAATATCCTGGTCATCCTCTACAATCAGTATCGTTGTTTTTGCCATTTACACAAATCCTCTGCCTGTTCAGGACATTTTAGTTTTGTTTTTCAACCCGTTCACCGGTCTGGATATAAATTATTTCCTCGCAAATATTGATGACATGGTCTGCCAGCCGTTCCAGGTATTTTGACACAAAAATCAATGAATTCAACTGATGTGCGTATGAAGGATCCTGTTTCATATCTCCAAGAAATTCCTTGAATACATCAAGATATAATGAGTCTACCTGCTCGTCAAACTCCATGACTTCCCGTGCAATCCCCGCATCTTCCTCACGAAAGGCCTGCATTGTTTTTTTTATCATCTCGACACACATCTCGAACATTTTTTTAATATTGTTGTGCAGCGGCAGAGAAAATTTTTCCAGAAAATTTCCGCCGATTAAATTCCGTGCTATAGAAGCAAGATGTGCGGCATAATCTCCGATCCGCTCAAGATCCCGTATGGATTTTAATGTTGAAATAATTAAACGCAGGTCATGTGCCACAGGCTGCTCTGTCGCAACGAGAATCACGCATTTATCTTCTATGATTGTCTCATATTTATTGATATGTTCTTCATTGCGGAGCACCTCCTCGGCAAGAGACACCTCCTGCCTGAGAAGCGAATAGGAAGCTTTGGTGATGGCGTCTTCAACCAATGCCCCCATCCGAAGTACCTCAATTTTCAAATCATCCAGTTTCTCGGTATAACTTTGCCGCATAAACTTGTCCTTCCTTTTTTCACGTTATCAACCAAAACGGCCGGAAATATAATCCTCAGTTCTTTTTTCTTTCGGGTTAAAAAATATATCCTTTGTCGGCCCGGTTTCAACAAGAACTCCATTCAAAAAGAACCCTGTTACATCCGAGATCCTGCCTGCCTGCTGCATATTATGTGTGACAATAATAATTGTGTACATCTGCTTCAGCTCGTTGATCAAATCTTCTATTTTAGCAGTAGAAATGGGATCGAGTGCCGAGGTGGGTTCATCCATCAGGATGACGTCCGGTTCCACTGCAAGCACGCGGGCAATACACAACCGCTGCTGCTGTCCGCCCGACAGCCCCAGAGCCGGGGTATTCAACCGGTCCGATACTTCATCCCATAGAGCCGCCTGGCGGATGCTTTTTTCAACAATCGAGTCCAGCTCGTCTTTTTTTCTTATTCCGTGAATCCTCGGCCCGTACGCCACATTATCATAAATACTCATGGGAAAAGGATTGGGTTTCTGGAATACCATCCCAATGCTTTTACGGAGTGCAATGACATCGAAACTGCCTTCGTAAATATTGTTGCCATTGTAAAGGACAGTACCGGTAATTTTAACCGAATCTATCAGATCATTCATTCGGTTGATCACCCTCAAAAAGGTCGACTTTCCGCATCCCGACGGCCCGATCAAAGCAGTCACTGAATGCTCATTCATATCAAATGAAATATCCTGAAGCGCTTGTACATCCCCGTAAAAAAGATTCAAATTTTGTGTACTGATCTTTGTATCATTCATTTCCTGTTCTCCAGTTAATTCCGCATTGAATTCATTCTTTTTAAAAGCTGGGCGGTCAGCAGGTTAATTCCAAGGATAACGATAATCAAAATAGCTGATGTTGCGTATGCCTGGTGAATCGCCCGTACATTCCCCGCGCTCTCCTTGAAAAGAAAAAAGATATGCAGGGCGAGGACCCGCGCTGATTTTGTAAACATCTCAACATTAACACCCTGATCCAGTACAAACCGCGAACTGGAGCCGCAGGTAAACAAGACTGCTGCTGTTTCCCCGATTGCGCGTCCAACACCCAGAATAATACCGGTGACAATGCCGGGTGATGCAGCAGGCAGGATTACCCTGCGGATCGTCTGCCATTTGGTCGCGCCAAGAGCAAAACTCTCAAAGCGATATGACTTTGGAACTGACTTCAAGGCCTCCTCTGCCGTACGAATTATGGTGGGCAGAATCATGATCATCAAAGTGAGCCCGGCGGACAATATTCCCTCCTGGAGTCCAAAGACGATTCGAAAAAGGATGTATCCGAATAACCCGTAAATAATGGATGGTATCCCCGCAAGGGTTTCGGTAAAAAATCTAAGGGTATTTACCAGCATGCCCTGCCGTGAATATTCAACCAGATACACTGCTCCGCCTATGCCGAAGGGAACCGCAAAAAGAAGGGTGATAAAAATCAGCAGTATCGTGTTCCCGATAATTGTGGAGACTCCGCCAGCCCGGCTTGATTTGCTGGGAGCTTCTGTTAAAAACTCAAACGTAAGATTTTGTGTTATCTCCTGACGCCGTACCGGAAGCACTTGTCCAACGAGTGTATTGTGAAGCGAAAAATAATTGCCGAACCCTATCCCGCCGGGGGTTTTTGACAGCGTCGTAACAAATTCCGCTTCTGTTTCAACGGATATGGCGTCAACACCATGTTCCCACCCCTCGGGGAATTGTATTGTCCTCAGCTCGTTATCCATCCGGGTTGATTCTTTGTACAGGATGGGAACAACAGGCAGATCAATGCCGTCTATTTCGGAATAATTTGTAATGGCACCACTAAAAAGTTTTGAAACATTTGCTTCGGCAATTTGCCGCAGCTGCCGGTATTCTTTTATCTCCATAACAGCCGGATTGACAAACAGGGCAACAGACCGGACAGTAACAATTTTTACATTGGGGTTTTGCCGTGCCAAATCAATTGCGTGTTCGGGGATGAATCCGATTGCACCGGGAGTGGAACCGACTTTCTCGATCATCTCATGGTCGCTTTCAACGAGAGTACAGGAACGTTTGAACATACCCTCCTGCATCAAAGCAATAAATACTGAGTGAGTCGTATTTGTTGTGGTATAAATATAAGGAACGATATCCACACCGCCTTCGTTCCATTTGCGTTCATCCCCCAAAAATATTTCAACAACATGTCGCAGCGAGAGTTCGGAAATACCAATGGTTTTGTTCACAATTATGGCAATTTTTTTATTTTCAGCCTCCGGGATATCAAGTACAGTTACCCCCATGCTTTTGGCAAAAGCCTTCAGGCCGGAGTCAATATATCCTATCGCACCGGGTGTTGCAGCAACGTTACCCAGCATCTCATATTCTGTTGAAGCGGGCCGGGCAGTAAATGCAAGCTGAAACTCATCGCCAAATACACTTTCACGGAATGATTCAACCAATCCTGATTCAGCCTCATAGGAAAACAAAGAGACATCCAGATCCTGCGCCGAAATCACCCAGTCTGTTTTTTCAAGTGAATAAAAATCGATAATATCCTGGGCAGTAAGTTCATCGGTACGAATTCCGCTGTTTATTAAAAATGCAGCGGTGTACTTTCGTTCAGCATCAAAGGCCGCTGTCATGCTTCCCCGCGCAATGACTGGATACTCACGGTCGGATATTGCAATAAATCCCTGGAACAATATTGACCCGATGATCCATAATAAAACAACGATTGACATTCCCGCTGCAATCCAGAGAAATCCCTTTGCAATCTTCTCGAATAACCGTGCATTTGTTTTGTTTGTTGAAATCTTTTTCATCTCAGGCACCCTGCATCCTGCTTTTTCGGGTTAGAAACTGAATCACTGAATTCAATATCATGATAAACACAAATAAAACAATGCTTGTTGTAAAGAGTGCAACCCGATGCAAACCGGAGGCGTAGCTCATATCAGTGACAATATTCATGGTGAGTGTTCTGGTACTGTCGGTAACCAAAAAAGGGATGGGAGTCGAGTTTCCCGCGACCATCAGCACGGCCATGGTCTCTCCGATTGCCCGGCCGGTTCCCAGGACAATTCCCGCGATGATACCGGAGCGGGCAGCAGGCAGGAGCACCCGCACGATTGTCTGCCAATGTGTTGCGCCAACTGCAAGTGAACCTTCCCTGTATTCCCCCGGGACAGCCCTGATTGATATTTCACCGATGTTTATTATAGTCGGCAGGATCATAATCGCAAGGACAATCGCTGCGGATAACACGCTGTACCCAGTACCCCCGAACGACTCACGCACAAAAATACAAATTGTCTGATACCCAAACAAACCATAGACCACCGAAGGTATCCCCGCAAGTATTTCCACAGCCCGCCGGAGCACTTTGGCAACAGGTCCCTTGGCGATTTCCGCCAAAAAGATGGCACAGGCAATCCCAATGGGAATACCAAGCAAAAGTGCGAGCGCGGTGACATACACCGACCCGATAATAAACGCCAGTATACCGTATGAAGGATTCACTGCGTCAGAGGGTTCCCATCGCGGATTCAGCAGAAATTCAATCGGGTTCACCGATCCAAAAAGCGGCATCCCCTCCCAAAAGATAAACATGGTTATGATAATAACAGCGAGAACCGAAGTAAAGGCACACATAAGGAGAGCATATTTTATGGTTTTTTCTTTTATTTCACGGAAGCGAATTGCCTTGCTCTTTTGGCTTGAAATATCTTTCATGGCATCAGTATTCTCATGTTGTGTTATTAATATATTAATAGAATATTAGTTTATTGTTAGCAACTATTCAATAAAAAAGGCTGGTCTTTATACAATCCAACCAGCCTTTTTGGAAACAAGAACTCAGGGAAGAGGAATAAAACCTGTGTCCTTTACTATTTTTTGTCCGTCTTTTGAGAGAAGAAAATTCACAAAATCCCGTTCAACACCGTCCTTCGGAAGGTCTCCTTTATGCACAATATACAGCTCACGGGAAAGCGGGTATTTGTCGGAATAGACATTCCGAATATCCGGTAACATCCCGGCAATACTCACCTCTTTCGCTCCTGCATGTTTGGCTGCATCAATGTATCCGAACCCGCAATACCCGATTGAATTCGGAGTATTCCCGACTTTCTGCGTCATGTCTCCATTCGATTCCACAATAATCGCAGTCTCGACAAATTTCGCATCTTTGCCCAAGACATGCTGGAGCACCAGCTCACTGAATGAACCCCTTGTTCCGGATGCCTCATCCCGGTTGATCACGACTATTGGAATATCCGGCCCGCCGACTTCTTTCCAATTTTTTGTCTCTCCGGCGAATATTTTGGCCACTTTTTCAATTGTCAAATCGGCAACAGGAACATTTCCACCCACGATGACTGCAAGCCCGTCGAGTGCTATTGGTGTCGCCTGGATGCCGGATTCCTTCTCGCTGTCCTTGAGCTTTCTGGATGATCCACCCAGCTTGTAGGTCCCTTCAGCGACCCCCTTGATTCCCGCACTTGAGCCGGGTGCCTCGTAACTCACGGTAACAGCCGGATACAATTTTTGAAACTGTTCGATGGCGCCCTCCATAATTGGAAGCACAGTCGTCGATCCTCCGTAATTCACGCTCTGCACAGTTCCCGATTTTCCACAGGCCGCAATAAAAACTACCGCGAGTACAAGTATGCTCAAAACAAAAATTGTCTTCATTCGAATGTTCATAAATGAACCTCCTTAATATTATATTAATCATTATGTAAACAATGATTATCGCGCACAACAAAGCTCTTTGTATCCTTATATGCAATATATAGAATAGTATATTAATATTGTGTTAGGATTAAATTAATGTTTTGTCAATCTCCTGCTCCAATGATATTTGTATATTGGATTCTTTTTGTATATATTCAATATAATATCATGATCGAACACATTTGCGCCTGGTGCGGTAAAAAATTAACATCTCAAGAAAATCTTGAAAGTACTCATTACCGGATTAGTCATGGTATTTGTGAAGAATGCAAAGACATTCATTTTCATGCAAATCGGGAATCGTTGAATGAATTTCTTGACCGGATCGATGCCCCTGTTTTTGTCATGGATGAAAGCGGCCAGTTTATTTCAGCAAACAAAAAAGGTTTGTTTGCCGCTCAGAAAACACTTGAGGAAGTCGAGGGATCGCTTGAAGGGGAAGTTTTCGAATGTGTGTATGCTGATCAGCCTGACGGTTGCGGCAACACCCGGCATTGCAATGGATGTATTATACGGCGGACAATCCTCGATACTTTTAAAACCGGTGAATCGAACCTTTTCGTACCTGTAACAATAGATAAAATGATTGACGGCACACTGGTGAAACAGATGTATACCATTTCAACCGAAAAGTCAGGAAATCTTGTACTGCTCAGAATCGATACCCCGGGCAGCGCTCAATAATAAATCCAGCCGCCGAAAGGTTAACGAAATAACTGTTTTGTTCGAAAATATAACAGGACATGATGATAAAATTGAATTTGTTATGTACACATAAAAAAGGATTGTCGATTTCATGAATAATAAAAAAATCTGCCTGTTCTTAATTATATTTCTCTGTATCTCAGGGTTTTTTTTTGCAGAGGATCAGCTGAAACTCACTTTTGTCGGCGATATTATGGCGCATGATGTCAACTTTCAAATGAAAGACTACAGTAAAATTTATGAAAAGGTAAAACATTATTTTCAGGCTGATGACCTCACTTTCGGCAATCTTGAAACTCCGATAAACAATGACCTCCCTTATTCAACCTATCCGTCGTTTAATGTCAAAGAACCGTATGTGCAGGCTGCGGTGAATGCCGGTTTCGATGTGTTCTCTCTCGCCAATAACCACGCAAACGACAAGGGTGATATCGGTGTTTTAAAAACCCTGACTGCCCTGATGGTGCTCAAAGACCGCGTACAGGGAAACCTGTATTTTTCCGGCGTTCGGGGGAATACCTCAAAACCATTCACGCCGGAAGTCATCTATAAAAACGGATACAAAATAGGGTTTCTTGCCGTCACACAGTTTTTAAACGCCCCGCAATCCACCCCCTATGTCCATATGGTGGAATATCACAACAAGACAGCCGCGAAACAGTTTCTTGATGAGTTAAAAAAAATAACCCCGGATTATGATGTGTTTATTGTCTCCTTTCACGCTGATGTTGAATATGTCCAGACACCGGACCCGGTCAAACAGATGTTTTTCCGGGATCTCGCAAATGCAGGTGTACACATTATCTGGGGACATCATCCGCATGTCCTGCAGCCGTATGAAACAATAGATGTAAATGGCGCAAGGCACCTGATCATGTATTCTGCCGGTAATTTTATTTCGGGACAAACCTACGGATTGACTCCGGACCGGGCAACATCAGCCCGTGCCCTTACCGGGGATTCGGCAATTTTCCGGGTTGAAATATCCAAAAATACACAGGGGAAAGCCTCCATCTCAAATGTGACTCCGGTATTTATATCGGTTTACAAAACGCCGGAAAATGATACTATCGTTGATACCCTGGAGTCTCTTTCAGTTTCAAAATTACCGGGAAAGTGGCAGGATTTTTACAAAAGCCGTCTGAGAATTATCATCGCTTTTTTCAACACCATGGAGAAATATCTGCATTGATCGCTTCGCTTGCATTCTGCGTACAGATTTTATAAATCCCGGGAATTATTCAAAAATACTGAGCGGATTTCTGCTGCAAAATAAAAAGAACCCAGCGCGAAAACCGGAAGTCCGGTCTGCAAAGCAGCAGAAAGTGCCGCTTTCGGATCATCGACAAATTCTACATCCTCATGCTTTTTTTTTACAAATTGATATACTTCGGCCGGATTGCTTTTTTTGAATGTTCCCGGTGTTGAAACGATTATCTTTGAAAACTCATCGGCCAGGATCCTGGTCATTTCCTTATACTTTTTCCCATTGATACAGGCAAAAAGCAGCACTCTGGGTTTTTGGGATATTGCCTTGATTACCCGTATTGACCGTTTGATGGATTCAGGCGTATGCGCCCCGTCAATGAGCAGCATCGGCTCTTCACGAAGTATCTCCAGGCGGCCGGGGAGCCTGGCTGAAAAAAAAGCACGGTCGACCAGAGCATTGTCAATGACTCCAAATAATTGCCCGAACACCAGACAGGCCAGCATCGCATTTTCCGCCTGGTGCTGGCCCAGCATTCTGATTTTTGTCTGTACAGTTATGTCGTTTTTAAACAAACAGGCAATTTTCGTCCCATGAGCGGCGATTACACAGGACAGTTTTTGTATTGCATCATCGAAAAATACAGCAGACGTCTTTTGCTTTTCTGAAGATTCCTCGATTATTCTTTTCGCTGCCGGAAGCTGTTTGCTGGAAAAAACAGGAACAGCCTCTTTGATAATTCCGCATTTCTCTGCTGCTATTTTTTCGATTGTATCACCCAGTATATCTTCATGCTCAAATTCAATCGGGGTGAGCACAGAAACCAGCGGAATAATGACATTGGTCGCGTCAAGCCTTCCCCCAAGGCCTGTTTCCAATACCCAATAGTCGCACCCGGATTCTTTGAATGCCAAAAACCCGATCAGGGTTATTATTTCGAAAAAAGTCGGCTGAATCTCTCCGGGAAAATCCCCAGCCGGGTGTCTGGATAATATTGTCTCAACCTGCCGGACAAGCCTGATAAACAATTCTTTGGATATCGGCTTTTGATCAATTTGAATTCGTTCACGTAAATGAATAATATGCGGTGACGTATACAGTCCCACCCTGTATCCTTTTTCCTTTATGAGTGCCGCAATAAACAGGGCTGTTGAGCCCTTGCCTTTGGAACCGGCAATATGGACACATTGTGCACCATAATGCGGGTTTCCGGCAAAGGCCAAAAACGCTTCCATCCGGTCCAGACGATATGCCCGTTTTGTGTAGGGTGTCTGCCGGATTTCCAGATTGATAAATTTATACAGGTAGTCTTCTGCCTGCTGGTATGTTGAAATTGCGTCCACCACAGGACATTAGCACAATTCAGCCGGATCAGGAAGATGGGAACGCACACATATTACAGGTCTAATTTCAAATAAAATGATATGAATTGTTATAACCTATCCGTGCCGGCATGTACCATTTTTTAACCAAT
>JAFGJO010000025.1 GCA_016929065.1 Spirochaetales bacterium | reverse complement strand
GACGGACCGCCCTTCACCGGATCATATCTCCACGGCAATTCACCCCCGACAGTAACAGGATCATTTTCATCAGCCTTTCCTCCCTGAACGTATTCTACCTGTACCAGCCGGATTGTTCCCAGCTGGCCGTCCATCACCATTGCCCTGGCCTGTCGAACCATGGGATACCCTGTGTAGTTATGCGTCAGACAAAAAATCAGTCCCGTATTTTCAACTTTTTTATGAAGTTTTTCTGCGTTTTCAAGAGAGTTGGTCATTGGTTTGTCGCAAATAACATCAAAGCCGCGGTCCAGCGCAGCATCGGCATATTCATAATGGCTGTCATTCGGCGTCATGATCGCAATAACATCAGCACCATCCTTGCGGCAAGCCTCGGTTTCAAGCATTTTTTTTACATCTGTGTATGCACGCTCTGCACTCAGGCCGATCTCTTTTCCGGCCTTTTTTGCACGCTCCGGTTTTGACGACAGAACCCCGGCCACCAGTTCATAACGATCGTCAATCCGTGCAGCCTGGCGATGCATTGCACCGATAAAAGAACCAGGGCCTCCGCCGATAACAGCCAGACGCAGACGCCGGCCAAGACAGGATAGTATTGGATTAAGAGCCATGGCAATACCTCCGGGATTTTTTAATTGATACTTCTGAATTTAAAATTTAATCCTTCCGGATGTAAACAGCCTTTTCATGAAAAATATGCATGACACTGACACTAATTCGGTGTCCTCCCGCACCCGACACTGCGTGTTGCCTGCAGGACAGGCGGGGGCTCAATCCTTCTTCTTGTCCTTTAAAAGCGTACTGAAAGGATTATAGGCAGGTTCATCTGCTTCCATATACTGAGTGTAATCTTCGTTGTCCACTTTTTTTACGGCCAGTTTCAAGGATATCCTTTTTTGCCCGATATCGATTGAATTAATCTGAACGTCGACCTTTTGGCCTTCTTTGACCGCTTCACGGGGATGATTGATTCTTTTCCCGCCTCCAAGCTCTGAAATGTGCAGCAGTCCGTCAAGGCCGGGTTCAAGAGATACAAATGCGCCGAACGTTGTCAGCCGGATAATTTCTCCGGAATGTTTTGAGCCGGGTTTGTACCGGGAAGCAATATCATCCCAGGGATCAGGCTGGAGTTTCTTCATACTGATGGATATTCGGTCGTTTTTCCAGTCAAGATTCAAAATAACAGCCTCAATTTCCTGGCCTACTTTCAAATAGTTGTTTATATCCTTCACACGATCCCTGTCAATTTCAGAAACAGGAAGCAGGGCTTGCAGACCCATAACCTCCACAAAAGCTCCAAAATCCTGTATGGAAAGGACCTTGCCGGTAACCTTCATATCTTCTTTCAGGGTCTTTCTTAGTTCTTCTTTTATTGTATTATTTTCATCCTGTAAAATAACCCTGTTTGAAACCAGAATGTTCCTTCCATTTTCGCTGTACTCGATAATTTTAAAGGTCAGTTGTTTTCCGATATACATTTCAGGATTTTCAACTCTTTTTAAACCAATTTGGGAATAGGGACAAAAACAGCGGGTATCACCTATTTTTACCTGAAAACCGCCCTTGATTTCCTTTTCGACAATACCTTCAACCGGTATTCCGCTTTCAAAAGCATTTTCCAGCATCGCATCATTTGCCTTGTCGCCGCTGATTTTGGTCGTAAAAAGAGGTTCACCGTTTTTTGAGGAAATAAAATATGCTTTTACTGTGTCCCCGACCGCAACCGTGAGCTTCCCCTCTTTATCGGTTAATTCAGCGGCATCGAGCAAGCCTTCACTTTTTCCGCCCAGGTCAAGAAAAATACAATCAGCTGATATGGAACAGATACTTGCTGTTACCTGCTGCCCGGGTTCAAGTTTGATATTTTCAGAAAAGCTTTTTTCTATAAGATCTTCAAAATTTTCCATACTCTCATTATTGTCAAAGTTTGCCATATATGTTTCTTCTCCAGGTTAGTATTTCCCCAAAACTACTCAAGCTTCAGATCATACTAATATAATCTTTTTCTTCAATTTTGAGTATAGTATTGAGCCTCTGAAATATGCTTTTTTCAGAATTATTTTCTTTTCGAAGCGGATCAATATGAAAAAATACCCTTGACAAGTTTATGGAAAGGCGGAGCCCTCCCCATCATGTAAATCCTGTCCCCTTTTTATCTTTCCCATATACAAAAAAGCGGCAATGAGACTCGCAAACTCCGGCATTATCACGTAATGGACACTGCCCGGTTTTCTCTTTTTTCGCGTCCATTCGCCCTTCGATTCGATGCGGAGCATCTCACCCGGAACAGGCTCCATTCGCAGTTTATTCTTCTGCCTCAATGGACTCTGTACGTTTTATTTATTCTTCGTTCCCCGAAAAAAACCTTGTCCTCACCAATTGCACCAGCCGGTCACCGTAAAGCATGAATGCAATGCCCGCGACAACAAGCGGCAGACTGACAAAAAAGAACTGCACCGGTTTATCACCTGCAAGAGCAATTCCCAACACCGAAGCAATAACCGGATTCACCAATGCATAGCTGGACACCCGCAGGCTTGGCTCTTCGTGAAGTAAAAAATTGAATGCGGCGAAGGCGAGCGTCCCGACAACCGCAAGGAAAAGAAGACTGAGTAACGACGGGAGCGTTGCCGCCGCAAGAATCTCCGGTATCGACTGCTGGGAAATAATCGAAGCGGTGAGCGCGACGCCTCCGGCAAAGAGCATTTGGATTCCGGTATTCACAAACGAATCATGAGGGGCTGGAAGTTTATGCCGGAGGCTCATCCCGAAACTGAAGATGATCACACCGGCACAGGCAAGAATCACCGGAAGCGAGAATGTATCGGCAATCGATTGGCCGGTCCAAAAAAGCAGAACAATTCCTGCAAATCCGACAAGGACGCCGAGGAGCTTGATGAAAGTAATCTTTTTTCGAAAAAGCACCCGGTCAAAGAATGCCACAAAGACCGGCGCGGCTGCGACAATCAGGGCGACATAGGAACTGTCCGTCTGCATCTCGGAGATGGTGACCAGGCCGTTTCCGCCCAAAAGCAGCAGGCCGCCCAGGAGAACCGATCCCAGTATTTCGCGTATTCCCGGAAAAGTGCGGATTCGGCCCCTTGCCCGCGCGATCCCCAACAGCAGGATGCCGCCAAAGACAAACCGGAATGCAAGAACCACAAAGGGATGAATTGAATCGACCGCAATCTTGATGAATAAATAGGTCGAACCCCAGACGATATATACCGTCAGATAGCACAGCAGGATGAGAACAATTTTTCGTTTGGAATTATAATCAGCGGTACGGGTCTGCATTGTGCTGTCTCCGGTATTAAAAAACAACCGAGCCGGACAGTTTGTTCAGCCGCTGGAGACGCTGGGCCAACAGTCGTGCCAGGAAAATACTGTAATGCGGTTTCCGTTTCATGACAGTAAGAAACTCTTTTTTGGAAATACGCAGCAGTTCACATTTTCCAAACGCCTTGATCGTCGCGGAGCGGCGGTTATTAAGCAGAAAAGACATTTCGCCCAGGAACATATCCTGCGGCGAAAGGGTCGAGAGCTCTTTGCCCCGGGCATAGACCTTCGCCTTTCCGGAAACAATATAGTACAGGTAATTTGATTCCTCGTTTTCACGGAAGACAATTTCGCCGTCCTGAAACACAACAGTCTCGGAAGAAAATACCGCGGGGACAACGCTCGCTGTTTCCCGGTTCACAGGAAATTCAAAGGAAACTGCATTGCCTTTTTCATTATAGGCCACAGATGACAGATACAGTTTTGCCATCTTGATTCCGCGGCCGTGCAGTGCCATATCTTCTATTGAGGTTGGCTCTTCCTGTTTTTTCCGCCAGTCGAATCCGTTTCCTTCATCGGTAATGGTAAACTTTACCGAATCGGGCGAGACGGTATAATCCAGATAGACTTTTTTATTCCTGATTTCCGGGTCTCTGTTTTTTTCATGGATAAGGTCAATCATGTTTTTCTGATCGCTCAGCCAGTCATTTTTTTCCTTGTTGGTGATTCTGCAGTTCCCGTGTTCCACCGCGTTGATTAAAAGCTCAACCAAAGCAACCCGCAGCCTGTCCTTGCCGTCGTGGTCAATCAGGCTGGCATTGTACAGATAATTTGTAATGAGGTGAGTATGGGTATTCAAATCAAAGGGATCATTATCGATAATAAACTCACCGGAAATCGACTGCATCAGTTCACCCTGAAAATGGCGGTGAAACAGGATCTGCCGGTTCTTTTTTATTATCCGCAGAAGCCGCTCAAAGTTTACCTCAAATTCCCGCAAACGGATGAACGCGAGTATGTTCAGGCTTTTCACCTGTTCAATAATTTCTTTTTCCTCGTTGCTCTGGTAAATACAGATAATCCCGCCGTAATGAAGCCAGGGATCTTCCTTCACTTCCTCAAACACCTCAAGAGTAGAAAGAACGCTGTCGGTAAAATTGTAGATGGTAATTTCCGGAAGCTCATAATTCAAAAACTCCAGAAATTTCTTCCCCTGCGAGAAAAAGACAGGAGTAAACTCGAAATCAATCCGGTTCCATATTGTCTTTATTTTCCGGGAGAGTTCTTCATCTGAATTAAGTACGGCGACCATTTCCATAATATTTTGACTCGATCATAATATAGAAAACCATTGACGTCAACGCAGTGAAAATATTCCGGGAAAAGCAGTCAAAAAACCGAATAGCTGCCCGCCCGTACCCTGCACCCGTTTTTCGCTCCGGGGCATGTCCTGTAAATAAATGTCTGATTATTTTTTCACCGGATCCCAGCCGTCATCTCCACCCAGGACATTCCTGATCGTGTATTGTTCTGCCTCCGGACCGGACAACTGGACGCGGTGTTCATGCCTCTTGCCGGCTCCCGCCCCGCTGTTCAAGTATTCCCGAAATCTCTCTGTTGGTACCGGATACTGTTCCCGCATTACTGTCCAGCCCTCTTTTTTAATGTGCCTGCCCAGTTCACAATGCATAAAAACCGCATTGCTGGAAACCGGTACCGAATAATAGGTGGGATGCCATCCTCGGCCCAGATACACGGTACGGTCTTTGACCCCGTATTCTGCCGTACATCTGCACCGGTTGAATACCATGCCGTACTGCTGTGAAGCAGGAGTACTGGGCGCACAGCAGAATCCCGGTAAATCCACATGCCTTTCTACCGATTTTATTTCACATTGCTCAAACCAGACCGGACCGTTTCCAAAAATGAAATCGACATCTCCTTCGATATAACAGTTTTCGAAATACTGTCTGCCTTTTTCGCTAAACAAGGTGTCCTGGTTCCCCAAAAACCGGCAGTGTCTGAATATCAGCCGGTCGGCAGAGCTTCGCAGTGCAACCGCCTGTCTCCCCTGATCCTGCAGACCGGTCTGTGAATCATTTTGAAAGGTGATGTTTTCTGCGAAAAAACCGTCTCCAAATATAAAAACAGTCGCGCTCCCGTGCGTTCCGTAGGGAGAACCGTCCGGCTTGAGTTTTGCATTGTAATTGTCGCCGGTAATAATTGTTTTTTTTGGATCTTCTCCAATGAAATGAATATTTTTTAATGTATCGGGAACCGTGACGACCTCATTATAAATCCCGTTTTTTATATAAATGTTTACCGGTTCAGCTGCATGACGCAGGACAGCTTCGAGTGCAGAAGTTACGGAAGTATGGGTTCCGGTACCGTCCCGGGCGACAATAAATGTCTGGGTTCCAATGTTCGACATGACTTTTGTGTACCGTAGACGAATGTATCTGTCAATAGCAGAAAACGGCGACTTTGTAGTAACTACCGATTTCTAAAATGAGCATATAATGAATAATTATCATGATTCACAATTGCGGCTAAAGCCTGTGAAATCAGGTGTTTTCTAATTCATATTTTATGCCGATATTTATACCAGGGCATGAATGAACTTGAATCATTCAGACAAAAGTGATTGACAGTTTTTACGTATTGTTTTATACCGGAGGAGGGGAATATGAAAAAACCGGGATATTTCAAAAACGGATGCGTCGTCGAAAATATTGAAAGCACAGAGAAGTTTTGCGCAATCCGTGAACTTCTTTCCAAAGCGCCAATCGCATCAACAATGCATAATATTACACAAATAGAAAAAGCCGTGATTGACCGGGAGAAAATATACACAACCGGTTTGGGGAAAGGCATTGCCATCGCGCACGGTAAAACTTCCGGCATAAAAGACCTGGTTATTCTTTTGGGTGTTTCCAGAAATGGCATTGATTTTGAATCCGTTGACGGCCGGCCGGTACATCTTTTATTCCTGATTGCCAATTCACCCGACCACTGCGAAGAGTACCTGTTCGCTCTCTCAACACTTGCCCGTGTACTGCGCAACGAATCATTTTGCGACAAGCTACTTGTCCAGGCCGACCCGCATCAGGTTGAGGACATGATGGCGATGCAGTTTCACAGGGCGACATGCCGGAAAAACTGAGCCTGCTTTTCTGACATTTTTTTTCTTTCATATCCGGACACTGCGATGAATGGCCCGCAAGGGTGTTTACTTCCAAAATTGAATCAACTATACTTTAGTGAAATGATGATGAGGATGAGTGCATAATAAACAGACCGGGCACTCCGTATTCATGAACCTGGCGGAGCAATGATTTGGAGAATAAAAAACCATATAAAAAAAATAAACAGGATAGTACTCTCGCTGCATTTGAACAATGGTACCGCAACCTTGCCCGGACTTCACCGGATATAATTTTTGTCATCGACAACAGGAATATCGTCCGTTTCGTGAATGACACCGCTGCGCAGCTTTTCTCCTCATCGTCTGATACGTTCATCGACAAACCGATTGAACGGCTCTTTACCGGGAAAATACTGGAACGCCAAAAGGCAAATATCCGGCTGGTACTCGAAACAGGAAAACCGATACACCGTGTAGGGATATCCGAATTCGGCACCCAAAAAATCTGGCTTGAGACAACCCTTACCCCGATCCTGAATGAAACAGGGGGAGTCAGCGCAGTGATCGGCATATCGCGGGATATCACGGTACAAAAAGAAACCGAAATTGCCCTGAAAGAAAAGCAGGAACTCTTCCAGGTCATCCTTGAGAGTATCGCAGACGGGGTAATCGTTACTGATATTCACGGATCAATTTTGCTTATGAACGGGGTTGCCGAACGCTACACGGGATGGTCATCTGTTGAGGCGCAAAACAAGGCAATTCATGATGTCGTCTCCCTGCAATCATTAAAAGACAACACCCCCTATATAAATATTGTTCCGCTGATCCTCCGGGAAAAAAAATGCGTTGATTTTTATAATGAACTCATCATTACCTCCCGCGGGGGGGAGAAGCACTATGTTTCACAGACCGGTACCCCGCTCCTGAACAGCGAAGGAAATATCACAGGAGTTGTTGTCGTTTTCAAGGACATCACTGAACTGCTCGTGGCAGAAGAAGATATGATCCGCTCGGAACGCCTTGACTCCATCGGCATTCTTGCCGGCGGAATCGGCCATGATTTCAACAATATTCTCACCGGCATTCTCGGCAATATTTCCCTGATGCGGAAATTTCTCGGCAACCCTTCCGAGCTTTCAGAAATCATTGAACAATCCGAAAAGGCAGCTGTCCGGGCAAAAGACCTGACCCGTCAGCTGTTGACATTTTCAAAGGGTGGTGACCCGGTAAAAACTGCTTCGTCCATAAAAGATATCCTTCAGGAAACCATCGCCTTTTTGCTGAGCGGGACATCCATTACGGCAGAATATGCATTCTCTGAAAACCTGCCCTCAGTCGAGATTGACCAGGCACAGATTGGACAAGTCATACAAAACATTGTCATCAATGCCAAACAGGCAATGAACAATACCGGGAAACTGACTGTGACCGCTGAAGAATGTGTTTCTGACGGCACGCTCACCTCGCTTGCTTTGAACAGGCATTATATTTGCATTTCGATCCGGGATTCCGGGAAGGGTATTCCAAAAACCATCCAGAAAAAAGTGCTTGATCCTTTTTTTACCACAAAAAAAAAGGGCACAGGCCTTGGACTGACGATCTGTTATTCCATTATTCAAAAACACCACGGCATCCTGAAAATCCATTCAGAAAAAAACGAGGGAACAACCATTTCATTTTATCTTCCGGTCACCAACGCGGCGGTCAGCGGGAAATACCAGAGCACGAATTCTGCTGCTGCAGGCAATAAACGAATTCTGGTAATCGATGACGAAGTGATTATCAGAAGAACTGCCGAAAGCTGTCTGAAGAGTATCGGATACAGGACAATGAGTACCGAGGACGGGCCCGGCGGGATTGAAATGTATACCCGGGCCATGGAGACTGCTGATCCGTATCATCTGGTCATCATTGATCTCACTATCCGGGGCGGCATGAGCGGGCTGGAGGTAATCCAGAGACTGCTGCAGCTCGATCCAGGCGTCCGGGCGATTGTCTCGAGCGGGTATTCCGATGATACCGTCCTTGCAAATCACACAAAACACGGTTTTTGCGGCGTATTGTCAAAACCATACACCATGGAAGAGCTTTCCGAGGTGGTCCGGAAAGCTCTCCCGTAAGGTGTACATGCGATACCCCTGCTACGGAAGTGTAATCTCGTCGATAATAACCCCAACAGGAAACAGATAGGAGTCATTTTTTACATAGTATGCACGGCCTTTTATTGACAGGCCCTTTTCATAATAACGGTCCCGTTTTGCATAGTATTTGTCCCATACCTTCTCGGCCGCCGACCCTTTCAACAGATACCCGTACACATAGTTCCGGGTATAGCTTTTCTCGCCCGGCATGTTCAGCATGACACACCGATAATCAGTTTTTGCAACAATGTGCTCAAAATAGACAATCTGGTTCGCACCCATTGCGGCAGAAAACTCAACAGCAGTATTATCCAGTTTTTTTACCTCCGGTGTTTCTCTGCTGAAAAGGCTGAATTCAACCTTCGTGTAGGAAGCTGCAGGCGATGCAGAATCCGCCGAGGAATAGGCCAGATAGGTTTTCTGACGGTGCGCACCAGCATCACTTGCAAGATCCATCCCGGAGAGATTTTCGACAGGATAAGCATGTCCCCAATTCTGTTTCTGCGACGAGCTTGGAGCCCCGGAGAGTCCAGCAGCAGTCCAGACAGCTTTCATCGCATCAATATCAAAAAGGCCGAGACTGGCCATCATTTTGTTTGCGAATCCGGAAAAATAATCCTTGTCAGGTTTCGGATTCGGATTTTTGATGGTATTCCCGCCGCTTTCCCACAGCGAGTAGGTTTCGGCATTTTGGTTCAGGTCCTCGAGTTCATTCGGTTTCCAGACAAGCAGATTGCGTCCCTCCCGTTCAAGATATTTGTAGATTCCGCCGCGGTTTTGAAAGAACACATTATTACGCATCACTGTGTCGGTATTTTTCAGGGAATTATAGACGGCGAACTCTTCGGTAAACATGATAATATTGTTTTCAATTTTCGTTTCGCCCTGAGACCCGACATTGATTCCCATGCCGCCGCCCTTCCCCGGCTGCTCCCAGATAAATGCGATGGTATTGTTTTTTATGGTAATCACCGACTCCGGCTGCGCCGACCGCGTATCCACCGCACAGTAGAAATTGTTGATAAAAAAACAATTGGAAACCTCATTGTTTTCCCCATACCAGCGGGAATAGATCCCGCCTCCATACGGGTTGATGAATACGGTATTCCGGACAATAATGTCCGGACTCGAAGTGGCAAACAATACTCCGTCCCAGGAACCCCGCACACTCAGGTCACCGCTGGGATAATAGGCATTTCTGGTTTTACCGTTTAACACCAGGCCGTCAACGACAAGGCCAGAATGATCTGCTCCGTCCTTGCCTTCAAGGATGCCCTGCGGCAGCCCGAGCATATCGCCCTTGTAATCGGTTGCGCGCTGCAGCATCGTCTTGTACATAAAGGGGTCACGAACTGAAAAATCTTCCGAGTATCCCCCGGCAATCGTCAGCTTGGGGACCCGGACAATAAAACTGCCCGATCCGCCCTTGCCGGTATATACTCCGCCCGCCACATGAATCACATCGCCTCGAAGCGCCTGTTCGAGTGCACGCCACAATTCACCATACGGGCTTTCTTTCGCTCCGGTTCCTTCGGCGCCCTGCCGGACATAAAAATCCCGGGCAGACAGCTGCACCAGGGTAAAACTTGTCAGGAGAAACAGTATGCAGAGTATTCTTTTCATGAAATCGTCCTTACACCTTGTTTTGCATCAGCGGCGAATTCTGCCGATACATGGTTCTTCATACAGTGTAGTATCTTTGGAGTGAAAAATCAAAAATTATTGAGAAAGAAATACTGGTAAAAAGGGACCCCTAAATTGTTTCGTCATCCCCGCCGGCAGGATTGCCATCCAAAGAGCGTTCGTGTTCGTCCTGTTGCTGCTGCTTCTCAAGGGGAAACTCATCAATTTCCGGGAGAGTGATAGTTGCTGATGTTTCGACATTATTCTGTGCCGCAGCCGGTGTGATACTGCTTGACCGGGCCCCGGCAACAAGCGGTTTTGCCTCGACGATGGCGGTGCGGGCGATACAAACTTCTTCCCGTTTTTTCTCGGCTTCCAGAAATGCCCGCAATACACTCCCGGAAGGAATGATTATTTTGTTTCCGGGGATGAGCGCGTCTGCATCCGTCATGCGGTTATATTTTTTCAATGATTTCGTGTCGATTTTATACAGCATGCCAATACTGAAGAAGGTATCTCCGTGCCGGACAATATATTCCGTATTTTTTTCGCGGGAGAATGGCGAAACTCCTTTCCCAAGGTCGGCAAATACACTGTCAATGATAAGGTTATCAGCCTGAATAGTCACGCTGTCTGCTGCAGTCATATCCGGTTTTTCCATTAATTCAGTTGTTTCCCCGTAATCGCTGTTCTGAGATGCCGAAAGCTGATAGGAAAAAACAAAACCAATTAACAGCACGGCAAGAACTGCGCATGCGGCAATGGCAGCAGATGAAAAGAAAATATTCTGTACAAGAACACAGAGCTTTCCGGAACCGGCTTTCTGGCGCGGCTTGCCATATGATGACTGGATAATCTCCACATACCCGCCTGACGACCTGACCGCCCGCCATCCCCCCCCCGACAGACTATCGTCTGGAAAAAATGATTGTTCCGGAATTGATTTGCGCATAATATCCCCTCTGTTACTATTATTGGTCAAAAGGGATCATTCCTTTATACCCTAAAAATGGAACAGACGCCACATTCTTTTCCCGGTCAGCAACCGCCTGTTCATCCGGAAGGACATCATGAGATACAGCATATATTCTTGCTGATTTTTCATACCAAATGTCCTGTATGGAAATAATTGAAAACAAGCAAATATTATTATATGGAGGATGCGCCATGAAAAATATTTATTTTATCGTCATTGCAGTTGCTTCTGCTTTTTTACTGATCCATTGCGATGCAGCCCAAATGCCGGGAGCATATATGCAGCAGTTCACTATGAGTTTTCAAAACGGCCACTTCCCCGACACGCTGTATACCTTCAGCCGTGACACAACCATAAAAACAGGGAAACAGCCGGTAGCCGGCCTGCTTGAGGCAGCCGAAACCTCGACAGTCGGGTATTCTGCAGGAGGGCCATTTCTTTCCCGCTACTTGCCACCTTTTTATTGAATAAAAAATGATACTGCGATATAATTTCAACATTATTTTTTACAGGAGGCTTTTATGAAGAAAAGAACACCTCCAACCCGGACAGGCCGGTAATTCCGGCTTCATATATATAAAAGAAAGGGGCTGTTCAACTTATTGGACAGCCCCTTTCTTATTATTCAGTAATTCCTTTAAAAGCCATGAAGGGGGCGAAATATTTTTTGTCCCCAAAGTTCAAAAATAACTCATCCCCGAGACGATAAAATAACCTGCTTATTTTATCTATTATATTTCAAATATATTTCCTTCGTCTTGACAACAGAGGTATTTGCTTTACAATCCAATCAATGAATACATACTACGGAGTTATATGTTTGTACGGGAAATAACCGAAAACATCCGCTTTTTAAAAAAAGTCGGGCCCAAAACAGCATCCCTGCTTGAAAAACTCGGCATTAAAACAATTGCCGATCTGCTGTATTACCTTCCCAGAGACTATGACGACCGCCGCATTATCACACCGATAAAAAAGACTATCCACATGGACCGCGCATGCATTAAAGCGACCGTTACCGCACATGATATCATTGGTTCCAGCCGCAAACAGGCACTCAAGGTATTTGTACAGGACAAGAGCGGCACTGCAGCCCTTGTCTGCTTTGGACGGAATTTCCTCGCCCGGACATTTGTTGTCGGTAAAACATTTTATATTGCCGGCAGCTTCTCGTTTCGGTTTGGTGAAATCCAGACGACCAGTTTTGACTTTGAATCCGCCGACAAACCGGACCTCTCGTCGTTTCAGCGCATTATCCCTGTATACCCGCTCACGGAAGGAATTACACAGACGATTCTCATCAATATCACAACCCAGGCTCTGGAGAAATACGGGATCGGAGTTTCAAATGAACTGCCCGATGGTATTATGGAAAAACACCGCCTCCCTGATAAAAAAACAGCACTGCGGGATATCCATTTTCCACAAACTCCTGAAGCGCTTGAAAAGGCGCAAATTCTTTTAAAATATGAGGAGCTCTTTTACCTGCTGCTTGTCATGAAGCAGCAGGCACTGACACGGAAAATCTCACGCACAATTCGCAAACCAGTTGCAGGCAGGTTCAAAGAGCAGCTGTTGGCCCGGCTGGGTTTTTCCCTCACTGATGACCAGGCAAAAGTTGTCCGGGAAATTGAAAACGATTTATTTTCCCCCCACCCCATGGTGCGTCTGCTTGAAGGCGATGTGGGAAGCGGAAAAACCCTGGCAGGAGTGCTTGCATGTCTTGCAGTGATCGAAGCAGGCGAACAGGCCGCATTCATGGCCCCGACAGAACTGCTCGCCCGGCAGCACGCCGAAACCATCGCCCGCCTTGTCGAACCACTCGGCGTGCGAACTGCCTTTCTCTCCGGCTCCATCGACACCGCTTCCCGGCGGCATCTGCGTGAAGCACTGATGAGCAACGACATCGATTTTATCATCGGCACCCATGCACTTTTTTCTGAAGACATCAGTTTTAAAAAACTTGGACTGGTGATCATTGACGAACAGCACCGGTTCGGGGTACTCCAGCGGGAAAAACTCATGGACAAGGGAGCTGCCCCGGACATGCTGATGATGACTGCCACCCCCATTCCGCGCAGCCTTGCGTTAACCGCATTCGGGGATACCGATATCAGCAGCATTAAAACAAAACCGCCGGGCAGGCAGGAGATCATCACCCACCTTGCCCGGGAAAAAAATGAACAGAAAGTCTATGACCGGGTCCGTCAGGAACTGGAAAAAGGCAGACAGGCTTATTTTGTCTATCCGCTGATTGCCGAATCGGAAAAACTTGAACTGAAAAACGCAGAGCAGATGTATGACCATCTTGCAACGAAAATATTTCCAGGGTTTACGGCCGGTATCATTCACTCAAAATTATCCGAAGATGAAAAAAAGTCCGCAATGGACCGGTTTCAAAGCGGAGAGCTCTCGTTTATCGTCGCGACAAGTGTTGTGGAAGTGGGGGTGGATATTCCCAACGCCACGGTCATGGTCATTGAGCATGCCGAACGGTTTGGGCTTTCGGCGCTTCATCAGCTGCGGGGGCGCGTGGGCCGCGGTACAGACCAGGCCTACTGCTTTTTGGTTTACTCCGACAACCTCACCGAGGATGCCGTAAAACGGCTGAAAATAATGATGGAGACAAATGACGGATTTACCATTGCCGAGGAAGACCTGAAAATCCGCGGGCCGGGCGCATTGCTGGGCGTCCAACAGTCAGGTTTTTTCAAGCTCACTGCCGCGGACATCACTGCGGATTTTGATCTATTAACGACAGCGCGGGATGATGTCGAAGAAATTCTGGCCAAAGACCCGGGACTTTTACAGGAGGAGCACAAGGTAATTCGGAATGTGCTCGCAATTGCATCTCCGTTCCAGGGCGGGTATACTCATGTTGGGACACTATGAGAATCACCGGCGGTATTTATTCAAAACGAAAAATCATCTGCCCTCCCGGCGAGATACGGCCGGCAATGGACATGATGCGTGAATCAATCTTCTCCATCCTGGGAGACCTTTCCGGATTTTCATTCTGCGACCTGTTTACCGGCTCCGGCGTAGTGGGCATCGAGGCGGCATCGCGGGGCGCAGCGCCTGTCCTTTTGGTCGAAAAAGATCCGGGCAAAATCAAAATCATCAAACAGAATACGGCATTTGTTGAAACAGAAATAAAGGTCATGTGTGCGCCTGTTGAACGGGTAATCAAACGGCACCCGCGGGTGTTTGATTATATTTTCTGCGACCCCCCCTTCAAATATCCCTACAAGGAGCAGCTTATTTCACGAATTGAAGAGTCCGGGATGTTTTCCGGCAGGGGCCTGGTCATCCTCCATGCGCCGAGGGCGGATAAAATGAAAGAAAGCTATAGTTCACTTGTCCTGAAAGACCAGCGGACCTATGGAAATTCGCTGGTATGGTTTTATGGGAAATAGTCTGCCTCAGGCTTCCAGGAAAGCGCTCGATGGTGATCACTCACGTTTTTTCCCTTTATGCACTTCGCAGCTTCACGCAAGACTTTCTTATTTTTTCTGCAATTTCCGCGCCTCTGCGCAAATCTTTCTTTATCTGCAGTTTCCCCGCATTGACACACCGCTCTTTACCTGCTATCAAATTTAATAGAACGAACAAGGAGGCTGTTATGAAACGAAATCCATTCAATTTCGCAATTGCTGCATTACTGCTGTTTTCCGCCTGCGTGTCCCAGGAGCCGGCTCCGGTTTCACAGAACATCCGACCGGAAAACATTTCCATCGAAAGCATTCTCATGCAGGATGCGGCCTGGTATCAATCCAAAGAAACCATGCGCATTGCAGAAAATGTCATGATTTATCAGCTTGCAACCGGCGGCTGGCAAAAAGACACCGACATGATCCGCCCGCTTTCAGAAAACGAAACGCGGATGCTGCTGCGCGCAGGGCAGATGAATACGAACTCGACCTTTGACAATGATGCCACGACCACACAAATCCGGTTTCTTGCAAAAATGTATAATGCCCAGCCGACACCAAAAATTCTCGACTCAATTTCCCGCGGGCTGGATTTTATTTTCACAGCACAGTATGACAACGGAGGCTGGCCGCAGGATTTTCCAAACCCCCAGGGGTATCATGCCGGCATCACCTTCAATGACGATGCGATTACCAATAATTTATATTTGCTTCAGGAGATTGCCACATCATCAAATCCCGATTTCAAATTCCTGAAAGACGACATCAGAAAAAAGGCTGCTGTCGCCGTAAAAAAAGGTATTGAGTGCATTTTAAAAACCCAGATTGTCGTTGACAACACCCTCACCGGCTGGTGTGCACAATATGACCCAAAAACCCTGGCACCTGCCCTTGCGCGCTCTTATGAGCACCCGTCAATCAGCGGACTCGAAGGTGTATCAATTCTGCGTTTTTTGATGTCGCTCGACAATCCGTCTCCCCAAATGATCAAATCAATTCAGGCCGGGGTTGCCTGGTTTGACAAGTCAGCGCTAAAAGGCATTTATCTGAAAAAATCAAATATCAAGGACGATGATTTTGATTTTACAGTCGAGAAAAAAGCAGATGCTCCCCCGCTGTGGGCACGCTTTTACGAAATCAAGACAAACCGCCCCATTTTCAGCGGCCGGGACGGGATTATAAAATATGATGTTTCGGAAATTGAACAGGAACGCAGATACAATTACCGCTGGTACACCGATGCCCCGCTTTCCTTTTTAAGGGATGAATATCCGGTGTGGCAGCAGAAATGGGCGCCGGGAAATAATGTTCTGAAAAACAAGTATTGAAGCATGTAAAACAGAAAAACCCGAAACCGGAGGCCCCTCCTCCGGTTTTTTTAATTGACAGGGCTGGTTGATCAAAATATAATTAACTCAGAAAAAAACAATATCTTCATCAAGTCCTGACAATAATCCTTTTTCGAATGGAGCACGAGGATGCACATATTTTCAGGCAGCAGAAACCAACGGGAAACAATTGCATTTCTCACCCGTGATGTTGACGGGATCACCGGGATATCATTGTTAAAAAGTGTATTTGAATCGGCCAAATCCATGAAAATAAATTGTGTCGCCTTTTACGGCTCAACCCTTGGCAAACATCAGGCGAACAGCTCGTTCAAACTGTGTCACCCGGATCGATTTGACGGGTACCTCAACTGGGCAACCTCGGATCCTTCATATCTTTCATTCTACGAACAATTCAAGGATAAAAATCTTGTCAGTCTGACAATGCAGGTCCCGGGCCATCCCTGTGCGATGATCGACTGTTATACAGGCACCAAGACCGCTCTTTCCCATATCATCGAAAAGCACGGTGTAAAAAAAATAGCTTTTGTCAGGGGCCCGGTTGATCATGTATACGCAAAAGAGCGGTACCAGGCATACTGCGATTGTATCAATCAATATAATCTTGGATTCCGTGAAGAACTGGTTACCCCCCCTGGCGACTATACCGCTGATGCCGGGCTGAATGCCGTAGTCTATCTGCTGGACCAGCAGCACTTGACCATTCCCATTGATATCGATGCCCTGGTGACCACCAATGACGCAGTGATGATCGGTGTGATTAATGAGTTAAAACGACGCGGTAAAAAAGTACCGCACGATGTATGTGCCGTCAGCCTGAACTCACGGCCAGAAGGCGCAAGTTTCACCCCCCCGCTGACTTCAGTTCAGATGCCGTTTGATGCACAGGTGAATGCAGCAGTCTCTGCACTTTTATCGGTGATCCGGCATGAGCCGACAAAAGAAATTTATTCAATCTCTGCAGAACCAACTATAAAGAAATCATGCGGCTGCCAGTCTGCTGAAATCGTCCATGCTGGCAATCTATTGTTCAACGGAATCCCCGCAAAAAGCCGGGGAATAACGGCCAAAAAAAAGCAGCGGGATTTTCAGGAGTTCCTCGAAGAGACGGTCGGTTGTATTGAACCTTTTTTTTCAATGAGTACTCTTTCCAAAGATAACAACAGCAATGTCCTGCACACCATCCTGGAACAATTCATCAGTATTTTTTATTCCTCTTTTTCCAAAAAATCCGACAGAAAATTCCTTGCAGTTTTTGAGGAGAGCCTGGTGCTCCTGTCCGAAAACAATGAGGATATCACCCCCTGGCAAAATGCAGTCTCGGTTTTGCGCAACCAGTTTCTAAAAAATGATTTTTTGCAAAACCAAAATGATGCTGAATCCCTGTTGTTTGCCGAAGACCTTTTCGCCAAGGCCCGGATTATCATCAACGAAGTGGAAAAAAGGAATGACGTTCAGACTGCCCTGGCAGTAGAGAATGATATCCAGCTGATGAACTCCATTGGACTGAAACTCATCAGCACATTCGACATGGAGTCCCTGTTGAATGAACTTGACAAAGGCCTTGAGTCGCTATGCATCCCTTCGTATTTCATTTGTCTGTATGATAAAAAGCAGAAATATTCCTTTCCCAACGCACTCCCCCATTCATCACGGTGCATATTTGCCAGAACCACAGCCGGCACCTATAACAACAAAACAGGAATCAGTTTTCGTACAGAAACCATTCTCCCCGAGAGCATTACTCTTCCGGATACCCAATTCAGCATGCTGGTGATTCCGCTTGTATTCAACAATATTCATCTGGGATATACGGTCGCGCAGACCGGCCCGGTAAAAAGCCGGTTATACTCAACGCTCGCAGACCAGCTCACGACTGCTCTGATGGGATCAATCCTGATGGACGAGCAGAAAAACACAGAAACGTTCCTCGAATCAACCCTTTCCTCACTCCAGTCAAAAGCCCAGATCGTTTCCTCCAACAGCCAGGAGATCATGACGCGCGTGGAATCTGTATCCAGCGCGACAGAAGAGATCGCCGCCAATATCCGCCAGATCACAAAACAGACAGAAGAGGTCATGGCAACGGTGAGCGGCGCGGTGCACACAGTCAATAATGCAGCAGAAGTCCTTGCAACGTTACGTGATCAGTCAGACCGCATCACCCAGATTACCGGCATGATTAACGACATCGCGGAGAAAACCAATATACTCGCACTGAACGCAAACATCCAGGCTGCACGGGCAGGACAGGCGGGAAACGGGTTCAAAGTCGTTGCAAATGAAATAAAAAAACTCTCTCAGGTCACAGTAAATTCCACACAAGAGATAGAAAACCTCGTTAAAATTATCCAGTCGACCGGTCAGGAGACTTTCAGAGCGGTCAATAATGTGATTCATGTCATCAATAAGGTGAGCGATTTGTCAGTGACAATCAAAGAGGCAATCGCCCAGCAGTCGATCGCCACGACTGAAGTGGCTGATTCTCTTGTTCAGACAGCAGAGGGGAGCAGGAACATCTTCGAGGCAATCCGGGAAGTTGCAGCCACTGACGAGAGCGCCGCGAGCAGCAATGGCGGAGAAAGCAGCACCGCCGGCGAAACTATATCCGATCAGCTCCGGCGGTTCAAGGAAGGAACACGACAGGAATGAAAGAAAAATATCCTGCAAAGCGCCTGCGCGATTATCCTTTCATTACTTGATTCTGAGTATTCTGTCCGATATTTTTCTTCCATCTTCATTCGTGTAAGTCGTGGTTAATTCTTCCCTTTGTGTACTCTGTGCGAATTTTTTTCCTGTTCCTCTTCCACGACGGGATTCCGCAGTACTCCAATCCCTTCAATCTCCACCTCCACGACATCCCCGTGTTTGAGCTGGCCCACACCCGCAGGAGTACCGGTGGTGATGATATCGCCTTCCTCAAGGGTAAAGTTTTTTGAGACAAATGTGATAATTTCGGGAATGGAAAAAATCATGTATTTCGTATTGGATGCCTGAACAGTATCGCCGTTCAGGCGGCATTCAACCGAAAGACACTGCGGGTCGCCGATATCCTGCATGCGGACAATTACCGGGCCGACCGGGCCGAATGTATCCAGTGATTTGCCGCGGAACCATCCTGCCTTGTCTGAGTTCTGGATATTCCGCTGGCTGACATCGTTCATGCAGGTGAATCCGAATATTACATCAAACGCATGGTCAACTTCAATATTTTTACAGCGTTGCCCGATAATCAGGGCGAGTTCTGCTTCATAATCCACCCGGGGTATTTCAAACTGGTACTCTTTTAAAAAAGCGGGAATGACAATGTTTTCACCCGAACCGATGAGCACATTCGGCGTTTTGGGAAACAGAATCGGCTCGGAGGGAATGTCATTGGAAAAACCCTGAACCCGGATACTGGCACTCTCTTTGATATGATCGCGGTAATTCAGCCCAAGGGCAATTATTTTTGATGGTGCAACAGAATACATTTCGGATGTATTACGTACGGGAAGCCGAATTGAAATTGAGCGCCTCCTACTGGTCTATGACATCAATCCAGCGTTCGTACCGCTCTTCAAGGGTCAGTGTTTCTTCTTCCGATTTTGGAATGAGGTATGACTGAAACTGTTTTTTCAATGTAATATCTTCAAGATCCAGATAGGACATCTGCAAAATCCGTTTGTCTTCCATAAATTCTTCTCCCGCCGCCTGGTATTGTCCTGCTAAACCCCGCCCATCATCTATCTACAAGACAGAATGAGCTGTAGCCTCTCGCAAAATGTCGCTGTCTGCCTGATAAATCATCATGTGCTCACATTCTTGTGAACATTTACATTTTGTTTTACAAAATTTAATATATCGCATTTTAAATGAAAAAACAGATATTTTTGACATATTTTGTTTTTTATTTTGCTCAATGCAAATATTTTCCTGGATTGCCGGGGAGTTGAAAAACTGTATTTATTCAGGACAATCAGTTGTTGACGCGTTCCACGTATTCCCGGTTTTCGGTATTTACCAGAACCCGTTCGCCTTCCTTGATAAAAAGGGGTACCCTGATAACCAGTCCGGTTTCCAATGTAACCGGTTTTGTTCCGCCGGTAACCGTGTCGCCCTTGATTGCCTCCTGGGCCTCGGTGACAACAAATACCATTTTATAGGGAATCACGATTTCGATAGGAGCATTGTCCCACATGACAATCTGATAATTCTCGCCCTCTTTGAGAAACAATATTTTTTCCTCATGGCCTTCTTTGGGTATTTCAATCTGTTCATAGGTCGCAACATTCATAAAATGGTAGTTGTCATCTGTATACAGATACTGATACGGTTCTGTCACCACATCAATGTCCTCAAGCGTTTCCTGGGATTTGTTATTCTGCTTGAGTACCTGGCCTGTTTTCAGGTTTTTGAGTTTGAGCCGGACAAATGCAGATCCTTTTCCCGGACTCACAAATTCCCGTTCAATGACTTCATACGGCTCATTTTTTATAAGAAGGAATACTCCCTTTGAAATATCTCCTGCACGAATCATGATATGTTCCTCTGTCTGTAATAAATTTATTTTTTCCCGTGTATTTCACACGAGGCTATCAGCTTTGGTTCAGATAATAATAACTATTCTATTAAATACAAAGCTTTTTTGTAAGAAAACCAATTATATGCGAAAACAGACTGATGTCAAGGGGACTATCAAAGAAGGAAGGAAGAAAACGGAGCCACATCGCTGATGTGTTTTTTATCGAGGAGAATCATGAGCAGACGATCCATCCCAAGCGCAACACCGGAGCAGTCCGGGAATCCGGGCTTCCTCATCAACTCCTGTAGTTCATTATCTGATGGCGGGATGACAATACATTGCTGTGCTTTGCGTTTTGATTCTTCCTCGAAAAAAAAGTCAATCTGGCCGGGGACAGCAGCTTCGGTATAACAGTTGGCGATTTCGATTCCGCCGATATACAGTTCCCACCGTTCTGAATAACAGCATGACGCTTCTTTTGCCAGGGTCTTTATGTTTTTCGGGTAATCGGTAAGAAAAAGCGGTTTCCCGGCCGGCAAAGAGGGTTCAACTTCAAGAAGAAAGAGACGGTGGAACAATTCCTCCCACGTGTCATCCCTGTGATACTCGATATGCTTTGCAGACAAGACATCATAAAAATCAGATGGTTTCTGCAGTTTTGACAGATCAATTCCTGAATACTCACTGCATGCTTCCTGCATGGTCATAATATTCCAGGGAACAGAGAAATCAATGGCATTCCCCTGATACTGTATTATGCCGGGAATATCCATTTCATGAAGGACCGACAGGATCAGGTCTTCGGTGAATCCGATATTATCAGTATAATTTTTATGTACTGCATACCATTCAAGCATGGTAAACTCGGGAAGGTGAATGGTACCCGGAACTTCATTGTTGCGGAAACATTTTGAAATTTGAAACTGATTCCCGATTCCAAGGGCGAGCAGACGCTTCATCCACAATTCAGGGGACGAAACAAGATACAGCTTCCCTTTCGGGAACTTGAGCACAAGCTTTTGCGTTTCAAACAATTCGATTGACGGTTCCGGGATGCAGAATGGTGCCAATACCGGAGTATCAACTTCAAGATAATTATTGGCAATAAAAAAAGAACGGGTTGCCTGAAAAAATCGGGATCGAGATGAAAGAAGTGCATGCAATACAGATGGACCGTATTCGTTTTTCATTTCACTCTTGCGGGAAATCGGGATCGCTCATGACCACCATTACTCTTCCTTGCCGAAGCAGATCCATGTTCTCTTTCTGCGAAAGAATTTGCCGGGCGGATTCTTCGGGAATAATGAGATCGGTGTTGTTCTTGCCGTAAATGCCATATGCGATGATCCGCAGGGGAAATTTCCCCACGCGTTCAAGATACACATTTTCGTCTGTTGAGTAACTGTACCCGACACAACCCCATGCAGCGATTGCCTCTGGATTCCCCATATACGGGGCAAACAGAAGTTTGATGTATTCATCCTGTATATTGAAATTCGCGGAGGTGAGCATCTGGATTTTTGGAAAGAGTGAAGGCGCAAATAATTTTTTGTCGTTTCTTCCGAAGGCGGCCAATGGTTCTTTTGCGTAGATGACAATTCCTGAATACTTTCTGCCGGGATAATACCCGAACTGCTCCTCAAGCGGTGCCATTTCTGTGTGGCGTAAAAACAGGGCATACAGCCCGCCGGAACCGTACAGGGTGTATTCGAAGGTGATTTCGAGAAAGCGGTAATCTTCACTGACAACCGAAGTGGTGATGCGCCCTTTTGTGGAGAGTATTGAGAGTTCGTTCAGTAGTATTTTCCGGTCACCGCTTCCCGGCAGCGAGGCGATATACTCACCCACTGTATGGGATGAATCATACAGTACATTCTGCATTGAGGACAGAAACAGTTCCGGCGCAGCCTGCGTCACGGCCATTTCAGCTTCCCTGCGGGCACGCGGAAACGGCATGGCATCCAGATCCAGCGGAACCGTAATGACATTGCGGACAAGACCTTCCGTCCAGTTGATGACTATTTTTTTCTGTAACGTTCCGGATTGGGCTGCAGCATCCATGACAAATACAGTACAAACCAGACACATACTCATAATGAAAGAACCACGGCGCTTTTTCATACCATCCTTACACATCCAGGGCATTTATTTTATAGTATCGGCTCATTGTGCCGGCACATTGAGTGCATCTCCCGGCTTGATAACACTGGTCAGTTTTAATTTGTTTTTATAGGCCAATTCTTCAACTGTTATATCATGCTTTGCGGCAATACTGAACAGGGAATCCCCCTTCATGACTGTACAGGATTTTGTAAAAACCTTGTCTGAAAACGCACGGCGCGGGTTGGGCGGGGCAACGCCGTCCTTGATAAAGGGAATCACTATTGTTGTCCCAACCGGAAATTTTGTATAGGAGACATGCGGATTATAAAAAAGCAAGACATCAATCGGCATGTCATAATGCCGGGAAAGTCCATACAGTGTATCTCCCGAACGCAGGGTATACACCGAGTGATTGACCAGCTTCTGGTCAGTATTGCCAAGGACGGCCTCTGCCCCGGCCTTGTATTGAAGCGGTATTTTCAGCAGATGATTTTTTACCGGCGGAGTGACACGGTATGACAGTTCGGCATTGCCCTTTTGGATGATGTCTTCGGGGATTCCCGCTTTTTGAGCAAAAATTCCGATATCAATCGGCGACAACAGGCTTATCTGCGTCCATTCCGGGACCTCATCCCAGGAATAATAGTATCCGTTTCTTCCCGGATATGAGGCAAGACTCGCTACGGCAAGTATCCGGGGAACATAATGCGCTGTTTCTTTGGGAAGTGCGTTTTTGGCAACCAGCTGGAAAAAGTCACGGGTACCCGCTTTTTTGATTGCCTTGTCGAGCGCTCCCCTGCCGCAGTTATATGCGGCAATTGCAAGATACCAGTTTTTATAATATTCGTAATTTGATTCAAGCAGGCGAAATGCAGCAACCGTGGATTTCCAGAAATCATGCCGCTGGTCCTGCCACTCATCCATCGCAAGCCCGGTATTTTTCGCGTTGAAATCCATGATCTGCCAAAGGCCTGCAGCCCCGGCCCAGGATATTGCATTCGGATTGAAGTTCGACTCCACGAAGGCAACAAAAAACAATTCTGCCGGAAGTTTCCGTTCCCCGATGATTTTCATGATATATGTTCGAAATACCAGCGACCGTTTTATTGTCTTGTCGAGTTCGGTTTTATTGTGTGTGTATTCAAAAATCGAACGCTCTGCATGTACTGCATTATTATACGGGACGGGAATCTCGAAAACCTGCGGCCCGATATGGCCCTGTTTTGCAGGAAGTACAGATGAGGTTATATCATGTGTGATATTTTTTTTGGAAAGCCAGTCAGGATATTCCTGTGCATGCAAAACCGCTCCTGCTGCAAAAAAGAAAACTCCTGCTATAATTTTTCGCCGAAATAGATCCCTGTCCATTCCCAACCCCCATTAATATCAGGATCGGGTCCAAACTCCACTTTCCTGAAGTAAAAATACCAGGTGGAGTGAATTTTAAATTGCCAGTTCTCCGTGCGCAGATACGCCTCGCTCGCACTTGAATCGATATCAAGGGTATCAGCGGTATGTACATCCGAGCGGACAAGAAAATTTCCCAGGTACTCGGCCACATTTTGGGCTGCATAAAAAGCTTTCTCATCGGTCCGTTTCTGTTCCCAGCTGATCGAAAAGAAATACCCTTTGGCACGGTACTTGTTGAGTGTCTCCACATCCTTTTCCGCAATTGCTGTTTTTATCCGTGACACCAGGACATGCAGGTCATGGACAACCCATTCCGGAGGCGCCTCATACATGCTCAATTTCTCCACGGCCCGTTCATGGGCATTGGGATACCCTGGAATAACCACCTTGGGAAGCGCGATAAAATCCCGGTATGTGTTCATTGCCGCGGTCCATTCACTCGTCGCCTCGTACGACCTTGCAAGGTGAAACAGGGCATTCGCCTGTTTTTCCGGATCAGAATTGTAAAAACGGTTCAGCAATTCCTGGTAAGCGAAACGGCGGTCTTCCGGTTTTGTGGCAATAAGGGCAATCTGCTCAAGGCAGTATTTGTGTAAATATTCATTGCGAAAGAGCAGGTCAGGGTAATTTTTCACAACCCGTTCATAATAATATTTCGCAAAAATATCCGCTCCCGACTGATGATAGGTTTGTGCGACAATGGTGAGATAATATGCATTATAGGGATCATCAGGGAACGCAGCAGTAACGGACAGCAAAAACTGTATTTTTTTCTGGTCCAGCTCCGCATCGGTAAAAATATCGATGATCTGGGTATTGACGACAAATCGTGCCTCTGCATCCGCAGGAGAGGTATACCGTTCCAGCAGGCCGAACAGCTCCTGCATGACAGTTTTCTGTGTCCCCGAAGCAGACAAAAAACAGGCATACCGGGAAGCACAACCGGCAAGCATGAAAACGAGTAAGATGAGCAGAAAAACAGCACAGGAAATACGTTTTTTCACAAAATGGAGTGTAACATACCGGCAAGGTGTTGGCAAGCTGCCGGCATCCGTGGTATAGTGTGACTTCGCGGAGATACAAACTCCGCAATAATTATCAAAATCAATAGTGCGCAACAATTCAGCAGATGGCCTTGAATTCAAAGCGGAAACAAATTTCAATCACAGGACGGATGTATGGGCGAACATATTACAATTCAGAACGGAAAACTTGTAGTACCGGACAATCCGGTCATCCCCTTCATCGAGGGAGACGGCACCGGGCCGGATATATGGCAGGCCTCGGTTCGCGTATTTGACGCTGCAGTAAACACTGCATATCAAGGCAAAAAGAAAATAGACTGGCTGGAAGTATTTGCCGGAGAAAAAGCGAAAGACACCACGGGAGAATGGCTGCCCCAAAAAACCCTGGATACAATCAATGAATATCTGGTTGCCATAAAAGGCCCGTTGACAACTCCTGTCGGCGGGGGAATCCGCAGTCTGAACGTCGCCTTACGCCAGATTCTTGATTTGTATGTTTGTCTGCGTCCGGTCAAGTGGTATACAGGAGTCCCCTCCCCGGTAAAAGATCCCTCAACCACCAATATGGTCATCTTCCGTGAAAATTCCGAAGATATCTATGCAGGGATTGAGTGGATGGATGGGACGCCGGAAGCGAAAAAGATCATTGAATTTCTCGTAAAAGAGATGCAGGTGACAAAAATACGTTTTCCAGAATCAACCTCGATCGGTATCAAACCGGTTTCAAAAGAAGGGACCAAACGGCTGATTCGCTCCGCGATACAGTATACGGTCGATCATGACCTGCCCTCGATCACTTTTGTGCACAAGGGAAATATCATGAAATACACCGAAGGCGCTTTCCGCGACTGGGGGTATGAGCTGGCAAAAGATGAATTCGGCGCCTCAGCGCTTGACGGAGGACCATGGTGCGTTTTTAAAAATCCAAAAACCGGCCATGAAATAGTTGTCAAGGACTGTATCGCCGATGCATTCCTGCAGCAAATCCTCACCCGTCCAAAAGAATATTCAGTCATTGCAACCATGAACCTGAACGGAGATTATGTTTCAGATGCCCTTGCTGCGATTGTGGGAGGAATCGGGATCGCCCCCGGCGCCAACATCAATTACATGACCGGGCATGCTGTCTTTGAAGCGACACACGGGACCGCACCGAAATATGCCGGAAAAGACATGGTAAATCCCAGCTCGGTGATATTATCCGGAAAAATGATGTTTGAGTACATGGGATGGCAGGAAGCAGCCGACTGTATTGAAACAAGCATGCGCAAAACAATTTCGCAAAAAATTGTCACCTATGACTTTGCACGTTTGATGGAAAATGCTACAAAGGTATCAACAAGTGCATTCGCAGATGCGCTTATCGGGAATATGAAATGAAAAATAAAAATCCGCGGTTTCCAAACAAGCTTCTCTTCCTGGGCATTTCTTTGATGCTGGTCGGCATTCTGTTTCTTATTTGGACACTCGGCCTTATCGAACTCAATACGGTCTGGTTCACCATCATCTGGATTCCAGTGATTGTCATCGGGCTGGTGATGCTGTATTTTGTGTATATCCGCAAAAAATCAGCACAGCTGATTCTTCCGGGAATGATCCTGGCGCTTGCAGGGATGTTCTTCCTGTTATTCAATACAATCATCCCGGAAAAAAACATCAGTATAATCTGGCCGGCTTTTATGGATATTGCAGGATTATCGCTGATACCGTATGCTTTCAGGCGAAAAAGAAAAACACGGATCGGCTTTCTCATTTCCTCCGGAACTCTTATCGGACTGTCAATTGTCTTCTTTCTGTTCAGCCTGAAAATTATTGACATGGATTTTGCAGAGGTCGCAGTACGCTGGTGGCCGATCGTGCTGGTCTGTGTCGGAATCATCGTGACAACAATTTACATGATATACAAACGCCCGGCAAAACAAACCCGCCCCGCGAGCGAGAAACCCGAACAATAAAAAAGCCCGCACGGCCACAGAACGTACGGGCTGATACTGCGCAGAGACTGCTTTTATTTCACTTCTTCTTTTGATGATTCCGCGCCTGCTGCCTTTGACGTCTCAAATACTTCGCTGATCGGCGCAAGTGCCTGCATGACACCCGGATCGTTAAGCAGTAAAACATATCCTGTTTCAAGCTCAAGGTGTTTTTGAAGCAAAGCGGTTGTCCGGTCTACATACATTGAATCGGTCAGAACAGGATTTTTTGCATCGGCAAGGCTCTCTTCAGCGAGCTTTGTGATTTCTTCAATATTTCCATCTACATATGATTTTACCGCTTTCGCCGCAGCAGGAATATCTTCCTTGTTTTCTTCCAGCAGGCTGATAATTTTTTCCTGATGGGATAGAAGCCTTTCATGCGGAGTCGGGGTGCTGCATGCACTGATGCTCACCGCCAAAAGCATGACAGCGATTATAACTGTATATTTCATCACCATATTCATTGATACTCTCCTTGTGTATGGAAGAAATTGATTTTTTATGGGCTGAAGCACTGTATCTTGCCGTAAAAACCATACGCAATGCACTCCTGCCAAGGGAAAGAGTATAAACACAATTGTCATCTCATGCAAGCCCAATCAAGGCCATTTACCGCAGAAGCCGCTCAGAAACTCATTCTTTCTTCTTCAAGATGCTCCCACTTTTCAAGGAGTTTTTTTTCGCACTCAGTGTTCCAGGTAACCTTGCCGGTTAATTCCTTAACCTTCCCGCCATCCGCATATACCTCGGGGAGGCTCAATTCGTGCATCAATGTTTCCCGTTCAGCAGACAACCGGTCGATTTCCGATAAAAGCTCTGCTTCCTCACGTTCGATTCTTCGCAACCGGGTTTTCCGCTGTCGGGCAGCTTCATGGTCATTGGAGGTTCTGGCTGTCTGTGTTTTCCCGCTGCTTTTCTGTGCTGAGGAGACCTGTTCCTGCTCCTGCTCGATACGGCCTGCATAATACCCGTAATTTCCTGTAAAGAGCCGTGCACGGTTGTCCTTGATTTCCAGCACCTGGCCGGCAAGCGGTTCAATAAACGCACGGTCATGCGATACAAACACAAGCGTCCCGTCATAATGCTGCAGCGCATCAAGCAGAACCTCTTTCGATGCCATATCGAGATGGTTTGTCGGTTCATCCAGAATCAAAAGGTTCCCCGGCTGAATAAGCAGTTTTAAAAGCTGAAGCCTGGAGTGCTCACCGCCGCTTAACACACTCACCGGTTTGAAAATGTCATCTCCCTGGAACAGAAAGTTTCCCAGCATCGAACGGAGTTTTGGATAGAGCTCCGTGGGAGTTATCTGTTCCATTTCTTCGAAAACGGTTTTTTTGGAGCCGGTAATCGTCATTTCATCCTGGCAATAATATCCGGGAATCACCTTCTCGCCATAAACGACACTCCCGTCCGTCGGCGTTTCTTTTTTTGCCAAAAGCCGCAGGAATGTGGATTTCCCCGCGCCATTGACCCCGACCACGACGATTCTGTTTCCCCGCATCAAATCCATGGAAATATCACTGAAAACCGGTAGCCCGTCATACTCATGCGAAAGGTTCTCAATCATGAGCACTTTTTTTCCGGACGGGGGGGCCTCGGGAAACGAGAAGTGTATTTTTTTCATTCCATGGGGTATTTCAATCTTTGGCAGTTTCTCAAGTTCCTTTACCCGGCTTTGTACCAAAGAGGCCTTTGAGGCCTGGGCCCGGAACCGGTTGATAAATGAGTTCAGCTGTTCACGCCGTTCTTCTGTTTTTTTATATTGCTCTATCAGCACACCCAGTTCAATTTCCCGCTGTTTCTCATATGCTGAATAATTTCCCTTGTAAAATTTCCCCTTCCCCTGGAACAGTTCAAATACGGAGTCAACCGCATGGTCATTAAAATACCGGTCGTGCGATACCAACAGCACACCTGAAGTTGTCCGCACAATAAAGTCAAGCAGCCACATGCGGGCCTCGAGATCCAGAAAGTTCGTCGGTTCATCCAGAAGCAGGATATCGGGTTCAACAAGAAGCACTTTCGCAAGCGCAATGCGCATCTGCCAGCCGAGGGAAAAAGAACTGCATAACCGGGAGTGGTCCTGCTCAGAGAATCCAAGCCCGCGAAGAATCATGTTGATCTTTTTTTCCCGGAAAAAATAACCGCTCCGCTCGATTTTTTCGGTATACCCTGCGTGCCGGTTCAGCAGCTCTGCCAGTTGCGGGTCCCCTTCCTTCAGGCTGGAAATCATCACTTCCAGCTGCTCGCTCATTTCAACCAGATTTTTCAGGGGAAGAAATGATTTTTCTGCCTCGTCATGCAAGGTCGTGTCAGTACTCACGACTGCAGTCTGCGGCAGATATGCGATTTCACAGCCGGCACTTTTTATCATTTCTCCCGAATCAGCAGAGATAATTCCGGCAATAATTTTCATGAGTGTTGTTTTCCCACTGCCGTTTCCGCCGCAGAGAGCGGTTTTCTGCCCCTGACGGATCGATAGACTGATATCCCCCAGCACTTCCTGCGCACCGAACGAATGAAACACGTGTAGAAGCTGAATATGTGATGTCATTTCTGATTTTTCCTGTTATATTTTACAATCCATGATGAGTATCAATAGAATGTACCCGATTTCATGAAAAAAAACAATGCCGGTTGCACAATCGCCTCTCATCAGTTATAAAGAAATCATCATGCATTTGGAAATTAACAGACAAAAACTGTTTGAGATACTCCTGAATATCTACATCTTTCTCTCACTTGTCATTGTCATGTTTATTACGCTTTATATAATTGGAAGCTACCAGATGTTTCTGGATACAACCCAGCTCTACTGCATTTCCATTTTATCGATACTTTCGGTGGTACACCTTGTCATCGGGATCCTTCTTTTTATCGGATCCCTGCTACAGCACACTGCAAAAAAAAGCAAACAGCGCAGGCTCATTCTCCTGGTGAGTTCACTTGTTTTCTCGTTTATTCTCTTCATGACGCTCCGGCTCATTCAGACATGGCTGCGATACTGACCCCCTCTTCCCGGACAAAATAATAAGGAAAACTGATCCTCACCGATTTTCATGCCCTCTACTTGCAAATACGGAAATTATGGGTATTATAGAAGAGACTGCCCGATACAGGCAGATCCACCGTTTGCACGGCTGCGATTTTACAACAGGGAGAAACTTCCATGAAAAAATTCATTGTCATACTGGTTTTACTCCTTCTTCTTGGGGGGACCGGCTTCTTTTTCGGCTGGATGAATTTCTTTGTTGCACCTGATTCGTACGGGGTCATGGTGACAAAAACCGGAGGATACGATCCGGTTCTGATCGGCCCCGAAAGCGGTTTCATCTGGCGGTGGGAAAATTTGATCCCGACAAACATGACCTTGTATGTCTTCCCGCTCACTCCCTTCACTTCCTCCCTGACCAGTTCCGGGCAGCTGCCCTCCTCAGAGGTGTACAGCCAGGCTGTTCCCAATTCTCCCGATTTCAGTTACAACCTGGACTTTACTGTTTCCCTGCATGTAAATCCGGATGCGCTGATATCCCTGGTCCGCGATAAAAAGCTGACCCCGGAAACACTGCAGAACTGGTATTCAGCCAAAAAGGATTCGTTAAAACAGCTCATTATCGAAAAAATACTGGAATTGGCAGACACAGCCGATACATCGGTATTCGAATCCAGTCTGACAATTGAAAACGCGCTCATCAACTCCATCCGTGATACGGTCTCCGACATTGTAATCCTTTCCATCACCGCAAATGAAAGTCTCAAACTCCCCGATCCGGAAATCTACACAGAAGCAAAGAGAAACTACCGGCAATTTTCAGAGGAGTTCCGCAGCAATGAAATGGCCAAAATCCGCCGGACAAGACAATTGTATGAACTCGATGATATCGCATTCGAGCGGTCGGTGATACAGCTGGAAAAATACGGTGAGCTGCTGAATAAATATCCCGTGCTGCTGAAATACCTGTATATCACCAGGCAGCGGAACGAAGCCGCTGTTGTTGTCCCCGAAATAAAAAACCTTTTCACAGAAGGAGATTCGGGCCAGCAGTGACAGAGGGCTATTTTTACAATTTTGAAAAACTCGATTATATCCGGGGGAAACGTCCTGAAGGGTGTATTCTCTGCAGGATTATTGCTGACGACCCGGAAGTGGTGAACCTTACCGTCTTCAGAGACGAACGCTTTGCCGTATCGCTGAATTTGTATCCGTTCAATCCCGGGCATTTACTCATATTCCCCGTGCGCCATATGATTGATATGCGGGAATACACCCCGGAAGAAGAAACACATTTGACCCGGCTCTGCCGGTACATTCTCTCCATTCTCGATGTTTCACATTCGCCCGAAGGGTATAATATCGGGTATAATATGGGGCTGGTTTCCGGCGCGTCAATTGAGCATCTCCATATGCACATCATTCCGCGGTATCAGCGCGAAGTGGGGATGGCCGACCTTATTGCGGGGAAACGTGTACTTGTCGAGGAACCGTCAAAGACCATTGAAAAACTGACTGCGGTAATTCGTCAGCGGCCCTTCTCCATGTCCATCACCTGAAGCAAAAGCCGTGTAAAATCATCAATATTGGTGAGGATCAGCTGTAGAAGCTGCCGCATGGTAAATTGTCTGCCTTTATACTGCACAAGCGTTCGAAGTGTTGTCTGGGTTGACTCTGCCGGACCATGGAAAAATTCATCAAGAAATACCTTGAAATTATTCAGATTCTCGAGGCCCTTTTCAAGAAAATTCTGCACATCCCTGTCTGTCTCATAGATAAAGGATTTGAAGAGTTTCTGATGGGCAAGGTCCGTTGAAATATTATATTTCAGCCGGTGGAGCGTTTTCCCCCGGTCTTCTTCCGGCGACAGCGATTTGTCAAAAAAAAGAATCTTGTCTTCCAGTTCTTCAATTGACGAGGATATTCCGACAAGCCTGTTTTGTGTCCGTTTATGGCTGGCAAAAATGTATTCATTCATGGTCTGCACAATATCGGCAATCAGAACCCGGTACACTTTTTTGATATAATTGTATAAAAGCGACAGGGACTTTACCCGGGAAAAATACGGCAGCCCCATGCGGATATATGTTTCTGAAGCTGAATCAGTGTAATTCTCGAGAGCAGTCATGGAGTTTTCGCTGAACAGTTCGAATATTTTCCGCTCAATCACCCGATCCTTGATCTTGAATATTTTCTCATCCATTTCTGTTTTCAATTGTTTTTTCAGCGCCTGGGTATAAACCTGCTTCAGGCGAAGGTCCGGCAGGTAAAACCTGAGACGGTAGAAAGGGTCTTTCCGAAAAAATTTAATGATATCAAGCAAGGGAACAACAGCCTGAAACTTGGTAATTTCACCCGCTGCCGCATAAAAATGATTCTGAAGAATTGCGACATCGTTCTGGATCGCTTCCTTTTCCTCCTCGACCCTCTCGGTGTCTTTTTTCAGGGACAGGCCCCGTTCAAGGATTTGATAGACATACAGCACTTCAGGATCTGCCGAGAAATCCTCACTCAGATTTTTCAATGCATAATACAAAGCGTAGTAAAGCCGTTCCAGATGATCCACCACAATCATCGCCGATGTTGTTCGGAACACAGGATACTTTTTATCAAGAATATCGGGCGGCAGATAATAATCGAAATAATGAAACAATTCTTTATAGTTAAAAAGCACAATATTTTTTAAGGCGAAAAAAGGTTTGACCAGCACCTCGAGCTTCGTAAAAACAGAGCCCGGAATGTTGCGGACATACTCATCAAACCGGCGGTGGAGTAATTGGGTGAGGTTCGTTTGTCCATTGTCCTGGCCAAAAATATCCTCAAGCTCAGTGACAGAAATAAAGTCATCAATGGTCTTTTTTGTATGGGAAAACACTTTTTCAATTAGATACAATGTGATCTGTTCCTGAAACGGCTGGAAGTCAGAAAAAAAACGATAAAACGGAGCAAGGGGATATACCGCAGAATACAGATCAAAAACATGCCGGATGAATTTTACCGAAAGGTCGCGTGTTTCAAACCCTGTAATACCGGGATTGGCGCGTCTGATATCCTGTTTTATTTCCCGCAGGCGCAAGGTAATGTACACCTGTTCACGGTTTTTCCCGGTGATCAGTTTTAAAAACCAGATAACAAATTTTTTCCAGAACGAAAGCTTCTCAATCTCGGAATGGATAAGCCGCTGTTTTTCTTCATCCTCGAGTTCCACATGGATAAAATATTCTCCCTCGCCGTCTGCCTGATCCTTGTTGATTTTATCGAGAAGGTCCTGCCGCTCTTCAAAGCTGAGATCTCTTGCCAGTTCATCGAGTTTCGATTTTGCTATCATATCAATACATTCTCAATTCAGGGCGACACGGTATATTAATACCACTCCTGTCTCTGCCCCCTTGTACATACATAGCATTTTTCTGATGATATTACAATAATTCCGCTAATATTTTATACATTTTCATTAAATTCACTTGTTTTCCGTCTCCCCTCATCAAAAGATTGCCAAAACTGTTGCATACATTCAATTATGCTTTATACTTTACAGCAGGGTCATTCCCAAAAGCAGGTCAGGGCGTTGTAATAAAACTTTTTTTTTAAAAAAAGTGACTTTTGGATGACTATATGGTATTTTCAATATATAGCTTATTTGCGGGAACAGTAGTTGTGTTGCAACGATTTTTTAAAAAGAGTGTATTGTAAAAAGGCGGATCATGATATGAGTGTTGTAAAACTGGAAAATGTAGATAAAACATATCAGCTGGGAGAAACGACGGTACAGGCATTAAAACAGGTATCGCTTCAAATAAAACAGGGCGAGTTCGTTGCCATTGCAGGGCCTTCGGGTTCCGGGAAAAGCACCATCCTCAACCTGATCGGCTGCATTGACACCCCGACTGGAGGGATCGTCCAGATAGACGGTAAAGATATCAGGGGCCTGAATGACACAATGCTTACCCGGTATCGCAGGGAAAAAATCGGGTTTATATTTCAGTCATTTAACCTTATCCCCGTATTATCGGTATACGAGAATATTGAATTTCCGCTCCTTTTAAAAAAATTTGTTTCAAAAGAACAGCGCAGGGAGCTTGTCCTGCATTTTATTGACCAGGTTGGATTGTCCGACCGTATTAAAAACAAACCATCCGAATTGTCCGGAGGCCAGCGTCAACGGGTGGCCATAGCACGCGCTTTGGTGACCAATCCGCTTATCGTCCTGGCAGACGAGCCGACTGCAAATCTTGATACCGGAACCGGGGACAGAATTCTCTCGCTCATGGAGGATATCAACAAGACGAACGGGACCACCTTTATTTTCTCCACCCATGACCAGCATATCATGGAACATGCACATAGAATGATTTCCATCCGCGACGGCGAAATTGTGGCAGCGTAAGGAGCAGGGTATGGTCATCATCAAACTTGCAGTCCGGACTTTACTGCGCAGAAAACGGCGGATGATATCCATCGGAATTCTTGTTTTTGCCGGGACCCTTCTTCTGGTGTTTGGTGAAACGTTTGCCCAGTCGGCTGTGTGGTACTCAAAAGAATCAATTATCAATAATTTTACCGGTGATTTGATTGTCTATTCTGAAAAATCAAAAGAGCAGCCCTCGCCGTTTGCCTTTACCACACCGCTTCCCGTTATCGGCGATATTGAGAAAGTAACCACCTGGCTGACCGATAACCCCCAGATTGATCTGATTGTCCCGATTGCACAGAATTATTCAATTTTATCGGTTGAACGCAACAATAAAAAAATCGAACTGCCACTGATCTACTATGCTGTCGACCCGGTTTTATATCAGAAGGCTTTTGACATTGTCAGAATTCAGGAGGGTTCCTATTTCAACATCGATCAGGCTTCCGGTACTTTTTTACAGGGCATTGTCATTAGTCAGGCACAGAATGAACGCTACCGGCAAAGCTATGATGTGACGCTCCTGCCGGGAGAAAAAGCAACGTTTCTTGGAATCACGCCGGGCGGTTCGGTGAATGCAGTGAACACGGAAATACTGGGCATCTTCGAGCCGGCCTTGTTTAAAAACATTTTTGACTATATCAATTTTGTGGATATCACCTCCTATGCCCAACTGTATAATTTTACCGGAGTAAAAACAGAATCGCTTCCCGACTCATACGAAAAGGCTTTTTCCGCTTCCGGGGAAGATGACATTTTTGCATTGGCAGAGGATACAGGGTTTGATTCAATCGACGTCGACACGCTTGAATCTGAAGTAATTTCGGGATACACAATGATCGCCGTCAAACTCAGGAATCATGAGACGATTGCCGCCATTCAGCAGGAGATAGAAGCAGCGGGACTTGGCGTCTCTACTGCGCCGTGGGACCAGGCCAGCGGTTTTTTTGCCCCGATTGCCCGGTCCCTGAACGCGGTGATTTATACCATCGTCGCCCTTATTTTTCTGATCGTCTCTTTTATTTTCATGAACACACTGATCATAAACATAATTGAGCGGACACACGAAATCGGGACCATGCGGGCGCTCGGCAGCGAGAAAAGTTTTATCCGAAATTTATTTCTCTCGGAAACCCTTGTGCTGAATTTGTTTTTCGGGGGTCTGGGTATTGCAGCTGCGTTCCTGCTGACCGTACTGCTTGGACCGTCAGGAGTGCCGCTTCCCGACATTGTCTCGCAGTATCTGATCGGCGGAGGAAATCTTCCGCTGCTGTTGAATGCGAAACCCTTCATTGAAGCAATAGCAGTTGTTGTTATTGTCAGTATTCTTGCGACCCTGTACCCGATACGCGTTGCAACAAAAATCAGCCCGCTTCAGGCAATGCTGAATAAATAGGAGTGCAGTATGCTGAATTTTATCAGATTGGCGTTTAAAAATGCATTTCGAAACAAAAAAAGGGCCATGACACTTGGAATAAATTATACAGTAGTGACCATTCTTTTACTCCTGGTACTGTCATTTTCCAACGGGGTACGGGTAACCGTTTCTTCGAGTCTTGTACGGGGCACAGCCGGACATTTGACCTTTTCCGGTGAATATGTCACCGGCAGACGCGCGTATCTTGGGATAAAAAAATATCCAGAAATTACACAGACCATTAAAAACCTGTATCCTGATGCTTCCATTCTGGCACGATACAGTTTTTCCTCTGACCTGTATTATAACGGCGTATCAAAACGCCTGTCATTTACCGGGATTGATGTGCAAAATGATTCAAGCTATCAAAACGAACTGTTTTTCAGAGAGGGAAACTGGAATGTTTTTACAGAAACAGAAAACGCTGTGATTATCCCGAAATCCGTTGCCGACTATTTCGAACTGAAAAACGGAGAAGATGTCCTGCTTTCCCGGAGGACCCGGTTCGGCGCGTTCAACACCGGCATCCTGAAAATAGCCGGGATTCATGAAACGGAAAACTATTTTTTAAAGGACCTTGTGCTGTGCCACTTCGACTACCTGCAGTCGGTGGACCTCGCCAATGATGATACGGCGACCACCCTGTTTGTCTACTTTCCGGATACCGCGAACATTGCCGAAAAAAGAGAACAGGTGATGGTCTCGCTCGGAGCGCAGGGCTTTGTTGTATCACGGCCCCAAAATTCGACCGATGCAATAAACGCAGTCGCGGCGGCAAGTCCGAAATATGCGATTGAAGATACAGATACCGATGTTATCAGACTGACTGTCTCCACCATTGATGAAGTGCTGTCAATCATGGCGAATATTCTTTTTGTGGTGAACAGCTCAGGGATATTCATCGCAGGAATTCTGCTGTTTATTATTGCTGTGTCAATATTTATCAATCTCAGAATGACCATCAATGAAAGAATGAAGGAAATCGGCACCATGCGGACAATCGGCCTGGAACGCAGCGGGATCATCGGGCTTTTTGTCCTGGAAAATACGGCACTGGCTGCAATCTTTTCGGCCGCAGGAATACTGGTATCGATTGGCGTGATATTTCTGCTCCGATTGATTGTTTTTCCGCCGAACTCAAGCCTCGCAATCATTCTGAACGAGAGCAGGCTGGTGTTTATTCCCACACTGCTTGATACCGGTATTGTATTTTTCATAATTGCAGCATTCACTGCATTTTTCTCATTTTTTCCGGCCCGGTACGGCGGGAGAATCAAACCGGTGGATGCACTGAATTCGACATTTTAAAACAGAGGAGTAAGCGAAAAATGAAAATAAAAATAGTATTGCTGACAGCCTTGTTTTTCATGGCTGGAATATATTCTTTTGCACAGACGCAGAATGATGTAAAAGCTGTTGCCATTATCAACGCCTTCGAAAACAAACTCAATCTGGACGGATATGATGTCCAGTCCAGTTTCACGCTCGTTCAGAAAAAACAGAATGAAGCTGACCGGGTGCTGAAAATTAAAATATACCGACGGGATGCTGCCGGACTGTTCACGATCCTGTTCGAATACCCGGAGAGTGAAAAAGGCAAAGGCTACTTCAGAAGCGGTGACGACCTGTATCTGTATCTCCCGACAACGCGCGAGTTTGTCTACCGCAACAGAAAAGATGATATCGGGTCGACCGATGTGCGCACCGACATCTTCGGCAGGCTTACCAGCCTGGAGAAATTCAACGCACGGTATCTGGGCACAGAAACCGTCTCAAAATGGGAATGCGATGTTATCCGGCTTGATGCAAAAACCCTTGATGTTTCGTTTCCGGTTCAGAAATGGTATGTCAGAAAAACCGACGGGCTTCCGGTGAAGGTGGAAAACTTTTCCGTATCAGAAACCCTGCTGCGGACTTTCTATTATGTGGACTATGCCTCCGTTGCTCCGGGGAAATACATTGTCACGAAACTGCTGGCAGTAAACCATCTGGAAGCGGGCCAAAAAACACTGATTACCAATGAGAATATTTCCACGGCCAATATCGCCGGGAATATTTTTACCCGCCAGTTTCTTGAGCAGCAGTCCCGCTGACAGCACAAGGAGAAAAAATGTTCCGGTTCATACTGACCATATCGATAATGCTTTTCATAATGGTTTACGGGAATGCTTTTTCCCAGGATACAGCCGGCGCCGATGATCCGTTTAATACCGATGAATTCGACGCCTCGGTCAAGGAGAGCATTGCCGAGGATACGACAAGCAAGCCGGAGATACTGTTTGGAGGATCATTTGTATTTCAGACCGAGGTGATAACCGGTCCTGATTTCGGCGGATATGCATCTTCCTCCCTGTCCGGAAAACCCTTTGTCAAAATCTCTGATCCCCGGCTGGGTGCCATGTTTTTGTCATACAATCTTTCCAACAAAATCTTTCAGGCGACAAATGATTCATCCTACATACTCCCTTCCGGCCCCTACAGTGCTGATAATGTGTTTGTTCTGGAGTATTCACTCTCGGAGTTTTTTATTGATTTTGATTTTAACAAAGCAGTCTATATACGGGCGGGAAACCAGATCAACTCATGGGGGGCCTCTTTTTTCTGGACACCGGTAGATTTTGTCAATCTTGAACAGTCTGCCGGGTTTGAAACTCTCGATCTGCGCCAGGGTATTCCCGCAATAAAAACCCAAATCCCCTTCCCCTCCGGAACAGTGACGCTCCTGTTTGATTTTACCGATTCAGTTGAATCGGGAAATATCAATAATATTTTTTACGGAACAAACGCCGCAGTCAGAATTGACGCGGTGCTTGGCGGGTTTGCATGGGGGCTTACCGGTTTTATCAATGGAACAGAAGACCGGCTGGTGACAAAATATGGATTCGATGCTGCGGGCAGTATTCTTGGATTTGATATATATACCGAACACGCAATGGCGTTCCATTACACCGGCGCAGCGACCATAACGGCTGAATTTGACGGCTATTCGGCATCAATCGGGTTCGAACGGACAGCCGGTGAGCTCTCCGACTGGATTATCAGAGCTGAATTTTTTTACAACTCAACCGGCACCGATGACACTCAAGCGGCAATACTTGATCCGCCATTTACCCCCTTTTCCATTGGCAAATATTATGCCTTTGCAGGTATTTCAAAACAAAACTCTTTTGCGGATTTTGTGGACACTGCTATTTCAGCAATTGTCAATTTCTCCGATCTTTCATTTTCAATCCGGTTCAGCAATACGTTTTCAATTACTGGTGTCATGCCGTTAAAAGTGAGTATTATTTATTTTGGCGGCGAAAAGGGTGATGAATTTACATTGTACAAGGCAAACATTGCTGCGGCGAGTATAGAATTACAATTTGTTTTTTAAATAGATCCGCCGGACAACAGAAAACCGGTGAACGTCCGGGGAAAGTTTCCGGCAGAGTATTCTCTTACTGCTCCCGAATCTGGTACAGCCTGGAGTCATCGACATTAAAAAGAAGCGGGGCAACCATTACACCGGGATACCGAAGACGAAGCCGTTTTGTTTCACTCAGTACAAAATCAATTTCATTGCCGATTTCGAACATGGGTGAAAAGTGGTTAAAATGATCTTCGGCCATTTCCCTGTCCCATCCGCCGTTTTCAACAAGCCCGTCGATAAATTGTATTTTTCTTGCCATGAGGTTCACCATACTGCAATTATTGTGGGCAATAAGAGTGATCGCCTGGACGCCGCCTACCGCGATTGCATAGGACACCTTGAATTCACTGTATCGGAGATTTCCCCCGCCGGTACGGATAATATAGGCAAAATTGTCCGGAATGATGAGGCGTTTCCGGTTGTCCATGCACATGCCGATCAACAACTGGGCACTTGTATACACCTCGTGTTCAGCCCCAAAATTATGATATGCCAGCAGTTTTTCTATGGGAGTATTTATGTAGGGCTGGAAAATATCTTCCGGTTTCCCAACAGCGACAACCCGGTTCATTGTCACCTCCTGAACACAAAATAGTAATCGCATGATAAACAGATTTCAGTAGTACAGTCAAGGATAATTGTCCTGGAAAAACCGCAAACCGGTGCCCAAGCAAATATCGTCTGTGTGCATCTTTCCCGGTTTTGATGTTTCGATAACAATATTTTACAATGTTTTACTCAACTTTGACATCTTTTTTACACTTCCCTTTTATACTCATTTGAGTGACATGCCGGACAATCATGTCAACACTTTTATTCCCGGAGAAAGCGCACCAACCAGGACACCGCTTCCCTTTCCCTCTCTGGCAACGCCGCGGGTACTTCCGGTCATGAGGAAATTCATTATTTTTTTCATTTTCACGCCGCCTTTTTGGAATTCGGAAAATATTCTATATCGAAATCCTGATAAAATAAAGAAAAAAGAAAGGTTTTTACTGAAAAAAAGAACGGGCGCATTCCCAAATTTGCATAATTATTATAGTATACCACTGAAAGGAGTCTTTTCATGAGTGAACCAGTTCTTGTCGGCCTGTTGTTCGCCGACCGCGTTATTACAGAAAACAACAATAAAAAAGGTATCATCGGGACTTTTAACCGGTTTCACGCAGAAAAATATCCGGTCGCATTTCCAACCTGGGCAATTTATGCCGCTGCAACGAATCTCACCGGAGCGCATGAATTTGCCCTCAATCTTATCGAAGAGGAAACAAGTCAGGTAATTATACCGATATCGGGAAAAATCGAAGTCGCATCAACCTCTGATGTCGTTGAACTGACCCCGACGATCATGGGTGCAGTCTTCCCCCGTCCCGGAAGCTATACCCTCTCCTTCCACATTGACGGGTCGGTCATTGGAGCACGGACGTTATATGTCCAGAAAGCGGAACCGAAATGAAAAACTTCCTGAAACAGGAACTATTTCAGGAAAACACATTGACATCTTTTTAGAGACTTTTTATTATTAATGCCTATGCCTTCAAAAACAGTACTTCGATTTATCACAGCAGGAAGAGATTTTTATCCAGAGATGAAAATCCCGTATGTTGTTGAGATGAACCAGAAATCTGTACCAGAGAAGCTCAATGACCGCCTCCAGATTGTTTTAATCGAAAATGGTACCGGCATTATTAATTTCAAAAAAGATAAAACAGGGATTCTTGCACCCATGCTTCTGCTTTTGCGCGAGAAAGAGCAATGCCTTATCGAAAATCCAACCCAGCTGAAAATGCACAAGATGTATTTTCATCCGGATGTCGTCAACAGTGATTTTACCTTTTCGAATATTTATGATCCGGAATATCCATTTTCAAGGACTGCCCGCCAGGACCGTTTTATTCTGAAACCGCTGATCGGGCGGCATGCCGTAGACCGGATCATCCCGATCGACCATATTACGGCAAACAACCTGAAAAACCTGTTTACAGCAATTCACCATGAACTGGATGCCCAAAAAGACAAGTTTTGGCCATGCACCGCACGGGGCCTTTTGATCCAGCTGCTCTTTCTGATCTGCTTCATATCCGAAAATACAGGGAACAACTATCCCGGGATATTACTCAAAACCAGCCAAAAGAACAATCAGGATGACCTGCAGAGCAGAAACCTGGTTGAAAAAACCATTCTACATTTGTATCTGAATTATTCAGAAAAAATATCAATTGAGGATATTGCCCGTGCCCTGAATACAAACAGGACCACACTCGCATCAAGCTTCAAGCAACAGATGAAAATGACCGTCCTCGGATACCTGACAAAACTGCGGATGGATATTGCCGCATCCCTGCTGCACAATACCAGGTTGAGTATTAATGAAATCATGGCAAAGGTCGGGTTTCAGGATGCAACGCATTTCGGACGAATATTCAAAAAACATTTTGAGACCACCCCGGCTGATTACCGTAAAAAATACGTAAAGAAAAACTATTAATACACTGTCAGGATTATTCCTGTTTCGGTTCCGGATATGCCAATTTTTGCGTGCGAAGTGCTGCAACAATACAGGATATCTCAAGTGAATTCTTCTGCATCAACAGAGAATCCCTCTGCGTTTCAAGACGCAGGAAAGCAGATCTGCTCAACAGTCCGGAACGGACATCCGCCTCGGCCTTTTTTATCTCAATCTCTTTCAGCTCTATGGTATAGTCAAGATTTTCCAGTGAATCAAGTGCATCAAGATAGGTTAATTCATATTCCCCGAATTGTATTTGCCCCTCACGCCGGGCAAGCTTTGTCTCCAGAGCACTCATTTCATATTCTTTCTGTGCCACCGACAGGTCATATTCTTCTTTTTGGAAATCAGGGAGTGTATATGTCAAAATAAAAGATACAAAAAACAGTTCCTGCTCCAGCCGCAGGCCGCTCAAAACAGACAACGACAACCCGCCCAACGACCAGGACAATCCCGTGGAAATATTGCTGTTTATCCCCTGCCTGCTGTCCTCATAATTCTGAAAATTGAACAACAGATCAAATTCAGGATATTTGGTTCGCAGCTGAAATACTTTCTCCTTATAGGCCTCTTCCTTCAGTTTGCCAAGATATTCACCGGCCAGTTCCCTGTCCCGGGCTCCGGAGACGTACTCTGCCGGGAGACTGCGGATTTCTTCCGGAACAGCCTCCAGCCTGACCCCAAACCGCAGAAAAAACAGTTCCCGCTGGCGCTCCCATTTTACCTTCAGGGTCTCCTGCTTATTTTTCAGCCGGAGATATTCTGTTTCAACAAGATCCCAGGAGGGGGTTCCCTTCCGGTAATAATTATAGGTGGTCATCTCTTTGTATTTGCTCTCGCTCTGGATAAATTCCGCATACGCATCGAGCATTTCACGCCGAACCTGATACAACAGGGAAAGCTGTACGTACACATCGATTTGCACATCCACTGACCGCGATGCAAGCGAGAGCCGTGCCCGTTCCACGGTATGAAAGGACAACAGCTCATTCCACTTTTTTTTGTGGTATAAGCCCAGCATTCTGTTGAGGGACTGCGAAACAGCAATATCAACATCAGGTCCATTTTCCGTCGATCCAGCCGCAGAATATCCCACACTCACGGTAATCGCCGTACCGATTTCTTCGCCGGAATAAAAGGTCACTTCCGGTGCAAGAAAAAATCCGAATGTATCTTCCGGACGGGTCCAATTCCATTGCACCCCGATACCGTTTCTTCCTGTTGTAATCGAAAACTCCACAGGATCCAGTCTGCCGGTGAACACATCGTCCAAGACCGCTTTTTCATATTGAAGTTTCAACAGCTTTATTTCCGTATCATTCTCCAGCGCCGCTGTGATGATACTGTCGGCATCTGCACAAAAAGCAAATGTGGCGAGAAACAAATAAAAGAGAATGATTGCAGCCCGAAACATAGCGATACTATATCAGAGTTTGTAGTAAACGGGTATACGCATTTTTTTGATATTTTCATACATGTTTTTCAAACAGAGCCTGTGTTTTTTTGCATACCCATATCAGAAGGAATACGACCGTCACCTCAATCAGGACACCCACAACGGTTGCCAAAGACGCACCGGAATTCAGCCCAAACAGCATCAGTGAAGTACAAGAGAACCCGGAGTGTCAAGTATTTCTCAAAAATGCTCAAACACTTTTCCATCTGTATTCTCCCTCATGAAAAATGTTAAAACAGCAATTATTGGCAATTCAGCCAAATTACCAATATATGTCAATATTTTCTTGACCATCATTCCCGTATCTGGCTATATTACCATATAATAAAGGAATAAAAAATGCATGACAGCAACAGAAAGCACGTAAAGACGCGTCCATACATCCTCAAGGCGATGGCCCACCCTTTACGCCTGTTTATCCTGGCGAAACTGTTTAAAAAACCGCACTGTGTCTGTGAACTTGCTGAAATGATCGGTGCAGACATTTCAACAATATCAAAACATCTTTCTGTCATGAAAAATGCCGGCCTGGTCGGGGACACAAAAGAGGGAACAACAGTTTACTACTCCTTTCAGTGTGACTGCGTGATGACCTTTATCAGCTGTATTGAAAACGTGATAATAGAAAATATCAAGCGGGACAAGCTCAGTCTTGCAAAAACAAGGACATAACATGAAGAAATCAATTCTTTTTCTCTGTACAGGAAATTCATGTCGCAGCCAAATGGCAGAAGGCTGGGCAAAAAAGCTCAAGGGCGATATTTTTGAAGTTTTTTCTGCGGGGATAGAAAAACACGGGCTTAATACAAATGCCGTAAAAGTAATGGCAGAGGCCGGTGCCGATATTTCACAGCATACCAGCAAAACCGTCGATGAACTCCCGATTCAGGCATTTGATTATGTCGTGACGGTTTGCGGCCATGCAAACGAACACTGCCCCTATTTCCCGGCAAAAACAAAAATTATACACCAGGGATTCGATGATCCCCCGCAGCTCGCGAAAACTGCTGCCACGGAAATAGAGGCACTTGCACACTACCGCCGGGTCCGTGACGAGATACGAAATTTTGTTGAAACGCTTGAATCGTCTCTTGGTATATAGCAGAAACGCAAACTGACATTCCGTGTGCGGGCGGGTAATTATTCTTCCTTGAACATGGGACAGCGGTAAATCACCACTTCCATTTCCTCATCATTCAGCGGTTTTGCTTTTTTTTCGCAGGCTTTAGTTATTTCAGAAATAATACCGCAATCCAGCCGCCGTTGGCACAGCGGGCAGGCGCCGTTATTTCTTTCATTCAGGTGAACGTGTACCATTCTTATTTCTCTCCAGTTTCTTATGTCATTATATCAGCATTACAGTTTTTCTACAATTCTTCCCCTGCCACCGGGCTGCAGTTTTTTTATTCAACCGGATGGCGGTATTTTGCCGTGGAGTATCGTGATAATACCCATGATGGCATTAAATACAAGGCCAAGACCGCCAAGGCATATTGCAGTCAAAACAACCATCAGTGTCAAAGAGCTGGCTATGGCTTCAATTTCTTCTTCCAGTAAAAGACATTTTTCTATTTTTACGTCAAGCAGGGCGAACAAGTTCCCCTGCACATGGCTTATCCGGTCTGTAAATTCCTTTGCCTCGACCCTGTTTCTGCGCTTTGCCACATCACGAACCTCATTCTGCAGCAATAAAAGCTTTTCATAATCAACCTTGATTTCTTTCACAACCTCTTTATCTTCCTCATCGGCATAAATTGTATCAAGAAAATCAAACAGGTTTTGCATGTTTTGATCCGAAGCCCAGAGCTGCAGGTTAAGGTCATAGACAAGAGAAGGGTCGACAAACAATACATCGTGAACACGTGCCTGCATCTCATAGATCCGGGATTTTCGAACCGAAAGTTCCTTGATTGGCTTGTATACTTTATCGTTAAGAAACCGTATATTGCTTTCCTGTTGTGTACTGTAAAAGAACAGGATTCCGGCAAAGGCAAGGATCAAGAGGCCGTTTACTATACATGCTGCCAAAAACATTTTATTTCTCATGTGCAGAAAAAATCCTTTCTTTTATTTCAATACTCATCTGCCGGACACATATTCCGACAGGCGGGGAAGGTCTTTTTAAAAAATAGCAATACCCCGCCAAAAGGCAAGCAAAACTTTCACGGGCCGGAAACAATGTTCCTGTCAGCAAGTTTTTCCAGGAGTTGTTTTCTGCTGATTCCATACTTTGACGCAAGTTCAATTGCATAGCTTTGTCCTTCGGGCGGGGCAGGGATAATGCGGAATGTCGGGCGGATGGTTTCCAGTTCGCTATCCGGCGTCGGGTCTCTGGATACTTTTTCGATCCGGGCAACCAGGCTGAACACCCTGCTGCCCCCCGGGATATCACCATTGATTACATCAACATTTCCGGCAAGCTGGTGCAGATGTGTTGCGAAAACAAGCCGGACACCCATCGTACGACAGACCCGGACAATATCCTCAGCCAGATACAGGCTCTCCCCTGCGCTTGTACTGGAAAGCGTTTCATTAAACAACAGAAGGCTTGACTGTGTCGCCTCATTAAAAATAACTGCAATCCGCTGTGCCTCTTCTCCAAAACGCCCGGTCCCCTTTTCAAGGTTTTCCCGCACCGGATAGTGTGTATACACCGAATCGACAAGACTCATTTCTGCGGAATCGGCAGGAATATACAATCCAGTCTGCAGCATGATATGTGCCAGTCCAAGCGCCTGAAGAAAGGTGGTTTTGCCTCCCCTGTTGGGACCCGTGAGAATCGCAATTCTCCCTGTGTCATCCAGATCAATATTGTTCGGGATTATTGTTCCTTCCAGTGATTCAATATTGTCAGACCGTCCTCCCATCAGGAAAATGGCAAGATTGATATTATAGAGCCCGGAAATATTGCAGCGTCGTTCTTTGCTGTCGAGCAGGCGCGGACGGCACATCATCAATCCTGATTTTTTCAGGACTGATATCATCTTGACCGCACCGCGAAAAAACAGAAAGTCTTCTACCAGTTTGACGAACAACCCGCTGCTGATATTGACGAATTCTTTCAGTTTTTCTGAAATCGGCCGCAATATTTTTTTCATGATCCCGTAAATATCCTTGAACAGCGGGACCGCAAGCGGATTGATGAATTCCGGAGTTTCAGGGACTTTATGAAGGGGTGCAATTCCGGCTGTTTTTTCTTTCCCGAACAGACTACTGTAGGCAGGCCCGTAAGTATACCGGGTATCATTTATGGAGACAAGCGTCGCTTCTGCCGGAATCATTCCCGAATTGAGATTCACGCCGATCGTCACGCTTTTGATATTATTCACTTTCCCCAGCAGTTCCGGCAGTTCATCCGCAAGCCGCCTGTAATCTTCCCCGGACTTGATACCGGTCACCAGGTCTGCGAGCGAACGAAGCCCGGCAGAACAAAGCTTCTCCCTGCAGGGGGCAAATCCCTCCGCCAGCTTCACGACAACAACGAGATAATTTTCCAGTTCACGGAGTCGCCAGACCACTTCCTGCAGTTCGGTAAGATCAGTCCGCCGCAGGTGCTCTGCATAATACCGCAATTCATAGATCACCGGGAGGATATCGTCGATGCAGTCATTGAGCTTTGGGAATGCCAGTAAATCATCAATGATATCAAGCCGGGCCGAAATCGTCGCCGGATTCCGGCAGAGGGAAAGAAATGTATGGGAAAGTGACGCCTGGTTTTTCGGATCAATCGTGAAAAACTGCACAAGTTTGTCGAGATCAAGATCGAGTGCAGTCTCCTCCCGCAACAGGACAATATCATCCTTTTTCCCGTTGGGCCAGAGCAGACTAAAGGAGAGGTCAATCGGATTTGTTGGCTGCATTCATCGCCTTCTTTTCAATTGATGATATCATTGAGCATAATGTGAATGATCAAGTTCTGCAAGATCGTGGAGTCACAGAAAAATCATTGGAAAGTTTTTCGCTGCGCCTGGCCCGATTTCCGGTCCGCCAGAACATCGCCATGAACAACACATACTCTTCATATTCTGTTTATACAATTACTATATATAGTGATTATTATATATAACAGGATACCAGTGATGACATACAGAAAATCTGGTATTGATGGCGTTTCCCCGATCAAACATGGAAACGGAAGGAGATGAGAATGAAAAACAGGGCAAAAATCAACTATGCGGTGGACATCATGATTGGTCTTGGTTTTATTGCCGCGGCAATTTCGGGAATCGTACTGCTTCTCGCGGGAAGCGGAGGATACCAGGGAGGCCGAAACCCGGCAGTATCACAAAGCATCATGTTTCTGTCCCGTCTTGAATGGAAAGATATTCACAACTGGTCCGGAATCATCATGGTTATCGGCACATTGGGACATCTTGTCCTTCACTGGAACTGGTTTGTCTGTACGACAAAAAACCTTTTCAGCAAAAAATCAAATAGTAAAACAGCCGCTGAATGCGCGCAGTAGGAAAGGAGACAACAATGAAAAAAATATTTTTATCAGCAATAGTGATCTTTATGATTACGACAACAGCTGTATCAGCATTTGCAGACGATTCAAGATTGACAATGGAAGAACAGCAGGGAATTCTCCAGATGCGGGAAGAGGAAAAACTGGCACGAGATGTCTACCTCGCACTGTACGATACCTGGAATATCCCGATTTTCAAGAATATCGCAGCAAGTGAGCAGTCCCATATGGATGCCGTGAAGACATTGATCACAGAATACAGAATGGAAGATCCTGTTGCCGTTGATGTCCGGGGAGTGTTTAAAAATGCCGAGCTGCAAAAATTGTATAATGATCTTACCACATTAGGCAAAAAAGACGCAGTCTCCGCAGTAACTGTGGGAGCACGTGTTGAAGAACTGGATATCTTTGACCTCGAGAATTTGATGGCTCAGACATCAAAGAGTGATATCCTTGCGGTCTATGAGAATCTGGTCAAGGGATCACGGAATCACCTTCGGTCCTTCTATTCCCAGATACAGGGCTATGGGGCTGATTTTTCACCTGAATATATAACGGTGACTGAATTTTATGAAATTATCTCCGGTTCCGCGGAGCGCGGCAGGAGATAGAAAATAGATTTCTCACGGAGCCACAGAGCACAGAGAGGATTGAAAAAGGTTTGGATTAATTATAATGCTGTACGCTCAACGGGCACTCAAGACCTTGAGTGCCCGGCTCTGTGTGAAATGATCCTAGTGCGCGTGGCCGTGCTGTTTTTCTTCTTCTGTTGCTTCCTGAACATCCACGACGGAAAGAGAAAAGTGCAGCGGAATGCCGGCCAGAGGATGATTCCCGTCCAGATAGACATCTTCGCCCTCGATCTTTTTGACATACAACACATGCACACCCTCCCCGGTCTCGGCCTGGAGCGGCATTCCGGCTTCAAGTTTGATATCTGCATTGATTTTTGCTTTTTCGACTTTGGCGATCAGCCGTTCATCATATTCGCCATATCCGTCTTTCGGTTCAACAGTTACCTCAAGGCTGTCGCCGATTTTCTTTCCTTCGAGGCTGTTTTCAACTCCGGGGATCATCTGGCCGTACCCGTGAAGATATTTCAAAGGTTCATTGTTTTCGGATGTATCAAGAACTTTTCCGTCAATATCCTTCAGGGTATAATGAATTGATACTGCCATATCCTTTTTTATTTCCATGTGCGCCTCCGCATTATGTTTTTAATGAATACTGTTCAGCCGCCGGAAAAAAAGAATTGCAGAGTATCGATCAGCATACGTTATTCATTTCTTGTAGTATAAAAACGATCAAATAAAAAGTAAAGGCAAACTCACCGGTATTTCTGATCCGTCTCCCGCGGAAACAGTATAAAAAACGCAGCAATGCAGATTGACGACATGTAAAGTTGTTTTTACATTGGTATGATGTCGGGAACGGTAAAAAACAATATACGGATACGCAGAACAATACTGGAGCTCACCCAGGAACAGCTGGCAGAACAGGTTGGTGTGACCAGACAAACAATCATTGCGATGGAAAAAGGCAATTATACCCCGTCTGTGTATCTTGCACTCGTGCTTGCCAAAACCCTATCATGTACTGTGGAGGAAATATTTCATGTTGAAAATCCTGCCTGAAATATTGCTGGTTGCCGGTTTTCCGGCACTGCTTTTTATTACCGTTGATCCATTCGGATTGTTTATGCCTCACCAGCTGCAGATGATCATGATTTGTGTTTTCGCAGCTGCTTTCGGAGCGTATGCAGGGCTGCCGTGATATTTCATCGTCCCATCAGCCTTTTTTTACCTGCACTATTCCACACCTTGCCCTGTAAAACCATTTCTGGTATTGTTAGAGAAATTGATTGACAACAATGAACAACACAGGAAAAATGCCGCATGAGTTTGTATGTGCCCCTTCTTATTATAAAAATCGCTGCTGTCATTGCTTCCTCGATCATGCTGATTTTTTATTTCCGCCTCAAAAAGAAAAAGGAATTAAAAAAGGCCAAAATACTGTTGATTGTCCTGATAATCTGTGGCGTGCTGTTCTGGATGAACATAGGGATATTCCGCCCCTCTGGTGTTTTTGTATACAACTGGGAACAATTCCATTATTTTCTGGGAACAAAATATTTCCCCGAACTGGGTTATGACGGAATTTATGTCGCCGCCCTCCAGGCAAACGAGGAGATTGACCCGGCATTTTTTCCGCCCTTTATCATTCGCGACCTTAGAACCGACAAGGAAGTGTATTTTTCAGCAATTCATTCGCACAAGGCCGAGGTACGGTCACGGTTTTCTGACGAGCGGTGGAACGAGTTTGTCGAGGATGTAAAGGGTTTTCCCCTGAATAAATCCATCTTTCTTGATCACGGATACAACCCTACTCCCCCATTTACATTCATTGCCCGGCTTTTCACCGCATGGCTGCCGGTCAATGATATAACAAAAACACTCCTTGGTCTTGTCGATATCCTTCTCGCGATCGCTTGCTGTGTGCTCATTGCACAGTACTTTAATCTTGAACGGGCAGCGTTGTTTTCGGTGGTATTCGGCATCGGTTTTGTATATTATTTTGGCTACCTTGGCGGGTCAATTCTCCGTTTTGACTGGTTTTTGGCAATGACACTGACCTTGTGTTATTTTCAGAAAAAGCAGTTTGAATTTGCAGGGATGAGTTTTGCCTACATGGTGATTGCGAGGGTGTTTCCCATATTTCTTCTTGCCGGCCTGGCGGTTTACTGGATACGAAAGAAACGCTTCCGCCCTGCGTTCAGTTTCAGCAGGGGATTTTTGATCATGACGCTCATCCTGCTGGTTCTTGGCTGCTTTGCCGGAAGGGGAATACAGGCATATCCGGAGAATTACCAGAACCTCGCCAATTTCAGTATCAGCACCAGCGGCTTGAGCCTGCAGTACCTCTTTATGACCAGCTGGGAAAACCTTTCAGGGCAGCATGTCAACGAATATTCAAATCACATCAATGCAGAGGTCGTTCAGGAATATCAGGACACGCGGCAGGACAATATAATTCTCGTAATCATCGGCACTGCGGCGGCGCTCCTGTTTGTATTTTTTTCGATTGCACACGCACGGACTCCGGGAGAAGCCCTTGCAATGAGCATGGCGATAATTTTCTGCATCATAACACTCAATTTTTATTATTGGGTAATTTTGGTGTTTGCTGTTTTTTTCAGGTCAAAATTTACCATAAAGAGCATGATTGTCATCAGCTTCATTACCTATATCTGGCTTGCACTGTATCTGTCGCTTGTGCTTCTGCGCCATATTCCGCACCTGTACTCGGCTTTGACATTCCTTCCCCTCATCGTCATGCTTACGGTTTTTTTCTTTCTCTGGTTCCGCCCCTTGTTTTGGCAAAACGCACGGCCGCTGCTGCTGAAAGCCGCGTCACGGCTATTGAAAAGAAAAGGAAAATAGAATGGGATATCTCTCCATTATTATCATCAAGACAATCGCCATCGTGACATTTTCCTTTCTGTTATTTTTTTACTTTCGCCTGAAGCGGCAAAAAAAGCACAGTGCCTCCCGTCTCCTTACGGTGATTATGCTCGTCGGGGGAATTGCGTTTTGGCTGAACCTCGGCCTGTTTCGTCCAAGCGGAACATTCATTCACAAGACCGAACACTTTCATTATTTTCTGGGTTCAAAATATTTTCCCGAACTGAAATATGACGGCCTGTATCTTGCGGCAGTACATGCAAACCAGGAACGTGACCCGAATTATACTGCGCCGCTTCAGGTGCGTGATCTGCGTACAAACCGCGTCGACATGACAGTCAATCTCCTGGACCACCAGCAGGAGATCAGAAACAGATTCACCGATGCCCGCTGGGAACAGTTTAAAAATGACTACAGTGCATTCAATTTAAGCGACACCGTGTTTCTTGACCACGGATACAATCCGCCTCCTCCCCATACATTCATGACGCGTCTTTTTACTTCCTGGCTCCCGGTGAATGACATCACCATGCTGCTGCTGGGCCTCATCGACATCATCCTGATCATTGGAATGAGTATTTTGGTTGTTTGTTTTTTCAACATCGAACGGGCTGCAATATTCACCATTATTTTGGGTATTGGTTTTTTGTATTATTTTGGCTGGAACGGCGGCGCACTGCTTCGCTTTGACTGGTTGTTCGCACTTGTCCTGTCAGTCTGTTTTTTACACAAAAAAAAGCCCCTGTTTGCGGGGATGAGTTTCGCCTATGCAGTTGCGGTCAGAATTTTTCCGGTCGTATTAATTGCCGGACTTGGCGTGTACTGGCTTCGTAAAAAGAATTTTAAAAATATGCGGTTGTATGCGATTGGATTTGCTGCAATCCTGATTGTAATGCTGATTCTTGGCAGTTTTGCAGGAACCGGGCTGTCTGCCTACACAGACAGTTACGACAATTTCAAGAACTTCAAAATATGGACAACCGGTGTCGGCATGCGGTACCTGCTGATCACCAGCCTTGATAATTTGACCGGAAAGACCGTTGATCCCTATTCCCTGCACCTCACCGATTCCACCGGAGATGATTATGCAAAAACACAGTCAGACCGGATCGTCCTGGTCATTATTCTCACGCTTGCTGCAACAGCACTCGTCTGCCTGGCCGCCGCGTATGCTTATACACCGGTTGAAGCCTTTATCATGGGCCTTGGAATTCTTTTTGCCGCAGTCCCGCTGGGTACCTATTACTGGGTTATTCTGGTTCTGGTGGTGTTTTTCCGGCCAAAGATTGCTGTTGTCGCAAGCCTGGCCGCCAACTTCCTCATGTTTGCGTGGTTTTTCTGTGCCCTGCTTCTTGTACTCTTTGGGGCTGTCCCTTATTTTTATGTTTCACTTGGATTTTTTCCGGCTTCGATCATCCTCTGCATGTTCTTTATCGTCTGGTATGGCCGCCGTTTTCTACGGAATACCCCCGGCCCCCTGAAACGGCTGTTTTTCAGAAAATAAAAATCATCATGACAGCAGGTTGATTACCTGTCCTAGAACCATTTTTTTATTTTAAAATAAATTATCATAAAAATACCAACCGCTCCCATAAATCCGAGCACGGCAAAATACGCCCAATCCCATCCCAGTTCCGGCATGTTTTTGAAGTTCATTCCATAGACGCCGGCAATGAATGTCAGCGGGATAAATATCGTGGCAATAAGCGTGAGTACTTTCATCACCGAATTCATGTTGTTGGAAAGTGATGTGATATAGGAATCATGCAGTCCCACCAATATATCCCGTGATGTTTCAATATAATCGATAACCTGCAAGACATGTTCATAGACATCCCGAAAATACAGAATGGTATCCGGTTCAATCAAATCAACATGGTCCCGCATGATTGCACTGACCACTTCGCGCAGCGGCCAGATTGCTTTCCGCAGAAACATAAGCTGCTTTTTCAACTGCAGGATCGCATGGGCATGCCGGTTCACCGGTTTATCCATGATTTCGTCCTCGAGCGGTTCGACGATATCGGATAGTTTGTCAAACACAATAAAATAATTGTCAACAATAATATCAATCAACGAATGAAAAAGATAATCAGCCTTTTTTTTACGGAGCCGCCCTTTTCCGGTGAATATTCTTTCCCGGATCGGCTCAAATACATCTCCTTCCTGCTCCTGGAAAGTGATCACAAGGTTCTTCCCGAAAAGGATACTCACCTGTTCCGAATCAAAAACATTCTCAGCTGATGAAGTTGAAATCATTTTCAGAATTACAAGGAGATGGTTGTCAAATGAATCAATTTTTGGACTTCCGGTGGTGTTAACGATATCTTCCAGCAACAGGGGATGGATAAAATATTTTTCTCCGATTTGTTGTACAAGATCAACATCATGGAGCCCGTCGATATTTATCCAGTGAAACATGCCGGGATCCAGGGAATCCAGCAGCTCAAGCCGGGTAATCACCCGTTTCTCTGTTTTCTCCGCATCATAGGAGATAACCGTAACCTTTGCCGCATCAAGTTTTCTCTCGCCGATATGAACGACTGCTCCCGGCACCGCTCCCACGGTGCTATTGTTTTTTTTTAAAACCCTGTTCATGCTCTCCCTGCTTTCAAAGACGAATCACCATCATACTATCTCATTTTTCGATTTATGGTAAGAGGACAGGCTGTCATGGAAAATCTTTCATGCGGTGTACATATCCCCTCTTGAAATATTTATTTAATTTTCGGTCTCAGCACCCTCAAAGAATTGAGTATTGCCAGCAGCGTCACACCGACATCGGCGAATACCGCCTCCCACATCCCTGCGAGTCCGATTGTCCCCAGAGCAACAAAAAGTAATTTTATCGCCAGGGCGAGAAATATATTCTGGAATACAATCCTGCGTGTCCGTCTGCTCAAAAGAATCGCCTCTGCAACCTTTGAGGGTGCATCGGTCATCAGGACAACGTCGGCTGTTTCGATGGCCGCATCACTGCCCAACCGCCCCATGGCAATCCCCGCATCAGCGAGCGCGATAACCGGTGCATCGTTTATTCCGTCACCAACAAAAACAACCTTCTTTTTTGCCTCTGCCATTATTATTTCAAGCTCTCTTACTTTTTCTTCCGGCAGCAACCGTGCATGATATTCGTCTATTCCCAGCATTTCTGAAATATCCCGTGCTGTATCTGCATTATCACCGGTAAGCAGGACAGTTCTTTTTATTCCGGCGCGGGAAAGCATCGACACCGCATTTTTCGCATCCGGTTTGATCTCATCACTGATGATGATATATCCTGCGTAACGGTGATCAACTGCAGTATAGGCAACAGTTTTTGAAAGGTGACAGTCTTCATGTTCGATGTTTAGCTCATGCAGAAACCGGTCATTGCCGACGACTATTTCCCTGTTGCCTGCCGTGACCACGACACCCCGCCCGGCAACTTCCCGGTGGCTGCTGATTGTCTCTGTGTCAATATTTTTTCCGTACGCTTTCAGAATTGCCGTTCCTGCCGGGTGATTCGAATGCGCTTCTGCAAATGCAGCATACTTGAGCAATTCGGTTTGTGTAAAACCGTTTCGGGTGACAATCTCCGAGACCTGAAATACTCCCTTTGTCAGCGTACCGGTCTTGTCAAAGACCACTGTATCCACCCGGGAAAGGATATCAATAAAATTGGAACCCTTCACAAGTATTCCCCGGCGTGAGGCGGCTCCGATCCCGCCGAAGTATCCAAGCGGAATGCTGATCACCAGCGCGCAGGGGCAGGAAATAACAAGAATGACACAGGCACGGTACAACCAGTCGGAAAATGTCCCGTTCCCAAATATAAACGGGGGAACAAGCGCAATGAAAATAGCGAGCCCGACAATGATGGGTGTATAAATTCTGGCAAATGATGTGATGAACTTCTCGGTTTTTGCTTTTTTCTTGACCGCATTCTCCACAAGATCAAGAATCCTGGAAACCGACGATTCTTTGAATGTTTTTTCCACCCTTATTGTCACTGCACCGGTCATGACAATGGATCCGGAAAGCAGCTGTTCGTTCTCCCCGACATTGCGGGGTACAGATTCTCCGGTGAGCGCTGATGTGTCCACCTGCGTTGTTCCTGCAACAACAGTACCGTCCAAAGGCACACGCTCACCAGGCTTCACCAGGATCAACTCTCCAACCTTCACATTTTGGGGTGACACAACCTCATATCCGTCCGGCGTAACCAATGTTGCCGAATCCGGCCGGATCGACAGCAGGGATCTGATTGATTTCCGGGAACGCTGTAAAGCAAGGTCTTCCAAAAACTCTCCGAGTTTGTAAAAAATCATGACCCCGACCGCTTCGGGGATTGCGTGAATGGCAATCGCTGCGATCGTGGCAACCGCCATTAAAAAGTTTTCATCAAAAATATTTCCCCGGATGATATTTTTACCTGCCCTGTACAGAACCTGCCAGCCTGCGGCAAGGTACAATCCGATAAAAAACAGATATTCAGGAATTTCCTGATAGAGAGTATGTAGAAAATCCTGAAACACAATCCCTGCGGCAAAAAAACCGGCAAGAATGCCCAAAAAAACCGCGTTTTTTATCATCTTGATTTTCACCAGGGAAGGATCTTCTTTTTCAACCACCGTGACGGCGGGTTCAATTTCCTGAATATACAGCCTGATCCGGGAAATATTATCTGTATCAATCATCATCGTTGATGCAGCAAAATTGATGGCAACATCGCGGACATCTTCCCGTTTTTTCAGGTTATTTTCCAAATTTAAAGCACACTGCGCGCAATCCAGATTTTGCAAAATATATGATTTCAAAGGATCACTCCCGTTCCGTAACATGCTGAATTCCTGTCTCGATGATCTGGTTTACATGTTCATCCTTCAGAGAATAGAACACCACCTTCCCCTCCTTGCGGAATTTCACCAAATTAACCTGACGAAGCGTCTTTAACTGGTGGCTCATTGCAGACTGGCTGATATGAAGCAGCTCTGACAAATCACAGACGCACATTTCTGAAATCGCGAGAGCCTGAAGTATTTTCAAACGAGTGGCATCTCCGAACATTTTGAAAAAATCTGCAACCACATACAAATCTTCTTCAGCCGGAATCGTCTCGCGTACTTTTCTGATGATATCATCATGCACAAAATGAGTCTGACAATCTCTCCTGAATTCCGTCACAGCTTACTCCTATATATGAGCATATGTTCATATATTAAATCGTAACCAATTTTCCGGGCTGTGTCAAGAAAAATCATATTGAGCAGGATATTTATTAAATTAGTGAAGAAATAAAACAGCTGTCTGCTGCTTCAGACCTTCTCTACTCCCTTTTTACTGACCTGAAGCAGAGTGCCGCATGACGGACAGTTCAGTTTTCCCAGCGCGGTCACTTTAATTTTCTTCTTGCAATGGTAACAGACAATCTCGACCGATCTCTTTTTCGACATATCAATGTCCTTGACAAAATGGCCCATTCCCAGCGAATCGATCACTTCTTCCATATGTTCCATCAAATTGGCAAAATACAGTTCTATCCCCTGCATCTTTGCCTGCTGAATCATCTGGAGCAGTGCGGCAATAAAACTGGAACTGACATAGCGCACTCCCTTGAAATCGAGGAATACTTCCTTTACGCCTTTTTCCTGCTGAAACAGCAGAGCAATCGACTGGGTAAAGAATTTTGAATAATGCACTTCCATGTCGCCTTTTATGGAGACACCCACTTTTGTTTTTTTGCTGTCAACATAACCGCACTCGATTTTTGTATCAAAATCCATCTGGTTAAATTTATCAAAATACGCTAATGCCATGACTGACATCTCCTTCGGGAAGTTATTTACTGTTGATATAATTCTATGCCAAACCGGGAAACATTGCAAAATATTTGCTTTATTTCCTGATTTTTTTCTATACTGTAACTATGGGAACCTATATACTGGACAAAAAAAAGGTGCTCTCCTTCCGCCTTGATCCGAAGGAGTATAACGTACTTATCCGGATCACCAATCCCACAAGCGCCTTTGGGGAACTGGACGATCAGCACATCTACCGGGACATCATTACCATGCAGTTCTTTGATTTTGAAGACGACAGTTCCGGGTTGTATTTGTTTAACGAGAACCATCTTGAAAGAATCCTGGATTTTTTCAGGAAGCACAAGCACTGCAGCAACATGGTGATCCATTGCGATGAAGGCAGAAGCCGGAGCGCAGGCGTTGCGGTAGGGTGGTTTTTGTTTAATGACGTGAAATCAAGCATCTTCAAGCTTTATCATGACGGGGTTCATTATCCCAACCGGCGGGTGGTTGAGTTTTTCTACAAGCATTTTGGGGCGAGCATCAAATCTGTAGACAAATGGGAGAAAGAACGCTTCGGGTAGCAGGAATCCAGGAAGAAGAATTCATAAGGAAATCAGGAATCCAGGAAGAAGAATTCATAAGGAAATCAGGAATCCAGGAAGAAGAATTCATAAGGAAATCAGGAATCCAGGAAGAAGTATTCATAAGGAAATCAGGAATCCAGGAAGAAGTATTCATAAGGAAATCAGGAAT
>JAFGJO010000024.1 GCA_016929065.1 Spirochaetales bacterium | reverse complement strand
GCTAAATCTTACCCTCCCTTGCATTCGCCAGCCAGTGCAAAAACAAACAGCTTCTTCACAGCTTCCTCACAGGATCATTACTTTATATAAAAATACGATATGCTACCTCAACCGGTTTTTGCCTTTCCATAAGACCAATCGATGTTGGGCATCCATGCCCAAAACAGGGCGCAGCCCCCTTTTTCCTGGTTTCTTGGTTTCCTTATATTTATTCTTTTCTCTCAGCGCCTCTGCGATCTTTGCGTGATATTTTTTTTCTGTTTTCCTTATTCCAGCTCTTTGACAAACTGTTTGATGTTCTCATCCAGAAAAGCGGTGAAATTCCCGATTTTGCCGGTGACCCGCTGCAGAATATAGCGTTCAATAAAATTCATTTTATCATAGTATACCCCGGCTCCGAACAATCCTTTCGCAACCGCATGTCCCACTACCGGTGCAGGATAATTGTCATCGAAATACTGGACCGCTTTGTCGGTAGGGGTAAGGCAGCCCAGAAACAATCCGGTTTTTTTCTTTTTCAGGACTGCTTCATTGCTGGTCACAAATTTGACGATCGGTTTCTGGACCTTGCCGGCATGAACCGATCCTCCGACAAGAATGCAGTCAAACTTTTTAATGTCCGGGAGTTTCGTTTTGCGATCATGGCGGATGACTGTCACCTCATGGTGATGCTCCTCAAGCAGTTTTACAAGTTTCTCGACGCTCTCTGCGGTTGCCCCGGTCTTGGAAGCGAAATAAATCAACGTTTTCATGGCATTCCCTTTCTTTTATAACTATGATTCTCCCTATTTTTTTTGTCAAGCATATGTCTGTCATGAAAAACATTCAATAATCTTGTCAGGGAACCGTTTATGAATTATTGTCAAACACATGAATGTGAAAAATATACTCGAGGATATGTTCAGAATATTTTTGATGTCCTACAAACCACAGGGATGGTGGCCGGTCACGAGCTTGGCATCAAAAAAAAAATATGCTGTCCGGTTTGACGTAAATGGATATCATCACGGTGATTATGGTTTTCCAAAAACCAATGAGCACAAGTTTGAAATTGCGGTTGGAGCCGTTCTCACCCAGAACACCGCATGGACAAATGTCCGGCATGCAATAGCAAACCTGCTGGAAAAGAATCTGCTTTTTCCGGGTTCATTTATGAATATGAAAAAACCTGTTCTTGCCCAATTGATCCGCCCCAGCGGCTATTTCAACCAGAAAGCAAAAAAACTTGTTGCTTTGGACAAGGCCTGGCAGGAATATGGCTGGAAAAAAAAGAATAATATCCCGTCACGGGAACAGCTTTTGAACATCTGGGGAGTGGGGGAGGAAACCGCCGATTCAATACTCCTCTATGCGTTCCATCAGCCGGTATTTGTGGTGGACGCCTATACAAAGCGGATATTTTCAAGAATTGGTTTGTGTTCTGAGAAAGATTCATACAGGATGATTCAGTCTTTTTTCATGGATCATCTTGAACACGATGAAATATTGTTCAATGAATATCATGCGCTGATTGTCGAACACGCAAAATCATTATGCAGAAAAAAGCCCTTGTGTGAAAATTGTTGTATCAATCACTCCTGCAGCCGGTATAAAAACAGCCGTGTATAAAACAAGCTATGCGTCTGCATTCGAATCAAAGACTGTTTCGCCCACCTCGTATTTTGCGGTATTCACGGTCTGCCGGTAACCGGCAATGTCCTTTATTTCCCGGTGCAGTTCCTCAAAATTGTATACGGTTTTATTGTCGCCGGTCACTTCAATCTCTGCATGTTTATCGCCCGCAAACCGGTCGGTTGCTTTTATGACAAACTGATCTGCGTTTTTCGGGCTGTCGTCCTTTGACCCAGGCCGGACACTCGCGGGGAGGAACGCAACCGGATTATAATAAATTGAGGTATACAGTTTTTTTGAAAGATTTTCCTGTTTGATTTTTTCGTTTTTCCGTATGCGGACAATATTCCTGATAATGGGGACCAGAAACATCAGGGTTGAGAAAACAAGAGGCACAACTCCCAGGCCGATAAAAATAATTGTATGGGGAGCAAGTACCTCAAGCAGTTCCTGAAACAGTCCCTGATACACAAATACGTACAATTGACCAAAACCGATTTCCACTGCGTCCCGAATTCCTATAAGCGAGAATACCGTAAAATACAGGCCGAACAGCAGATTGAATCCATTAAAAAATGTAATAATCCCGTTTGATTTTCCTTTGTTCCCGGAAAACGGAATCAGTTTTTTTTGTTTGCTTTCAGAGATTGAGCTCACCTCCTGCAGCAGCATTTCTTTTTTGCTGGTGCGCAGCAGTTCCGGAAAAAAGAAAAAGAGGGTGCCGTCATCGGTGACCATCGGTTCGCCTTCAAATTCTACCAGAAAAGTATTCATCAACGCCTGGGATGCAGAATAGTTATGGCCGGTAAGCGCCATCAGCTCCTCGGTGGTAATCACTCCCTTGTTTGACCGAATAAACGAAAGGATCTGTATCTTTTCATCGGTGTTGAATTCTTTATTGGGGTCTTCATCACCGAATACATAGCCGAAAACCGATTTGTAAAACGCGCGGCCCTTTGGTTTTTCCCTGCTGTCCTTGGTGAGCTGTACCCAGAAAAATATCCGCAAAAACAGCTGTAACAGCCGCAATACCAGAAACATCATGCCGCCTGCTCCGCCGCGACGTGACCGGGATTTGCTGGATGCCGAGGCCGCGATCGCTGCGGCAATCGCCAGAACGATAATGGCGAGGAATACGAGAAAATAAACTACCAGCATCAGCATGATCCATATTTTAAACAGAACGGTCAGTATTTTTCCCATCACCGAAAAAAATGATTTGAAAAACCGTTTGAAGGCGATGCCTGCGCCGCGGTACCTGCTTTTCATCCCCGAGGGGAAATAATAAAGAATTTCACCCGATTCAGTGACTTTCATGTGGCCGCAGTATTCATCGCAGACAAGTTTTGTCGTCTGTTCAACCTGGTATTTGGGCAGCCCGGTTGCGGTGACAAGGTCTGATATTGTTGATTCGTTTTTTCGTTTTTTAAAGGCAGTCATGACCTGTGATTTCACCTTTTCCACTTTAAAGTCATACACCTTTTCTGCAATTGCCATCGATGTCACCTCTTTAATTGTTTGTCCGATATTCATTGATGCCTGAAAACATGATAATATTGTAATAGAAAAATACCCTGAGTGCAATAAAAAGACAATATAGACAATAATTTTAATTGAAGAACAGGCTTTACGTATCAGTCCGCTGTTTGTATATTATTCAGGAGGTGATATATATGAATAAGCTAATATTGATTGCTACAGTTGTTGTTTTTCTTTTTACGTGCGGCAACGAAACAGCCGCACAGCAGACTACGCCCGCACAGGGCGCAGAGGAAAAAAAGACCGAGGCCCCGGCAGCGCCTGCTGTTTCGGAAGATATTGCCCGGCAGCTCCGGGCTGCGGGGTTTGTATTGCCGGCAGAAAAAGTAAAAGCACCCGATTTCACCCTGAAGGATTTTGACGGGAATTCAAAATCGCTGAGCAGCTTTCAGGGAAAATTTGTTTTTCTGAATTTTTGGGGCGTCTGGTGTTTTTATTGCAGACAGGAAATGCCCTCGATACAAAAAATGTATGATCAGCTGAAAGACAAGGGCCTTGAGATCGTGGCAGTGAATGTTCAGGATTCAGAAAAAACTGCCCGCGATTTTATAAAGGAAAACAATCACACATTCCCGGTTTTGCTTGATACAGAATATACCGCAACGCAGATTTACGGTATCCGCGGATTTCCCACCACATTTCTTGTAGACAGGGAAGGGTATCTGGTTGCGAAACTGGTCGGATCGCGCGATTATGCCGCACCCGAAGTAATCTCTGTATTGACAAAACTTTTGGCAGAATAATATGGAACTGGTTGTACGGCTTGTTGTTTCTTTTTTTGCAGGGTTTCTTTCGTTTCTTACCCCCTGTGTTCTTCCTCTTGTTCCTTCGTATATTACCTTTTTGGGGGGAACAACAGTACAGGAACTGAACAGCTCGCAGTACAACCGAAAACGTATATTTGTCAGGGCAATCTTTTTTGTTTCGGGCTTTACTATTGTGTTTACCCTGGCCGGCACCCTGTTATGGGGTGCATTTGCTGCTATCGGAACACTTTCTCAAACAATCAATGCTGTCATCAACATTATTGCCGGCAGTATCATTATTCTGCTTGGGCTCAATATCATCTTTGATTTTTTTTCTTTTCTCAACCGCGAAAAAAGAGCGGACATGTCGACCCGGCCCGAAAACAACATCAGCGCACTGCTGATGGGAATGACCTTTGCGGCCGGGTGGAGTCCCTGTATTGGACCGATTCTTTCCGGAATCGTCGCACTCACGGCGACATCATATTCTGTGTTCGGTATTTTCGGGCTTTTACTGTATTCTCTGGGACTTGGTATTCCTTTTCTGCTGTTGGGGCTGGCGTTTGTTCCTGTATCCAGAAAACTGGGAAACATGAAAAAATATTTTCCTGTAATAAAAATTGTCAGCGGCTCGTTCCTGATAGTTGTCGGTATCTTTATGCTGCTGGGCCGTTTTATCGCCATGAATGTATTGTTCTTTGAAATCTCACAGCTGTTACGGACAATGCATGGTGATTTTTGGCTGATGTTTTACATCTTCTTTGCGGTATTGTACGGAGGAATTGCAGGACTGGCAGGGTTCCGTTTTATAAAAAACCTGTTTTTTTCACAGGAGCGGCATGTTTCATTTTTTGCCATTTTTGTATTTATCGTATTTTTCACATTATTCCTGCTTCAGATAACCGCTGTTATTTCAACGGAACTGCTCGTTGCCGAATGGTTTTTGGTTCAGGAAATTTCACCGTTCACAGGCCATTAACTTTTTTTCATTTTCATCTTCCTTCGTGTAGACTTTTTGCTTGATTTCATTAAAATTTAAAGTATAAATTGAACAGAAAGGAAAACTAATTGAGTACAGACAATATTTTACAACGGGCACACGAATACTGCCGGCAGGAGACGCATCCGCTTTTTAAAAAACAGGTTGAAGATTTGATTGCGGCCGATAATGTGGCGGAACTGCAGGACCGTTTTTATACCGATCTTGAATTCGGGACCGGAGGGCTCCGCGGTGTTATCGGCGGAGGCTTCAACCGGATGAATCCCCTGAATGTGCAGAAGGCAACCGAAGGCCTTGCACAATACGTTCTTGAGGCATTTCCCGGCGGGAAAAACCTCTCTGCAGTGATAGCCTTCGATTCGCGTCACTATTCTGATTTGTTTGCAGAAATTGCCGCACTGGTGTTTGCAACATACGGCATCACCTGTTATGTTTTTACCGCACCGCGTCCCACTCCCATGCTCTCGTTTGCCATACGGTACCTGAAAGCAAAAACAGGGATTGTATTGACCGCGAGTCATAACCCTCCGGAATACAATGGCTATAAAGCCTACTGGGATGATGGTTCGCAGATTATCAGCCCCCATGACGCGGCAATTATTGAAAAAGTAAGAACCATTAAAGAAACGAAGTCTCTCATTACCAAACTGGATGCAGTAAATAAAAAATTGCTTGTGTATATTGATGAAGAAATCGATGCAGCCTACACAGAGATGATTGTTTCGAAACTGCTGCGCCCCGATCTGGGAAAAGAAAAGGGGAGCATGCTCTCGTGTGTTTATACGCCCCTGCACGGCACCGGATATATCCCTTTATCCCGGGCGTTTAAAAAGGCCGGCTACACCCTGGATGTTGTCGAAAGACAGAAAGACCCAAACGGCGATTTCCCGACAGTATCGTATCCGAATCCAGAAGTAGCCGAAGCACTTGAACTTGCCGTTCTGCAGGCAAAAGAAAATAATGCTGATCTGGTACTGGCAACAGACCCGGACGCAGACCGTCTTGGAATCGGGATTTTAAAAGATGGGGAATGTACACTGCTGACAGGAAACCAGCTCGGCGTGCTGTTTACCGATTACCTGCTTGCAACATTGAAGGAAACCGGTTCAATGCCGAACCATCCGCTGATAATCAAGACCATTGTCACCACAGAACTCCAGCGACTTGTGGCAGAACATTACGGTGCACTATGTGTTGATACACTCACCGGTTTCAAATACATCTGCAGTGTCATGCGGGAAAACGAACAGGGCAGTACTCCTCAGGATTTCATCCTTGGAAACGAGGAAAGCTACGGCTATTTGATCGAGGATGAGGTTCGGGACAAGGACGGCATCTCTGCCGCACTTCTGGCAGCAGAAATGGCTCTGTACTGCAAGACGAAAAACAAAACAATCCTCTCGCGGCTGGAGGAAATTTATCGGCAGTTCGGCTTTTTTGAAGATTCCCAGATTTCAAAGGTTTTCAGGGGGGAACAGGGCAGGGAAATCATCAAACAGATCATGAACACCCTGCGCGAGAATCCGCCGAAAGTATTTGCAGGCATCCCTGTTGCAAGAATAAAGGATTATCAGAAACAGACAACCACAGACTGTGCAGCCGGTGATTCTGCAAAAAACATAGCACTCCCGGTATCAAATGTACTGCAGTTTCTGCTTGACGACGCAACGCTTGTATCGGTCCGGCCTTCAGGGACAGAACCGAAAATCAAGTTTTACATCTCAGTATCGACTTCGCCCGGGCAGGACCTGGGGCAGATGAAAGAGACGGCAAAGAAAAAAACAGCGGTTGTCGCAGAATATATTCACTCAATCACACAGGAGGCAAAATAATGAAAGTACTGGTAATCGGGGGCGCCGGATATATCGGCAGCCATGTTTCCCGCGAACTGCTGGATAAAAATCATGACGTAACTGTTTTTGACAACCTCTCAAGCGGGACACGGGAAAATATCTTTAGAGAAGAGACCTTTATTCAGGGGGATATTCTCGATACCGATGCGCTCGATTCTGTCATGACACAGGGTTTTGACGCGCTCATCCACCTTGCCGCTTTCAAGGCAGCAGGCGAGTCAATGATCAAGCCGGAAAAATATTCGGTCAACAATATCAGCGGATCAATCAATATTCTCAACAGTGCGGTAAAACATGCAATCAAGGCAATAGTGTTTTCATCCTCCGCGGCAACCTATGGAGAGCCGCAATACAATCCGATTGATGAAAATCATCCTCAGAATCCCATCAATTTTTACGGGTACACAAAACTTCAGATTGAAGGACTCATGCGGTGGTATGACCAGCTGAAAGGGCTAAAGTATGCCTCGCTGCGGTATTTCAATGCTGCAGGATATGATGTAAAAGGCAGGATAACCGGCCTTGAGGAAAAACCGGAGAATCTGATTCCAGTTATTATGGAAGTGGCCTCGGGCAAACGGGAAAAACTTAAAATTTTCGGCGATGATTATGATACGCGCGACGGAACGGGCATCCGGGACTATATCCATGTCACTGATTTGGCCGTTGCCCATGTCATGGCGCTTGAACATGTATTGAAAACCAGGGAAAGCCTTACTGTCAATCTGGGAAGCGACCAGGGGATCAGCGTTATGGAAATGATTGATGCGGCAAAAACACACAGCGGGAAGGAAATCCCGGTAGAGATTGTTGCCAGGCGTCCTGGTGATCCAGCGACATTATATGCCACATCAAAAAAAGCTTCCGAGTTACTCGGCTGGAAAGCAAAATACAGTGATGTTGACTCAATAATAAAAACCACATGGAAAGTGTATAAAAAGCATCTTTAGAATACAAAAAGATACATGTTGATGTGTTGCGTGAATAAAAAATATCGGCGATGAACAGAAAAAAAGAATGCTGAAAATAAACAAACAGAAAGTACGGCTTCCCAGCGTTATAATACCCTATGACGGCCCGATTCTCAAACAGGGTGCGCAGGATGTTTTTCTTTACCTGCGTCCCGAGTCGAACGGGGTCCTTGTAGAAAGCCTGCTCCTGCAGGTAGTCAAGAGTGATGTGTACACCGAAAAATGCCGTGTAGTGTATCTGGCAAACATGCCGGGTGATTTTATTGTAAAAAACAGAATTATTGAACAGCATTACGCACTGAAAATCGCGTTCGCCCGGAAGGGCAAACGCATGTTTACTTCCCATATGAAAAGGGAATTTGAACGATTTTTTCAATGTCCTTTCGATTCAGCTCCTGTGATCGGGTCATTTGATGCCATAAAAAAACTGGATCTCAGTTTTGAAAACCTTTTTTCCTGCTGGGTGGCACCTTATCACTATGCGGTGATTAACGGCCAATCAATTAAATATTACAAAGACCATTACATCATCAATTATGATATCCCTGCAATCCTGCATAAAAACACCCGGAAGACAGATTTTGCAGTCATGATCTTCAGGTCGCTTCTCACCCGAAGCGAGTTTCATCACATGGTTGAAGATATGCGGACAGTATTGGTAAAAAAAGGCATCATCTCAGAAACCCGTCCTCTGGCCCGGACATTTCATTACTCATCCGGCCCTTTTGAACAGCTTCTGGATGGTATCGGTTATCTGTATGACCGGTCAGCCAATCATCTGCCGTTTGAATCCTTAAGCTTTGCTGCCTATTTGACAGAACACGGAATCCGAAAAAAAGACATTCTTGATGCAGTCCGCAATCCCATCATGCATTTCAGAACCGATGAAGGAAGGATAATCGAAGAAAATATATTTTCCTACACCATCGATGACACCTTCCATGACGCAATGGTCAAGTTTCAATCCCGAATTATGAAACCAGGAAAAAAGAAATTATAAAGAAAGCATGAAACCAGGAAAAGAAGATAAGAGAAATTTATAAGGAAATCATGAAAACAGGAAAAATGATGGCCTCCGGATCCGATATTGATAAAATTTCAAAATAACTGTATATTATACATAAGGAGCAAAAAAATTATGCAAATTGATGGCCTTGATCCGTACAGCACCTACATTCCGCCCCAAACAACTCCGCCTCCGGAAGCGACAGAACCGGCTCCTCCGCCGACTGATATTCCTGTTGATGAATCTTCGGGCAATGCTGTTGATACAACAGCATAATCAGGTGCAGACATAGTTTGTTTCTCACTGTATGCCTTAATCCGACATTACAAAAAACACTCATCGTTGAAAAACTTGTTTCAGATGCGATAAACCGAAGCAGACAGTTTTATTTTGATATTTCGGGAAAGGGAATAAATGTCTCCCGTGTCCTTACCCAGCTTGGCGAAAAAGTCATACACTGCACCCATTTGGGCGGCTGTTTCACCGATTTTTTCCTTATTCAGGCAGAAAGAGAAAGAATCCCTGTTGAATACGTTTCCTCTGATTCTGAAATCCGCTTTGCCATGACGGTCATTGACAGCACAAACCATACTGCAACAGAACTGCTTGAAGAAGGGATTCCCGTGTCCCGGACGACCGAGGATAAAATTAGGAATTTATTTCTGACTCTTATTGGCCGTTCCCACACTGTTATTTTGTCGGGAACAACTGCACCGGGTTATTCAGCTTCGATTTTTGCATGGATGACCGAACAGGCAAAAGAACAAAATAAAACAGTAATCTGCGACTTTCGCGGAGCTGACCTTCATACTGCACTTCATTTTGCACCGGATGTCATCAAGCCAAATCTCTTCGAGTTTATCCATACGTTTTTGCCTGAATACCGGGAAAGAGAAAGCGAAGCATCCGAAGCGGTCAGAGAGATGATGGCTGAGCTGTTCCGGTCTTTTTCTTCAAAGATCATCATTACCGACGGCTCAGGCCCCATCCGGTATATTGATGAAAACGGCTACGCTGAAATGATGCCGCAGCAGCTGACCCCGGCGAATACCATCGGCTGCGGGGATGCCTTCACCGCGGGGTTTGCCTCTGCATATCACCGAAACAGTGATTTTCTGAAGGCAATCCGCAAAGGTGAAGAATGCGCCCGATTGAATGCACTCTCTATCCGTCCGGGATCGATTGTATAAGACAAATATCTTGCACAGAGACACTATTCCTCTCCTTCACGTTCTTTGTGTCCTCTGCGTGAAATTCTTTTTTTGACTTACTTGCCAATAATGTGTATTCCCTGTAAATTCATTTGCATTGGGAGGAAAAATGGCTCAGGAACCCCGGATAATCAAACACGTTGACAGCGGCAATGCCTATTTTTCAATACTCTGGTCCGAGATAAAAAAAGCGGAAAAATATGATATTGTACGGTCGGTACCCTCCATTTCCGGAATCTTCGAACTGTATTTTATGGATGATCATAAAAAACTGAATCTCTTCTTTTTATCGAAAGCATACTACGGCGGATTGAAAAACGAAATTCGGCGATGCACCGATACAGAACTTGAAAAAGATGCAAACCGTAAAAAGATCCTCGACAAATACGACATTTATTACCGGTGGGTACCGTCAGACTCGTATGCGGATTTAACCGATATTCTCTATTTTTTCTCCTGTACCTATTTCCCCAACAATAAAAAACATGACCATTCCGGCAGGTATATCGATATCTTCGTCGAAGAAAAAAATACCGGAAAACTGGTGGATGTCTGACTAGGAATTCAGGAAGAGCGAATAAGGAACTCAGGAAAAGAAAAAAGGGGGGCTACGCCCTTGCCAGGAGATTCCATTGTCACCTTGAGGAGGGTGAGCGCAGCGAACCCGTCTCGAAGGGTATAAGGAACTCAGGAAAAACAAGAAAAGAAAAATCATAAGAAACCATGAAGCCAGAAAGAAATGTCATCCTGAGGAGCCCGAGTAAAACGAGGGCGTCTAGAAGGATGTGATGAAAACCATATTCATATCCCGAAAACTGATATTCAAACCGGTGACCGCCCAAAATACGAATTTTTCTCTTTTTTTATTTCACCTCTATATAAACCGGTATCGATCCAATGGGTATTGCAGCAGTGTTCCTGTAGAAAGGCTCCTGCATTTCAGGATTGTTATCAGAATCCATTTTGGTGATTATCGGAGTAAGTGTAACCTGTTCTGATGAGACAAGACTGCGAAAATCAATTGTATTTTTTATTGTTTCGTTCCATGCAATATAAGAATATTTCCCGTTGTTTTTCCAGCGGTAAATCCAGTTCCACGAATACGGATCTTCTCCGGGGGGAAGCGGATTCATATTTTCAATTGTAACAAAATTATCGACTTTCCTGATGAGCTGACCCAAAGCAAAAACTGCCGGCCGGGGAGTTCCCTCAGGCTCTGCATCACCCATCTGCGGACCGCTGCTCAGTAAATCTGAATGGAGCCATGCGCTTCCTGACCCGCGCCATGTCTGCATAAACTGAAAACTGATTTGTTCCGCTCCTGCTCCTGCAGCGATGACTGCTTTTTTTACACAGAGAATTGCCTTTTCTTTTTCCCACCATAATTTAATTTCTGCATACCGGGGGTGTTCCGGGCCTTTGTCGAGAATTGCCAAAATGGTTTTGTCTTTCAAATACGGGTAGATTTCTTCATACTGATCCGGCTTTTCAAACTGATACTGCCCGATCATCGGCATCGAGGCGGCATCCGCACAAAGAACCGGTTTCTGCAGGGCGTATCTGCTTCGCAGATACTGGATCATCACGGGTATCCCGGTATAGCTGTAATTTGCCTGGACTCCGATAATATCAAAATACCGGTTATAATTTATCATGATTTCGTTTAAAAAAGCCATTCGGGGATTTGTTTCAAAAACCTCTGACGGGTTGCGATTGAAATAATCACCAAAGTTGAAAGAGAACGAAATTATTTTACTATGCGGGTTTGCTGTGTGTGCTGCAGAATATGCACTGCGAAGCATTTCTCCATACTCTTTGGCTGCATACCGGTAATACTGCATGGAGTCGCTTTTATATATATCCAGAGCCTGACTCGCAATCCAAGAATCCCCAAGGTTTTGCGCCTCATCTTCGATCTGCAGATAATGGTGGCCCCTTTTCAGTCCCGGCATATCAGAAATACCATCCCCGTCATACCGTTCAACAAAGGCACGAATAAAATCATAATACCGTTGTCTGAATTTATTTTGCGGCATGGAGGAAGGGTTCCCGATTGATGGCTTTTCGGTTGCCCAGGATGAGACACACCAGATTGTCGGGAGAATATCCCCGCCGGCTGCTTCTATTTTTTTCACCGCATCGTCATAGACTGTCCACCTGTAACCGGATGCCGAAGCAGGTTCGATATCATTCCAGAACACTTTTTCCGCACCAAAACAGGCAATGCCGGCTTCTTTTAAGGAATGAATATAGTCAAGGGGGTGAAGATCACGGGAAACATCTACTCCGATAAACGGCATATTCAGTTTCGCTTTATCTTGCGGGCTGTCAGTATAATCCGGTATAATGAATATATCCTCTGTTCGGGATTGGGATTGGGATTGGGAATGTGAACATGCAACCGCAGTGAGTATACATATAATGAGAAGGCATGTCCGACATCGGTTATTCATCATCCGCTCGTATTTCATCTTTTCGATACATTACTGCATTTGTCGTTTGAAAGCAATAATTGGTTCCAATTAAATATTTATAATTATGTGCAAGGTGTTCTTTGGGAGAACAATGATTCAATAATACAAATGGGGTCAATATTTTTACCGATGATGGTCTGCTGCTGGCAGAGTGAATCCAATTGGCAATATAGAGACCTGTTCGCATGCTGCGTTCAGGTCTCTTGTTTATAGAAGCGGAAAATGGTTACGACTGTGTCACCGTCACGGTCAGCGTATTCACCATATGAGTGGCCGGCGTGTTGTCGGTATATGGGGTGCCAAAATCGCTGCCGCTTTTAGTATAGGTGACATATCTCATATCGTCATACATCGTACCCGGTGCTATGGAGAAAGGAGCAGAGAGACTGTATGCATGCGCCCAGCCGAGCGGCTGGAGGATGTATTTGGTTGTTACAGAATCAAGATCGATATCTGCATAGTAGATGATTCCCGGCTGCTCGCCGGCAAACCAGTCGTTGCCGTCGAATGAGTGGTCGATTTCAAAATAGAGCCGGAACGTCCGCACCGTTGGATACAGATATTCTGCAGTGATTGTAAAATCAGTATTTTTCTGTGTTGCACCGGTAACGGCGTCAACCTCGCCGGTGACTGTCTGCCCCCGGTAATTTTCTTCCCAGTAAGAGAGCGGCGTTGAATTTGAAGCCAGTGAGTAATCATGAACTCTTTGTGTGACGAACAGGTGCTGGACCATGTTTTCTGTTGCATCGGCCGCCCATGCGGCATATGACACCGTATAGGTGGACATGGCCGCATCGCCCTTTGTATAGCTGATGGTGAATACGATCCCGCTGTCGCTGACGGGATCAGGACCGACATGCGGCAGATTGTCCGAAACCGTACAGGAGAATGCTTCCAGGAGCAGTGCGATCGAAAGAATGCATTGTACTTTCACGAAAAATATCCTTTCAGTTGAAATTTAATGAAAACCATACATGACTGACGCCTGTGATGGAATATGCCATTTGGTATGGAAGATTCGAATCGTTCTTGCGTGATTTCATTCAAGGTACTATAGTGTACCTGTACGTAGGAGCGTTTCCATGAAAGAAATTTCCGTTTCATTTCCCATTTTCGAAGTGACTGTGTATCCCTCGGCAGCGCGCATCTGCAGAAAAGCGGATGTCGTGATTGAGGCCGGCGAGAGCAGAATTATCGCATCGAAACTTCCGGGCACATTATCTCCTGATAGCGTCCGGATAGAAGTCCCGCAGGATTCCGGCTGTTTTATTACCGGAGTTGTCGCGTGCCCCAAAACCCGCGTGCACGATGAAACACATGAGTACAGCAAACTTGAAAACAGTATCCGGGACCTTGTTGCAGAGCGTCAGAAACTTGATGCAGAAATATTGAATGCTGACAGGGAGATCGGGTTGTTTGTCGGCAAAGCAGCGCTTCATGATCAATTTTCAAAGGAACGCTATCTGTCGATAAATGTAGAAAACTGGAAAGAGTTTTATCCTTTTTTGCGCTCTCGTTTTCTCGAGAACCGCAGCCGGGCACGGGAACTGCTTTTTAGAAAAATCGAACTGGAAGTAAAGATCGATGCAGCGCAAAAAAATCTTGCAGCGATGACCGGCGCCCCCGATACATCATCTGAGATCGAAATCATTTGTCAAACTGCTGCAAAAAAAATCGTTCCCATTGAACTGCATTATCTTCAGGATAATGTTTCGTGGTATCCGGTCTATACCATTTCTGCCGATATCGATGAAAAAACAATTGCCATCTCAATGTCCGCAGTCATTGCGCAGGCAACGCAGGAAAACTGGAATAACGTGAGTATGTTGCTCTCCACTGCTCATCCCATGTTTTCCTGCAGCATCCCGGTGTTGTCAAGCAAGCGTCTCCGCGAACAGGATGCCGAAGTACAGCTTCAGAAAAAACTGCAGCCCCAGGCACCTCCTGCCCCAAAAATGATGGCCGACAATCTGATGTCCGGTGTCTTGGACAAGGAAATAACAGCGGATGAAGTGTATGCTGCAGAGGAAAAGCGGGGTATATCAAAGCCGGGGTTCGGCGGCGGGATGAAAGAAAAAACCCGAAAAAAGGAATCGATGCGTTCCAGCGGTATGCAAAAAATGGATGTTGAACCGGTTATGGAAGCAGAAGAGGAATCAATGGTGAATGAAGAAATGGATATCAGTTCTATTGGAATCTCGTCTGTCCCCACGGCATCTTCCGGAATCGCCCAGACAAAAAAAGTATTCCGGATGACCGTCCCGCCGTATATTGCCGACCTTACGCGGCTTGACATGGAGCGCAGCGTGCCGGTTCCCATGCCCTCAGATTCGATAAAATCTGCGCTTCCCGAATGGTGCGCGGAAGGGGTTGCACCTGATTCCTCACTCGGCGGCTATGATTACCGCTATCCTGTGCACGGGCTGCGCTCGGTGGCCTCATCTCATGTCCCGCAGCGGATTCCGGTTGCAGTAAAAAACTTTTCCATGTCCACGAGTTATATTTGTGTTCCTTCCGAGAAGGAAGCAGTATACATGAGCGCCTCTTTTTCAAACGATACCGATACCCCGCTGCCTGCAGGGCCGTCGCAGATCTTTGCAGGCCAGAGCCTGCTCGGGGCCATGCGGTTTGCCACACTGGGATTGGGGGAAAACGGGCAGGTGTCGCTGGGGATTGACCGGGATATCAAGGTAATTCGCCGTGAAAACCGTTTCCGGCGCAGAAAGAAACTCATGTCGAAAGATGCGGTGAATGAATACACTATTGAGATTGAACTGATCAGCTACAAGAAAGAATCAATTCAGGTGAGGGTGATCGACCGGTTCCCGGATGCAGGAACAACTAAAGAGATCACCGTCTCTGATTTTACCGCCCAACCCAAACCAAAAGAACACAATAACAACATCCTTGAATGGAAGATCGAATTGCTGCCGCAGAAAAAAGAAACGATACGGTTCAGTTATACGGTAACGCATCCGGAGGAATTCAGACTCGTGATGAACGAACAATACACTGCATTCAATCCGCAGCGAGAGGAATAACCAATGGCAGAAATACTATATGACCGTGAAAAAATACAGCTGACACCGAACTCAACGATCAGGAATATTACCATTTTCCCCGGCTACTCGCTGGTTGAGCGGGAACAGAATGTGCATCTTACGACAGGAGAACAGACAGTGGAGTTTACCGGCATCGGCGGTGCCTGTATTGCCGATACCGTAAAAGCAAAAGCTGATGCTGCGGGGGTGAGAATTCTTTCTGTTGCTCCGGAAAAGAAATTTCTTCATTTCTTCAATAAAAAAGAGCATGATGAAATCTATAAAAAAGTAAAAAAAGTGCTCCGGGAACTGATACAGCTGTTTGAAGAACAGACAGTGTTTACACTCGAAGCACAGCTGATCGAAGACCTGCGCCTGTATCTTCAAAATGCACTCAACGATATCCTGCTTGAGCAGCACATCGCGATCGAAAAACTGCGGGAAGCGCTCGACTTTACCTCGGGGCTTTTGACATCAAACAGAACCGGGGCAATAGAGCGGCGGTTGCTTTTGGAAAAGAGCGAAGACGAATACCACCGGCTGTACGCAGAATATGATGCCGTTCGAAAAATCGATACAAAAACAACCTTCACGGTAAAAGTGGAAGTTGCTGCGGAAAAGGAATGTGATGCATTATTTCTCTGCTCGTATATGACACAGCAGGTTTTCTGGAAAGCATCATATGATGTGCATCTTGATACGGCATCAAAGAAACTTTCTTTTTTCATGTATGCAGATATTCTCCAGCGCACGGGCGAGGACTGGGATTCTGTTCCGATTGTCATCTCGACTGCAGAAGCAGATACCGGCATCATTATTCCGGTACTGTTTCCCACTGTATTATCCGGCAGCAGGGAGACGGTTTCCACGGATATCGTTACCGGCACCGAGGATGCGGATGATTTTGCAGAAGGTGCAGCCGAAGAACCGGAACCGGAAGAGCCGCAGAGTCCACGGGAAGAAGAAATTATTGTCGAAAAAAAAGGAACTGCCTATACCTTCAGATTGTCCAAGCCGGTGACGATCAAGGCCAATGGTGAATACAACCGCGTGCTGGTACAGCTGTTTGAATTCAATCCCGAGACAAGCTATGAAACCATCCCGGCAGTTATGCCCCATGTCTATTTCAAGGCATCATTTAAAAACAATTCCGGGATGCCGTTCCCGGAAGGCGTCGTACAGGTGTTCCGTAACGGCAGTTTTATGGGGAAAACATCCACCGGATTTATTGCCGATGGAGAGGAGTGTTCGTTCTCGTTCGGGATTGACGATGATATCAAGGTGCGCAGAACACTCCGCAGGGATGTCTATAAAGCTCCGAAGGGCATCGGCGGAAAACATGTCAGGGAGTATATCTTTGACTATGAGCTTTCCCATTACAAAGAAGTGCCGGTTACCGTTGTACTAAAAGAAGCAATCCATCTCTCTGAAGTTGCCGGGGTAACCGTGACCATCGATGATAGTACGAGCAGGGGGTATACACTGGACCGTCACGGAATCGTCACATTTACACTCGGGCTTCCAGCCAAAAAGTATGAGCGGACGAAACTGGTACTCGCTTATACAATCGATGCAAAAAAGAAGTTCAGTCTGGAAAAAGTGTGATCGGAAACTGCCGGGCCCCAGTTCCATGCCCTGGTCGATGATCTCATCCCGATGAAACCGGCGTCCACCACAACGAATATTTTCCGGGCGGCAATGACCATGATAAAGTATTATTTCCCGTCCAGTACCTCAAGCACTTCTTTGGCATGCTCTTTTGGCGAGACTTTTGGGAACACTTTTATGACCATGCCTTTTTCATCTATAACAAATGTCGAACGTAAAATCCCCATAAGCATTTTCCCGTACATTGATTTCTCGCCCCAGGCATTATACGCCTTGATACAGGTTTTATCCGGATCAGAGAGCAGATAAAAGGGAAGGTCAAACTTCTTTTTGAATTTCTGGTGAGAAGTTTCAGAATCTGCACTCACCCCGATAACGACTGCCCCTTTGGCAAGAATCTCGTCATAAACATCGCGAAACCCGCACGCTTCTGTTGTGCAGCCGGGCGTATTGTCGCGCGGATAAAAATACAGCACTATTTTTTTTCCTTTAAAATCTTTCAGTGAAAATGTTTTTCCTTCGTCATTGCTCAGAGAAAAATCCGGTGCCTTTGCTCCTTCTTTCAACATTGCCTCTTCTCCTTTTTTTTAATATGATATAGTCTCTATAAAATACATTTTCAGCACCAGATCGGCAAGGAGGCATGGTGAATAACAAAAGAATTCTTTATATTCTTGTTCCGGCAGCAGGATTGCTGGCGGCCATGATATTGTTTCTGGGAACAATGGCTGCTGCTTCTGATCCCGGATCCCTGATGCTCGGCAAACTCCATGACAATCCCGTCACCCCGGCATCATATATCGTTGCCGCGGGGGAAACCATATACGATATCGCGAAAAAACACTCCGTCTCCCCGTATCACCTCATTATCGAAAACAGACTTACCGGCGAGCTGCCGCTTATACCTGGAAAAAAGCTGTTGTTTCCAAAAGAACCCGACACAAAAAAAAATGCCGGAGATTCGGCCTCCCGTTCCCTAACCATTTCCTTTGTCCGGGATTCGCTGATCGCTCCCGCTGTTGTCACCCTTAAAGCTGATACCGCCCTCCAGAATAAAGAAATTGATTATGTCTGGGATTTGGGGAACAACCGTTTCAGCTTTGACCCGTCACCCGTCGTGCAGTATATCCGCCCGGGGAACTATACTGTTCGTCTTGTGATCCGCTCGAACAGCGGTGAGTACACCGTATCAAACAATCTTGAAATTAAAGTTTCCGGTGTGCCGACAGACTACACCGGACTTCCCTATGTTACCGCAGAACGAGCGGGAGACCTCGTATTTCTGGAGCATCTTTTTAAAAATCCCGATAAATCATCAGTATCATTTGATTCTTCCACACAGATTATCCAGGAACCCGCACTTGTCGAATTTCTTGATACAAATATTCTTGTTGCCAGAAACACCGGTTTTTCCCGTATAAAACTGATGAAAAACAATACACCCTATGAGTTTTATCTTTGGGTCAGCCCGTTCCCCGTGCGGTTGAGTGTTGAACCGGAATACGACTGGTACATCACCCAGTTTGATACCGGCATGTACGGCAATTGCGGCCCGGCAGGCAATGCATCGGCAATCATGTGGGCTACCGGAAAGCGCACTACAGTGGAAGGAGTCCGCGGCCAGATTGGCCTTCCCAACAGCAACGGGGCGGTGGGGTACGGACATCTGCTGGGCAATCTTCTGGAAAACAATATTTCTGCAAAAGAAACAGATTTTAGCAGCATACAGATGATGATGAATTATATCGATGAAGGCAAAATAATTATCGTCTCGTTTCATTGCGGAAAAATTACCATGACAAAAGGCCGGGAGGAAACCGATTATGTCGGCAGGTATTATCCCGATTCAACCGGGCACTATCTCTTAATCAAAGGCTATACTCTCGATAAAAAATATTTTGTGGTGTACGACGCAATCCCCGGTGAATGGGACGGCAACACCACCCGCTACGCTGACGGGGTGAGCATGATCGGCAGAAACAGGTTTTTTCTTGCCGATGAAGTGTTTAATGCCATGAGAATCAAAACGGGTATTGTCGTGGAACGAAAAAAGGATTTATAGCCGTCCGGAACGGATAATTGCAACAAGCAGCACCAATCCCAGAAACCCTGCAGATGCAAAACCGATAAATGCAAAAATCGGAATCCCAAGGATGGTCGGCCCCTGGGTAAACTGTGAAACAAACGAAGAGCCGATCAGAAACGCTGCGATGATAATACTAAAAGAAAGCCTGTTACTGGCCTTGTCCATTTCCTTGACAAAGTAATCAAGCCCCGTATGATCCAGCTGGACCTTTAACTTGTCCTGACGCACCTTCTTGAGGATGGTCCGCAGTTCATCGGGGAGGTCTTTCATGAAATCACCGGAATCATTGAGAAATTGCAGAAAATCTTTTGCCTGCCGGATGGGATTGGCAGCTTCCAGAATCGCTTTCTGAACATACGGCGATGCGCAGTCCGCAATATTCAGGCCGGGATCAAGATTTTTTCCGATCGTTTCAACGACCGCAACAGTCTTCCCCAGTAAAATCAGATCTGCCGGAATCCGCACATGATATTTTCTGATGATATCGATCAAATCGAATACCGCAGCACCGATTCGAATCTGGTTAAACGGCATGTTGTAATAATAATTAATAAGGTGTTCAATATCATGGCAGAGGTCCCGGCTGATATTGCTTTCTTCGACAAGTTCCAGATCCCTGAGCACTTTCGCAAACTGGTAGCCGTCGCGGTCTATGAATGCTTTTAATGCACGTCCAAGCTGTTTTCGCAGGTGCTGATTAATAAAACCGATGATGCCGAAATCCACCGGGGCGATGACATTTTGGGGGAGTATGAAAATATTGCCGGCATGGGGATCTGCATGAAAAAAACCGAATTCGAACACCTGTTTAAAAAACGCATTGACCCCGTTCAGGGCAATCTGTTTTTTATCGTATGACTTTTTGGTGAGCATATCGATATCGGAAACTTTAATCCCGTCAATATACTCCATGGTGAGAATTCGTTCAGTGGTGTATTCATGAATAACAGCCGGGATATGGATTGATTCATCCTGTGAAAAATATTTGCGGAATGATTCCATATTCCGTGCCTCACGCTGAAAATCAATTTCATTGTACAGGCTTTTGGCAAACTCGCGCACGATTGCCGTCGGATTAATAAGGGATACCTCCGGGATATGTTTTTCCGCAAGGTCCGCGAGATAAAAAAGTATTTCAAGGTCAACAGCGATCTGCTGCCGAAGGCCCGGGCGCTGTACTTTCACGGCAACGCAGGTTCCATCTGCCAGATATGCCTTGTGTACCTGTGCAATCGAGGCGGCGGCGTCCGGCATGTGCGAAAACGATGTAAAAATATCATCCACCGGTTTTTGCAGCTGGCCCGCAATAATTTCGCGGACAAGTGTCGTGTCAAACGGCGGAACCTGATCCTGCAGTTTCTGCAGTTCAGAAACAATATCCGCGGATATCAGATCCGGACGCATGGAGAGCATCTGCCCGAATTTTATAAAGGTCGGGCCAAGTTCTTCCAGAGTAAGGCGGATGCGCACCGGGAAGGGTTTTCCAAGTTCTTCTTTCCTGCTTTTTCTGCGCAACCATAGTACCGAAAAAAACGAAATCGGCCCCAAACGAAGGCGGCGCAGAATCTCGGAAAATCCGTGCTTGAACAAAACCATAAGGATCTCACGCGACCGTTTGAAAACAATTCGCTTGTTGATGGATACGGATTTTCGTTTTATCAATGTTATTTCGCAGTATCCAGTTTCGAGGAGATCTTTTTGATCTCTGTCTTGAGTTCCTCGAAATCTTCTTTCGTGGGAACTCCCATGTTAGTAAGGGTTTTGCGCACCTGTTCACCGATCTTTTTTTCAATGTCCGATTCAAGTGTCTGTGCTTTTTTCAGCAGGTCATTGACAATCTCGTTTTTTTTGTCCTGTGCCGCCCCTCCTTTTTTGATGAGCTCATCGGCAAATTCTTCCGCCTTCTCTTTGGTCAGGGTAATAGCGCCCAGTCCCAAAAGAACACCTTTCTTTATTACATCAAGCATGGCAGGCCTCCTTAATCAAAGTATACTTCAGTTGCCATGTGCATTCAACAATAATTGGTCTTGCCTTTGCGAAAGAACAATAAGGAAACCATAAAAACAGGAAAAATTCAGAAGGATTTGCACGATCTACGGTGTGAAAAGAAAGCAGGCCTGTGTCCGTTACAAATTTAATGTGTATTGATTTGTATAAAGATGTTGCGGGAATTGAGTGTGCCGTTAAAACACCACCGGTGTTCACCACACTCTGTTTTACTTGATTAATAATACTATTTAAAGTATTATTAATCAAGTGGAGGTTTTATGACCAACGAAATTACTGCCAATGACCTTAAACTGAAAGGGATTACCGCAATTGAAAATATTACTTCTTCCGGCTATGAGGCTGTAATCACGGTACGAGGAAAGCAAAAATATGTTGTAATGACAATGGAAGAGTATAACAAATTCAGGGAATATGAATTGGATGTTGCAATTAATGAATCAAGGAACGACATAAAAACCGGTAAAATAAAATCCAGATCGATCCCGGATCATCTAAAGCGACTTAAAAGTGTATAGAGTTATTTTTACAGAATCATATGAAAAACGGGCAAAAAAGTTCATAAAAAAACATCCTGAACTTTTTTCACAATATGAAAAGACTCTTAAACTATTGGAGATCAACCCATTGCACCCCTCTCTGAGACTTCATAAAGTAACTATTCGGGGAATTGATGTCATGTCAATTTCTATAAATATGAGTTACCGAATAACCATTGATTTTATTATTGATGAAGAAAAAATTATTCCAATTAACATTGGATCACACGATGATATCTATAGATAGTTTTTTTCTTCCCTCTTGACCTTCAATAAAAATCGCTCTACTGTATTTTTTCCCGGGAGATACCGAAATTATATAAGGGAAAACAATCTGTTGAGTACCGGGCAGCGCGCCCGCGACAAGGAGCAGTGATGAGCTTTTTTAAACAGTCGGATAAACTGAAGGATGTCTGCTATGATATCCGCGGTCCGGTCATGCAGCATGCCCAGAGGCTCGAAGAAGAAGGGTACCGCATTTTCAAGCTGAACATCGGCAATCCCGCACCCTTCGGTTTGTATGCTCCCGATGAGATCATCCACGATGTGATCCTGAATATCAAGGACGCCGAAGGCTACAGCGACTCAAAGGGGCTTTTTGCCGCACGAAAGGCAATCATGCAGCACTGTCAGGAAATCGGCATCAGGGATGTTGATGTCGACGATATTTATACCGGCAATGGCGTCAGTGAATTAATTGTGATGTGCATGCAGGGGCTTTTGAACACTGGCGACGAAATGCTTATCCCCATGCCCGATTATCCTCTCTGGACCGCGGCAGTCAATCTTTCCGGCGGCAGACCAATCCATTACATGTGTGACGAACAGTCCGACTGGATGCCCGATATTGAGGATATTAAAAGCAAAATTACACCAAAGACCAAGGGGATTGTGGTGATCAACCCGAACAACCCCACTGGTGCGGTGTATTCAAAAGAAGTCCTTGAACAGATTGTCGGGCTTGCACGTGATCATAACCTGATCGTTTTTTCCGATGAAATTTATGAAAAAATCGTTTATGACGGGGCTGTCCATGTGCCTCTTGCATCCCTTGCCGACGATGTGTTTTTCATTACGTTCAATGGCCTTTCAAAGGGCTACCGCCTTGCCGGGTTCCGTTCCGGCTGGATGATTTTGAGCGGCAACAAGGCGAAAGCAAAAGGGTATATCGAAGGACTGAATGTTCTGGCTACCATGCGGCTCTGCAGCAACGTCGTTGCCCAGATCGCGATTCAAACTTCGCTGGGCGGGTATCAGAGTATCGACGATCTTGTCGTACCAGGCGGCCGCCTCTACGAACAACGGACACTCTGCCACAAGCTTTTGGCTGATATTCCTGGCATCAGCTGCGTCAAGCCGAAGGGCGCTCTGTATATGTTTCCCAAAATGGATACCACGAAGTTCAATATAAAAAGCGACATGCAGATGGCGCTGGATATGCTGCTCGAGGAAAAGGTTTTGATCGTCCAGGGAACCGGATTCAACTGGAAACAGAGCGATCACTTTCGAATTGTGTTTCTGCCGAACCTTGAGGATACGAAGGAAGCCCTTGCCCGGATCGGGCGTTTTTTCAGTGGATACAAACAAAACAACGGGTGAAGAAAAAAAATTTCGATTGGTGTGAGTTTTTTCAGAACACTCTTGTTTTTTATTTCCCGAATTGTTTGTCCAGCCAGGAAAATGCTGCATCCTGCTGTTCCTTGTAAAAGACATGTCCGTATTTCCAGATTTTTGTCTCCAGTTTATTCGAGGCATTGTATGCCTTCCATATCTGCGCCAGTTTCGCAAAGGCCTCTTTTACTGATGGAACGGGAAACAGGGTGTCCTTTTCACCGGCATAAAAGAGCATTGGCTTTGGAGCGGCAAGGCCCGCCACATCGGGGTAATCAAGGTATTTGGCAATAAATGGATGCAGCATGGTAAATGCCGAGTTACCCTTAAGCTGATTGTTTTGCGGCACTATCAGCCCCTGCATGGTCGCCATCCAGTTTTCGACAATTCCCGCGGTAATGTGGCCGGACAATGCGGCGAGCTGCCAGGTGCGGAAACCGCCCATGGAAAACCCGACTGCCGCAACACGTTTTTTATCAACCTCAGGAAACCCTGCAAGAAATTCAGCTGCACGGCAGTCTTCCATGGCAATAAGCCCGGCATAGGAAACGCCCAGGTTAAAGAGATTGGAGGCAAGCGCCTGCTGTGAGTTTGTATTATACCCGCGCACACTCCGGTCGCCCCAGCCCAGGGCATCACAGCTTAAGACCACGTATCCGCGCTTTGCCAGTTCATCGCCCGGAAACGTTCCCTCAAAATGCTTTTGGCTCCATGCTGTTGACGATGAAAGCCGCGCGTCATCGTTCCAGGTTTCCACCATTTTTTCTTTTCCGATATCGAATTTGGAACCATGGTCATGAAGCATGAGCGCGGCAGGATAGGGACCTTTTCCTTTGGGAACCAGAAGGAAAGCAAGTACCCGGCTTTCGGCGGTGAGTGAAAACACCACTTTCTTTGCCACATACCCGCCCCGGTCTTTCTGGCCGATGACTTTCATGTTGAAGGGAGTCGTATCGCTCCAGGGAATCATGATCTCTTTTGCTTTTTCAAGGCCTGTTTTTTTCCATGCGGCAGGGTCGTTGATCGAACTGTTCCATCCCAAAGCAAACGGCATTTTCGCACGTAACGACTCATAAAAAAGCGGAAGGGTTTTTTCGGGGGAATCAAGAGCCTGTGTCTGATAATCCATGGAAGCCTGCATCACTTTATTTTGCCGGTTTTCAAATCAATAACAAGTGTATTGTCACCCGGCGGCACATCGTGCCATAAATCCCAAACAAGATCCTTTCTTTGGCCGATCACAATTCCGCCGATCAGGCTCAGGTTGTCATCATCGAGCAGATCCTTCGGATTCAGGGTCACGCCGGGGGGCACGTCCGCACCGGTGTAATGGACCAGAAACGCGTCCGCAACTTTTGGAGCGAGCTTGACTGCATCCTCCTGTGAAACCCAGTATTTTTTCATGGTCTGAATCGAGAGGTTTTTTATCCCGTCATGAAGAAACTGTTTTGAAAATGCCGGAAAATCCCGGGGCTTTGAGGCAATCGATCCAATATATTGTGAATCGATATTCATGGTGTTGTTCCGGATGGCAATGCTCCGGATCGGCGACGGGTAGGAGACAAGCGACCCGGTTTCAACGTCATACAAAAAATCAGTGTCTTCGCCTTTATACATTGCGATATCCTGCGCGTGAAAATGGCCGGTAAACAGTATTCTGACTTTGTAGTACGCAAGCATGCCGGCAATCTGGGGTGCTGCATCGACCAGATATTCGCCAAAGTGCTTTTCCTGGGATGCAAAGTGCGCAACCACCCCGTGATGCATCATCGCGATGACCGGCTTATTATCCTTTTTCGCGGTTCTCAGTATTGTTTCTATCCAGGAAACGGTTTGCTGCGAAAACCTTCCGTCGACGATTGATTCCTCGTCGGGTTTGTTTTCACGATAGCGGCAGGCATCCATGGCCAGCAGGAGCAGACCCGGGACCGGTTCCGCTGCATAACTCAAGGAATCAGGGTCCCGTTGGAGCGCTTCTGTATACCCAAAATCGCGGTAAATTTCGGCAAACTCATCCGCCTGAATGGTCGGTATTTTTTCATAATGATCGCCGGGATATGAATAGGCGAGCCCGTTGTTGATGTCATGGTTGCCCGGTACGACAAAGACCTTGATGCCCAGTGATTCTATTTCTTCCAAATGGTGTGCCAACAGGAGATGACTCTGTTTTTCGCCGTCCTTGGTGAGATCGCCGGGAATTAAAACAAAATCGGGGGCCTGGTGCAGGATCATGCTCTTTGCAGTGACAAGCAGCTCGCTGCTTTCCTTTATGAGCTTGCGGTCACCGTCCAGATACTCCATAAAGGCTTGTCCCGAAGTACCCAGAACAGGATCAAACAGATGAAGGTCGCTTATTACCATGAATCGGGCATCGGGATATTCAGGCGTATATCCGGAGATATCTTTTTCGATTCCGGGATCATTTCTGTATACAAATGCATATGTCACCGTCTCTTCAGGCCAGAAAAACCACACCGCAATTAAAATGAGGATACTGGTGATGACTGCCGGTATGATGATCTTTTTCTTTTTCATGATTAACAGAGTAGTATGAATAAAAAAAGCTGTCCATACAGGAAGGGACAGCTTCGGGTTGTTGTCTACGCTTTGTTATTTCTTCAGTTTTTCAATTAGTTTCCATCCAGTGGGAAGCAGCGCCGTGGCGAGTGCAATTTTTATGAGATCGCCGGGAACAAACATGATGAGCCCCTTCATGAGCAGATCCTGCTTGAGGAAATTGCCCAGCCAAAGCACGCCGAACACATAAATAATAATATTGCCGACAACCATGACAGCAACGGTAGTATAATATTTCCGGTCCATACCTGATTCTGCAAGATATCCTACAACAAATGCGGCGACGAGGAACCCAATGAGGTATCCGCCGGTGGCACCAGTCAATGCACCGCCGAGATACCAAGGCATACCCAGTAGTCCTGAAACAAGAAAAGCAGCAACGGCAATCGTCGCTCGCCGTGCGCCGAGGAGCACTGCAAAAAACAAAACAAAAAAGGTCTGCATGGTAATGGGAACCGGCCAGCCGATTCTCCAAACCGATGAAAGGGAAAGGATGAGTGCAGCACCGGCCATAAGGGCAATATCAAACAGGATGGCGGTTGTCTTTGAGGACGGGCGAAGCACATCCGCGTAAGTTTTATATGTCATGAAAAAAACTCCTCGTTATATGGTACAGAAATACTATCCTGAGAATAATTTCAATTGAAATGTTATACCGTAATTTCAGCACAAGCGCAAGAGGTTAATCTTTTTTCGATATAACACATTTTGTAAAACTGACCGGTCCGCCCATGGTTCGAAATGCGATACTGTTCCCTGTAAAATCAAAATCCTTTACCGGTATAAAAAGTTTCAAATCGCCATTTATGGAGATGAAGATAATTTTATGGATCGTGTTGACATACACCTCACAGACAAGCTCATCATTGATCGATTCTGCTATTGCGACGCTTCCAATTTCCACCATCCTGTAATCAGAAAAGGAGCGATAGAGCTGGACATACGTACTGCTGTTCTGATAATGTGCCTCATCGCGGGTAATCCAGACTAAAAATGATTGCCCATACCCGTAGCCTGCAGGGTCCCTGATTTCCGACGCGAGAAAATGCATCCCATACCCGATCTTTCCAGCTGCAATCCCGCTGGTTGCAGTGAACTGTAAAAGATGATTTACATTATTCTGCTGCAAAGGGAGTATATATTTTGCACAGGGCACTGACGTGTTTGTCTGTGACAGCATTGAACTGTCAAGAATCCAATTCCCCTCAACCGGCTTCCCTGACGAGAAATCCTGCAGAATCGCAGTATACTCGGCAGGGTTTATCTGATTTGTTTCCTGGGAAAAACCCATGCTGAGACAGAAAGTGAGCAATAACAAGGTTGCTGTTTTTTTCATAATCTCCTCCGCTACTGATAGTATTGTATGGATTTATCAAAAAGGCAATATAAAGACGTACGGCAGACAATTAAATGTGCATGATGCAGGCTTTAATTATAAAATTAAAAAAACTGTACGATAATGGAAAATTAATATTTATTGTGATATATTGGCAACGAAAAAACTAAAATAAGGTTTTTTTGGAAAAAAATCTGCAATATATCATGATATGGATTTATAAAAAATGATATAAAATACTGTTTATATTCAAGGAGTAATTTCGTGAAAAATGCAAAGTTTTCCTCTATCTCTCTCTTTATGCTAATTGCAATTACACAATTTTTAAATGGATGTGATTTTGCCAAAGCAAAGCCGGAATATACCTCAGCCGGCGCCCGCGTCTTGTCGTATGGGAGCAACGGAATGACGCTGGTGGATGTCGGTCCCGGATATGCCGGACCGGTTGAAACGGCGCTTCAGTCATCGGGCAAACCGGTCATTCTTTATGCCTATTCGGAAAACTATATTGAGTACGCGGTGATGCGCAGAAATACCGATGGCACTGCGGATAATACATTTGGGGTTGGCGGCAGCCGAAAACTCATTCCCTATGCATTTAACCTTAATATATTGTCATACTTCCGCAGCATGGCAATACAACCCGATGACAAAATTATACTCGGCGGCAGCTTGCAGGTTGGCGACCATGCGACTGATGTCTGGCTCTGCCGGCTGAATGCGAACGGCTCGCTGGATACCGGTTTTGGTACAGGAGGGTATGTCTCCTATTCATTCGGCGCCAATACCCGTGGCTCATGCAATAAAGTACTGGTCACCTCAAGCGGAAACATTATCGCCATGACAAGCTGTACGACACCGGGCGCTACTGAATGGGACGACGACACTTACAGTGAGGCGGTCATCTGCTTTACCGAAAGCGGTACAATAAATACCGCATACGGAAATTCGGGATTCCTTGAAGACACCGACGGACATATTTCTGTCATTGACCCGTCCGACAGAATCATTATCGCGAATTATAACGTTCTTTTCCGTCTGAATGCCGATGGAACAGTGGATACCGAATATGGAGACAGCGGAATTGTAGAACTCGAGAATTACGCCATTTCCGATATTGCTCTCCACGGTGACGGGAGTGTTGCAATTGCCGCACATTACAATAACAACGGTGGAGTAAAAATTGTTTCAAGGGTAAACAGCAGCGGCGTTCTGGATACCTCCTTTGGCACCTCCGGTATAGTCACCATCACCAGTCCGGCCGATATCGAACGGTTTGAAGCATGCACGGTAGATTCATCCGACAATATATTTCTGACCGGGTCATTTGGTGCGGATTATACCGAATCAACCGGATTTGTCGTTTCGTTACAGTCTGACGGCACGCTCAATACCGATTTTTCATCCGATGGAGAAACTTCTGTCGCTGTCGGTACGGTCGGTACCCAATTTGTCGATATCATTATTGCAGACGGGACATCACCGATGGTTCTCGGGTCAACAGGATATCGGGATTCGATCAGGGGACAGAGTTTTGATCTGCTTTTCGCCAAATTTTCTGCCGCCGGAGAACCGGTAAGCAGCTTTTCCGGTGACGGTATTGAACTGATTTCAGTCGGCAACAGTATGGAGTGTACAGACAAAATTATTGATTTCGCTGACGGTTCGTGTCTTGCGATAGGGCATTCACTGCTTGGATATACAAACCGGATTCCAATCCTTTTTAAAATAACACCCGAGGGAACTCAGGATACAGCATTTGGCAACGGCACCGGAAAACTATTATTTGTCGACGGAGGTATAGATTATATCGACGCGGCAGTATTTCCTGACAGCAAGATATTGCTTTTGGGCGTTAAAGCCGACGAGTATGGCGAATATTATGATTCTCCTCTGTTTTTCTCGAAACTCAATACAGACGGGAGTTTTGATACCGCCTTTGGGACCGGCGGTTCGGTGGAATACGATGCTGACGCAGGCAATTGCGTGGAAATGCTTCCTGATGGATCCTTTTTAATTGCCGGTACGACAACCGGCGGGGCCTTTTGCGCAAAATTCAATGCAGACGGAACATACGATACCGATTTTAACAGCGGTATCGCAGTTGCCTCCGGGGTGTCACTTTTTGCAGTCTCCGATATCTGCATTCAGGCCGATGGCAGCATTCTTTTATCATGTAATGATGGCGATGACGGAATCCATGTTGTTCGCTTTACCGCAAACGGTACGCACGATACCGGCTTTGCGACAAACGGCGTTTACACCGAAAATTCAATAGAGGGCCACTACTATGCATCGAGCATCGAAGCTGATGCGGCGGGTAATATCACTGTCTCTGCCAATCTTGCGAACATCTCGCCGCGAATTGTTGTACTGTTTCGCCTGAATTCCGACGGCACGCCCGATACAGCCTGGGGTTCAGGAGGAAAAATGATGTTTACAGATTCCTGGCTCAATGATTTTGGCGTCCAGTCTGACGGTAAAATCATCGTACCGTTTTTTTACGGTAATCTTGATACCTTAGTGGGAGAATGGTGTGTTTCCCGGTATAATGCTGATGGAACAATTGATACCGGATTCGGAACAAACGGAACAGTGAAAACGGATTGGGGCGAGGGAAAAAACATTCCCATATCCATGCGCATTCTTCCAAATGGCACCTTCTTTGTCGGCGGTTTTGCCAACGGCGGTACCGGTTATGATATGGCGGTCGCTAAATACTATCAGTAAAATCAATAATGAAAATTCCCTGCCCGGTTTCTGCATGATGCCGGGCATTTTTTTTCTCCACTTGACCACCCTGTTCAACTCACTTTATACTTTTGCACATATATTAACCAAAGGAATCAACCATGAGTGTACGAGTACGGTATGCGCCGTCGCCGACCGGGCTGCAGCATATCGGCGGGGTGCGGACCGCCATTTTTAACTATTTTTTCGCGAAAGCAAACAAGGGGCAGTTTATTCTTCGCATAGAAGATACCGATCAGACACGTTCCACACCGGAGGCAATGCAGGACATCTATAATACTTTTGCATGGCTCGGCATTCACTGGGACGAGGGCCCTGATGTCGGCGGCCCAAAAGGCCCGTATGTGCAGTCACAGCGGTTTGATGTATACAAGCAATATGCGCAACAGTTGCTTGAAACCGGCCATGCCTACAAGTGTTTCTGCACTTCAGAGCGACTGGCGGAACTTCGCGAAGAACAAACGAAAACCAAATCCGCGCTCGGATACGACCGCAAGTGCCGCCTCCTCGCTGCAGAAGAACGGCAAAAACTCGAAGATGCCGGAACTCCGTATGTCATCCGCTTTGCCATTCCGCTCGAAGGCGCCACCGCATTCCATGATGAAATCCTTGGCGATATATCCAAAGAAAACATCGATATCAATCCGGATCCGGTAATTATAAAAACCGATGGATTTCCCACGTACCATTTGGCAAATGTGATAGACGATCACCTCATGGAGATTACCCATGTCATGAGATCGCAGGAATGGATTTCATCGGGGCCGCTGCATATTCTGCTTTATAAGGCATTTGAATGGGAACCGCCGAAGTTTTGCCATCTCCCGATGGTGATGGGGGAGGACGGCCAAAAACTGTCCAAACGGCACGGATCAACAAGTGCAATCGAATTCCGGCAGAAAGGATATCTTGCGGAAGCAGTTCTCAATTATATAACACTTCTTGGCTGGTCATATGATGATTCCAGGGAATTTTTCACAAAACAGGAACTGGAAGAGCTGTTTACCATGGACAAACTCTCGAAATCGAGCGCGGTGTTCAATTACCAGAAACTCGACTGGTTCAACGGCCAGTATATCCGCAGAATGTCTGCCGATGAACTGGCAGCAGGGATTACACCCTGGCTGGCAAAGGAGGGATTCGTAGCAGATCCGCCGACCGCTGAACAAGCAGGGATTATCCAACAGATTATTCCGCTTGTTCAGGAACGGTTAATCGTGTTTTCCGATGTTGCCGGCCTGGCCGGGTTCATTTTCAGGGATGTTGCCATCGAAGATCCGGAAACGCTTATTCCCAAAAAAACAGACAAAGCAACAACAGTGAAAATCCTCCAAAAACTGAAAGAGATTGTTCCCGGGCTTGCCGGAAAATCCCATGATGAGATCGAAGCCATTTTCCGGGAGGATGCAGAAAAGCTTGAAGTAAAACTGGGCGCGCTGTTAATGCCGCTCCGCGTGGCGATTACCGGTTCAACCCAGTCGCCGCCGCTCATCGATTCGATGCACATTCTGGGGACAGAAAAAACGCTTGAACGGATAGAAAAGGCAATTGCGCTTTTATCCTGAAATGTATAGAATGGCTGCTTAAAATAGAATTAAAAGAAACCGCTGATGACACGAATATTCGCAGATTGGATCATTTTGAAATAGACTATATTTGCATTTATTTTTTATCGGTGTAAATCGGTGTCCGCGTGGATAAATGCGCGGGAATCTGTGGTTTTTTATATCCAGGAGAAATTATGTCAGATATCGTCACAATGGAAAAAATCACTTCGCTGTGCAAGCGCAGGGGATTTATTTATCAGTCAAGTGAAATCTACGGCGGGCTCTCATCCGCCTGGGACTACGGCCCTCTTGGCGTGGAACTTAAAAACCGTATCGCACAGTTCTGGTGGAAAGAGATGACCCAGCTGCACGACAATATTGTCGGTATCGACGCGGCCATTCTCATGCACCCCAAGGTATGGGAAGCATCCGGCCATGTTGCCAATTTCTCGGACCCGCTGGTGGACTGCAAGGGCTGTAAAATGAGGTTCCGCGAAGACCAGCTCGAAGAGGAATTTCGGAAAAACAAAAAATGTCCCAACTGCGGCGGCGAACTCACCGAGCCGCGCATGTTCAACCTCATGTTCAAGACAAGCATCGGCCCGGTCCAGGATGCTTCCTCGGTTGTCTATCTTCGCCCCGAAACTGCACAGGGAATTTACGTGAACTTCAAGAATGTTGTTCAGACAAGCCGGGTAAAGATACCGTTCGGAATTGCGCAGATCGGAAAGGCATTCCGCAATGAAATCACCACAAAAAACTTTATCTTCCGCACCTGTGAATTCGAACAGATGGAAATGCAGTATTTCATCAAGCCGGGTGAGGATGACAAGTGGTTTGAATACTGGAAAAAAGAACGCATCGAATATTATGAAAAACTCGGTATCCGTAAAAACAAACTGCGGTTCCATCAGCATGGGCCGAATGAACTCGCATTTTACGCTAAGGATGCCTACGATGTTGAGTACGAGTTTCCCTTCGGATTCAGTGAAATTGAAGGGATTCACAACAGGACCGATTATGACCTTGGCCAGCATACAAAGTTCTGCGGCAAAGAACAGAACTATCTTGATGAAGAGACAAAGGAACGGTTTGTCCCGTATGTTATCGAAACCTCTGCCGGGCTCACCCGTCAGGTGCTGGTCGTACTCGCCGATGCCTATGATGAGGATGAAGCCCAGGGAGAAACTCGCACTGTGCTCCGTTTTCATCCAAAAATCGCACCGGTAACAGTCGGCGTGTTCCCGCTAGTGAAAAAAGACGGGCTTGCCGAATTGGCAAAAAAAATCGAACTTGATTTGCGCGAAGAGTTTTCAACGTTCTATGACCATGGCGGGGCAATCGGGCGACGCTACCGCAGACAGGATGAGATTGGCACCCCGTACGGGATTACCATCGACTATGAGACAAAAGAAAACAATACCGTCACCCTGCGGTTCCGTGACTCCATGGAGCAGGTGCGGGTAAATGTAAACGAATTGTCGGCGCGCATCCGGCAGGAAATTAAGGATTACAAAAGATCATAGGGAAAATCCCAAAATCACGAATAAAAGATTTCGAAGTTTTGGATTTTACCCGCAGAATGGACTAATCAAGGAGACGTTTGTGGAACTGTGTGAAGGTTTGCAGGTATTACAGGATCGCGGGTTTATCCAGCAGTGCACCGATCTTGAGGGATTGAACAATGCAATGAAAGCCGCGCCCATTACCTTTTATGTCGGGGTCGATCCCACCGGGCCAAGTATCCATGTGGGACATATGGTGCCGGTCTTTGCCCTCGCGCACCTGAAGCGCTCCGGCCACAAACCTGTTCTGCTTTTGGGCGGGGGTACCGCACGAATCGGCGACCCGTCCGGAAAAACAGAGATGCGCAAAATGCTCACCTATGAAGACATTAACGAAAATGTACAGAGCATACAAAAGCAGCTTTCCGCTGTAGTGACCATGGATGGAAAAAACGGCTGGTTTGTCAACAATGCCGACTGGCTCGCGAACCTGAACTATATCGATTTTCTGCGGGAGATTGGTGTTCATTTTTCGGTCAACCGCATGCTCACCTTCGAGGCCTATAAAAAGCGCATGGAAACCGGACTTACCTTTATCGAATTCAATTACCAGCTTCTGCAGTCCTATGACTATCTCGAATTGTACCGCAGAAAAAAATGCACGCTGCAGATCGGCGGAGACGACCAGTGGGGCAACATTGTCGCGGGAATAGATCTTGTCCGGCGGGAGGAAAAGGCTGAAGTATTCGGCCTTACGTTTCCCCTGATAACCCGCGCGGACGGCAAAAAAATGGGCAAGAGTGAACAGGGCGCGATTTTTCTGGATCCAACTATGTGTTCAGTATATGATTTTTACCAGTACTGGCGGAATGTTGACGACCGCGATGTGGAAAAATTCTTGAAGCTGTTCACCTTTTTGTCACTCGATGAGATCAAGACCATCTGCGCCCCCGATGCAGACATCAACAAGGCAAAAGAAGTGCTCGCCTGGGAATACACAAAACTGATTCACGGAAAAGAAAAAGCCGATGAGGCCATCGCCGCAGCAAAGGCTGCGTTCGGCGGAGACGGGCAGGGCGATCTTGAGGCAATGCCGTCGATTGAGATTGCAGAATCTGAATTTGAAGCAGGCATCAATATTATGGATCTTTTTGCCCGCACGTCCCTGTGCGCATCGAAAAGCGAGGCGCGCAGGCTGGTGAGCCAGGGCGGGGCAATTGTCAACGATGAAAAGATTACAGATATCGATTTTATTGTAAAGGCTGGTGCCGTAAAAGACGGAAATATTATTCTGAAGGCTGGCAAAAAACGGTTTTTTCGGGTTATAGTAAAGTAGTTTTTGATTAAATATTGGAGGAATAACATGGCAGGAAAGTTTAAATTGAAACCGCAACTTGGCTACATCAGGGCACCACTTTTTGCACTTGTTGTCCTGTGTTTTTTCCTCCCCTTTATCCTTGTCTCCTGTCCCGAAAACAACAGCAGCAGAAGTATTACCGGAATTGAACTTGCCGTAACCGGAAAAACGATTCCCGGCAGCGCGTTCTCGGCATTTACCAACAACCAGCGGTTTAATGCAAAAGAGTTTGGAACAGCCGCACTTGCAGCTGCAATCGCCGGTATAATCTGCAGTTTTTTAAAGAAAAAATCATCTTTTATTCTTTGCATTGCAGCTTCTATTGCCGGTATTTTATTTTTAATTCTCCTTCGAAACCAGATTGCCATTGATGCCCGGGCCAGGGCAGCAGACAAGCTGGTAATCGGGTATCTTCAGGGATACTGGCTTGCCTTGACTGCTTTTATTGTCGCGGGTTTTGCCACACTGATAATCTATTTTTCTGACCGAATCAAGCTTGCTATTCCGTTTTTGAAAAAACGCTCGAAGAGCGGCGCGAACACCAGAAAAGTGAAGCCCGGACGGACGGTAAAAAAAAGCACCCGAAAACGGAAATAAATATCAGGACTTCGTACAGAAGCACAGAGGAAGACTTTTTTTCGGGATCGATGACTGCACAGGATGATCTGTCCCGCACCTGGTATAAAAATTACGCCTATGCCTTTGACAACCGCTCAACCTATTCCCACATGCGGTTGCTTGCGGAAATGTACAATCAGATTCCCTTTGACCACTACAAACAGGCCGTCTATAAAACGCTCGACTACCTGTACGAGGCCCAATACGCTGTCGGCGGCTGGCCTCAGTTTTATCCGCTGCGCGGCGGTTATTATGACCGCATCACTTATAATGACGATGTAATGAGCGGCATCATGTTTGAATTGAAAGACATCAAAGATACTGCATACCCGTATGAATTTCTTGAAACCGAACAGCGTGACGAGGCAGTTGCTGCCTTTGAGCTTGGCATCGAATGTATTTTAGATTCCCAGATCACCATCGGTACAACCCTTACGGCATGGTGTCAGCAGCATGATGAGATAACCCTTGCACCGGCACAGGCGCGGGCATATGAGTATCCATCGATTACTCCGGGAGAAAGTGTCAAGATTGTCCGGCTGTTAATGGCGATCGAGAATCCCAGCCAGGAGATTATCGATTCGGTGACTGCGGCCGTGACCTGGATGGACAGTGTGAAAATCAGCGGCATCAGGATTCAGGTCACACCTCTGAATCCGCCGGTTTTAGACAACGGCAGTTATTTCTACGAGGACAGATGGCTTGTCCTGGACCCGGCTGCTCTGCCGATATGGCCCCGTTTCTGCAGTCTCGACGACGGCATTTCCCCGATTTTCGCAAACCGCGACGGGACAATTATCGATGAGTTCAATGATCTGGAGTTTAACCGAAGGGTGGGGTATTCCTGGTACGGGACATGGCCGAAATCGCTTATAGAGATTGATTATCCGGCATGGGTGGCGGGGCTTGAATAATTATTCAGAATAATGGATGATAAATGCTAAGGAATTTGAAAAACTTCCTGAACTCAAATCATCGAGAGGAATAATTATTTCTTAAAACATTTTACACAGTTTCTTCCTGATTCTTTTGCTTCGTATAATGCTTTATCTGCCTGTTCCCGCAATACATTCAAATCTGTCCCTGTTTCCGGAAAACAGGAGATGCCGAGACTGACCGAAACATGAATATCAGGGCCTTTATGACTCTTCAGGAAATCCAGATTCATCACGCCTGTTCGTATATTTTCTGCAATCCCGGCAGCTTTTTCCAGTCCTGTATCAATTAAAAGGAGAGTAAACTCATCTCCGCCGTACCGTGCAACAATATCATTTTTATGGACCATTGCCTGAAAAACCTTTGCGACTTCAACGATATATAGATCACCGATTTCATGACTGTAGCCCTCATTCACTTCCCGGAAAAAATCAAGGTCCGCCATAATTATTGAAAAAGCAGTGTTCTGTTTTTGGGCGGCTTCATATTTTTCGGTCAATACGGTTTCCAGATACCGCCGGTTGTAGACTCCGGTAAGTTTGTCGGTGATCGCCCGCTGGCTCGCGTCATTCCCCCATTTCACCATTTCTTTGAGGAAGTTACCGGTATTGCTTACTCGTGCCGACATGCTGTCGAGCATTATTTTCATGATTTTGATGGCGGTTTCGGGTGCAGTTTTCATCAAATTAAAAAAATCATCTTCATCGAGCTTTAAAATAATACTTTCCTCTTTTGCCACGCAGGTAGCCGAACGGGGTGATTTCTGAAATATTGCCATTTCACCCAGAAAATCGCCGGGAAGAAGTTCCGCAACCTCCTTTGTGCTCCCGTTCTGTACCTTTATCAAGACAGAGGTGCGGCCTTTTTTAATAATAAACAGCTCATTTCCCTCATCGCCCTCGGAACAAATTACTGTTCCTTTTTTTATTTCAGATGCATGAAGATGTTTTGCGATCTGGCTGAGCTCCGACGGATATAACGAGGAAAAAAGTGCGACGGTTTTTAGAAACTCGATATTTTTATCGATATCCTGTGAATCAAGCAGGATGCCCCGGCCGCCGGCGTCCCTCTGTTCAAAAAGTTTTGTATACGCGCGGTTAAGCAGGTCTTCCAGATTGGCCGCATGCTGCGGGAAACACGAAACGCCGACGCTGAAGTCCAATGCGAGACTTTTTTTCCCGATTATTTTCCCAAAATCGATTGCATTACATTCATTGAAATATTTCTGTGCTTCTTTTTCTGCTTCATCCAGATGTGTGGCAGGCAGCACGATCACCATTTCATTTCCACGGTAACGAATCGCGATATCATTCTCCCTGAGCAAGATTTTTACTTTGTCAGCCATCGCGGTCAGGGCGATATCACCGGCCTCATGCCCGAAGGTATCGTTGATCATCTTGAAATTATCCGGTTTCACTACCAGGACGCTGAATACATTCCCCAGCTGCTGATAATTTTTATACAGCTCATCTTCGATGTATGAACGGTTGTACAACCCGGTCAGCTTGTCGAAAAGCATCAGTTTTTTGATATTCTCGATCCATTCCGATTTCTCTGACACCATTTTATTAATATTCCTGATCCGTTCCGCATCGATATTGATCAGATTGCGGTATATTTTTGCGAAAATGCCGGGATGTTTTTTGTATACCGAATCAAAACTCAGGCCCTTTTTCGGAAAAACCAGAAGTTTTGTCTGGTTGCCCGCGATTGCGTATGCAGTGTGCATATCCCCCTCGAACAGATCAAACTCGCCGAATATTTCACCCCGAATAAAATAGGCGATGGCTTTATCGTCATCGAGCTCAGTTTTGATGCTGACTTCACCGGATTCAACGATATACAAATTTCTGCCCGGGCTTTCCTTTTCAAATATGAAAACGTCCTTCTCAAAGGATTGATATTCACTGCAATCTGCGACGAATTTAAGTTCTTCATCATTCAATACAGAGAATATTTCCGTGTTTTTAAAAAGATCAATTTTACTCATGCTGTAATACCTTTTAGTGTTTTTTCTAAACTCAGTATAATATATTTTGAAATAAATAATCTATTTTTTCAAATCATAAATTAAAATATAATTGAAACGTTTTGAACAGTAATTTGCAAAAAGAAAACCTGCTGCTTCGAAATATCTTGTTGTCAGCGGTAATGTTCAGCGTCTCTGCATATCACATTCGCTTGTCAAAATAACGCTTATTATTTCCCAATGTCACTACGTTTTGTGGAATATAATACAGATGGTCTCCATTGAACTATTCCGATCCGTATGATACAGTTTTTTTTATGGTTCCAGGCGAAAATTACCTTCTTGAAATGATTACTGAATTCTCAAAAGCAAATATTCGTTTTATTGTTGCCGGCGGTGTCGCAATGGTACTGCACGGCATTGAAAGAATGACTATTGACCTGGACATAGCAGTCGATTTTGAACAGGAAAATATTGCAAAATTTCTTGAATGTGTTTATCGCTGGAAAATGGTTCCGCGCGCTCCACTCTCTATTGATATTTTAAGAGATACAGAAAAGCTTGCCGCTTTATCCAGGGAAAAAAATGCACTTGTCTTCACATTAGTTGACAATGATAATCCCTTTAAACAAATTGATATATTTATTGCACCCGAAATGTCATACAAAATCCTGAGTGAAAATGTACAAAAACTAACTGTCGGAAACCATGATATTTTGGTTGTGTCGCCGGAAAAACTGCTTGAATTGAAAGAAAATATTATTGAACCTCGCGACAAAGATCTTTATGATATCAGTTCATTGAAAAAACTGATAAAAAAACAGAGACAAAAAAATGACTAATGAGGAATTTAAAAAAAAACTTCCCGAACTCAAATCATCCGATTTCGATGGTCATACCGATTTTGAGTTTATGACTCTGGAACAGCGTCTCGCATGGCTTTCCAGCTGCGCGCGGTTCTGGTATGCGGTGCACGAACGGAAAACACAAGGCAAAAAACAATAGATGACTGTTCTGTCCTCATGGACTTCGTATCGTTCCGAGATGATTCAAAATATGGAAGTTTCACTTAAAGAAAACCCTGATTATTATACTTCATCCAGAATTTCTTCGATAATCCCTATCTGTGCCCGAAAATCCTCGATCTCCTGAAACCAGAACGCCTTGGTACCCCAACCGGGAAAATGCCGGCTGAAATCATAATCAGATTGCTGGCGTGCGCACCAGACCAGAAAATAAACCATCCGCATGAATCGAAGCGGCTCGATCAGTTTTAGAGTAGAATTATCGAAGGGACAGAACTGTTGATATCCTTCAATAAGGAGATTGATTTCTTTCATTGATTTGTGTGCGTGATCGGGCAGGAGCAGCCACAGATCCTGAATTGCCAGGCCGTCCATCATATCATCAAAATCAAAAAGAAGAAGTCCTTCATTTGCCCGGTCCAGAATATTGCCTGCATGGCAGTCACCGTGAATCCGGTGACAAGCCACTTGTTCAAACAGCGGGGTTATTAATTTCAAGCCGTGCTCTATGAGTCCATAAAACTCTTCACGCTCATCGGGTGTTACCATTTCTTTCTTCTGTAATTCCATAAAAAAAGGGTGTGTGGTTTTCTCCGGCAGACATTCAAGCCGATGAACACATTTTTTTGTCTTTCCCACAGAATGAACCCTGCCGATCAGGCTGCCCAGCCGCAGCCAGTCATCATCTGAATTCGCCTCAAAGTTTCTACCCGCTTTTAAAGGAAAAAGACTGAAATAATAAGTAACGTCACTGCCATTGTTTTCAAGAACGAGCTCGTGCAGTGTTTCTCCTTCTGAATCCAAAATCGGTGTAACAACCGGAATTTCTGCCTGTGCACAATCAGATAAATACTCATGTTCTTCTTTAATCGCCTCTGGACTCCAGCGTCCAGGCCGATAATACTTCACCACAAAGCGGTTCCCGTTTTCATCAGTCAAACCGAATACGCGATTGATATAGCTGGGATAGGGTGTCATGACGCCGTCGAGTACCATCCCGAATGTCTGTTCAATTGCATCGATGACAAGTTGGGGGAAAAGCGTGGTAAACTGCCCCTCGTCGGTGTTGTTTCTGTAATTCAATTTGCTCATTATGATTCCTGTTTTCTTTTCATTCTGCATGGTACTGAATAATCACATAATTATTCAAGACTATTGATTCATCGCTTTTTCCAGCTATACTTCAAGATATGGATTCATATATTCTCGCAATGGATCAGGGTACAACCAGCTGTCGGTCGATTTTGTTTGACAAAACCGGGAATGCCATTGCCTCCTCCCATAAAGAGTTTAAACAGCTATACCCCAGGCCGGGATGGGTTGAACACAATCCCGTCGAGATTTTTGATACCCAGTATTATACCGCACAGGATGTGCTGCATAAAACAAATATCTGCCCGGAACAGATCGCATCAATTGGCATTACCAATCAACGGGAAACTGTTGTTGTCTGGGAACGTGACACGGGGAACCCGGTGTATAACGCCATTGTCTGGCAATGCAGACGGACAACACAGATTTGTGATAATTATAAAAAAGACAAGCTCGAACCATTATTTAAAGAAAAAACAGGACTTGTCATTGATCCATATTTTTCCGGAACAAAAATAAAATGGATCCTCGACTCTGATGAACGGCTCCGGCTTAAAGCCCGTAAAGGTGAACTTCTTTTCGGCACGATTGATTCCTGGCTGATTTACAACCTGACCGGTCTGCATTTCACCGACACGTCAAATGCGTCCCGGACACAATTATACAATATTAATACCGGCGTATGGGACCGTGAAATCATGACAATATTGGGGATTCCGGATACAATGGTTCCTTTGCAGCGGCATTCATCAGCAAATTTCGGGAAAACAAAAAATGACCTGTTTGGCAGAGAAATTCTGGTTGGCGGGGTTGCAGGAGATCAGCAGGCAGCATTATTCGGGCAGGCCTGCTTTGAAACCGGAGACAGTAAAAACACCTACGGGACAGGATGTTTTGCTTTGGTGAATACCGGGCATAATAAAATTGAATCCAAGAACGGCCTTTTGACGACCCTTGCGTGCGAACTGGATAATGGTCTTGTGTATGCGCTTGAGGGTTCTGTATTTATTGCTGGCGCGGTAATTCAATGGCTTCGTGACGAGTTAAAGATAATTACAAACGCTTCAGAAACAAATGATATGGCTGCCTCCATCCAGGATACCGGTGGTGTCTACATTGTTCCGGCATTTGCGGGGCTGGGAGCACCGTACTGGGATCCTTCTGCCCGCGGCATAATTGTGGGGCTCACCCGGGGATCAAACAGAGCCCATATTGTCCGTGCAGCACTTGAAAGCATCGCATACCAGAGTGCTGACCTGATTCATGCCCTGCAGGAGGATTCCGGTAAAAAAATCCCGGAACTGAAGGTGGACGGCGGGGCGACACAAAATGCATTTTTAATGCAGTTTCAGGCGGATATCCTGGGAATTCCGGTGGTTACCTCGTCAACTCCTGATATCACTGCTCTGGGAGCTGCATATCTTGCGGGTCTGCAGGTCGGTTTCTGGAACAGCACCGCTGATATAAAAAAACAGTGGAAAGAAGGGAAACGCTATATGCCGCAGATGAACGACAGTCAGCGTGAAACACTCATCGCTGGCTGGAAAAATGCTGTCGCCGCTGCGAGAGAATATAAATAAAGATATATTTCTCGCGGAGACCGCGAAGTACGGAATATTTTTACCGGTAATTTTAACAGGTTAATGGAAATCCATGCATGGCATGATATTTTATAAATTTGAAAAGAAAAGTTTAAACCAGGGAATTAGAAATTAATTTCCGTGCATTCTTGTAAATTATTAATATGACCTTCGCACTCTTCGCGTCCTTTGCGAGAAATTCCCAAATATTACGCAAAGTGATCATATCCCTTTTTTACAGGCAGTTTTTCACCGTTTTTCAGAATATAAATGCCCTCTTTTTTTGGCAGTATTTTCCCGACAACGGTAAAATCGTCAAAGTTTTTCCTGAGTTCCGGAATATCATTCTCTGCGATCGTAAAGACAATCTCGTAATCTTCCCCGCCGTATAATGCAAAATCATGAGGATCAAGGTTCAGCAGGGCCGCAGTCTCAACGGTATGCGGTGAAAGGGGAATCGAATCAAATTCAATTTTTGCACCAGTATTACTTTCATGACAGATATGCGAAACTTCACTGCCCAATCCGTCACTCACATCAATCGCCGCGGAGGCATATTGTGCGACCGCTGCGCCCTCTGATGCGGTGCGCGCCTTCGGTTCAAGGTGATCGAGCAGATACCCCTCACGTTTCTGCAGAAGGAGTTTCAGGCCGGCAGTACTGGCCCCCAGACTTCCGGTTGAACAGATACAATCGCCGACTCGGGCTCCGCTTCGCAGCCTCAAAAGATTTTTGGGAACTTCTCCGGTGAGTGCAAGATTGAATACATAGTGTTCTCCATGTGTGGTATCCCCGCCGGCAAGAATAACACCATGCCGTTCACATGCAGCATATAATCCTTTGTAAAATCCATCCATGAACTCAACAGTGGCGGAGGAGGGGAGACACATTGACAGAAACGCGAACTTCGGAGTACCGCCCTTGCAGACAATATCAGAAACATTCGATTCAATCAGCTTTGCACCGATTTGGAACGGTGTCTGCCATGCAGTGGAAAAATGGTCGTTTTCAACCATCATGTCCGTAGTAACCAGCAGATAACTGTCATCAATGTATTCAAGCACTGCACAGTCATCTCCAATGCCCAGAACCAGCCGGCTGTCGGTGAATTCGCGGCGCGCGAACCTGTTGAGCATCGCAAATTCTCCTCCGATTTCGCTGATTTTCATTTATATCATACTCCGGTATTTTCCACGGCTTTCAAGATTGATTTTGGCAGAACAAAAATCTCCGCACATGGAACAGACTTCTTTGCCGTCCTGCAGGGTCTCTAAACGCATCCGGCGGGCTTTTTCAGGATTCAATGCCGTTGCGTACATTGTTTCCCAATCAAGGTTGCTTCGTGCTTTTGCCATCAGTATATCCGCTTTTTCAGCACCGGGGATCCTGCGTGCGATATCTGCAGCATGTGCGGCGATTTTTGATGCAATCACCCCGTCAATAACATCATCAAGCCCGGGAAGTCCAAGGTGCTCCTTTGGCGTAAGATAACATAAAAAATCCGCCCCATGCCATGCTGCAATAGCCCCGCCGATTGCACCACTCAGATGATCATACCCAGGCGACACGTCAGTGACAAGTGGTCCCAAGACATAGAACGGCGCCCCGTGACAATATTTTTTCTGCAGCTTTATATTTTTGACGATGTGATGAAGCGGGACATGTCCGGGCCCTTCAATCATGACCTGCACATCCTGCCTGTATGCCCGGCGTGCAAGTTTTCCCAAGATCTTTAATTCTGCAATCTGCGCGGCGTCGGTTGCATCTGCAATGCATCCCGGCCGCAGGCTGTCGCCAAGGCTCAGGACTACATCCTGTTCCTTGGCCATTTCCACAATTTCATCGTAATGAGTATACAGCGGATTTTCCCTGTTGTGATAAAGCATCCACTTCACAAGAAAACTGCCGCCACGCGAAACGACCCCCATAATCCTGGAGTCAAGGTAAGGAATATGGTCTCTTTTTATTCCGCAATGCACAGTGATAAAGTCCACACCATCATCAATATGCATTTTTATTGCATCCAGAAAGTTTTTTTCGGTAATAGAAGCGACATCCGGATTTTGGGTAATTGCATCGTACAGGGGAACGGTACCGACAGGAATAGTTGATGATTCGATAATGGTTTTCCGGATTTTTCGAATATCGCCGCCGGTGCTCAGGTCCATAACTGTATCTGCACCGTATTTGACCACCGCATCCAGTTTTTCAAGCTCCAGACTGATTTGATTGCAGAAATTTGATGTCCCTATATTTGCATTAATCTTGATCCGGAGATTTTTCCCTATTCCCACAGGGATACATGAATGCCGTTGACTCTTCACAATAACGGTATGCCCATCTGCAATATTTTTCATAAGCCTGCTTTCCGGTATTTTTTCCAGAGTTGCAATGTGTTTCATTTCTTTGGTACAATTTTTTCTTTTCGCATTATACAACTGCGTCATGATCATCCTCTCCCTTGCCGGAACTCACAGAGCAATCATGTTGACTGCGGCCGATTATGGTACATTCCAGCTGTAAACGTCGAAAGGGGAGATAATAATTGCAGGTATTCTTCATGAGCTCATACAATGCGGAACAAATCCCTTCGCTGGCATTATCCAGATCAGGTTCAATGGGTATGTTCTCAGGCTTTGAGTATCTGCCACCCCTTCAGTGGGGTTACCATACTATCCACCATAGTCCTGTGTCAACCATTGTTTTTTCATTACCTGTCAAAAAACAGTAAAAAATGCTGTTTTTCATCAGATCCTCAACAAATACAGAATTCCCTCTTGACTTAAAAAGTATTTTTTACTATTTTATTGAAACATTTGACGCCACCTTAGCTCAGTTGGCAGAGCACGTGACTTGTAATCTCGGGGTCTTCGGTTCAAATCCGAAAGGTGGCTAAAAAATGTATGGGGAGATTCCCGAGTGGTCAAAGGGGGCAGACTGTAAATCTGTTGGCGATGCCTTCGTAGGTTCAAATCCTTCTCTCCCCATTCTTTTTTATTAAAAAAACCACACACTTTTCAGGATCAATCAATATAATTAAGTTGTTGGACAGCGTGGGAATACTATGGCAGAGATGATGTATAATCCGGATTCAGAACCTTCCTTTTACTCATCAACTGGTTTACCCTTTGAATGTCAGCGATGCTCCGGCTGCTGCCGTCATTCACCCGGGTATGTCTTTCTTTCCGCACTCGATCTGGCTGATCTGCTTGAAAATATCAAATTGCCGCTGGCAGATTTTTTTACCCGTTATCTTCGCATTGTCACCATCAGCGGGTTTCACCGTTTGAGCCTGAAAGAAAAGCCCAACTATGACTGTATTTTCTGGTCAGACGGCAAATGCGGGATATATGACTTTCGTCCGCTTCAATGTAAAAGCTTTCCGTTCTGGAGCTCAGTGCTGTATTCCAGGGAATCGTGGGAGTCGGCACAATCCTGGTGCCCGGGAATCAACAAGGGCAGACTGCACAACCCCGAAGAAATTGAACAATGGCTTTCTCTTCGCATTGATGAACAAATCATCGAAGTGTCTCCCCGGGACAAGGATCTGCCCGGGGAGACACTTCTGAAAAAATACCTGACAAACGAGACGGGAACATGAAACTCAAATTCTGGGGGGTGCGGGGTTCTGTGCCGACACCCCTGACTCCCTATCAGTTGCGCAGAAAAATAGCCGCTGTTGTCCAGCGCATACAGCCCAGGGATCTTGAGAGTCAGGAATCACGTGAACGTTTTCTTTCCCGAATTCCCAAATCGGTATTCGGGACAATCGGTGGCAATACAGCATGCCTTGAACTGGTATCCGAAAAGGGGCAGCGTCTGATCATTGACGCGGGAACAGGCATTCGTGAGCTGGGGCTCACTCTTGCACGGAAATTCACAAAACCTGCAACGTACCACATTTTAATGACCCATTTCCATTGGGACCATATCCAGGGACTGCCTTTTTTTTATCCCCTCCTGAAAAAGGGGAACCGCATTATCTTTTATAGTCCGGTGAAGAATTTTGAAACAATACTGAAAGAACAGATGCGCCCGCCGTATTTTCCCATAACCATGGATATCGCCGCATCAGAGATCGAATTCGTTGTGCTACAGGAAAATAACTTTTCGATCGGTGATTTTTCAGTGATCATGAAATCCATGCAGCATCCCGGCGGGTCTGTCTCGTACAGATGCAGTGTTGACGGAAAAAGCGTTATTTTTGCAACAGACACGGAAATTGATTCTCCTGAGTTCGTTCATGATGAATTGAACGAACGATTCTTCAGGAATACGGATGTTATCATTCTCGATGCCCAATATACGCTCCGGGAATACATTGATAAAACAAATTGGGGCCATACCTCACAGAATATGGCCGTTGACCTCGCCATGGCATGGAACATCAAAAAGCTGTTTTTCTTTCATCATGAACCGATTTATTCTGATAATGAAATTTACAGGATGAGGAAATCAGCAGAGTGGTATAACAGCTTTCTTGGGCGGCAGAACGTTGAAATTCATATTGCGCGGGAAGGTCAGGAACTGGAAGTATAACATGAACAAGCAATCGTACAGCCTTTCTTTGTCACCAAAACAGCTCGTGGGAATATATCTGGCTCTGCAGACTTCCGATTTTCTTCCGGATATGACATTTGAAAAAACAAAAACCCAGATTCGGGAAATTCTGTACGCGGAACTCACCATAGACCAGATGGAAAAACTTGAAGAATTTTATAATTCGATGAAATAACAGTTTTTTTTTATATTAAGAAAAATACTTTGATTTTTCACGATTTCATGGATATATTTATTGTTTAGAATAAAAAGGCTCATGAGTAATGAAAATATTTCGTATTACAGGTATAATTATATTCTCGGCGGTCGTTCTCTGTCTCGTCTGTATAGGAGTTATTATATTTGCTGCGTTCCTGAACAGTCCGGCTGAGACCATACCCGCTGAAGGTGCTCTATTCCAGGTAAATGAAAAAGAATCCGGAGAGCATATCATTGTGCGCCTTGAAAATGAAAAACTGATCCGTTCCGGATTGTTTCTGAGGATTCTCTCAAAACTGACCGGCTCTGAAACTTCTTTTAAAAAAGGAATGTATAGAATCAAACCCGGGAACACTACACTTGATATTCATGACATTCTTGTTTCCGGCCGCGAAGAAATGCTGAAAATCACCCTTCTTGAAGGCTGGACTTCTTCCAAAATGGCCCTTTATTTCGAAGAAAAAGGGTTCATCCTTGCCAAGGATTTTTTACAGATTGTGAAGTCGAAAGAGATCCTCGAAAAATACAGAATTCCTGCTGATACTGCAGAAGGGTATCTTTTCCCCGATACCTATTATTTTCCTGTCGGCGTATCTGCCCAGGCAATCGTTATAAAAATGATTGATACATTTTTTCAGAAAATTGATGAATATACGATCCGGGACAAACCCTATTCGCCGGAAGAACTTCATAAAAAAGTGATCATGGCATCAATTATCGAACGAGAATATCGCAGCGAGGAGGAAGCACCCATCATTGCCTCGGTGTTTTACAACAGGTTAAAAAATTACATGCCCCTCGAATCCTGTGCGACCATCGCCTATGTTATTTCTGAAATTAAAGGGAAGCCGTATCCAAAACGCATTTACTATGCTGATCTGGAAATACAGTCAGCCTACAATACCTACAGATATAACGGCCTTCCGCCCGGCCCGATTAGTAATCCCGGGCTTACCGCCCTGGTGGCATCGCTTTCTCCGGCAAGCACATCATACCTCTATTTTGTGTTAAAGGATCCTCAGGCGGGTGTTCATGAGTTTTCAGATTCATTCAGTCAGCATCAGGCTGCCAAAAATCTCTATATTAAAACGGATTAAAAAAGGAGACTGGTTTAAGTAATTGCATACGAACACCGGAGTAACATGAGGATTCCCGAACAGACTATTTCTGAAATATCAGAAAAAATTGATATTGTAAGCCTCATCGGTGAATATGTGACATTATCCCGTAAAGGGAACAGATTTTGGGGGTTATGCCCTTTTCATACAGAAAAATCACCGTCATTCAGTGTGACGCCTGAAAAAAATATTTTCTATTGTTTTGGCTGTCACAAGGGTGGAAGTGTCTATAATTTTTTAATGGAAATTGAAAAAATATCTTTTGTCGAATCGGTCCAGCTTGCGGCAAAAAGGGCAGGGGTATCCATTGAGGTGGAAAAAAGCCAAACCACACTGCAGCGGGACGCCTATTGTGAGCTCTATAAACGGGTTGCAGGGAGTTTTCACCATATATTGCAAAACTCCGCATCCGCGGCAGAAGCAAGAGATTATCTGAAAAAAAGAAAAATTACCATGGAGCTGCAGGAGTTGTTTTTGATTGGATATGCGCCGAAAGACCGAAATTGGCTGTATGATTTTTTGATTGATAAAAGCTACAGCGATAAATTTCTTTCGGAATCAGGGCTTTTCTCAAAGGGGAAGAATGCCTATTTTTCAGACAGAATCATGTTCCCCATTTTCAATTCACGCCAGGAAGTTATTGCTTTCGGCGGCCGGGCCCTCTCTGATTACGGGCCCAAGTATTTGAACTCGCCGGAAACGGCATTTTACCATAAAGGCAGCAATTTATACGGGCTGCACACAGCGTTGCCGGAGATTAAAAAAACAGGCATGTTTTACCTTGTCGAAGGATATATGGATGTTATTGCAATGAATGCCAGCGGTATTTCAAACTGTATCGCACCCCTGGGCACAGCATTAACAGAGAGCCAGGCCCAGATGATGCGCCGTTATGCAGAAAAAGCGGTTATTTTCTTTGACAGTGATGATGCAGGTATAAAAGCCACTTTGCGGGCGATCGACATTCTGGAACGCCTTGAATTCCATACAGAAGTCATCTCTTTTTCAGATGCAAAAGATCCTGCAGAGATTTTTGAAAAAGAGGGCACTGATGCATTGAAAAATGTTTTAAAATATTCTATAAATAGCTTTCAATACATTCTAAAGAGGGCCAAAAACACATTTACAACATCCACACTTGAAGGGAAAGAAGGGTTTTTCGCTTTTATTGTGCCGTATCTGACGACTGTACAATCCGGTATCCGAAAGGAATCATACATAAACATAACGGCAGAAGCACTGGAAACAACACCCGATGCAGTGAAACAGGATCTGCTCCGGTTTCAGAATAATCAGGGAAAACGTGCGGGAAACGCTGAAAAAGTGCCACGTCAGCAGGAAAAAGTGAGCGATGAGCTCTATATTTTGTTGGCGATTGCCCTGTCCCCTGTGTATTTTAAAGAGGCACGGAAATTTATCTCCACGGAAGATATTTTTGATGATCACGCGAAAGCGTTATATATTGCTCTGGAAGAATGTTTTCGAAATGAGGAGAATACACTTGAGTCGCTGTTGCAACGGCTCGATAATGAATATGTCAGAGAGTTGCTTCTTGAAAAAGCCGCATCGGATGAACTTTCCATCAATCATGAACAACTTATCCATGGTGGGATTCGGGCAATCCAGCAGAAAAGCCTTGAAAAGAAGCGTGATATAATTATTAAAAAAATGCGGATGTGTGAAAACAGGAATTCAGACTTTATTTCAATTCGGGATTTACAGTTGGAAGTAATGTATATTGATGCCGAATTAAAAAAATTAAAGGTTAGGGAGCATGACAGAAATAACTGAAATTCAGAATGACCCGGCAGTGCAGAAACTCCTCAAATATGCGAAAGAAAAAAAGAGCATAAATTATGATGAAGTCAATGATTTTCTCCCTGATTATATCGTGAAAACCGATAAAATAGAGGAAGTCATGTCTCTGCTCGAAGAAAATAAAATCAAACTCGAAGAAGAACCCATCGATCTCCAGATTGATGAGGATCAGGATGAGGAAAAAGACGAAAAGGAAGTAAAACGGAAAAAAGGAAAACTGCTGTACACCGAAGGAAGAGAATCTTCCAACGATGACCCTATTCGACTCTATCTTCGTGAAATTGGGAAAGAGAATCTGCTTACGGCAGAACAGGAAGTCATCCTCTCCAAAAAAATGGAAGATGGCGAGCATATCATAACAGAGATTATACTTGAATCGCATATACTTGTGAACGAGTTTTATCGAATCTGCAAAAAAGCATTGTCAAAAAAAGACCCCCGGGAAATGAATATTTCCAAAAAAGAAATATCGGAGATCCTTGCAGAGAGGAAACGATTAAATTCATTTTACCGTGATGCGATGAAGGACTATTACCAATCGGTAAAGGACTATCAGGAGATTAAAAAAGAAATCGCTGATCAAAAAGAAGTATTGCTTTCTGATAATGACATTAAAAAGAAACGGAAAAAACTGCTCGACAAACTGAAAAAGGTCGACTATCAGCCGGAAGAAATTAATGTCATCGCAGACAAATTCATGAACGCAGTACGAAAAGTAAAATCGATCCACAAGGAAAACAAGAAAATTGAAAAGCGGCTGGAAATCACTGATATGCAGGATTTGCGCAATCTCGCGCGGGGACTTGTAAAAAAGAATGAGGCAGAGCGTATTGAAAAACAGCTTGGATTGTCTGCAGACCGGATAAAAGAACTTATCCGCACGATTCATATGAACGAGAGCAAACTTGAAAGAATTGAAATAGAATTTGAAGACAGACTGGACAGTATTGTCGAACACGCAAAGAAAATTGAACGCGGCAAGATCATGATGAAAAATGCCAAGGACAAATTAATTAAAGCGAATTTACGGCTTGTTGTAAGTATTGCAAAGAAATATACTAACCGGGGCCTGCATTTTTTTGATCTGGTTCAGGAAGGGAATATCGGGCTGATCAAGGCTGTTGAAAAATTTGAATACCGCAAGGGGTATAAATTTTCGACATATGCCACATGGTGGATTCGCCAGGCAATCACCCGCTCGATCTCTGACCAGGCACGGACAATCCGCGTACCTGTTCACATGATCGAACAGATCAACAAAGTAATGCGTGAATCCCGGCAGTTGATGCAGGTTCTTGGCCGTGAACCGTCGGATGAAGAAATCGCAGAACACCTGGGATGGTCGATCGGCAGAGTGAAGTCAGTCAAAAATGTGGCCCGCGAGCCGATATCTCTTGAAACACCAATAGGTGAGGAAGAAGATTCGCTTCTTGGCGATTTTATTGAGGACAAGGACGTTGAAAATCCGGCCCACCAGACTGCCTTTCGAATCCTGCAGCAGCAGCTGAACGGCGTTCTTCAATCGCTTCCTCCTCGTGAACAGGAAGTACTGAAAATGCGTTTCGGGCTGGTAGACGGATACTCCCTGACCCTTGAAGAAGTCGGCCTGCATTTTAATGTGACCCGTGAACGTATTCGTCAAATTGAGGCAAAGGCACTGCGGCGGCTGCGGCATCCGAAAAAAAGCCGCAAACTGAAAGATTATTTAGATTATTAAGAGGAGTATACCATGCTGACTGAAGTATTCGAAAAATTGAAGTCTCTTCAAGTTGTACTGTCGAAAAAATGCGAGATCGAGGCGGAAATCGAAGAAATTCCCCGTGTTCTCACAACCAAAATCGAACTGTTGAACCGGCTTCACAAAACCCAGGCAGACAAACAAAAACTGTTTGAGGATACACAACATCGGATCAAAATGCTTCGGGAAAATACCCTGAATGCTGAAAAGGAACGTGAGGAAAATGAAAAACTCATGGACCAGATCAAAACACAGCGTGAATATGAGGCGCTCGACAAACAGATAAAAGATATTACGGTAAAAGAGCAGGATTACCGGAAAGAACTGCAGCGGCTTGAACAAAGCATTGAAGAAATCAAGGTGCAAATCGAAAAAGAAAACACCCTTATAAAAAAACAGGAAGAGGATGTCAAGGAAGAACAGGCCAAAATAAAAAATGAGATCAAGGACAAACAGAAAGTGTTGAAAACACTTGAGAAAGATGAATCAAAAATCACTCCGGGACTTGATGAAGATATTTTGTTTAAATTTGAGAGAATCATCAAGAGCAAATCCGGCCTGGGTATTGTTCCCATCAAAAACGGAATCTGTACCGGATGCTACATGATACTGCCGGCCCAGTTTGTCAATGATGTCCGGGAAGGTGTGGGAATCAAATTCTGTCCGGAGTGCTCCCGCATTCTTTTCTATTCGGATGAACCAATTGATGAATCCGATTACATATTCGAGGAGGATGAATCCGACGTTGATTCAGAGTCTGACATGATGTCCGATTCTGATGATGAGGACGACGACTTCGAAGCAGAAGACGAAGAATAAAATAAATCAAGACAGGTCGCGGCACCGCCTGACCACTAAATCTTTGATTGAGTGTTCAGGAGGAAAGTCCGGGCTCCGCAGAGCATGATGCCGGGTAATAACCGGGGCCGCTGTTTTTGATATTCTCAAAAACAGCGGTACAGAAAGTGTCACAGAAAACATACAGCCCGACCACCAAAAATACCCTGTATTTTTGGTGGGAAGCCACTAAATCTTCGATTTAGTGGCCGGGTAAAGGTGAAATGGCGGGGTAAGAGCCTGCCTCGGATCCAGTAATTGATCCGGAATGACAAACCTCGTCTGGAGCAAGGCCAAACAGCAGGAGGCTGCTCGTCTTTTACCTGCGGGTAGGCTGCACAGATTCCATACGTAAGTATTGGAACAAGATAGATGGTGCCGGTCGATTACTGCTCTGCAGTAATTGTTCACAGAACCCGGCTTACAGACCTGTCTTTTTTTTTCAGAAAACAATGATCTCTTGTTATTTAAACATCACAGTTCCCTTCATGGCTTTACAAAAATACAATTTTATCGTACATAGATACAAACAGGTTATAAATATGATTTTAGATTATGAACGATATTCTTCACGCAAAGCAAAAAAGAAAAACAGATATAAGGCAAAAATTGTAATTATATTTTTGTTTATACTTCTGCTTTTATCGGGTGCCTATTTTTTTGGTTTTTTTTCCCTTTTCACGACCGGTACGACAGCAGAAGCGAAAATCCCGGCGGGGTATTCCATTGAGCAAATATGGAATCATGTGCCATGGAACTATCAGCCATGGACAATTGAGGAAAACAGCCAAATTCCTTTCAGAAACATTACCCTCAAGTTCATGCAAAAAACTTATGTCTCATTGCTCAATGAAATAATCACCCAATGCGATGCAATCCTTGAAGAAAAACCGATCGATGCCCGTGCATTGTTCTACCGGGGCTCTGCATACTATTTCCTTGCACATCCGCAGCTTCCGCCTGAAACACGCCAGGAAAACCTGACGCAGGCGCTCATTTCCCTGCGGCGTGCACGTCTGTCGCAAACAAAAAAATATACTCCCGAAATCACCTATCTTTTGGGTAAAATATATTTCCATAAAAAAAGATATTTCTATGATTGTGCAATAGAGTATCTTGAAAAGTCTCTTGAATTGGGATATAAGGGAAGCGATACCTATGAGTATCTCGCTATTGCTTTTGAGGAATCGGGAGTTATTGACCGTTCGATAGAATACCTCCTTCGTGCATATTCAGAGGATCAAAAAGATATCTATCTTTTCTTTCTCGCCAAGTATTATGCGAAAAGCGGCGATACCAAAAACGCAAAGGAGTACCTTGGACAGACACTGAAATTATCAAAAAACATTGAACTCCAGACAGAAGCACGTTTTCTGTTGGGAGAACTATTATTTAATGAACGTGATTATAAAAATGCTGAAAAACTGTATAAAGATATTTTGGCAGAAAATGATACATCAGCTGAGGCCCATTTCAGGCTCGCTCTTGTTTATGAAAAATATGGCGACTATGCTCAATACAGGTACGAGCTTAGACGAACTCTGGAAAATGATCCCAGTCACAGTGGTGCTCGAAACCGTCTCTGACTTGGCTTGAATAATTGGGGGTAAAATACATGGCTTTTAAGGATCTCTTCGATACTTTTTCAACTGATATAGGCATTGATCTGGGAACATGCAATACACTGGTTCATGTAAAGGGAAAAGGGATAGTTTTAAGCGAACCATCAGTTGTTGCGGTGGAACGCGGTACAAAAAAAGTTGTTGCAGTAGGGCAGGAAGCAAAGAAAATGCTCTGGAAAACTCCGGGAAAAATCATTGCGATACGGCCCATGAGGGACGGGGTGATTGCTGATTTTGAAACAACCGAGAAAATGATCCGGTACTTTATTTCAAAAGTGCTTCCGCGAAAGTGGTTTATCAAACCTCGTATGGTCATTGGAATTCCAACCTGTATCACCGAGGTTGAGAAACGTGCAGTGCGTGAAAGCGCGGAACAAGCCGGAGCACGTGAAGTATATCTTATCGAAGAATCAATGGCTGCTGCTATTGGTGCGAATATTCCCATTCTCGAACCTGCAGGCAACATGATCTGCGATATCGGCGGGGGAACTACGGAAATATCGGTGATATCCCTTGGCGGTATGGTGGTATCAAATGCGATTCGCGTCGGAGGGGACGAATTTGATGAAGCCATAATAAAACACGTTCGTAGTGTTCATAACCTGATCATTGGAGAACAGACTGCGGAAAATCTCAAGATCACCATTGGAAACGCATCACCGGACAAAAAGATAGAAAAAATGGAAATCAAGGGGACCGATGCCATTACAGGATTGCCGCGGCGGCTGGAAATGGATTCTGTAGAAGTGCGTGAAGCGCTCCAGGAACCCATTAATGCTGTCATTGATGAAATCAAGCGCACTCTGGGACAAACGCCCCCTGAACTCGCAGCAGATATTGTTGAACGGGGAATTGTGATGACTGGCGGAGGATCATTGCTGAAGGGGCTTCCAAAACTGATCTCCAAGGAAACTGGTGTTCCGGTTATTCTTGCGGAGGATCCTCTCCTTTGTGTTGCGAAAGGTGCGGGAAAGTTTTTTGAAAGCATGAAGCAGTCGAGTGAACAGCTCTACCATATCAACAAATAACCGGGAGAGCCATGCGACGGTTTAAAGGTTTTTTTTCACGCTTTAAAAATATAATTGGACTCATTATATTTCTCGGGATTTCACTCTGTTTTACCGCTTTTTCCGGTGCCCCGGCGGTGAAATTCGCCCAGTCGGCCGGTTTTTCTGTGGTATCTTTTTTTCAGGGTATATTTTCCGGAATCGGGAACTGGGTATCGGGAACAGTCAACTCTCTGGGCGAGATCGACAGTATCCGGACAGAGCTTGCGGACTCGCAAAAACAGCTGATCGAATTTCAAAAAACTTCCCAGGACAATCTGAAACTCCGTGAAGAAAATGAACGTCTCAAACGCGAGCTTCAGCTCATCGAAAAATATATCAGTGTTGAATACATCAGTGTTGAAATTATTGCATGGGCATCGGAAAATGACTTTTCCACACTGATCGTCAACAAAGGGAATATCCACGGGATAAAAAAGGATATGCCGGTTGTCGCTTTCCAGGGCGGGATTATGGGCCTTGTAGGAAAAACGAGCGCGGTCGGACTGCAATCGTCGACAATCCAGACTATCCTGGATCCTCGCTCTTATGTCGGGGCTTTGTTCAAGGACACCCGGTATAAGGGACTGGTAAACGGATGCGGTGCTCCCTGTGATTATATCGAAATGGATCTCGTTTCAAAACGCATTTTACAGGAACTTGATTCCGGCATGATCGTGGTCACCTCGGGCCTGGGACATCTTTTCCCCAAGGATATCATTATCGGGCGCTGGAAAGAAAATTATATAACCAAGGATTATGAATCAATTGTGAAACTGCAGATCGAACCGGTGCTTGATTTCAGGCGTCTTGAGTATCTGTATATACTGAACGTAGAGGATGTGAATTGAAAAAGACAAAGATCGTATTATTCACCATCCTGGCTTCTATTGTTGCGCTTGTGCTTCAATCCACTCTTTTTAAAGTACTGCAAATATGGGAAGTCAAGCCGGATCTACTGCTGCTGGTCGTCATCTTTATCGCCATCCGCGGCGGTTCCATGCACGGACAGATTGCCGGTTTTACTGCAGGGATGATGCAGGGATTTGCCGCAGCACCGCTTCCGCTTGGAATCTATGCAGCAGTAAAAACCATTATCGGGTTTTTTTACGGGTTGCTGGAAGGAACAGTGTCCATTGATCCTTTTTTTATCCAGTTACTCGTGGTATTAATCGGTACAATATTCAAATATATTCTTGAATTGATCGTCAAGCTTGTGTTCCAGATTCCGCTTCTGCCGACGGGAGAATATTTTGCAGTACTCGGTCTCGAGGTTCTCTATAATATGATCTGTGCACCGTTTATCTTTTTTATCATGAATAAAATCAATATTATAAAAGAAAAAACAGTGGAGTCATTCTGATGGAATCCGCCACTTCGGTATCAACACAAACCCGTGCACGGTTTTTTGTGTTGAAAATATTTATTATTTGCATATTTTGTTTTCTCACGATCAATCTGTTTCTGCTGCAGATTATCCGCGGTGGAGAATTTAAAAAAATGTCGAAGACCGTTTCACACAGGGAAATCAGCATTCCCACCCAGCGCGGTGAAATTTATGACCGCTCATTTGATATCCCTTTGGCAACCAATCTTGAGACATTTTCGATTTCGGTGATTCCCGGCCAGATACCAGGAGAAATACCGGTTTTTTTTGAGAAACTGGCGAGGGTATTGAATATCGATGTCAGTCAGATACATTCCAGAGTCCCGCTCCGTGCCTATACCCTGTATCAGCCGATTGAAATTGCAACCGGGGTCTCCATAGAGAAAATAAGCCAAATCGCAGAACATATCGAAGAGTTTCCCGGTGTGACCTGGAATGCTAATTTGAAACGGGTGTATCTTGAAACCGGTTCGCTCTCTCATGTGATCGGTTATGTAGGAAATATCGATGAATCTGAACTTGAACTGAAGTATGCCCCCGGCCAATACGACCGGAATTCGATCGTCGGCAAGACCGGGCTCGAAAAACAGTATGACAGTATTCTGCGCGGGAAAAACGGCATCCGGTACAGTCTGGTTGATGTATATGAACGCAGAATTGACGCTCAAGCCGAGGAACAGCCTCCTGAGCTTGGAATGCATATTGTTTTGACCATCGACCGCCGCATTCAACTTTTGGGAGAAAAAGCGCTTGGACCGCAAAACGGTGCGGTTGTTGTCATGAAACCGGATACCGGAGAAATCGTTTCACTGGTATCCACGCCTTCATTCAATTCGAATTTGTTTCTCAACAAGGACTACTATGACAAACTGCGGCTTGATCCTGACAATCCGCTGTATAACAGGAGCATCAGTCCGTTTCCCCCCGCATCCTCCTTTAAAATGATTATGGCAACCGCGGTTGCCCAGGAGGAAGTATTTCCTGTTGACAAAACTGTTTTTTGTTCCGGCGAACTCAGGGTTGGAAACCGTGTTTTTCACTGCTGGAAAAAATCCGGACATGGTGCGCTGGATCTGATTGGCGGAATTGCAAATTCCTGCAATGTGTATTTTCAGACCATGGGGCTCAAATATCTTGGTGTGGAAAATATTGTCACCTATGCTCATGAGTACGGACTGGGAGAAATTACAGGGATAGATCTTCCCGATGAAAAATCCGGTTTTGTGCCCACACCGGAATGGAAGGAAAAGACGGAAAACACACCGTGGGTCGGTGGCGATACCGTCAACTTTTCGATAGGGCAGGGATATGTCACCGCCACACCGCTGCAGATGGCAAACGTGGTGGCGATGATTGCCAATGAAGGCACCACCTATGTTCCCCGCCTGCTTAAGGAAGTGCGCGATCCAAAAACAGGAAAAGTTGAATCTGTTACCGAACGAAAGGTACTCCGAAAAAACGAACGCATCTCTGCGGACACGTTTCACATTGTTCAGCGGGGAATGCGGGCAGTTGTTGAAACAGGAACCGCCCGGTATGTTCTGACAACCAAAGCGGTTGATGTCGCAGGAAAGACAGGAACCAGTGAACTTGCATCTGACAAGTCCAATTTTACTCATGAATGGTTCTGCGGATATGCACCCTACAGTGACGATTCCGATGCAGAACGGATGGTTGTGATTGTTTTTGTTGAAGGTGTTCCGAAAAATGAGTGGTGGTCACCCCGAATAGCCAATTACATCTTCCATGGAATTTACACAGGGAAAACATTTGAAGAAGTTGAAAGGGAGTTTGGAATCCTGTACCCCGGAAAAGCAGGAACAGACGAATGAAAAAAGGTTCCATATTCAGCATTGATCTCGCGATTGTTATCGCGACGCTGGTTTTGATGCTGGTGGGGATTCTCTTTATCCTCTCCAGCAATACAGATGCCGACGGCCATATGCGTGACGATGAATTTATAAAACAAATTATCTGGGCCATATTTGGAATTCCCATACTTTTTTTCTTTGCTTTTTTCAACTATCAGCGGCTGCGTGACATTTCGCTTATCCTGTATATTGTGTTTATCCTGCTGTTGGTCATTACCGCGGTAATTGGGAAAAAAGTGAACAATGCCCGCTCCTGGATCGGAATCGGAGGATTCGGTATCCAGGCATCTGAATTCGCAAAATTGTCGACGATTCTGCTCCTGGGTGAATATCTTGTCCGCTTCAAGAACCGCATCCATGAACTGCTGTTTTTCATCGCCGGATTTCTGATATGCATGCTGCCCATGGGCTTGGTACTGACCCAGCCCGACATGGGTACTGCCCTGGTGTTTCTTCCTGTTTTTTTCGTGATGACCTGGATCGCGGGTGCCCGGAGGCGTCATATATTCTTTATCGTCATTTCCGGTTTCCTGATGATTACCATCAGCATGATACCGGAATTCCAGAAATTCTTTCTGAAAACAAAATTACCGGTTCTTAATATACTCACTTCATTCGACTATATATTTTATGTGATCGGCATCATCTCTTTGATTGGTGCGCTCGCTTTTACAGGCTACTATTTTTTGCGTGACAGAATATTTTACTGGATATGCTATGCATCCGGAGTATTGTTTTCATCATTCCTGGGATCGTTTTTCGTACGAAAAGTATTCAGCGACTACTCAACGCCGAAAATCAGACTGATCATTTTTCTTGATCCCACTATCGATGCAAAGGGAAGCGGATGGCATATCATTAATTCGGTTTTGGCAGTGGGGTCTGGAGGGCTTTTTGGAAAAGGATTTCTTGAGGGCACACAGAGCAAACTGAAATATGTTCCCGAACAGAGCACCGATTTTATTTTTTCGATTATTTCAGAGGAACTGGGTTTTCTGGGAGGAATCATCATTCTTTCCAGTTTTCTGGTCATCCTTCTGCGCAGTGTTCGCATTTTGACGCACACCACTGACCAGTATGCACATTTTATCGGTGCGGGTATCATCGGGATGCTGTTGTATCATCTGGTCATCAACATCGGAATGACCATGGGAATCATGCCCATTACCGGTATTCCGCTCTTTTTTGTCTCGTACGGCGGATCATCCCTGCTGACCGGGCTCATCAGTATTGGCATTATTCTCAATATTTATTTCAGAAGGTATTCATAAGGGAATGAATATAATTCCTGAGAAAGACCTGGCAGAAATACTCCTCTCCATAGAAAAACCGGGCAGGTATACTGGCGGAGAATTCGGTTCAGTAAAAAAAGATGCTGATTATACCGTCGCAGTCTCGTATCCTGATCTGTATGAAATAGGGATGTCCAATCTCGCGGTGAAACTGCTGTATGCAAGAATCAATGCAATTAATACTGTGCGGTGTGAACGTGTCTTTGCCCCGAAACAGGATTTCCGGGAGGCTCTGCGTCAGCATCATACCCCGCTGTATACGCTTGAATCCGGCATACCGCTCTGTGAATGCGACACGATTGCATTTTCAATGGGGTACGAACTTACTGCGACAAATGCACTCATGATTCTTGACGCAGGATATATTCCTTTTCGTGCTGCAGAAAGGGGAGGGGAGCATCCGATCGTGATCGCCGGCGGGCCGGGCATTACCAATCCAGCCCCCTTCGCAGATTTTTTTGATGCAGTGTATATCGGTGAAGCCGACGAATGGCTCGCCGAAGCGTTTTCCGCACTTGCGGCGCTGAAAAAAAAGAACGCTTCGAAACAGGAACATCTTGCCCTTTTTTCCGGATATCCATCGGTCTGGACACCGGATAAAAACAAGGCAGTCCGGGCAGTCTGGACTGGATTCGGCGAGAGCAGTTTTACCGAACCATTTCCGGTTCCGTCGATTCAGGCAACACAGGACCACGGAGTTGTAGAAATCATGCGGGGCTGTCCGAACGGCTGCAGATTCTGCAATGCAGGGTTTATTTACCGGCCCTTCAGGGCCAAACCCATCTCCTGTATACATCAGGAAGTGTTTCTTGATGTATTTCGAAGGGGCTACAGGGAAATATCCTTGTCCTCGCTTTCCTCGGGAGATTACCCCGACATTGAATCTCTCCTTGAAATCCTCAACAATGATTTCAGCCATCTGGGTATATCCTTTTCACTTCCATCCCTGCGCATTAATACCTTTGCCCTGTCCTTGTTTGCCAAAATAAAAACGGTCCGAAAGAGCGGGCTTACCTTTGCCGTTGAAACACCGCTCGAGGAAACCCAGAAAAGCATCAATAAAATTGTGTCCCTGGAAAAAACCGTATCGCTCCTCAAAGAAGCAAAAAAGCTCGGATGGAAACAGGCAAAATTTTATTTTATGATCGGCCTGCCGGGATTTATCGGGCAGGATGAGACCGAAATCGTCGCATCTGCCCTGAATGATATTCAGCGTCAGACGAATATGCAGATCCATGTCAATTTTTCCACATTTGTTCCAAAACCCCATACACCGCTGCAATGGTGTGCACAGATTGATGAAACAGAGGCTTTGCGAAGAATCATGCTGCTGCAGAAACTTCTGCCCAGACGTCATTTCAAGATATCATATCATTCGCCCTTTCAGTCGTTCCTTGAGGGAATGATCGGCCGGGGAGACCATCGTGCGGGGAAAATCATCGAACACGCATTCCTTGACGGTGCATGTTTTGATTCGTGGGATGACCAGATTAACCGAGATATATGGCGCAATTGCATTGCGCAGGCGGATTGGGATGTGCAGGCAGAAACCTGTCGCAAACGCATGGTCGGGGAACCTCTTCCGTGGCAAAACGTTTCTCCTGGTGTTTCCATGAAAGCACTGGAACGTGAATATTCCCGGAATCTTTCCAGGGAATTATCGCCGGTGTGCACAGATCCCTGTGTTGAAAACTGCGGTGTGTGTTCGAAACATACGGGCATTAAAACAGACGTCTCAAAACAGCTCGAAATCGATGTTGATTCTAAAAAATGGATAGAGCAGTCGCGTGAAATTATTTCCCGCGACAATACATACCGGATATTATTCTCGTTTTCAAAAACAGGAAAGGCTGAATATCTCTCTCATTTGAATATCATGCATATTTTTGAACAGGCATTTCAGCGGGGCGGTTTTTTCTGCCGTATGACAAAGGGATTTAATCCCAAGCCTGTCCTGGAGTTTGCCCATCCGTTATCACTGGGGATCGCGTCTACAGGTGAAATTGCCGTGGTTAATTTATTACATTATACTGATGCCAATGATTTTATCCAAAAAATCAATACAGTGCTTCCGGAAGGAATACAGATACGTGCAGCCCGGCAAATCAAAAATCCCGAAGAAGGAGAAAAAAAACATTCACTCATGTCCTGTTACTGGGGTGCTGATTATGAGATACATTTTAAACAGGGACCTGTTGATATCGAAAAGTTAAAAGATTTTGACAATATTGTTTCATATGAGATGAACAATGCCTCCCAGACACTGAAACTGCGCCTGAGAGATGATTTCAATAAACAATCATCATTACGGGCAATACTTAAACAATCGCTTGAAACTGACGACTTTTTCAGACACTGCACAATTACCAGATTGCTTCTTCTCGCGAAACTGAAAAACACTCCGGACTGCATGCCGTACTTTGATCTGTTTACCAAACTTTAACTGCATAATATTAAAAATAAGGAATTTCACACAAAGCCCGCAAAGACCGCGAGGCGACAAGAATAGCCCCTTGGTCCGGGCTTTCTTTCCTGCAGTTCTGTGTAGTATCATTCAGGCCGATATGTTTTTAAGTCGACAGAATATATATTATAGGAAGTAGTATTTTGCTGCTGTCCAGGCAATAAAACACATATAACTGCTTTCCTAATCAACTTGAAACAATACAATTGATATACTCTATTCAATGAAACATTATCATTTGTCCCTTTTGTGCTTTTTGGGAATTTATTTTCATCAGTTATATTTTAATATTTATTAAAAAAATCGGTTGACAAACATGGTCATATCATATTATTGATATATATATGAAAACTTTTTCAGTTTACAGATCTATCTTTCACCCACTTTATGCTATTATTAACATTATAGTCGTCGTAGTCATTCTTCCATTCCGAGCGAGTCCGGAAGATTAGGTCTTTAACCTGAAAGGTTTGAAGCCGTTCTCTTCCGGAGAACGGCTTCTTTTTTTTAAAGAGGTGTATATACAGCTGTACCAAACTGCATATACCCACAACACAACGAGGAGGATTCAACATGAAAAGCGGAGCAGCGATGGTTGTGGAAGCTCTCAAAGCTGAAAACATCGAGATTATATTCGGATATCCAGGAGGTGTGGTGATTCCTCTGTTTGATATACTCTTTGCCGAACCAGACATTCATGTCGTTCTTACCCGCCATGAACAGGCTGCAGTGCATGCTGCAGACGGGTACGCACGCTCAACCGGGAAAACAGGCGTATGCCTTGTCACCAGCGGCCCCGGTGCCACCAACACGGTAACCGGCCTGGCAAATGCCAATTTTGATTCGGTACCCATTGTCTGCCTTACCGGGCAGGTTCCGCGTTCCATGATTGGAAACGATGCGTTCCAGGAAGCCGATATTGTCGGTATTACACGGCCGGTGACAAAGCACAACTACATCGTCACCGACAGGAGTGCCCTTCCCCGCACATTGAAAGAAGCTTTTCATATTGCTTCAACAGGGAGGCCTGGCCCGGTCGTGGTTGACCTTCCGAAGGATATTCTTACAGAAAAACTCGATGATCAGTATCCGGAATCAATCCAGATGCGAAGTTATAACCCGGTTATAAAGGGTCATCAGGGACAAATCCGGCGCGCTGCCGAACTTTTAAATGAAGCAAAAAAACCATTATTCTATATCGGCGGTGGTATTCATATCGCCGATGCATCTGAAGTTTTTCGCAAACTTTCAAAAAAAACAGGAATTCCTTCGGTGAGCTCGCTGATGGGAATCGGCGGCCTTCCAGCGGACAATCCACTGAACCTGGGAATGCTGGGCATGCACGGAACTTATGTCGCCAATATGGCTGTCTCCAATTGTGACGTTTTATTCGGTATCGGGACACGGTTTGATGACCGCGCAACCGGCGATCTCGCCACTTTCGCACCGCATGCCAAGATCGTTCATATCGATATCGACCCGTCCGCCATTGCGCGCAATGTTACCGTTGAGGTCCCCATTGTCGGTGATGCCCGTCAGGTTATTGAAGAACTTATCGGGCCGTGCAGGGCCGCTTCGATTGCACCGTGGCTTGAAGAAATCGATGGCTGGCGAAATGCACATCCGCTGAATCCGGATGCGGGCGGAAACAAACTCTCGCCGGGTATGGTGATCCAGGCTGTCAGTGAAGTTTTTCCCGATGCGATTATTGCAACAGAAGTCGGCCAAAACCAGATGTGGGCTGCCCTTTTCTACAATTACCGTCATCAACGTTCCCTTATTACATCAGGAGGCCTGGGAACCATGGGATTCGGGTTTCCCGCAGCGATCGGGGCAAAACTCGGGAATCCCGGCAAGACAGTCATTGATATTGCCGGAGACGGATCGATTCAGATGAATATCCAGGAACTTGCCACAGCAGCCCAGGAGGGTCTGGCAATTATTATAGTCATTCTGAACAATGGGTATCTGGGGATGGTCCGGCAATGGCAGGAGCTGTTTTTCAACAAACGGTATTCCTCAACTTGTCTGCGCAAACGCGCAGAATGCCCGCCAGCCTGCAACAACCCGGGAGATACCTGTTTGGCATACATCCCTGATTTTGTTAAATTGGCGGAGGCATATGATGCAGTCGGTATCAGGGTGACAAAAAAAGAAGAGGTGATTCCTGCATTGAAAAAGGCCGCAGAGTCGAAAAACAGGCCTGTCATTCTCGATTTTATTATTGAAGAAGAAGCAAATGTCTGGCCGATGGTTCCCGCAGGAGCCGCGATCAGCAACATGCTGTTGGGAGATGAAACATGACACATACAATCAGCCTTCTCGTGGAAAATCACCAGGGCGTCCTCGCCCGAATCTCCGGCCTTTTTTCGGGACGGGCTTATAATCTTGAAAGCCTGACAGTCGGGGTAACTGCAGATTCTTCAATTTCCCGTATCACCCTTGTCTGCAGCGGCGACGATAATGTTATCGAACAGATAAAAAAGCAGCTGAACAAACTGGTCGATGTGATAAAGCTGACTGATCTCACCGGCTTGCCAGCCGTTCACCGTGAGCTTGCATTAATCAAGGTCTCTGCAAGCCCTTCACAGCGCGGCGAGATAGTACAGGTCGTTGATGTCTTTCGGGGCAAAATTGTCGATGTCGGCTCCGACAGCATGGTGATCGAGGCAACCGGTTCCACCGAAAAAATCGATGACATGCTGACTATTTTATCTGCATATACTGTTCTTGAAATAGCACGGAGCGGTTTGATTTCAATTGAACGCGGAAAAAAAATAAAAAAAGTCCTCAAAGGAGTGTAGACATCATGGAAAAGATATTTGTATTTGACACAACACTGCGCGACGGAGAACAGTCTCCCGGTGCATCAATGAGTCTTGAACAAAAATATGAACTCGCTATTCAGCTGTCTCGTCTTGGTGTTGATGTGATAGAAGCGGGATTCCCCATCTCTTCTCCACATCAGTTTGAGGCGTGTAAAACCATCTCCGCAAAAGTCAAGGATACCACAATCGCCGTGCTTGCCCGCGCCCTTGAAAAAGACATTGACAGCGCCAGTGAAGCAGTGAAGGCTGCCGCGCGCCCCCGCATTCACACATTTATTGCCACCAGCCCGCTGCACATGAAACACAAACTCAACAAGGACCCGGATTCTGTTGTTGAGATGGCCGTCAAGGCAGTGAAATACGCACGCAATAAAGTTGCAGAAGTCGAATTCTCGCCGGAAGACGCGACCAGAAGCGAGATTTCATTTCTCCGCAGGATTATCGAAAAGGTTATTGACGCGGGAGCAACCATCATCAATATCCCCGACACGGTCGGATATGCTGTGCCCGAAGAATTTGGAGGATTTATCAAGGCAATACGGGAAGGCGTACCAAATATCGACAAAGCGATTATCTCGGTGCACTGCCACAATGATCTGGGGCTAGGTGTTGCGAACACCCTGGCCGGCGTTAAAAACGGTGCGCGCCAGATCGAAGTGACGCTCAACGGGATCGGCGAACGCGCAGGCAACGCAGCGCTTGAAGAGACTGTGATGGCAATGTATGTCCGCAAAGACCTCCTCCCCTTCACGACCAATATCAATACGCATCTTTTATATAATTCAAGCAAGATGCTTTCGAATATCATCGGGTTTCCCATACCAAGAAACAAACCGGTCGTGGGAGAGAATGCGTTTGCCCATGAATCCGGCATTCACCAGGACGGGGTGCTCAAGAAGCGTGAAACCTATGAAATCATGACCCCGGAATCAGTCGGACGCGAGATGAGTAAAATCGTCCTCGGCCGTCATTCAGGCCTTCACGGTTTTAAAACCAGGCTGATAGAGCTCGGTTTTTCACTGCCGGAAGAGGATATGAAAAAGGCGTATGAGCGGTTTCTTGAAATCGCAGACCGAAAAAAAGAAGTGTATGATGATGATTTGTTTGTCATCGTCAGCGAGCAGATTGGTGAAATCAAACAGGCATTTGTACTTGATTATTTCAGCATTCAGTCCGGCAACACTTCAGTGCCCACGGCCGCGGTACGCATCCGCGTCAAAGACAAACTCGAAGAAGAAGCCGCGACCGGCGACGGCCCTGTTGATGCCATTTTCAAGGCAGTCGACCGCGTGACCAATATAAAAACAAAACTCACCGAATATATCGTCCAGGCGGTCACACCGGAAAAAACTGCGATGGGAGAAGTATCGGTAACATTGAAAATCGAGGAAAAAACATTCATCGGCAGAGGCGCTTCCACGGACATCCTTGAGGCGAGTGCAAAAGCATATATTAATGCGTTGAACCGGTATATGACCGTCACACAACTCACGGCGAAAGACTAGAGGTGATTATGAACAAGGTAAGTATATTCGACACCACACTGCGGGACGGGATGCAGGGAATGGGGATAAGCTACACCCTTACTGACAAACTCCAGATTGCCCACAAACTGGATGGGTTTAAAATCGATTACATCGAAGGCGGCTTTCCCCTTTCCAATGAAAAAGAAGCCGAGTTTTTCAGCCAGATCCGTCAGGAAAAACTTGCCCATGCAAAAGTGGTTGCGTTCGGATCCACCCGCAAACCGGGCTCAAAAGCCCATTCCGACCCCCATATCACGGCATTGATAGAAGCGGAAACTCCGGCGGTTGTCGTGGTTGGAAAGGCATGGAAAGAGCATGTGACACAGGTACTGAAAACTACCCTTGAAGAAAATATAGCCATGATTCATGACTCTATCGCGACCCTCAAAAAAGAAGGCCGGGAAGTGATATTTGATCTTGAGCATTTTTTTGACGGCTTCAAGGATGACAAAGATTATGCCATTGAGGTCCTGAAAGCCGGAACCGATGCCGGTGCTGATTTTCTGGTCCTGTGTGATACCAACGGAGGAACACTCCCCGTCGAGGTAATCGGGATATACAAACAGCTCCCGCAAAAAGAACTTGCCCCGCTCGGCGGCCATTTTCATAATGATACCGGCAATGCGGTAGCAAATACCCTGATCGCGGTTGAATATGGTGCAGCTCATGTCCAGGGGACAATCAATGGCTGGGGCGAACGGTGCGGAAATGCAAATTTATGCGTCCTGATTCCCAATCTTGCCCTGAAAATGAAACGAAGCATTAATTGCTTTGAAAACCTCAAACATCTTACTTCATTGTCGCGGTTTGTCGCGGAAAAAGCGAATATCATCCCTGACCGGCGCCAGCCGTATGTCGGAGAAGCCGCATTTACCCACAAGGCAGGACAGCATGTGGATGTCCTGGCCAAAGCAGATTACCTCATGGAACATATCGATTCAGCTCTGGTCGGAAATGCACGCTCGATTATTCTTTCGGAACTTGCGGGCAAATCGACAATTGTCCAGAAACTCTCAAAATATGGAACCTACGACAAAAAATCCGACATCGTCAGCGATCTCATTAATCAGCTTAAAACTCTTGAGCAGGAGGGTTTTGAATACGAGGCAGCCGAGGCGTCATTTGACCTGATCATCCGCAAGACCCTGGGAAAATATACACCGCTTATGGAACTCAATAATTATCACCTGGAATCCTATAAATCCGGTGAAGCACCCTCAAAAACTGTCGGACGCCTTTTTTTAAAAATACAGGTAAAAGAAGTCATGGGGGCGGCCGTTCGGATAGGCCCGGTGGAGACGCTCGATGCCGCTCTCAGGGACGCACTGGTGCCTCTGTATCCGTTTATTGAGGGCATAAAGCTCACCGACTACCGGGTACGTGTATTAAACCCGGAGAAAGCCTCCAGTGCGAAAGTACGTGTATTCATCACCTCTTCTGATGGAAACCTTGACTGGGATACCGTTGGTGTTTCTGAAAATATCGTTGAGGCATCCTGGCAGGCATTGGTTGACAGCTATGAATATTATTACAACAATTTTGTCGTAAAAGACGAATAAGGAGAGCGTATGGCTCCACTCGTTATTTATATCACCGGGTTTCGCCAGCATGCCGGAAAAACAGTCACCAGTCTTGGACTTTTATCATTGCTGCGAAAACACATGGATCCGATTCACCTTGGATACGTTAAACCCGTTGGCCAAGAGCTGGTGACCCTCGCCGACGGATCTAAAATTGACAAGGATGCCCGGATTGTACAGGAGTTTTCATCCATTCCCGACCTGGATATGACCAAAGTCTCACCGGTTCGCGTAGGCTCGGGCTTTACCAAGAGTTTTCTTTCTTCTGACGATTCCCGCAGCAAGACACAAAACCTCGAAAACCTGATCATCGATTCGATGGAAAGCCTGAACCATAAAAAAATTATCATCGCCGAAGGAACGGGACATCCCGGTGTCGGGAGTATCGTGGGGCTCTCCAATGCAAACGTTGCAAATCTGATCAATGCAGATATCGTTTTTTTGTCGGGCGGAGGAATTGGAAAGGCATTGGACATGCTTGAAGTGGATCTGTCATATTTTCTCTTCAAACGCGCCAGAGTGCGCGGAATTATTTTCAACAAACTGATTCCGGACAAGATCACCACCATGAAACAGTTTGTTACCGATGACCTTTTGAATAACAAATACGGTGCATTCGGGGGGGCCCTTACCATCCTGGGATTCCTCCCCATGATAGAGGTACTTTCTCAACCGTCAATGAAAATAATCCATGACCATTTCAAGAATGCAGAGGCGATCGGCGATATTGAAGAACCGTCCTGGGAAGTCCCGTGTGATTCGATAAAGGTTGTTTCGCTCCCGTCCGAACTCCTGAATGTAAAAAAGCATATCTCCCCGCAATCACTGGTTATCATTGCTGCAAATGCACGCCGCAGAATCAACACTATTTGTGAATATAACAGGGTGCTGACAGAATCAGGATACGGTATTGCGGGGTTTCTGCTGACATGCGGAGATTGCCCGGCGATTGATCCTGAAACGGAATCAGAAATCAGAAATTCTGGAATCCCTGCGGTGTATGTAGAGGAAGATACGGCAACTGCAGAAAAAATAGTTTTGGATGCATATGAAAATACAAAACTGCAGATTTACGACAAAACAAAACTGAAAGAAGTAGAATATCTGTTTGAACAGTATTTTGACTTTCAAAAATTTATTGATACATTCGGTGTGAAAATCTAAACAGGTGCCACATGCCCGCCCTGTTTAAAAAAAATAATTCCTGCACTGCTCGCCATGATATTGGTATATTAATTTTTGCCTTGCAAAGACAACGGCCCACGCCATTTGCCACTAAACACAAAGATGAAAAGCATCACTAAAAAAGGTGTTGTATGTATCCCGTTTTTCACCAGGAATCTTTACTGGTCATATCGTCTTCGAAATGCAGGTTACAATGCCCGTACTTCAATTTCTTCTTTCTTGAGATACCGGATTCCCTCAACTGCGGCAAGCGCGGCGGAAATGGTGGTTGTGTAGGGTATTTTTCTGCGCACTGCCTCGATGCGGATTTCTTCATCACCTTTCTGGGAGAATCGCCCGAGCGGTGTGTTAATCAGAAGCGAGATTCGGCCGCTGCGCATGTGGTCGATGATATTCGGCCGGCCTTCGTGCACTTTTAAAATGACCTCGGGAAAAATATCATTATCAAAGAAAAACTCGGCCGTCCCCCGGGTCGCGGCGATGGTAAAACCAAGCTCCTGGAGTTCCCGTACAATCGGAAGCACCGAATTTTTATCCTGGTCATGAACGGATACGAACACACGCCCGGTCTTCGGCAGGATGGTCCCCGAAGAGGTCTGCGCCTTGGCGAATGCTTCTCCGAATGTCTGGCCGGTTCCGATCACCTCACCTGTCGATTTCATTTCCGGGCCCAAAATCGGGTCAAGGTTGTGAAAACGGTCGAAAGAAAACACCGCTTCCTTAACCGCCCAGCCTGTTTTGCACGAGCCGACACCGGTAAGTTTTTGCGATTTTAAATCTTCGCCTTCCCAAATTCGGACAGCAGTATCGATAAGGTTCACGCCGGAGGCCTTGGCCAGAAAGGGAATTGTCCGCGATGCACGGGGATTGACTTCCAGTACATACAGTATGCCGCCTTTTACTGCGTACTGTATATTAAGAAAACCGTTTACCTGTAGCTCCAGTGCAATCTTTCGGGTCGTATCGATCATCTCTTCAATAATTTCAGGTTCAGACTTGAAGGGGGGGAATACACAGGCCGAATCACCCGAATGGATACCGGCAGCCTCGATATGCTGCATAATGCCGGCAACATAGACATTCTTGCCGTCTGCTATCGCATCGATATCATATTCAAACGCATCCTCAAGAAATTTATCCACAAGGACTGGTGTTTCTTTGCTCACCCGTATCCGGTTTTCGAGGTAATCTGAAAGTTCATTTTCTTCAAAAGCGATGAACATACTCCGGCCGCCGAGGACAAAAGACGGACGAAGCAGTATTGGATATCCTATTTCCGCTGCAAAGGACATCACTTCTTTTGCGCTGAAGGCTGTCCGATTATCCGGCTGGCGAAGATCGAGCTTTTTTACCAGTTCGGCAAAGAGTTTTCGGTCCTCTGCTGCCATGATGCTCGCCATCGGGGTCCCGACAATTTCTGCACCCCACTGCTCAAGCGGTTCGGCCATATTCAACGCCGTTTGTCCGCCGAGCTGGACAATCACCTTTTTTACTTTTTCTTTACGGATCACTTCCTTGACACTTTCGAGCACCAGCGGCTCTATATACAGCCGGTCAGAGACATTAAAGTCGGTTGAAACAGTCTCGGGATTTGAATTGATGATGATGGTCTTTACATTATGATTTCTGTACGCGATAGAGGTGAGTGTGCAGCAGGTATCAAATTCCAGCCCCTGCCCGATCCGGTTTGGTCCACTGGCCAGAATGCAGACAGCTTTTTCACCAATCCTTCCGCCCTCATCAATTTCACCGAATGTGGAATAAAAATACGGAGTGCTCGCCTCGAATTCACCGGCACAGGTGTCTACAAAATGATAGGTTGAAAAAATATTTTCTTTTTCACGGAGGTTTTCAATATCCTCTGTTGTTTTGCCGGTAAACTGTGCTATTTTTTTATCGGACATTCCCAGACGTTTTGCCTGGTACAGTATTTCCCTCTCCGGGCCCTCTGCTTCAAGCTTTTTTTCGAATTCGGTATATTCCGCAATTTCATGCAGAAACCAAGGGTCATAAGCGGTCTTTTTATACAGGTCATCAATCGCGGCTTTGCCCTTCTCTTTGAGGACCTCGTAGACCGCAAAGACACGCAGCGGATGCTGCGTCGTGAGAATTTTCTGAAATTTGTCTTCTGAAATGCCTTTCAGTTTTTCAAGCCCCTCATACCCAAGTTCTGCCGCCCGAATCGCCTTGTTGAACGCCTCGATAAAGCTGCGGCCGATTGCCATGGATTCACCCACGGATTTCATCTGTGTCCCCAGCAGGTCATAGTTAAGAGGAAATTTCTCCAGTTCAAAACGGGGGACTTTCACGACACAGTAGTCAAGGGTCGGTTCAAAACAGGAATATGTTTTCCCGGTAATTTCATTGATGATTTCATCGAGCGTGTAGCCCACTGCAAGCCGCGCAGAACAGCGCGCGATCGGAAACCCGGTTGCCTTGCTTGCCAGGGCAGATGACCGGGAAACACGCGGATTCATTTCAACCACAATCATGCGTCCGGTATCCGGTTTTACCGCGAACTGTACGTTTGATCCGCCGCAGTCCACCCCGATAGCCCGGAGTATTTCCAGGGAAGCAGTTCTCATATGTTGATATTCGAAATCGGAAAGTGTCTGGACAGGTGCGACTGTTATACTATCACCGGTATGAACGCCCATGGGGTCCATGTTTTCGATCGAACAGACGACCATTGCATTGTCCATACGGTCGCGCATCACCTCGAGCTCGAATTCTTTCCATCCGATGAGTGATTCTTCGATCAGGGCTTCACCGACCGGACTTTCCATCAGCGCGCGGAGCACCAGTTCGTCAAGTTCTTCATGGGTATAGGCAATACTGCCGCCCTGCCCGCCGAGTGTGAAACTGGGGCGTATAATAATGGGGAGTCCCGCCTCTTTGACAAATTCTTTTGCCCCCTCCAGGGTTTTGGTCATGATTGACCGCGGCACTTCAAGCCCGATTCCGGTCACCACTTCCTTGAAAAGCCCGCGGTCCTCTGCCTTGCGGATCGCATCGATATTGGCGCCGATTATTTCCACGCCGTAGCGGGCAAGAATTCCTTCGTCATACAATTTGAGGGTAAGATTAAGAGCAGTCTGGCCGCCCATAGTGGGTAAAATGACATCCGGCCGTTCATGCCGGATGATCTGTTCCATATATTCAACTTTGAGCGGTTCCATGTAGACGCGGTCGGCAATACCGGGAGTGGTCATCACCGTTGCAGGATTCGGGTTGGCAAGGATGACCTTGTATCCTTCTTCCTTTAAAACCCGTACAGCTTGAGTTCCGGAATAGTCAAATTCGCACGCCTGTCCAATAACTATCGGCCCTGATCCGATAATGAGTATCCGTTCAATATCTTTTCGGGCTGGCATTCGATTCAACTCCTTCAGGTATATTCATTTAATTAATCCGGAAAAAAGATAAATAAAAACTTTACATTGTCTACAAAACAATACGTATCAGCCTATTTTTTCAAGAAATTCCCTGAAAATCCATAAAGAATCTTTTGGCCCGGGTGCTGCTTCCGGATGAAACTGTGCGGTAAGAATCGGAAGTTTTTTATGAATGATTCCTTCGATTGTGTTGTCATTAACATTCCGGAAAAGCACATCAATATCAGAGGATAATGATTTTTCATCAACACCGAATCCATGGTTTTGGGAGGTGATGAGCACTCTCCGTGTTCTCTCATCCCGCACCGGATGATTCACTCCATGGTGGCCGAACTTCATTTTGAACGTCTTCGCCCCCAGCGCAAGCGACAAAATCTGGTGTCCCAGACAAATTCCAAATAACGGTTTTTTTCCGATTAATTCTTTTGCAGTATCAATCAAGTGCGACAGCACTGCAGGATCGCCCGGCCCGTTCGAAAAAAGTACCCCTTCCGGATGCAGGGAGAGAATATCCTGACCGGTGAATGTCGAAGGAACCACGCTTACTTTGCACTTGAGGGCCAGTAATTCACGGATAATATTGGCCTTTACGCCACAGTCAATCAGGCAGATATTCGGCGATCCTTCTTTGTTAAAGACAACCGCCTGGTCTGTGCCGACCTCAGAGACAAGATCCCGTCCTACCATGCCTGGTAATTTTGACAGAAACTGCTGTACTGCCTGTTTCTCATCTTTGGAAAGATCGGTTGTTCCCTCTTTGGCCCGGACAATGATTCCGTTCTGGTTTCCCTTGTCTCGAAGATGCAGCGTGAGTCTTCTTGTATCAACCTCAGTAATCCCGGATACTTTATTTTTTTTAAGGAATTCGGGAAGTGTCTGTCTGCCGCGGGGTACAGGGCCTTTATACAGACTTCGCAGCACCACTGCCTGAGCCTTGATCATTTTTCGTGTTTCTGCCTCGGGACCGGATTCCGACCATTCATCGGTTGTCCCGTAGTTTCCAATGTGAGGATACGTCATGACAAGAATTTGTCCGGAATAGGAAGGATCGGTAAAAATGGCCTGGTACCCTGCCATTCCCGTATTGAAGATAACCTCGCCTGCCGGCGATTCACTGTTTGACGCCGAAGCCAGCTCTGCCGCTGCCGGGGGTTCGTTTCCAAACCATGATCCCGAAAAGGTTGTGCCGTCATCCAAACATAAAAAGCTGAGGTTTTCAATCTTCATAATTTATCTCTATCCAAAAAAAGGGGGTGTCCGGAAAGTAATCTTTACTTTTCAAGACAGCCCCGATAGCCCCTAGGGGAGTTGAACCCCTCTTTGAAGAATGAGAATCTCCCGTCCTACCGATAGACGAAGGGGCCTGGCATATCTTCCCGGGGAGGACTTGAACCCCCACGAACAGATCCAGAGTCTGTGGTGCTACCATTACACTACCGGGAAATAAACTAAAAGTAATGTAGCAAAGCCGTTGTCGTTTGTCAACTGAAATTAACCTTTCACCCGGCAATTTCCATGAATTAAATTATTAATGCTTGAAGCTCCGCTCGCCGGTAAAAACCATGGCGACATTCGCTTCGTTGCACGCTTCAATGCTTTCAAAATCACGAATTGCTCCGCCGGGCTGAACAATCGCGGTCACCCCTTCCTTGATGCCCACATCCGCACCGTCCCGGAAGGGAAAAAAAGCATCAGAGATCATGACACTTCCCTTGAGCCCGCCGTTGGTCTCTGATATTTCTGTATCAACATCCTGTTTTTCTGTATTGGTCAGTTCTGCATACCGCTTGCTGAACCGTAAAAATGCCAGCCGCTCACCGCATTTTTTATATGCTTTGTCCCGTGCAATTTCCGCCACACCGACACGGTCCTGTTCGCCGGTTCCGATACCGACGGTCGCACCGTCTTTTACATACAGGACAGAGTTACTGGTAACCCCCGATTCAACGATCCAGCCGAAAACCAGGTCTTCGTATTCCTTGTCTGTTGGAAGACGTTTAATATTGTATTCAGCCCCTTTATAGGTTGCAGCTGCCGGTATCATTTTATCTTTTGAAATCGCCTCGGGAATGAATGATGTTTGTGCAATAATGCCCCCATCCTGCAGTGATTTGAAATCAATGAACCGCTGATGAGAAAACTCATTCAGTTTTGCGATATTTTTAATCCTCATGACACGCAGATTCTTTTTCTGCTGAAACTTTTCAAGGACACCCTCTTCAAAATCGGGGGCAACCACGACTTCAAAATATTCTGACATGATCTTGTCGGCGGTGAGAATATCTACCGGCCGGTTGCAGGCAACCGCTCCCCCGAATGCGGCAATTCTGTCCCCAAGATATGCCTTTTCAAACGCTTCATCCAGGGTTGCCGCCTTTGCAGCGCCGCTGGGATTGTTGTGTTTCACGATGACAACACCCGGAGTATCGTGCAGAAATTTCAAAATGCCGAGGGCACTGTCCGCATCGGTGATATTTATCTTTCCCGGATGCTTGCCAGACTGCAGCAGTTCTACATCTGAAACAAGATATTTTCCCGGGAGAATAAACTCAACATCACCGAGTGACAGGTTTCCGTTCACGAGCCTGTAGAGTACTGCTTCCTGACTTGGATTCTCGCCGTAGCGTAGTCCCAGGCTTTCGTTTTCGATATTCCATAATACTTTTTCGTAAGAGAGCGTCTGTTTTTTTCCGTTATCCCTGAATGTGATCTCGAATTCTTTCGGAAAATGATCTGTGACAATTGTTTTGTATTGCGCTTTAAAATCCTTTGCCATGTTAAATTCCTTTCAGATGATAGTGAGAAATTGGCTGATGCAAAATAAAAAAACAGGATATACCGTTTTTTTACTGAAATATGTAATAACTGTTTATTTCTTCATAAGACCGCTTTGAAAGATAGCCGGCAATCGCCTTGTCGTATTCTGCAGTATGAATGAACGCTTTCTGTGCGAGTTTGAACCGGGTTTCAAGTGAGAGGCTTCCCTCTCCGGTTTCGAGCTTTTTCAGAATTTCCGGATAATCATTCTTGTCGGTCACCACCGCCACCCGTAAAAAATTCTTTGCCGATGCGCGGATCATACACGGGCCGCCGATGTCGATGTGAGTGCGTGCGTCTTCTGCGGTAATTCCCTCTTTCTGTATAACATCTCCAAACGGATACAAATTAACGATTACCATATCAAAGGCCCGGGCACCGGTACGCAGCAGGTCGGCTTTATGGGCTTCATTGTATGTTTCGCTCAAAAGCCCAAGGTATATTTTGAAATCAAGTGTTTTGACCAGGCCGCCCTGCATCTCCGGCTGTCCGGTATATTCTGAAATTGAAAAAAGATGTTTGGCTGCTTTCTCATTTAAAAGTTCCTGCAGGAATTTATAGGTTCCGCCGGTTGAATATATTTTTACTTCAGGATTATGCGCCAAAAGGCCGGGAATAAAGTCTGACAACCCTTCCTTGTTGAATACGCTGATCAGTATGTTGCGAATTTTTGCATTGTTATCGATCTTCTGCACGATGTTAAGCGCCATCTGGATACTCCTTGATGAAATAATTATTCCAGCTTTATTGAATGATCAACTTTCGCAATATAATCGTCTATGTTTTTATAACTGCCCGTATTCTCCCTGAGCATGAGCCAGTACTTTTTTGCCTCATCAAACTTTTTCTGATTATACAAGACGATTCCGACGTAATAATACCCCTGATGATAATTTGGGTCAATCTCTATCGCTTTTTTCAAATGTTTTTCCGCTTCGGAATAATTTCCGCAGATGCTCAGTATCTGGCCGATAGCCGAGTGTGCGCCCACGGCCAACGGCTCAATCGCCAGGACACGCTCATATTCCCGCAGTGCACTTCGAAACTGTTTTAATCTGATATATTTTCTCCCGTTCCGGTACGCATCGTCAATTTTCAGTTTTTCATCCCGTGTTTTTACCGGCTGCTTCACCTTTACACATATACATGTCTGGTCATCGCTTTTCGCCCTTTCTCCTGCAAATTTTTTCACATCCGAAAAAAGTTTATCAACGAATTTCTTCGGAGCAAGATTTTCGTGTTCCTTTACGAACAGTTCAAGACGCTCAGACCCGTAAAATTCATTTGCAGCGTTCCGCGCTTCCACGATGCCGTCGGTAAAAAAAAGAAGCATGTCGCCGGCAGCGAGGACACGCTGCTCCTCGGTAAATTCCACTTCTCGAAATGACCCGATGACTGTCCCTTTTGTTTTTTCACCACAATGGGCAATTGTTCCTGTTTTCTTCTGAAAATACAGGGTATACAGATGCCCCGCATTGGCAAAAACAGTATCAAGCGAATTGAGATCAATCGTCATATATGATGCGGTCAGAAAGAAATCGGTGCCTGCAATCGCCTCAGTCACTTTTTTATTGAGCGAGGCGAGCACATCCTTTGGTTCATCCACCCTGTCGGTGATATCAGCCATGTAGGCTTTTACCATTGAAGAAACAAGGGAAGATGCAACTCCATGGCCGGAAACATCTGCAATAAAAATGCCCAGCCTGCTGCCCTCTACCGGATAGAAATCATAAAAATCGCCTCCCAGTTCGGAGCTGGTGATGGTCGCAGCTTCAATATCAAGTGTATCGCTTTTTGGACATTCGAGCGGAATCAATGACTGCTGAACTCCGCGTGCAATCGACAGTTCACGTTCAATATGTTTCTTGTACTCCTCAAGGGTGGTCCGCTGTTCCTTGATTTTTTTCAATGCATTGTCCAGATCAATGGTCGTCTGAATAAAATTGTCAAAACTGGACTCCATGACCTTTTCAAACGCCTTACGCTGGGTAATATCTTCCACCGCAAGAATCACATGCTTTTTTTCCTCCAGATCAAGAGACGATGCAGCACAGTGAATAATGACCGCTTCACTGTTCTTTTTTGTAATTTTTATTTCCAGATCATCAAAATCATTTTCATAGGCTGAGCGTACTTTTACATTCGCAACCCGAAGATATTTTTCATCGGTGATGAGCAGCTCGAAGAAATGGGTATTGAATACAGATTCTATTGAAATTCCGGTGATCTCGTGAATCCGTTCATTCGCGAATATCACCCTCTGTTCATCATTAAATAAAAGGATCCCGAAGGGGATTGTGTTGAAAAAGAGTTCCAGATCGTCAAGTTTTACCGGTATGCCCATGCTATTTTTTCCAGTACCCTAAAAATCTCTCACACAGGAATAAAAAACCATAAAATACAGCCTTTTACCCCTGTAAGAGTTTATCAAGCCTCGATTTCGCGTTGCCATGAAGCTCTCTCGATTTTCTGGAAAACGTCATGAAGGCTCTGAGCGTCAGATTTCATATAAAATTATAGAATATTTTGAAAGCGCTTGCCAGAATAATAAACCGCATGTTTTCTTGACAGCAGTATTTGTGATATGATACAAGGATAGTAATCAAAAGAACCTTAGTCTGGAACGTCTCGTGTCATACAAACACACCGGATACTTCTTTTTGGGAAAGACCTGCTGTTCATACCAGGTTCCGGATTGTCAAAGCACCATGCCCGGCAATTTCCGGAAGGCCCGCTTTCCCTGGTTCTAATTTACATGAAGGGGAACACCATGAGCAATTTAGCCCAGCTTGCCAGAATTATATCGTCAAATGACCTTTTGACCCAATCTCAAGAGGATTTGGACGAACTAAAAACATCCACACAGGTATATCAGATCGTTGAGGATCAGACAAAAGTATACATCCAGTCTTTATATAAAAAGAACAGCCTGTTGTTCGGGATTGCCAAAATTGGCCGTGATAAATTCCTGTTTATCGCAGGAAAAGAATCATTTTCTGTTTTATACAGCGGAACCGTTGAAAATCTTTCCGGTATTTTTCTCCAGAAAGTGGCATATACCTTTGAAAACGCAGAACTTTTGAAAAAAGACTTTCCCTTTACCGCTCCCATATCGCTGCGTGAAAAACAGACAACGGTCGGCTGCGGTGACCGCCTGGGCTGCTGCAGTGTGGGGCACATTCATGTTGCGAAAAGATTTGATTTTTATCCTGTTCTTGCCCAACAGTCTATCCGTGAACTGAATTTCACAAAACGGACCTATAAAAATGTCACCTCCGATGTTGTGTTCATGGTATTCCAGGAAGGGTATGAAAAAGGGTATGGTGCTGATGGCGACCATCTGAAAACAATGGACGACATCAACACCGCGCTCGATGCCGACATGCCGATGATCACCCTGGACCTCTCTGAAGTCATGAATCCGGATGCGGGGAATTATCCTCCGGAAAAAATCAAGGAAGAATTTGCCAAAATCGACCCAAAAGAGCAGGAACGCATCATTTCCACCTATGCTGATAAAACATTTGTATTCGGCAAATCCAAAATTGCTGTCTCCATGAACGAAGCGAAAAAATGTGCGGTGATGTATGAATCTGCGCTTGATTTTGCAAAAGAAGTCGATACGCACCTGACCAACCGTCGCGGTACAAAATATGATTTGGAGATCTCGATTGACGAGACCACCTACCCCACTCTCCCGGAACACCATCTCTTTATCATCAAAGAACTTTTATACCGCGGAGTGACGGTAAACTCCCTTGCCCCGCGTTTTATCGGCGAGTTCCAGAAAGCGATCGATTACATTGGCAATATCAATGAGTTCAAGCAGCAGTTTTCCACCCATTGCGACATTGCAAAAGCGCACGGCGATTATAAAGTATCAGTTCACTCCGGAAGCGACAAGTTCAGTGTGTACCCGCCCATAGGCAAATACACTCATCTTCGCCTCCATTTAAAGACCGCCGGGACAAGCTGGCTTGAGGCGATGCGGTGCATCTCGGTGTGTAATGCAGAGTTGTACCGGAAAATGCATAAAAAAGCCTTTGCCTATTTCCCGGAAGCATCGAAGTTTTATCATATAACAGCGGATCTGACAAAAATAAAAGAAATTGATGAGGTTTCGGACAAGGATCTTCCAAAGTTTCTTGAACAGGATGAATCCCGGCAGCTTCTTCACATTACCTACGGCGGCCTGGTCAATGATCCGGAAATCCGGGAAGAGTTTTTCAACACCCTCACCGACAACGAGGAAAAACTGATTGAAATTCTTGAAAAGCATTTTACAAAACACGTGTCGCTTTTGGGTATACCTAAACTGAAGAAATGAATCAGTTCAGCTTCGCTTAACTGATTTCGGAGTTTCAAACCTTTCAATAATTTTTCATTGTAAGGTTTGAAACATCCACAAATAAACTATTGTATAATTTTATTTTTTTATATCGCATAATCTGCGGTTATATTTTTAAAAGGAAAAGACCATGGCATCATTTATTAATGACAATTTTTTATTGGAAACAAAGACAGCGCAGAAGCTGTATAACGACTATGCAAAAGCTCAGCCGATTATCGACTATCACTGTCATATTCCGCCGGCAGAAATTGCCGACAACCGCACCTTCCCCAATCTGTTCGATATCTGGCTGCGAGGTGACCATTACAAATGGAAAGCCATGCGCACAGCCGGCGTTGATGAAAAATACTGTACCGGTGATGCCTCTGACTGGGAAAAGTTTGAAAAATGGGCAGAAACGGTTCCCAAAACACTGCGGAATCCCCTCTACCATTGGACGCATCTCGAACTGAAAAACCCATTCGGGATTACCGACAAGCTGCTCTCCCCTTCGACCGCGAAAGAAATCTGGGACGCGTGTAATGCAAAACTTGCGACACCGGAGTTTTCCTGCCAGGGACTTATAAAAAAGGCGAATGTTGAGGTAATCTGCACGACTGATGACCCCACTGATACGCTTGATCACCATATAAAAATAAAAGCTGATACATCGTTTACCACCAAAGTATTTCCAACTTTTCGTCCCGACAAGGGCATGTCGGTTGAGGTGCCGGCAGATTTCAACGCATGGGTCGACAAACTTGCGGAAGTAAGCGGAATAGCTGTAACTGATTTTCCCGGTTATCTTTCGGCAATCCAGCAGCGGCACGACTTTTTCCACAACGTCGGCTGCCGTCTTTCTGATCATGGAATAGAAGAACCCTATGCAGAAGATTACACCGACGCAGAAATCGCCTCAATTTTTACAAAAATACGCAGCGGATCTGAACTTTCTGCCTCCGAAATTCTCAAATTCAAATCCGCGATGATGTTTCACTTCGGCGTGATGGACGCAGAGAAAAACTGGACGCAGCAGCTGCACTTCGGCGCTTTGCGAAATGTCAATTCACGGCGCTTTCGGGAGCTCGGCCCGGATACCGGGTTTGACACAATCGGCGACTTTACAATAGCCCGGCCCCTTGCAAAGTTCCTGGACAAGCTCGATACCATCAACAAACTCCCGAAAACAATCATCTATAACCTGAATCCGCGTGACAACGAGCTGATTGCCACCATGATAAATTGTTTCCAGAGTGCAGGGTATAACGGAAAAATACAGTTCGGCAGCGGCTGGTGGTTTCTGGATCAGCTCGACGGCATGACAAAACAGATCAACTCACTTTCCGCTCTGGGACTGTTAAGCCAGTTTGTGGGCATGCTCACCGATTCACGCTCATTCTTGTCGTATTCCCGTCATGAGTATTTCAGACGACTGCTCTGCAATATTCTGGGGAATGATGTTGAAAAAGGGCTCCTTCCGAATGACATGGGCATGATCGGAAAAATGGTTGCAGATATTTCGTATAATAACGCGAAAAACTATTTCGGATTTGAAGGTTAATGTTCGTCTTGTAATTAAAGCCCCGGTCATGTACCGTGTATCGGGGTTTTTTATCAATATCCATTCATTACGATAATGACAGCTTTCGTATAAATAATTTATTCTCCCCCAAGCTGCCCGGCCACGATATCAGGTTTCAAATATTTTTCCTTGACTCCTTCGACTGGATATACATTATTCTCCTCAATTGCATCAATATATTTGAAAGCATTCTCTGATGCATTGAAATACCCGTCGGGGGTCATGACAACCCACTCACCATCCCGATAACTGACAAACTTTGCAATTTCTTTTTTTGTCTTGACATCAAAGAGATGTGTTGTGCCGTCATCGGCTGCACTAATCAAATACTTATTGTCGGGTGAATAGACAATATCATTTATGCCTGAATTTGCGAAAAGACCACTGGATTGAGTTATTTCGGAATTGAATTGAAAGAAATTCAGGTCCCCGCCAGCGGTGCCCGCAACGAGAGAAACTTTATCCGTTGAAAAACAAACCGACCTGTTACTCCTGACTGCGCTGTTTAATTCTTCGACAATTTTCTGCTTCAATATATCCCAGAGATACAGCCGGCCGTTTGCGGTAACAGTTGCCAGGTGTATTCCGTCAGAGGAAAAAGCAGCTGATACCACATAGGTTGTATTGCTGTTCGAGGTAAAAACATTTTTTCCGGTTTCGGTGTTCCATAATTTCAGGGAGTTGTCTTTTGAGCTGGTTGCCAACAGAATCCCGTTATGTGAAAAAACAACGCACACAACAGGTGCGGCGTGGCCTTTTAATTCGCGCTGCTGTTTTCCGGTTTCGATATCCCAGAACCGCACGGCATTGTCTTCTGAGCCGGAGACTATTGCTTTCCCGTCAATCGAGAAGGTGATGCTGTTCACTCTGGATGAATTGTTTTTTATTGTTTTTATTTCTTTCCCGGTCTCTGTTTCCCAAAGCCGTATTGTTGCGTCATCACCTGCTGTCGCAGCAATTTTCGCGTCTGGTGACAGAGCGACCGTACGGATTATTCCGGCATGTCCAGTTAGTTTAAGGAGCTCTGCCCCTTTTTTAATATCCCATATTGATGAAACAGCATTTTCCTTGCCGACGATTATAAAATTGCCGTCCTGACTGACTGCAACTGAAGTATTCGGCATGGTCTCGCGTTTAAACACATGATAGACTTCACGATTTTTCACATCCCAGACTCTGACTGTTTTGTCATCTCCTCCCGATACTGCAAAATTACCGTCCGGAGAAAATGCAATTGAATTTATTTTTCCATCATGCCCTGAAAAAACTGCTTCCCTGGTGCCGGTAGCGCTGTCTGTCAATTCCAGAGATGTATTGGTTGACGCTGACAATAGCTGCAATGAATCGGGTGAAAAAGTAATGGGAGTTCCCGCCGCATGTTCCCTGCTGAATGATTTTGTTTCTTTCCGCGCAGTGACATCCCACAACTTTACGGTATTATCATCCGAAATCGAGTAAATCGATGTTTTATCTGTCAAAAAACCAATCGAGTCGACAGGCCCCTGGTGCCCGTTCAATACAAGCTGTTCATTTCCACTTGCAACATCCCAGAGCCTGATTGTTTTATCGCTCGAAGCTGACAATAATGATTTGCTGTCCGGTGAGAATACAACAGAATTGACCTTGTCTGTATGTCCTGTCAACCGGAACAGTTCCAGATTTGTCGCAGTATCAAACAGCTTGATAGAGTTATTTCCCGATCCTGCAGCAAGATATTTTCCATCCGGGGAAAAGGCCACTGATAAAACATCGCCGAATCCCGTTGCCAGCTGAAAAATCCGCTCACCGCTTTTGGTATCCCATAATAAAATCCGTCCGTCTGTAGAACCTGACAGCAATTTTGTACTGTCTGAAGAAAAGGCAATTGATAATATTTCGCCGATATGTCCTTTCATTCTTTTTAGCTCCCGCTTTGACGATACATCCCAAAGCCGGATAATAAAATTACGTGATCCCGAGGCTATTAATTTTCCATCAGGAGAGAATACAACAGCCGTCACCGCATCGTCATGTCCTGATAATGTATTTAAACGGGGAACTGCCTTCGATGTATCCTGTTTTGGTGCAACGCTGATGCAGGAAATAAAAAGTATTGAACTGCAAATTATGGGTAAAAAATATTTCATCATCTTCACTGCCTTTCAATCAAGTTAATAAGATTATAAACCCCGATGAGTTATATTTCCAGAAAGAAATTACGGTCATTTTTTTAAGGTTTTTCAGTGCATGAAAGTTTTAATCCGGATTTTTCAACTTCCAGACCTTTTTGGTGCTGCTCCCGGTTTCGCACCCCTGGAAAAAAGATAATTTTTCACATCATCTTTTTTTTCAAACCATTCAGCATGATATGATCAGGTTTCGAAAGAGCCCCCACAGTCAATCATAATTGTAATTTTGTGCAGACAGGGATATATTGTCTAAAATCGATAAACATGACAATCATGGAATGATATAAAACAACATGCGATTACCGCCGAGTGCTGGAGCGCGAACCCGATCGGACGGATGAACTGCAATCATGACGATTCATTGCTGGCCTTCGACAAAGGGTTGAATAATGAAATCGAGATATAGAGGGTGTAATGATTAAAATGAGAGGATTTATCTCACTTTGCCCAATTCCGCCGCATACCCCGCATTCAACGTTATCTGATCCAGATGTTTGGGAAACATCCCCACGACAACCGCATCTTTTGGTTTTATCCCGTCAAAAGCACGTTTGAATGCTGCTTGCACGGTTTCCTGCGCAGCACACTCCCTGCCCGCTCCCAGTATTTTGAAAGCAAGACACATCTTGGCTGTCTGCTGAATGCGTTTCAGCATTTGCACCGGATCATCATGATTGAACTCTTCAGCTTCATCAGCCTGGAAATCGGCCACAAGAACACTTTCCCGTTTCTTCCGGTTGATGTTGTACAGACAGCACATGTAAAAATCAATGTCCCAGTCCTTGTCCTCGGCATAATCGATAACCTCAGGGATATGGGTCCCGAGCCCAACTTGTACGCCCGCGTCGCGCATGCTTTTCAGATACGGTTCTACCTTGTCAATCTCATCAGCCAGCCACATATTGTCGGTCTTTGTGCCATGGTGGTATATGCCGATAGCCCCGGCGGCCGCAATAACCTTAATATTTGAATGAATATCCGCCATTTCCGACGCGGTCTGCGCGATCCAGTGGAGTTTTCCGCCCTCGCGTTTAAACAGCTCCAGCCAGTACATGATACGGTGAAAATCTCCCCGCGCCTGGATCGTGTTGATACCGGCAGCTTCAAGCCGGTGCAGATATTCGAGGACGTTCTTTGCTGTGAAATAACAGCGCATTTCGGTGTTGAGCGCTTCGGAAAAATGGGAGTTGCCGCAGAGCGGATTTCCGCCACTGATAAGCCGGGTAATTGGTATTTTAGAATTGCCAAAGTTGACCATTGGTAGTTCCGGCATCGTTCCTCCAGAAAGTGTAATAAGTATACTATAGCCGCGTTTGCGCTTTGATTCAATGAGCTGTATTCATTGCCCGAATAGTAAATAGATATTGTGTCCTTGCCATGTTAAACAATTTATGTAATTATTAATTCCATAATTCAACACCATAAGGAGGATTTATGAAAAAAGGAATGACAATATTTTCACTGTTTGTTTTGGGCATTTTTCTTCTCGCCGGCTGCAACAGTGCCGGGGATACAAAACCCCAGGAAAAAGCTCTTGCAACCTATGCAGACGGTTCTACCGAAGCATATGCACTTTATCAGCTCACCGATCACAATATCGGGACTGCAAAAGGCGGTGTTGTTGCAAAAGAGCAGAATCTGGTAAACGTGTATGTGAAAAATTATGCCGAACCAGGTGCACCAACCTCATGGTCACCCGTACCACAGGTCATGTCATCACAACGGCTTACCATTCTCGGCGGCACATGGCCCGGAGAAACCGCTCCTGATCCTGAACGGTATACAGAATTTGCTGTTTCACCAATAGAAGGCAAGACATTTACTGCTGATTCCATCAGTGTCTATGGCGGCGGCGGCGGCGGCAACAACATGAAATTCAGTATTTCAATTGGCACAAAAGATGATTTCAGCGACGCGGTTGAAATTCTCAAAGTCACATCAAATCCCAAAAATACCATGAAACTGTATGAGGCACCTGTATCTGCAACTGTAAAGTCCGGTGAAACCTTGTATATTCGTTTTTATCCCTGGTATACAGACAATGCCTCCGGAAAATACCTCTGTATCTCTGAACTGAAAATTCATGGAAAAATTAAATAAGCAATTTCAATTTGACTTTTCAGGGGCTGTCCAATAAGTTGGACAGCCCCTTCTTATTATACAGTAATTCCTTTAAAAGCTATGAAGGGGGCGAAATTTTTTTTGTCCCCGGTGCTCGGACTGATGTGTACATCAGACTCGCACCGGAGGACGAAAAAAATATTTCGCCTCCAATGCCTTCCTGAAGGAATTACTGAAAAACATTAAACAGGGTAAATTTACAAACCTCATTGAATCTGCTGGAATTTCACATGGCAAAAGGAAAAAGCAACACACTTACTTTCAAACTGTACAACCAAAAACAAATGGAATTGATCCCGCCGACCGCAGAATCAGCCAGATTTCAGAACAATCAATGCATTCAGAAAAACAAAGCTCAAACCTTCTATGGAAAAGATATTCATATCCAGTGTAAAACTTCTGAACAATGCAGGATATATTTCTTTGGACAAATAAAAGCAAATCAGAGATTCAAACAATTCAGATTATGCGGAAAAGGTGGGTTACAACATTAAAAAGTGAGGCAATAAAAGGCTGATCAAATATTCAATCAAATTATGAAGGGGCTGTCCTGGATAAACTTCCAGGACAGCCCCGTTTTTTTGCAATCTCAATTCCCCGTTAAAATACCACAAAACTTTTCTTGTTTGGATATTTCTGCTTTAAAAATGGCAGAATCGTATCGTATTTTCTTTGCCTGTTGTTTTTCACAGCTCGCAGCAGAAAAATACCTGAATCTGTGGCACTTTGTTTTAGTGCGGATTTCCAGTTGCCGTACATTGAATTACTGATTGTTACGACACGAGGCGCATGATTCGCGGGAAAAAATTCAATCACTTTCCCATCCAGTACATTCCCCGTTGAAGAATATACAAGATCCACGATGACACCGATGTGCCCTGAATTGCTTGTTGCACCTGCCTGTGCATCCCATAATACAGCAATGCAGTCGCCGATCTGCATGGAATTTACATCTTTCAGTTTCATAAACAGTTTCTGTTTATCTTCAATGATCTGGCTCACTTTCGTGTATTGAGCAGTATGAAAGAGAATCTGCGTTGCACCCTGCGCGCAATTGGGGAGAATATTGATAATGTGCCCGTTTTTTTCACGAAGGAGAAGGTCGCAGAGGGGATAGCCGCTTTTTTTCAGCAGGAGATATTCTTCATTGGGAATAATTCTGTACGGCACACCGGATTTCTGGAGCAGACCATTTTTATAGTTCATTCTTTTTTGTTCTAAAAAATCAGTATCAATCTCGAGAGGGTCTTTCGTGATTGTTTTTTCTATACGCTGAGCAGTTTCATGAAGCTGCCGATGATATTGTTTTATCTGTTTTGTTTCTTCATCAGTATAGCCAACGAATAAAAGCTGCTTTAATTTCTCGCCGTCTATTTTTCCTTCCAAAAAAGCTGCTGCTGTATCGTGGTCATAACAAAACAGGTTCGCTTCATCCTGCATCATGTCAAGCAATATATTTTCAAGTTCCTCGCTCCGGTCACTTGTCTTTTTATTTTGTAAAGACGGACTGGCATATCCGATAAATAGTATCTCAAGATCATCCCGGCAAACTGTCTTTTGTTCGGTAAAATAATTTATGCCGCTCTCTTTCGCCCTTAATCCTTTTGTGTTTATATAAAATGACAAGTATTCGTTGTGAAAGAATTCACGTGCAGCTGCAGCAGTACATTGGGAATTCATCAGCAGTATCCCGATTGCTGTTATTAAAAGAATGATCCCCAATGTTTTTGCAATTATTTTTCTTATTCTGTTTTTTTCCATCACAATCTCCCGCATATGGATAAAATAACAGTAATGGAAATGATAATTTATTTTGTATGCTCAAAGTAAAAGATTGTAAAAAAATGTAAAAAAGGTATTCATCAACTCTTTTTATTTTTTTTATCTGTGATATATTTAATGTATAAAAACTTATATTTATTGATTCTTTATATTCTGCCTGCATGAGAACGATCAAGAATTAATAACTGTCAGAGGATAACTCAATGTATAAAAAACTTTTAATGCTGGCTTTTTTTCTGTCTGTTCTCCAGGTGAACCTGTTCAGCCAATTTATTATAAAACCCGGCGAGGTTTCAGAATGGTATCAAAACGGTTCTCCGTCACGTTTTACATTGTCCAGAGATTTGCCTTTGGCAAATAAAGCAATTGCAAAAGCCGGGACGGTCATTGAACTGAACGAACAAAAAAAGGTAATCCAATTCACTCCACTGAAAGATTTTAGTGACAAGGAAATAAGAATAAAAGGCGACAGACCGGTCTGGTATTATGAATCAGGGCAGTTAAAACAATTCACCCTTGCAGCAGACTGGCAATTCGGCCCCGGAGTATTCATCAAGGCCGGAACAGATGTCGAACTTTACGAAACGATGATTCTGAAACGGTATACCCTTGCAGAGAATTGGACCAGCCCGGGCGGACAAATATTTCTCGCCGGTCATGAGATACTGGGGCATCCAAATAACAGGGTTCAAAAATATACTCTTGCTGAAGAATTTGTAAATTCAAATGGAATACGTTTTAAAAAGAACAGTGATGTATGGCAATATGATAATGGAATTATTCAACAATGTACGGTGAGTGTAAATTTTAAACACCCAAATGGAATGATTATAAAAGGCAATACCCTGTTATTTCTTCATACAAACGCAAATCCCCTAAAACTGACCCTTGCTGAGGATTGGAGAGCACCCAATAACGCGACATTCAAGGCGGATACGGATATTGTCTATTATCCAAACGGTATGATATCCCAGGCCGTATTGGCAAAGGACTGGCAGGCACCAGAGGGAGGATTTATTAAAGGATCAGAAACAGTTGAATTTCATACAAACGGCGAGTTTTCCAAATTCACACAACGGGATGATACAATCCTCAACTCGGGAAGGACTATAAAGGGAGGAACCGTTGTCTGGCAATTCCCGGATAAATTGCTTCGAAAATATACGCTTTCGAAAAACTGGACATCTCCTGTCGGACGGGTTTTGAAAGCAGGCTGTGAAGTTGAAATGTTTTCTACCGGGGAATTCAAAAAATATACCATTGCGGAACCATGGAAAACACCGGACGGCTCGATCATCAAGGCGAATACGGAAGTATTTCTGAATGAAAAAAACATCGAACGCTTTGTCCTGGCAGAAGATTGGGAAACTCCGACCGGAGCAATAGTAAAAGCGGACACACCGGTTGAATTATATTACTCTGGAAATTTAAAAAGGTTCACTCTCGCAAAAAAATGGACCACACCGTGGAAGTTTGAAATAAAAGCAGGAACGGAAATTATTTTTCATGATAATGGTCTTCCCAATAAATTTATTCTTGCGGCTGACTGGGCAGTTTCAGACGAACTTGTTGTCAAGGCAAATACAGAGATGATGCTATTCAAAGATGGCAAGCCCAACAAATTTGTATACGCGAAAAACAAACCGGATCCCGATGGCATGGTTGAAAAAGCAGATACAGAAGTTGTTTTCTATGAAAACGGGTCAGCAGAATACTATACAATTGCCGCTGACTGGAAAGCGGAAAACAATATGGTATATAAAGCAGGAACCACAATTCAGCATTATGACAATCGAGCGGTGAAAAGCATCACACTTGCCCAAAACTGGCAGTCATCGGACGGGAGAATCATCCAATCTGATACACAGGTCGGGTTTTATCAGGATGGGACAATAAAATCCTGCGTGCTTGCAGAAGAATATACAATAAAATAATATTCACCAATAAAGAATCTTTTTATTGTTTTTATGCCATATTAGTCTTTTTCTTTTTTTCTTCTGTTTTCACCGTGTTTTTTTCCTCTTCTTTTATCTGTACATTTACTCTCCGGGAAATACGCCAGGCAAGAAACAAAAATCCCAGTACAACAGGAATCAAGACCAGTGCAAGCCAGTTACCCTCGAACACCTTAAAGAGCCAGAGCCGCTGCGGCAGGCCTCCGTCCAGAAAACTCGTGACCGCTCCCCTGTACTCGCCGAAATCAAAGCCGGATTTCCCTGCAAGGCTCGTGATCGTCGGTGCCATATATGAAGCAACATATAATTGGCCGATTACCATGGGTATTCCAATAATAAAAGACCGGATAACATTGCCATTTGTGGCAACCGCAATCATTACGATTAGAGCCATGGTATTCACCAGATCACCGATCGGAATAAAATTGATACCCGGAAGCACAAATGCAAGAGCAACCGCAACCGGCATTAAAAAAAGACCAGTAACAATGACGGACGGGTTCCCCATCAATACTGCATTATCAAGCCCGATATATGCCTCGCCCATTTTGGGAAACCTTTTTTTTATAAACTCTTTCATGCCTTCAGAAATGGGCATGAGACCGCTCCCCAACACATCACACATAAGCGGGAGCAGCAGAACAACTGCGGCGACTGCAAAGGCAAGCTCCAGAATATTTTTTATTTCATATCCCGCGGCAAGCCCAAGGCCGAATCCCAAAATAAAACCGAGAAGAATTGGTTCTCCGAAAATACCGATTTTATTTTTCATGGCAACAGGATTCGCTTTAATTTTATTCAATCCCGGAACTTTCTCAAGAAGCCAGTTGCCGACAACACCAATTGGATAAAATCCGCCGGCAGAAAGTGTGGTGATGGCAATATTGGAAAGTCCGCTCAGACGTTTTACACTTGGTGCGCCCCATTCTGCTATCTTTAAAATGAATATTTCTGCGGCGATCCCTGCGGCGATTGCAAGGAATATATTGTTTGTCGCGGCATTCACATACGCTGATACCATGATGAAATGCCAGTAGTTCCATATATCGATGTTCACCACTTTTGTGAGCCGAGAGAAAAGCATGATAATATTTACGATCATGATAATGATGATCATCATCGGTGCCAGAGAAAATGACCATGCAATCGAGGCAAGCGGCGGCCAGCCGACATCGAGGACATTCATCGAAAGCCCGGTCATTTTTACCATCGCTTCAACTGCCGGAGCAATATGTCTGATAAAAAAATCAAAAATTATGAAAATACCAATGAATCCGATCCCAATCATCAGGCTGGATTTTATTGCCGTTGATATTTTTACCCGAAAGACGACCGCGAAGACAAAAATAATGAGCGGAAGCATGACATAGGGCTTGAATCCAAGTATATACGTCACGACCGAATTGACAATGTCCATAGTGTGAATCCTTTGTTTTGAGTATACATACAGCCATTATCCGCGTCAAAACAAATTCCATGAACAGCGTGCTTTTTCTATTCCGAATATTCCTGGCTCCCCTATTTTCATATTTTCCTGAATTTTCTGATTTCCTTATTGATATTCTTTTCCTGAATTTCCTGGTTTCCTTATTGATATTCTTCTCCTGAATTTCCTGATTTCCTTATTGATACTC
>JAFGJO010000023.1 GCA_016929065.1 Spirochaetales bacterium | reverse complement strand
TTTCTTCAATCTAACGTGGAGTTATGTTCCAAGATTCCATTTTGGAACATAACTCCGGATAAACTCACATAATCCCAATTTGGATTATGTGAGTTTATCATTTGCTCAAACTTTCCAGATACTTCTTATCGAACTTGTAATCATCAACCTTTTCAAATGAAATGCCGGTGATTTCAAAAACCGAAACACTTCCCTTGTCGATCTCATCGATAAATTTCTGCAGAAGCGGAACATACCGGCCATCGATCTCCTTGTAATTGGTGAAATAATCGGTCTCCATGAGGGTTCCCGACAAACTGTAACACTCGCGCTTGAGCTCAAGATATTTGTCCCGGGTCACCCACATAATCAGCTTTGGATACTTTACATCGTTCACCTTTGCGGTCACTTCAACTTTATATACCGGAATCTTCGCACTGCCGATTGTTTCGGCAGTGATCTTGTCCTTGCCGGCCGCATCAACTGCAGGCTTGTACAGTTCCTTGAATTTTCGTGTTTCAATATCCCCCGCGCTGGTATTTGACCCGCCGATTTTTTCGTCGCGGCCGATGTGAGTAAACGTCCGCGTGTTCCGCTTGTACATCCACATATTGTCTTCCACCCGAAGATACCCGTTTCCGCGCTCGGTCTCGGGCGATGAAAGCACAATCAGAAACGCGTCATCACGGTCGCGGCGGTACAACACGCTCTCGATGATTTTTGTTCCCTGCTCAACATCCTTGGATGTAATCCGGGCCTGTGCCGTCATGTCGCTTCGCACTTCATAGTGGGTATCCGCGTAGTCGATTATTTCCTGCACTGACGGAATTGACTGAGCAAATGCCGCCTGAGCGCCGACCAGCATCACCGGAAACATTATCAGCCGGAATCCCAGCAATAAAATCCGCATTTTTGAGAGTATTTTAAAAATATTCATATATTCCTCCTCGTTTCTTTACTGTTAAAGTCCGTGGAGTTTTGATTTTTACCTTAAAACATGATGGTAAAAATCAAAATCTCCGAATTTATTGAAAAAGTTCCATTTACTAATGGATACTTTTTCAATAAAACAATCACTCATAGTGCCGCAATGCATCAGCCGCACGCAAGTTCGCCGCATGCCGTGCTGTCCGGAATGCAATAAAGTATGAAATCATCATGATAACCCCAAAGGTAAAAAACACTGCTTTGAATGTCGGTAAAAAATACAGGTGCTTTTTTACCAGAAACATGCTGAACATGTTTCCCGGGATATCAAAGGTGGCCAGAGAAAGCAGCCACATCACCGCAAATCCAAGGAGCACCCCGACTACACAGGCAAAGAATGCGAGAAACACAACTTCGAAAACAAATACCGTACGCACATCATGGCGCTGCATCCCGATTGCCCGGTTGGTACCAATTTCGCGGGTCCGCTCCCGAATACTCATCCTCATGGTATTAACAACTCCAATCAGAATAACAAAGAAGAGGATGAGCACTGCAATAAACGAAACAATATTGAGCCCCCGTTCTATATCGATCACCGCACTGGCCGTCTCATACATCGATGAAACATCAAGCCGGGTTCCTTTCCAGTTTTCCTTGTTTAAATTAAGCATTTTCTTCATTGAACTCGTGCTGTCCGGGGTACGCGGCAGACGATCCCACTCGGGCAGCAGTGCAGAAAACAAAGCGTTATCATGGCTCACGACAGCCGGCTCTTTTGGCAGGTTCCAGAAAAATACCTTGTAAAAAACTTCTTCATTGGCAAACGCAGTTTCCTCTGCAAATCCTTCGACCGGCGATACAATTCCCGTGACAATCACTTCAGAGCTGACCATATCGGTATCAAATTTCGGCTGGTAAGAGAGAGAGAGCCGTGTTCCGCTTGAAGCTTTCAGCTTTTTTGCCAGCGGTTCGGTAAGCAGAATACCATTTTTGGTACTCGTAAAATCATCAAGTCGGCCGGATATAAACTGCAGCTTTTCTGAAAGTAAAGCCGGTGCATCCTTGTTCGTGGAAACTTCAAAGGCAAAGATATCAGTACTGATATTTGTACTGCCTTTCACAAGATCTCCCTTGATCCCTGCGGCCTCCGGAACCAGTGCTGTGTACAATGCATTTGCTGATGCAATCACTCTCGCAGGACTGTCCGGAAACTTTGTCACCACATTCAGCCCGATTGCCTCCTGGGGCCGCATATTCAGATACTCACGCAAAACTTTTGAATCGGTGAATCCTGCCATATCCATAAACATGTTTTCCGAAGGGATAATCCCCACGACCTTCAGCTGCGCGACCTGCTTTTGTCCGTAAATCGTTTCAAACTGAAGCTTCACCGTATCGTTCAATTTTACATTCAAATCTTTCGCTGCGCCCTTGTAGAGCACCATTCCGGGAAAAGTATCCGGCTTGAATATATCAGAGACACTGCCCTCTTCAAGATCCGTATCTTCATAAAAGGACGATCCCTCGGGAAGGCCGACAAGCATCAGCAAACCGGACTTGCCGTTTCCAAACGAACGGGTAAACGCGCCGACTTCTTCTTCCACCCTGTCAATCCCCTCGACAGTCTCCATTATTTTTTGTTTTATTTTTGGTACATCGCGTATCACATCAATTCGGCGCGAAGTATATTCCTTGTTGTCAACACGCAGATGACCGGACATGTACACAATCATTTTATTGAATAAAATATCCGACATCCCGTTGGTAAATGAAGTGGTGACTACCAGCACGACCATCCCGATTGCGATACAAACTCCCAACATAAGGTTTCTTCGAAACTGCCGGGTAAGATTTCGAAATCCTATCCGGACTGCCATCCGGGACATCAATGCCTTCACCACAAGAAATCCCAAAAAACCGAACATTCCCAGGAATATGATTATTTCAAATATATTGTCTGTATTTATCATTTCACTATCCTCTTTTACTGCCGGTTGATCGCATCAAGCGGGGTAATTTTTCTCGCCACTAACAGCGGGTAAATGACCGCAAATATTGTCACAAACAGCAGGTTGATGATTCCATTCACAAGACCCGCAAATCCAAGCATGGGCCGGAATGTTTCTCCGCCGAATACCAGTTCGATGAAGTCGATACCGCCTGCGCCGATTCCAATGGGCCGGATTATCCAGGTAACGATAACGCCGGCAAAAAGCCCGATGCCGCCAAAAATGAACGAAAGGAAAAATGTCTCTGAAAGAAACATTTTGGCGATAAACCCTTTCCGGGCGCCAACCGCACGCATCATCCCGAACTCTTCGGTCCGTTCCATCGCAGTCATGCTGAGGGTATTGGCGATAATAATGATCGCCACAATAAACAACAGGAAAACAAACACGTTGATGATACCCGAAGCGACATCTGATAAATCAGCAATCTGTCCAGAAGCGGTTCTCCACGAGACTGCCTGGAGTTGGAGGCCTTCCGCTTCAATCAAATTTTCTATTTTTGCCATCGCACCGTCAATACTTTCACCGGGATTGAGAACCAATGATATATAATTGAACGCGGCGTCATCATAATTGATCACCCTTTTGATGACTGTCTTTGTCTTGATTGTCTTTTCCAGTTCGGCGACCGAGGTGGTTGCCCCCGTCGCAAAAATATCACCTGATCCGAACAGATCATCTTCCCCAGCCGCCAAAAGTTTCTGCTGCGCCACAGGGACCTCTTCTGCGATGTCCTCGGCGGTAAAATACCCAAACAGTTTCCGGTACGTTTCGATATCAATGATTGAGATGTCCTCCATTAATCCGTTCAACGATTTAAACTTCACAATCGCCCTGACAGGAACCGTATCGTCCGAGGCATTCGATTCACCAAAAGCGCCGACATTCAGCTCACGCCGAATTGCCAGGTCAGGATATTCTTTTTTGGCCTCATCGCTTAAATTTGCCTCTACCACATCACGCCCTTCCGGCACCAGCCAGAAACCCTGAAACACATGCTGCTTTTTGCGGCCGTTGCTATTAATAAGAATTCCCTTGTCGCCGTTTTTCAGCAGATCACCTTCGACCGCCTCATAGGGACTGCCGAACACACGCTGAAAGTCGTCAAAATTACATCCGTAGGTCATTAAAAAACTCATCTGTGCTTCACCCAGAATTGCCAGGCCCCCGCGGGTCATGGGCAGAAAATCCTTTATATAATCCTGTTGTTTCAGAATTGTCTGGATTCTATCGTAATCCTGGATAATCTTCATTGGTTTTGGAAGCATGGGGAACAGGAATTTTTTATCTTCTTCCTTGTCAGAAATAAGCAGAATGTGGCCGGTAAAGCTTTTCACCATGTTTTCTTCTATTCCCCGGTTCATTCCATTGGAGGTCGCATTCCCCAGCACCATTAAAAACGCGCCAAGAAACAGAATACCCCCGATAATAAAACTCTTCCCCTTGTGCCGGAGGATATTTCTCCATGCAATTTTAAATATAAGCATTGTATCCTCCTTTCCTAGCTGACACGCAGGCCGTCTTTGATTTTCACGACACCATTCGCATATTTCAGAATATCCGGATCATGGGTAGAAAAAATAAAGGTTGTCTTTTCAATGACATTCAGTTCTTTCATGAGCGTCAGTATTTTCTCGCCCGTGTCAGAGTCCAGGTTGGCGGTCGGTTCATCCGCAAGCACAATCGCCGGTTTCGTCACCAACGCACGCGCAATCGCCACTCGCTGCCGCTGTCCGCCCGAGAGTTCAAACGGCCGCTGGTTCATCTGATCATTCAATCCCACTTCTTCAAGAAGTTTGACCGCACGGTCGCGAATTTCTTTCTTGGACAAATTCGCTTTTTTCATCAGCAACAACGGAAACTCGACATTTTCCAATGTTGTCAGAACCGGGATTAGGTTAAATGTCTGAAAAATAAATCCAATGGTATGCAGACGCAGGTCTGTCAGTTTTTTGTCACTGTAGGTGGTTACGTCTTCACCATGGATCCTGACCGCTCCGCCGGTTGCGTGATCGATACAACCAATTATATTCAGCAGCGTTGTCTTTCCGCTTCCGGACGGACCCACAATTGAAATAAAGTCTCCTTCTTTTATGGCAAGATCGACTCCGCGTACAGCGTGAACAGTTGTTGCGCCAAGCGGATAATCTTTTTCTACCTTTTCAAGCTCGATTACATTCATTTCCTGCTCCTTATCAATTAAATTAAGGATAAATTATATAATTTTAATTAAAACGTCAATAAAATTAAATTTTTTTTTCATATTATTTAATTAAATAACATTATAAAACAATTATATTCATTTTTCCTTATACTTCTTCACATCAGAATTGTACTAATGTCATAATACAATAATAAATTAGTACATTTATTAAAAAATGTCAATTAATTTATTTTTCAAGTTCACAACACAAAAACAGTATAAACATGTTACTTTTTTCACGATTTTTTCATTGATTAATGGTTATTGGACAGCAGCCCCTCATGTGGTATAGTTTCCCTAAAATGGAAAAACAAACAGCCAATTTCAACCTCGGGCAAAAGCAGGCAATCACCTCCCTTCAGAATACCGTCGTCACCGCCGGAGCTGGTTCCGGAAAAACCCGTGTATTGAGTGAACGGTTTTTATGGCTGCTTGAAACACAACACATACAGATTGACGAAATCCTTTCCCTCACATTCACCAATAAGGCCGCCGCTGAAATGTATGAACGCATCTATCACCGGCTGCTCGAGGAACCGGCGGAATTTGCAAAAAAAAGCCTTGCTGATTTTCATAACGCATCGATCAGCACCATCGACAGTTTCTCTGCAAAAATAGCCCGAAGCGCTGCCGCCCGCTTCGGTATTTCACAGGATTTTGTCATTGACGAAAAAGAACTGTACCGCATTGCCTCGGGCACATCCCTCTCGCTCTGCCTCAAAGAGTCAAAGCGGATAGGCCTGGCATTCCTCTTCAGACAGCACGGGTTTTATGAACTTGCAGTCAACATCCTGCCGAATATTGCCATTGACTCTTTTTCCCTGGCCGAAGACAAAAACTTTCACCACATGATCCAGACACAGATACAAACCTGCACGGCACTGTTGGCCGAAAAACAAAAGCTGTTTGAGTATTCCTGTCTACAGCTTTCGCGGACGGCAGCTGAAGCAGGCTCAAAGACACCCGGTTATGCATTATTTCTGGAGCAGTGCGCACGGTTTCAATCTCTCTGCATGAATAACAGTTTTGCAGATGCGTTTGCTGCGGCAAAGCAATTCAAACTCGAAATGCCAAAGGGCAAGACAACACCTGTCAAAGCCGAACTCAAGGAAATAATCATCCATCTGAGGACGATCATTGAAGATATACACGGCATACTTGCCATGCTCATGCATGAACCCGAACATGCAGATTTTTTTGATTTTCTGAATACATTCCAGGCCGGGATCAACACACAAAAGAGGTCACTCGGGATTGTCTCCTATCGCGATGTTGCCGAAATGGCGGTGCAGGCCCTGCTCTGCGATACCCACCTTCGGTCCCTGTACAAACAAAAATTCAAATACATCATGATCGACGAGTTCCAGGACAACAACATATTACAAAAAAACCTGTTGTACCTTCTGGCGGAAAAAACGGATATCTTGGGTGACAGCATACCATCCGCCGAATCCCTGGAACCCGGCAAGCTGTTTTTTGTCGGTGATGAAAAACAGTCGATTTATGCGTTTCGGGGTGCGGATGTATCGGTTTTCAAGAAATTAAAACAGGAACTTGCAGATTATGGCGGCGAGGTGATCCATCTCTCTCAGAATTACAGGAGCCTTCCCGGCCTCATCCATTTTTTCAACCATATTTTCAGCCGTGTACTTTCTGCTCCCCGGCACGAGTATGACGCCGTGTTCATGCCGCTGGAGACTGGACTTCCCCTTAACAATCCTGTACCGGAAATACATTTTTTTTTACAGGAAAAATCCGAAGACAAGAATGAAGAACAGGATACAGGGTTGATCCGTGACGAACAGGAAGCTTTCACGATTGCCCGGTTTATCAGGACTGCAGTCGAAAACAAATCCCTCCTGATTCCTGCAGAGAATGACTCAGTACGGCCGGCAGTATTCCGGGATTTTGTAGTCCTCCTGCGCTCAACCGGTAACCAGATTATTTTTGAAAAAATGTTCCGCCAGATGAACATTCCCTACAATACGCAGGGCGTCCGAAGTCTCTTCCTGGAGGCCCCGGTCAATGATATCTATGCTGTCCTTCAAACAGCCCTGCATCCCGATGACCGTGAAGCATATGCCGCTTTCCTTCGCAGCCCCCTGGTCAATATGTCAGATGACGGCCTTGTTTCCGTGATGCTTTCCGGAGTGCTGTGTTTTGAAGAGTGCATTCTCGGTGAGACTGATACAGTAAAATACAGGCGGGGCCGCGAACTGTATGTGTATATAAAAGAGCGAATAGACACTGCACCGATCACCCAGCTGGTCACCGATATCTGGTTCCGGTTCGGCTACCGGTACCTCATTCTTAAAAATCCCCGTTATCATTCATTTTTAGAATATTTTGATTATTTTTTTGAACTGGCACGCCAGGCGGACAGCCGGGGAGAAACTCTCGAAATATTTCTTGAAATGGTCAGGGAAAATCTTGGCAAGTACGAAAAACTGGAGGATATCCAGATTATTCAGGAATCTGAAGACTCGGTGAGTATCATGAGCATACACAAGGCAAAAGGGCTCGAGTTTCCCGTTGTTGTTCTTGCCAATATGGGGAACATCGGCCGCGCCGACCCGATTGATCCTGCATATGCAGCAAGCAGCGAATACGGCCTGGTGGTGAATATGGGCGGTTCAAATTATCTGTACCGCAAAAACCGGGAAGATATGAAAAACAGGAAAATTGCAGAGCTCAGGCGGTTATTTTATGTTGCCCTCACACGCGCCCGGTCACACCTTCTCCTCTCCGGCGTCGTCAGCAGCCGAAACAAATCTGCATCAACAGCCATGCTTCCCATGCTTCTTGAAAGTCTCGATTTTTCTGATGACCGGACATGTACCCTTCCGCAGCAGGATTTTATGTTTTTTCTTCATCAGTTTGATGAAATCAACAAGGATACACTGTATGCAATGGCGGCGCCTGTTTCAAAACCGGATGCCCCTGCCATCATCAACAGCATTCTTAAAACCCCTGTAGTGGATCGGCAGATTGAATCGTATGAATATCCCGTCTCGGCACTGAACCGGCTGTACACGGCAATGACACAAACAGGAAAATCAAAACAATTCAAACAGCTTCCCAAATTGCCTGTCGACGACATCCTTTCAACCCCGGAGGAATACGCTGCATGGGGAACCATTGTCCATTACATCATTGAGCAGCAGCTCAAAGGCAATCTTTCTGTTGACAGTTCGGCAGAACAAATACACTCCGTATTACCTGTTTCGATGATGTCCGGCTTCGATGACCAGATCATCGCAATAATGATTTTACAGGCACAGGATGCCGCCCGTCGGTTTTTTCTGTCGGAGACCGGCATGCAGTGTAAAAAAGCTGAAACCGTGCACACCGAATATCCGTTTTTAATGAAATATCCTGTTGGGGAGAAAACCTTTTTATTCAACGGAATCATCGATCTGTTGTTTATTCTGAACAGCACTGCCATTGTCATCGATTTCAAAACTGACCGTACTGTCTGCCTTGAAGACTACACATTACAGCTCTTTCTGTATGCCGATGCAGCCGCCGCAATTACTGGCTTTCCTGTAAAAACCGGTTTATTCTGTCTCCGTGACGGGTCTGAAATTCCCTTCACCGGAGAAATAGACAGGCATTGGCTGGAAACAGTTTGCCTGGAAAACATGAACACCTATCATAATTCCACATCCCGGGGCCCTGCCGGGGTATGATTTTCACACTCCGCAGAAAATGCATTTTTCAGCATTTATCTGTTGAGCAAGAACCATTTATTTGATATATTCCAGAAACTGAATCAAATTTATACTTTACCAAAAAAGGAGAAACACGGGTGCACAAGAAAAGCGAACGCAAAAAAGAACTCGACAGACGCCGCAAAAGAAAAAGAGAGCGCATTAAAGATAAAATTCGTGAAGCCAGAAAAAAACACAGATAATATTTTATTCGAATACCCGTCATTACCATACTGTAAAAAAAAAAAAACAGGAGACCGGCAAACTGCCGGCCTCCTGTCTCAGCACCTCTTTCTTTAAACGGAGGGAAGAGGCTGAAAAAACTTTTTTACATCCGAATGGCTACAATTTAACCAAATTATACCGCAGCCATCCATAAAAACCAAAAACGGGGTTTATGATAAAATTCCCTTTCACTTTTTCATCTCCTGGCTTTCTTCCTTTTTCCTGTTCCGCAACCAGGGCGGTTTCAGCCAGGGCGGCAGATCAATTCTGAATTTCCTCCCGCTGCGTAATGACATAACGATACTTTGCAGCACGATAAAGAGATACAGCATGAGCCCGCTTATTATGGTTTGAAAATTTGACGGGATATCCGCCACACGGATTACTTCGTTGATTGTCCCAAGGGTCACCACGCCTATCGGCGAGCCAAGCAGGTTCCCCACGCCGCCGTTTAAAAGCGTGCCGCCGATGATCGCCGAGGCTATTGCTTTTATTTCGAATCCCGCCGCGTTCCCGACATTGGCGCCTCCCGTGCTCAAGAGCCACACAAAGCCCGCGATACCTGCGGTCAATCCGCATATCACGTAGGTGAAGAATACCGTTCTTTTTACATTGATCCCGAGCATCAGAGCACTCTGACTGTTGCCGCCAACAGCGTAGACATTGCGTCCGAAACGCGTCCACTTCATAAGGACGACAAGGAGACCAACAAGTACCAGCGCAATGATGACTCCCTGCTTGATTTCAAAGGGGATAAAAACGTTATGCCGGTTTACCGTGCCAAGGTCCGGATGCTTCAAAGGCTCCATCAGGCTCTTGAAATACACATTGTTCACATTGATCGGATCTTTGTGGATCGTCGTCATCAGTCCATTCGCCAGGAATAATCCTGCCAGTGTTATGATAAATGGTTGTATTTTCAGATATGCAACAAGATATCCATGCAGAAGACCAAATGCCAAACCTGTGACTATCGCAAGAAGTATGGCACCCAACACGCTCCAGGCACCCAACACGCTCCCTATTCCCGATTCCAGCAAAACAGCACAGACCATGGTTACCAGACCGCATACTGAGCCAATGGAAATGTCGATGCCGCCGCCGATCATAACGATACACAGACCCAGCGTCATGATGATGAGCGGAGCGTTATTGTTGAACAGGTCAAAGAATGTCTGAAACTGCAGAAAACTTTCCGGATAAATGAAAATTGCTGCCACGTACATCAGTACAAATATGACCCCGGCGATGAGAAACAGAAGATTCGAATTCGATAATCTTTTTTTTGGTTTGACTGCTTCCTGATTTCCCATCCTACTCCTCCTTCTTCACGGGTATGTCCGGGCCCGCAACGTCTGTATCGTCTGGTGCACCTGTCCCACCTTCGGCGCCTCCACCTCCTCTGGTTCGAACCTTCTGCAGTATTTGCCTGGCAAATTGCAGGATTTTCCCGGCATAATCCCTGACCACAGGCGATGCAACTACCATGAGAATGATAATGAACACCGCTTTGAAGGCCCGAAGCGTCTCGGTCCCTACATCCAGCCTGAGCAGGGTCTGGCTCAGCATTTCTATAGTGTACGCGCCGATAATAGCACCGGTAAGGCTGAACTTTCCTCCGGAAAGAGAGTTTCCGCCTATTGCTACCGCGAGAATCGCGTCCATCATGATAAACTTGAGCAGATTGCTGGAGTCATGGCGAGCTGCCTTGTTCACTGCGATAAAACCCGCGACCGCGGTACAGACTCCCATAATTAAAAAGGTCAGGAATATAATCTTTTTCGGGCTTATACCGTTCAGCCGCGCAGCACTTGGGTTGATCCCCACAGATTCCACATAAAGCCTGAGATTCGTGGTCTTGAGTACCAAAGCAGTGATCGCGATGAAAACGGCGGTAAGGATGATTGGAGTCGATATTGGCACATTAAATATTTCGGTGCCGATTTGATCCGATATTGTTATTGAGGTGCCGATTTGCTTCGATATAGGGTTATCCAGCAAGGGAGATAATTTGCCGTCAATCAAAAAAGCGATGGACCTGCCCCCCATTAACAGTATGAGGGTCGCAATCATTGGCTGCACCTTGAATACTGAAACCAGGGTTCCATTGAATGCGCCGATGACCAACCCGGCCACGCAGCTGATGAGGAAACCTGCCACGATAGTCAATAACGAAGCTTCACCGGCATTAAGGACGAACAAAACAAATACAGCGGAAGTAATGGTAGCACCCACCCCTATACTGATATCCTGGCCTCGTGAGGCCGCAGTAACCAGGGCCATACCTATTGTCAGAATAACCAACTCCGAGGCGTGGTCCAGGAGAAGCGGTATGGGCCCGTAAAATGCTCCGTTTGTCATGGTGATGCTGAAATATTCGGGGCCCTTTATCAGATTAATGACAAGGAGGATCACCAGAACCGAGAGGGGGAGGATTAGATGAGATATCTGTTGTTTCAACCTTTGCATATTAATCATCTTTCTCCTCCCTGGGCTATCGCATGCATGACATCATGTTCCGTCACATTCATTCCAGCCAGTTCCCCGACAATTTCACGGTCCTTCATAACAATCAACCTGGAACAGGTTCTAAGCATTTCGTCAATTTCCGAAGAAATAAATGTAAGGCTCATTCCGCCTTCGGCGAGCTTGATTACAAGTTTTTGAATCTCCACCTTTGTTCCAACATCAATTCCCCGTGTTGGTTCATCCAGGATCAGGTACCCGGGGTTCGTGAGCAGCCAGCGGGCCAGAATGACCTTCTGCTGGTTTCCGCCGGAAAGTGATGAAATTGGCGTGTTGACCGAAGGAGTCTTGATTTTCAGACTCTTTATAAACTCGTCGGAAAAGCATTCAGCCTGTTTCCGCGAAAAAGGCTTGAAAAAACCTTTCATGACCTGCAAGGCTAAAATAATGTTGTCACGAACCGATAGCTCGTCGATAATTCCATCGCCCTTGCGGTCCTCCGGCAAATAGCCGATTCCCTGTTTCATGGCGTGCAGGGGCGTCTTGATCTTTACTCTCTTCCCTTTAATCTTCACTTCACCGCCTGTCACCTTGTCGGCGGCGAAAATTGCGCGGGCACTTTCGCTGCGCCCGGAGCCGAGCAGGCCGGCAAACCCGTTTACCTCGCCCTTTTGAATGGTAAAGTTAAAGGGTCGTACCCCTGCGGCGCTCGAAAGCGCCTTACTCTCGAAAACCGGTATGCTGGCCTTGGATGTAACAGGCTCATGTTTTCTTATCTTTGTGACATCATCAAGAGTCTTCCCCATCATCTTCGCGATAAGTTCGATTTGGGGAAGCTCGGATACTGCATATTCACCGATCAATTCACCGTTGCGAAGCACTGTAATCCTGTCACTGATTTCGTATACCTGATCGATAAAGTGGGTAATAAAGATAATCCCCACGCCCCGGGCTTTCAGTTCGCGCATAAGCTCGAAGAGTTTTTTCACCTCGTCTTCGTCAAGGGAGGACGTCGGCTCGTCCAGGATAAGAACTTTGCAGTCCATATCAACCGCACGGGCAATCGCGATCATCTGCTGGACCGCAAGCGAACAGCTTGAAAGTTCCTGGGTCGGACTCGCCGGGATACCAAGGGAGGAAAGCAGTTTTGCCGCCTTTGCATTCATCTCCTTCCATTGAACGAAAGCGTTTCGGCCGCGGCCGATAAACATATTTTCCGCTACCGTCAAATTGGGGCAAAGCGTTATTTCCTGATAGACCGTGCCTATCCCTGAGTTTTGCGCTTCCTGAGGCGACTTAAAGTGGATCGGCTTTTCATCTATAACAATCCGGCCGGCGTCCTTTTCGTACACCCCTGTGATGACCTTTATCAACGTGGACTTGCCCGCTCCGTTTTCACCCATAAGGGCATGGATCTCACCCTTTCGAAGTGCAAAGTCTACGTTACTCAGTGCTTTGACCCCTGGAAAGGATTTACAGATACCCTCCATTTCAATAATTTTTTCTGATTGCAACAAGGACCCCCTTCAAGTACCACACAAATTAACGACGGTACGGTGTGCCGGACGTATCCGGACACCGCACCGCTCAACACAACCTCATCGATTGTGAAATCTTGCCAAAAAAACAACTACCTTGTTATTTTACCCTTGCCAGGATCGGCATTGATACCCCATGTGTCGATGATTTCGTCGGTTATAGTGTCAGTAGTAACGAGCAGTTCTTCCTGATAGATGATTCCGCTCGGGAGCTTGCCACTTTTGATCCATTTGGAAATCTCGGCTGCCTGACGTGGATTGCACTGCATGTTAGCATCCCAGTAACCGGCCTGTACGTTGCGTAGCGCAAAACGGTTAAAGTCAAAACCAATGATCTTGACCTTGCCGTCCTTGCCATGGGTGATACCAGCTGCCTCGAGTGCCTGAACAGCGCCCTGAGCCATACCGTCGTTCTGCGCGTAGATGACATTGAAATCCTTCTTTGCAGCAATTGCGGCTTCAACCACTTTACGGGCTTCTTCAAGGCTCCAACTGTCTCCACCCGTTCCATCGGCCACGATCTTGAGCTTCCCTGCTTTTTGAGCTTCGAGCACTGCAGCACTTCGACCTATTTCAGCCCCGGAACCCATTGCACCACGAATAAGGACCAGATTAGTCGGTTTCAGACCCAGGCTCAGTACCCAATCTGTTGCCATTTTCCCCTCATACGCCATATCCGAGAGAAGTGCAGCTTGATAGTTCGACACATCCGTATCAATCGGACGGTCAAAGAGAATAACCTTGATACCTGCGTCTTTTGCAGACTTCAAGGTGTCGTCCCAACCAGACGCGTTTTGGGCCGAGATCAGGAGATAATCCACTCCATCCCGAATATACCCTTTCGCCGCAGCAATCTGCTCGCTGTTGTCGCCGGTATTGGTCTGTTTTGCCTCATAGCCGTTCGCCGTTGAGAAGACATTGTTCATGGCTTCAACATTGGCCTGCCGATAGCCGGATTCTTCCGGCGGCAGATTTACGATGCCTACCTTGATCAGCCCCGCTGCATCATCTCCCGGACATCCAGTAAACACCATAAAGGTACTTACCATGGCAATTATGGCTAAAATAACCATAATTTTACTTGTGTTTTTCTTCATACTCTTCCTCCTTTCCCTTGCGGGAACAATAATTAAATCGACGAAAAATTTCCCCGGAAATGCTTCGTCACTAAAAACAGTAAAAAGTGATTCCCTCCTTTCACCTAATTAATGAATATGGATTTTCACCCGGATACAAATCTTTACCGGGAATATTTGTCGAGATATCTCCCACCCCGAGTAATTTCAGGGCCTCAAACAAAGTCTGGCCCGCATGTTTGAACGCAATGCCGCTGTGATGCGGAAATCGTTTTTCTATCAGCACATGCCGGTAAAACCGCGCCATGTTTTTAATTCCAAAAACACCAATTGCACCGAATGATTTCGGATTGACATTCAATACTTCGCCCTCTGCCATATAGGCCCGCAGTTGTGTATCCGCGGTCGTCTGCAGTCTGAACAGGGTAATTTTTGAAGGGGCAATCTGTCCTTCGAGTGTCCCCCGGGTAATATCCGGATCTTTTCCCGCTTCCATCAGACGGTGCATAATCAGCTGATACTGCATGTTCGGATTCACCAAACAGCATGATGGTGTGTTTCCGCAATGGAATCCCATAAAAAGGTCGGTCAGTTTGTAGTCACCGATATTTTTCTTCTCCGCCGCGTACAAATCCGGCGGTACGGTATTATTGATATCAAGCAGCGTCACCGGGTAATCAGTGGCGGCTGCAGCTATGTATTCACTTAATGCGCCGTAAATATCTGTTTCGCAGGCCACTGGTATCCCCCGGGACGCGAGCCGGGAGTTGACATAGCAGGGGACAAACCCGAAATATTTTTCAAATGACGGCCAGCACTTGTTTGCAAAAATACCGTATTCAGACGCACCGAGATTCTCCTCCATAAAATTCAGCAGAGCGACCTCGTACTGCGCCAGTTTTTTCAGCATATCCGGATAGGTATTGCCGCCACCCAGCTCCTTTGCCATATCAGCCGCGACCTCATCAATCCTTTTGTCATTTTGAGCTGACATGCAGATGTCATACAGATCGAGCTCGGAGTTTTCCATTATTTCCACACCGAGATCATACAACGGTTTGATCGGAGCATTGCAGGCAAGAAAATCCTGCGGCCGCGGGCCAAAAGAAAAAATCTTCAGTTTTTTTACACTGATATACACTCTTGCAACCGGCAAAAAATCCTTTATCATCACGGCAATTTCATCCGCAGTCCCTGCCGGGTATTGAGGAATATACGGGCGAAGTTTCCGCAGTCCAATATTATAGGATGCATTGAGCATGCCGCAGTAGGCATCACCCCTGCCGTTTACGAGATTGTCGCCTGTTTCCTCAGCGGCAGCCGCAAACATGACCGGCCCAAAGAAACGCTGCGCGAGCATGGTTGTTGGTGTTTCATGGCCAAAGTTTCCCAGATAAATAACAAGTGCATTAATGTTTTTCTGATTCAATGTTTCGAGCACCTTTAAAACATCTTTTTCTGTCACCACAACCGGATCTATTTTTTCGATAATCAGGCCGGCTTTTTTACATTCATCATAAAGACGCTCGTGACGTTTTTGGGATAATTCCAGGGGGAAACAATCGCGGCTCACCGCGACCAGTCCGCACCGAACTTCTGCAATATTGTTCATGAAACACTGCTCCTGATTTCTGATATTCTCATCATTTTTTTTGTTTCCCTTCATTCTGTCCGTAATAGGCATTATCACCGTGTTTCCGGTCATAGTGCTTTTTTATGATCGAAGCGGGCAGTTCCCCTGCATCCGGATTGATCAAAAGTGTATACATCGCCATTCTCGCCAGTTCTTCAAGCACCACAGCATTATAGACCGCCTTTTCCGGCGTCATCCCCCATGTAAAGGGCCCATGGCCCGCGACAAGAACCATCTCCACTTCCCGGTATGAAAGATATTTAAATGTTTCAAGAATCTGGTATCCGGTTTCAGTCTCATAATCCCCTTTTACCCGGGTATCATTCATGATGGCTGTACAGGGAACCGGAATGGAAACATGATCGGCATGGGTGGTTCCGAACACGGGGATGGGTTTTCTCGCCTGTGCCCATGCAACACTGTACGCTGCGTGGGTGTGCACGATCCCGCCTATTTCCGGAAAATTATTGTAGAGTACGACATGAGTTCTGGTATCGGAAGAGGGACAAAGCTTTCCGTCCACAATTTTGTTTTCAAGGTCAACAAGAACGATGTCCCCGGCAGTGAGTGTTTCATAGGCAACACCGCTCGGTTTGATTGCCACAACACCCGCGTCACGGTCTATTGCGCTGCCATTTCCAAACGTAAATTTCACAAGTTTGTGTCTGGGCAATTCGAGATTACATTCAAGAACCCTTTTTTTCAAATCGGTAAAATTTCCCACGACCTGCTCCTTGCAGTGTCTAAAATGGTGCAGACATCATGAATGGAGTGCCTGCTCAACAAACGATCCCGCCTGTTCGTACTTTTTATACAGTTTATTATATATTCCGGCCCGCTCCCTGTTGGGGGTATAGGTCGTTTCAAAGCCGTTACCCATTTTATTCCGGGCATCTTCAACCTTTTTGTAAATTCCGGACGCAGTCGCTGCAAACATCGCAGCGCCCAGGGCGCAGGCCTGGTCGGATTTCGCGACCCGGATAGGTATCCCCAGTACATCCGCGACAATCTGCATGACAAATGGCGACTTTTTTGCAACTCCGCCTAGAGCAATAACACCTTTTATAGGTACACCCTGCGTCTGAAAACAGTCGACAATTTTTTTTGCGCCGAATGCCGTCCCCTCTACCAGTCCCCGGAATATTTTCGCAGCGCTTGATCCAAGATTCAGTTCCAGGAGCGCTCCCTTCAGTTCCTGATTCGCATAGGGAGTGCGCCTGCCGTTCATCCAGTCGAGAGAGACAATGCTCTGTTCCGAGGGAATGAGAATTTCGGCCTCACGGGAGAGTTCTTTTATAATGTAGGCGGAAAGTTTTTCGCCTTCAATCTTTCGGCCGGTATTGTCATCGAGGACAAGGCACCTTGCCGACCAGGCGAGCACATCGGCAAACCAGGCATAGACATCACCAAATGCGGACTGGCCCGCTTCCATCCCCATCATTCCGGGAATAATTGACCCGTCAACCTGTCCGCAAATTCCCGCAATCAGTTTGTCGCCGATTTCCTTGTTCGGGGCAATCAGCATGTCACAAGTGGAGGTTCCCATCACCTTGGAAAGAATATACGGTTCGATCTCTGCGCCGACAGCACCCATGTGTGCATCGAATGCTCCCACACCGATCACCACATCGGGAGAGAGTCCAAGACGGGAAGCCCACTCGGAAGAAAGCGTTCCCATCGGCACATCACTGGTAAATGTGTGGTCAAAAAGCCTGCCTCTGATCCCTTTCAGCAAGGGATCAAGGTGTTCAAGAAATTCTTTTCGGGGAAGTCCGCCAAACGAAGGGTGCCACATGGCCTTGTGCCCTGCAGCACATCTGCTGCGCTTGATGGTTAAGGGGTTGGTATTTCCGGTGAGCATGGCCGACACCCAGTCACAATGCTCGACCCATGAAAACGCATGCTCGCGGACAGATTTGTTTTTTCTGATAATGTGCAGCAGTTTTGCCCAGAACCATTCCGACGAATACACCCCGCCGACATATTTTGTATAGTCTTCATATGTTCCCGAATGCGCAAGTTCATTTATTTCAGCAGCCTCGGCGACCGCTGTATGATCCTTCCAAAGTATAAACATGGCATCGGGGTCATTGGTGAATGGAATATTCATGGAAAGCGGGATACCGGTTTTATCCACCGCGACAGGCGTGGATCCGGTGGTATCAACTGAAATCCCCTTGATTGCCCCGGCAATCCCCGCCGGAGCGGATGCGAGAGCCTGCTTAATGGAAGATTCCATTCCTTCGATATAATCAAGCGGATGCTGCCGGAACTGGTTTTTTCCGGAATCGCAATAGTCGCCCTTTTTCCAGCGGGAATAATAACAGACCGAAGAGGAAATTTCACTTCCGTCAGAGGAATTGATAATCACCGAACGGACCGAGTCAGTACCAAAATCTACGCCGATAACACATTGATCCTTCATGGAAACATTTTGCTCCTGAAACACCGGTCCAGTCCCCGCTTTTGTGCGAAGTTCCTTGTGAACCCGGAAAAATATTTCATTGCTTCCCCGGAAGCAGAAAAAACTATTTCAAAACATTAAAAGCAGAAAGTCTTTCCATCCTGCCGATTTTTCGGTTTCCGACAATGTGCGTTATCGTTAACGCAATAAAGGTAAAAAAATGCACCCCGAGCGGGTTCACCCTGCCGAACGATGCGTTAACGATAACGCATCATACAAGTCAAAATTTATTGCTAATGTAATATGATACATTCTCTTTCGTGATGATGTCAATAGGCATGAGAATATTTTTTGGACATTTTTCCTTTAATACGACTGTCCGATACAATGTATAGATCCCCTCATACCCCTGCCTTTCCGGTTTTTGGCTGATAAGAAAGTCAATCATGTTCACTTTCAGAAAGTCGATATTCTCCTGAATCAGGTCGTAGCCGATCAGACTCACTTTTTTACCGTATTGTTGATGATTCTGAATAAACGAGGCCACATAATGGGTACAGACATTCGTGACAAAAATACCCTGAAGATCGGGACTGTCTGCGAAAACATGCTCCAGCAGCATTTGACAACTGTTTTTATCTTCAAAATTATCTGTTTCGTATTCTTTGATGGAAACCATTTGATCATGCTTGAACTGCAGCCGGAATCCATCAGCGCGCCGGCGGATATGCATGTCATTCGGAACCGGGAGAATGACGGCAACAGTTCCCTGATTCCGCAATAAAATCTGCATCAACTTGCCGCAGACAACCCCGCTCTGATAGGAATCCTGCCCGATAAACGAAACCGGCTGGAATTCCGGCAGCATCGTATTCATAAAAACAAAGGGAATGTGCTTCTTGATTTTCTTTATCAGCTTGACCACCGGATCATGTGCTACCGGGGCAATCAGCAGCCCGTCGATCCGGCTGGCAAGCATCTCATCCACGACCTGGAAAAAAGCAGATTCAGAAGCATACCGGTCAAAAAAGAAATACTTGACCTGAATGCCGTAATGGCCCAATTCCTCTGCTGCTTTTTCCACACCCAAAAGAGAGGTCTCCCAGTAATGACTGTCCTGTTCGCGTTTTGGAACGAGAACGCCAAACTGATAAATCTTTGACCGCGACAAACGGCTGGCAAACATGTTCGGCTTGTACCCAAGCTCCTCGATGATGGCACGGACTTTTTTTGCGGTCTCTTCTGACACTCTCCCGCGATCGTGTACAACCCGATCAACAGTTCCAATCGAGACGCCTGCTTTTTCTGCAATATCTTTTATGGTAATAATTTGCGGAATATCCATACAAATCACTATACCTTTTTAAATAATTTGTGAAAATAGAAAATTATCCGCAATTACCGGTTTCTATTAAAACCGGTACAATACACCAATTCCAATTGCTTCAAAGCGGCCGTAAAACGCCTCACATTCCAGCGAATCGGGACTGCCCAATCCAAAAGCCATTTCCAGGATGAGTTTCTGCATATTCAACTGTGCGCCGATCCTCAAAAAAACCGCGAAATTCTCGGTAAAATTGTATGAAACAATGAACTTTAACCGCAGCATGGTCATAAACTGAGGAACAAGATCTCCCGTATTATAAATAATTGCGGCTCCACTATCTTCGACGTTTTGCTGCGGAATTGCCAGCAAAACACCGGCGGATATACCGATACCGAATGCCGCCTGAAACCTCCCCAAAGTCTGGAAGGTATACCCAACTCCTCCCAAAATGGCAAAGACATCCGCTGGTACAGAATTGCCATCCGGCACTTTCACTCCAAATTCCGCGAATTCAAAGTAAAGCGAAAAATCAATCCCATTGTTTGGGGTAAAAAACCAGGTGAAATCAAGGTAGATCGGGAAAGGGATGGCAAACTGCGGCATCATGCCGCCGTTCTCGGCTGGCACTTTCTGAAGCAAATACGATGACAGGGTGATCTCGAAGGGTTTTGTCATTGCTTCCTCGAACTCGATGCCTGCGATTGTATTCCGGAGCTCCTCATTCTGGACAAGCGAGGTGACCCGTACCAGCGGGGGCACAGGCCCCAGTTTCCCGGCGAACACAGAAGCAGTCTGCTGCAGAAATGTATGGATTTTTTCAAGGGGCAGCGGAGACACTGTAAAATCCAAGACCGCTGTATCGATCGTTTTTTCCTTGTTGACGATACTGAACGTCATTTTCGCGGCATTGTCCCCGTTTTTACCAACGGACATGAGCAATACTGTATGGGCGTCATCTTTAACTGTTACGCGGATAACCGGCTGCTTTATGGTAATCAATGAAAAAAGCGTTTCCGGAAGCGATGTAAAATAATCCTTATTGACCAACAGTTCCGTAGCCGCCTGTTCGACAAATACCCGCTGAAGCACCTTCTGCGGTTCCTGTGCGGACAAATTAAACAGCACGGCTGACATTAGAAGGAGGAGTAACCCTGCATGTTTCATAGGACCAGCCCTCCCCCGACAAAAAGATTGAACTGGATCGGGACCCAGTGAACGCCGTCAATATCCCCGAACTGGAACTGGATGAGGTCGAGCATCAGCCCAAGGGTCATATAGAACGGCTTACGGCTCACATTGTCCTGAAAATAGAACCGGTATCCCACCTCCATATTGAGCCCCGCATAGTAGTGCGAATTCAGGGTCATATTCGTTGCCTCATTGATATAATCGACGGCAGGCATATATCCCGCAGCAGGGCCGACTACAAAGTACAGATCCGCGGTCGGTGTCGCGAAAATGTAAGTAAGCCCGCTAAAGAGAAAAAAATCAAAATAGGGATTGGGAAACTCATAATTTGTCATGGCATCCTGAGAATGAAGTTCCCCAATGCATCCCATTACGTTTACGGTAATCCCCAAATCTTTTGTAAACATGTACATGTACCCGATCCTCACCATGAATCCGGGCCCGTCGTTTTTTCTCAAAGAATCTATTCCCCCCATATAGTCTTCTGCCATAATATTATCCATTGTCCCGCCCATTCCTCCGGAAAGATAAATAAAACTGCTTTCTGCCGCGCGTTCGGTCAGGACATTATCCACGAACAGTTTTTTTTCGTAATCAATCATTCCCTCAGTGACGATCTCCTCTTTTTCGACAATAGGCTCTCCTGCTTCGGGGAGCACCCGGGAGACTTCCCGCGAGAACTCCTCGGCCATGTTGTCCACTGCGGTAAAAACAGAAAACCCCGCAGGACTAATAAATGTATTTGAATACTTGATCCGTTCCGATTTCACATCCCATAAAACCGGATGGATATACAGGTGTTCCCCCTCAAAATAGTATTCGCCGGTAATCACCAGGTCAGCTCCGGCTTCTTCGGCAACAGAAAAATCCGGCTCAATACTCGCCTTGATATTTACCGCACCGCCCAGGTCAAGTATTTCCAGCCGTCGGTTGTTCCGGAAGGTAACCGAAAACGAGCCGGGAAAGAGGTTGCCATACGGGTTCTCCCCGTCATCGCTCCTGCTCTGAAAGGGAATGACCATAATGCGAAAATCCTTCATCACGACCAGCGGAGTACCCGCTTTCGCAGGTTTCAGATCTATCTTAAGTGAAATGTCATTCGTCAGATCAACGAGTTTGCGAACTGGTTCGTATCCCTTTTTGATAATTTCAACAGTATATTTGGCGTCAGAAAACTCTTCACTGAACGGAAGCGTTCCCCATGAATCCCCGTCTATCAGCACCGAGGCATCCATCGGAGATCCTGTGATAGCGAGCACATGCGTCCTGTTTCCCAGAAACATTTTCGGTTTCAGGTTCTCAAAGCCGATATAGCGGAAACCAAACCAGTTTTCAAAGCCGATAAAATCGGAAAGAAGTGCAAGGGTTTTTTTCCGCTCGATATTTGATACGTATCTTGTATACACGGTTTTCCCGTCAAATAAAAAATAAAACTGGAAAAAGGTGACGCTCCCCGCCTCTACCGTAATCGCAGCGGGAAAAGGTGTTTTTTCAATTTCCCGGTCAAAACTGATTGCATACTCTCCGGCAGGTATTTTTTTTCTCAGGATAATATCTTCACCTGCTTTAAGATCAAACGAAAAAATTTCGGGACCGGTGAAGGTAATTTTTCCGGCTCCTCCCAGGCTGATGAGCCCGTCAGTCTCGCCTGCTTTCCCGGCAAGAACACAAAAAAGCGAGTCTTCGGCCTTGTCGGGAAGCGGCATTGATGAGCAGCTGCCCAAGATGACGGCCATACCTGATAAAAAAACAAAGCACAGCCCCAAATAAACATTAGTTTTTCTCATACTTTCTTTTTAATGGATTGCGTCATGAATATCAATTCTTTTTTTCGTGCATTTTGGGCGTATTTTTTAAAATTCCATAAATTCAAGTAAAAATAGTATTGACGCTCCCTTTTTTTTGGGTAAAATAGTGTATGGAACAGAGAGATATATTCTTAAACATTTCGCCGCTGGATCATCGTTACTACCTTTCCAATAAAGAAGTACATGAACAGCTTGGTCTTTATCTTAGTGAACAAGCCACCATTACCTATTGTCTCAAAGTAGAAGTAGCCCTGGCGAAGTCGCTATTGTCGTACATGGATTTCCCGAAAGACAAACAGGAAAAACTGAAGCATCAGCTCGACGAAGCCCTGCTCAAGGTGAAACCAGAGGATGTCTACAAAGAGGAAGAAAAGACCCAGCACAACATCCGCGCACTGGTTAATGTATTAAAGCAATTCGTCCCCGACGAAGCGAAACCGCTTGTTCATCTCGGCGCCACCTCTGTCGATATTCTTGACACTGCTTTTTCAATGAGAATCCGCGATGCAGTACGCAATGTCGTCCTGCCCATGCTCACTGAACTCGGCACCATTTTAAGCGACCGTACCATCGAGGAAGCGGAAACCCCGCAGGTGGGCCGGACACACGGACAGCACGCAGTACCCATTACATTCGGGTTCGCTCTTGCAGAATACACCTCCCGGATCGGGAAATCGGTTCAGCGGATTGATGCAAAGTCCAAAACGCTTTGCGGCAAGCTCGCCGGCGCAGTCGGCGCCTATAATGCGACCAGCATGATCACCGCAGATCCTGAAAAGCTTGAAGAATCAGTTCTTTCAATGCTGGATCTTTCCCCGAGTGAACATTCAACCCAGCTCGTGGAACCGGAATACCTTTTGGAACTGCTGCTGGAAATCAATACCTGTTTCGGCATCATCGCGAATCTGGCGGATGACCTTCGAAACCTGCAGCGCTCCGAAATCGGCGAGGTCCGGGAAGAGTTCGGCAAAGACCAGGTGGGATCATCCACAATGCCTCAGAAACGCAATCCCTGGAACTCGGAACACGTCAAAAGCCTGTGGAAGGCATTTTTCCCCAGGGTGATGACATTCTTTATGGACCAGATTTCCGAGCATCAGCGCGATTTGACGAACTCGGCGAGTCAGCGTTTTATTGTAGAATATGTCACCGGTTTCAGTTTTGCGGTAAAAAGAATGATCAAGGTACTGAATTCCCTGCGGGTTGTCCGCGAAAAGATGCAGGAAAATCTGTCCTTTACCGGAGATATGGTTCTCGCGGAAGCCGCCTATATCCTTCTGGCGCTCGGCGGGGAACCCGATGCCCATGAAAAAATACGCACCGCGAGCCTTGAGTCGGAAAAAACCGGCAAGCGGCTGTCGCAAGTACTCCAGCAGAATCCAGAAACCTGGAAACGGCTTGAAACACAGTTTGCGAAGGTCATGAAGGGAAATGCCGCAGATTTCTTTTCTCATCCCGGGAAATACACCGGGATAGCGGCAAAAAAAGCAAAAAAAACAGGAGAAAAATACAAAAAAATCATGAAAGAGATTAGAGGGGGAGCAATATGAACATCACAGAAGGTTTGAGTTTTGATGACGTCCTGGTGATTCCTTCCTACTCGGAAGTACTGCCCCAGGAAATAAATACAAAGACGGTCCTTGCGGGCAACATCACCCTGAATGTACCGGTGATATCAGCTGCGATGGACACCGTCACCGAGGAGGAGCTCGCCATTGCCATGGCATTGGAAGGCGGCGCAGGAGTCATTCACATGAACCTGTCCCCGGAAGAACAGGCCCGGCAGGTGGGACGGGTGAAACGGTTCCTTAACTGGATTATTGACCGTCCGGTTACTGTTGATAAAAATGAAATAATCACCAATGCGATCGGATTGATGGAGAAACACGGCATATCTGGTTTACCGGTACTCGACAACGACAAACTCTGCGGGATTCTCACCCGCCGCGACCTGAGGTTTCTGGATAACCACAATAAAAAAGTCGAAGAGGTCATGACCCATGATCTGATCACGGAATCCGAATCGGTCAATATAGAGAGCGCCCAGACAAAATTCAACAAACACCGCATTGAAAAACTTCCGGTCATCGACCAGAACGGCAAACTGGTGGGACTTATCACCGTCAAAGACCTGGAAAAACACCATCAGTTTCCCGATGCCACACTCGATAAAAAGGGGCGGCTGATTGTCGGTGCCGCGGTCTCTCCGCTGGATTATACAAAACGGATGCCGCTTCTCATTCAAAACAAGGTAGACTTTGTTGTTGTCGATACTGCGCACGGAGATTCCAAGAACGTCCTTTCCGCAGTGAGTGATATTAAAAAGAATTATCCGAATATCTGTGTCATCGGCGGGAATACCGCAACACGGGAAGGAACGAAAAACCTGATTGACGCGGGCGCAGACGCAGTAAAGGTGGGCGTCGGCCCGGGATCAATCTGTACCACCCGGATTGTCGCAGGAATCGGGATGCCGCAGTTCAGCGCCATTCTGGAATGTGCGGCTGAAGCGGAAAAAAGCAGGATACCGGTCATAGCTGACGGCGGAATCAAATATTCCGGCGACATTACCAAGGCAATCGCCGCAGGTGCGGCTACTGTAATGATCGGAAATCTTTTCGCCGGACTCAAGGAAGCACCCGGACGGGAAATCATTTTCGAAGGAAGAATGTTTAAAGCCTACCGCGGTATGGGATCAATCGGCGCGATGAGTGAAGGCTCCGGCGACCGGTATCAGAAAGTCAGCGGCAACGCCGTTGTCCCCGAAGGCATTGAAGGACGTGTTCCCTATAAGGGCGACCTCCAGCCATTTTTATACCAGCTGGTTTCGGGGCTCAAAAAAGGCATGGGATACTGCGGCTGTTCCAATATCGGGGAGTTGCGGAAATACAAAAAATTTGTAAAGATAACGGCTGCCGGACTCAAAGAGAGCCACGCGCATGATGTGTATATTACGCAGGAAGCACCAAACTATTCAATGAAATACGGAGGATCATACTGATGAAGGTAGTAGTTATCGGCGCCCAATGGGGTGACGAGGGAAAAGGGAAAATGGTGGATTTTTTCGCCGAAAACGCAGAGATCATTGTGCGGTTTTCGGGCGGAGCAAATGCCGGCCATACGATTGTGACCGGTGATACCACCTACAAACTTCACCTGGTACCGTCAGGGATTATTTCACCCGACAAAACAGCAGTACTCGGAAACGGTATGGTCATTGATATCGAATCACTCTTTGACGAACTTGCCACCCTCACCTCGCAGAATATTAAGTGGGAAGGAAGAATTTTTATCTCCGACCGTGCACACCTGGTACTTCCCCGTTACAAACAAATGGATAGTGACCACGATAAAAAAAGAAAACACCCCATTGGAACGACCGGCCGGGGTATCGGGTTTGCCTATGCGGAAAAAGCCCTCCGCACCGGGATCCGGGCAGGGGATATATTCGACAGCTTTGCCGTTGAAAACATGGAAGATGAAGACAAGGCATATCTGGAGAAGCTGAAAGAAAAAATAAGGCCGATGATCATCGATCTCGCTGCCTTCATGTACAAACACCGCGAGAAAAATATTCTGTTCGAAGGGGCTCAGGGAACATTACTTGATATTGACATCGGCACCTACCCCTACGTTTCCTCCGGCATGTCCTGTTCAGCCGGCGCGGCAGTCGGCGGGAGTGTCGGCCCGCGGCATCTTGACCATATCATCGGGGTATTCAAGGCCTATTCTACCCGTGTCGGCAACGGACCGTTCCCTTCAGAGTTTGACCGGGTATCGGAAAAAGACCTGGAAGACTTTGTCCGCGAAACAGGCCGCGAATACGGCGTTACCACCGGCCGCCCCCGCCGCTGCGGATATCTCGACCTGGTCGCATTGAAGTACGCCTGTTTTACCAACTCTATCGACTCCCTTGCGCTGACCCACCTTGATGTCTATGACAAAATGGATGAGATCAAACTCTGTACTGCCTATGACCATAATGGCAAGGCGCTTCAGGACTTCCCGTCTTCAATCGACATGCTCAACAAGGTAAAACCCCTTACCAGAACATTCAAGGGATGGAAAAAGGATTTGTCGGAAATAAAACATTATGAAGACCTGCCCAAAGAGGCGAAGGAATATATTAAATTCATCGAGGAGTACACCGAGACCCCGATCAACATGGTATCTGTCGGATACCGCAGAAGCGAGACGATGATACGGCGGGATCCATGGAAAAAATCCTGATTCTTGATTTCGGGAGCCAGACAACCCAGCTTATCGGCCGCAGAATTCGTGAAATCGGCGTGTATACCGACATTATTCCCTGTGACACTGCACTGACTCCCTCCATGCTTGAAGAAGTAAAAGGAATCATTCTTTCGGGTTCACCGGAAAGTGTGTACGAGGAAAACTCGCCTGCACCGGACAAATCGGTGTATACACTGGGCCTTCCGATTCTGGGAATCTGCTATGGGCTTCAGCGGACCATGTATGACAATGGCGGCGATGTAATATCCCACTCAAAAAAGGAATACGGCCGCGCAAAGGTTGTTTTTGAAAAAGAACCAATATTGCTGCACGGGGTCACAAACGGGTTTACCTCATGGATGAGCCACGGCGACGCGATAGACGAGATTGCCCCGGGTTTTGAGATTGCCGCGACAACAGAGAACGGAATACCCGCAGTAATCAAACATGCACAAAAACCAATCTGGGGTATCCAGTTCCATCCCGAAGTCACTCACTGCGAGTTTGGCAATACAATCCTTGAAAACTTTGCAATCGCCATCTGCGGCTGCGGAAAAAACTGGAATGTCGGGGCATTTTTAAAATCGATCTCTGAAGAAATACAAACAAAAGTCGGGAAAGAAAACGTTCTATTGCTGATCTCCGGCGGGGTCGACTCCACGGTTGTCGGCGCTCTGCTGTTAAAAATTCTCGATCCTGAACAAGTACATCTCATGTACATCGACACCGGCCTCATGCGTAAATATGAATCCGATGAAGTCGAGACCAGCCTAAAAAAACTCGGCGCCACCCATCTGCACCACATCAATGCGCGCGACCGCTTTTTGTCTGCTTTGGACGGGAAATCAGACCCTGAGGAAAAACGCCGCATCATCGGCGACATGTTTATCACCGTGCAGGAAGCAGAAGTCAAAAAGCTGAATATTTCGCATGCATTTCTGGCGCAGGGCACACTCTATACCGATTTGATCGAGAGCGGGAAAGGCGTGGGCAAAAAAGCCCATGTTATCAAGTCCCATCATAATGTCCGCTCCCCGCTGGTCGAAGAAAAAAGAAAAGCAGGGCTCATTATCGAGCCGCTTTCCATGCTCTACAAGGATGAGGTAAGAAATCTCGGCCGAACGCTCGGCGTTGGAGAAAATATTATCGGACGGCATCCGTTTCCCGGCCCGGGGCTGGGCGTGCGGATTCTTGGAGAAATCACTCCCGAAAAAGTCAAGATTCTTCAGGATGCAGATTACCTGTACATCGAAGAACTGAAAAAACGCGGTTTGTATGACCAGATATGGCAGGCCTTCAGCGTGCTTTTGCCCCTGCGTTCGGTGGGCGTGAGCGGTGACATGCGCCGCTACGGCTACATTTTAAGCCTGCGCGCAGTGGTCTCCCACGACGGGATGACCGCCGATGTCTACCCCTTCCCCACCCAGGATTTACTGGAAATATCCTCGATTATTACCAACAGTGTCCGGGAGATCGGACGCGTGGTATATGATATTTCGAGCAAGCCGCCGGCTACTATCGAATGGGAGTGATGTTTCTGTGCACCTCGTGTGCACAGAAACAATTGCAGAAATCAATAACTTGACTCCATTAAACATAAAGCAAATGATAGAATAAAATTAGTGAACTTGACTAATTTCTGCCCAAATCAACTGTAGCTGTACATCCATGTACAGAGAAAGTGTGTTTTCAAATCCACACCGGGCTGTTGCTCCTGACATATAGAGTCTGCGACGGGATATTCGCTGTCTGGTGATAACTGTATTTGTCTCTTTCACTCTACGTGGGTTTTTCATGGACAACAACAAACTATTGCTTTTTTGACAAACAGAAACGATGGTTAAAGTATAAATAAAAATACAAGGAGCGTTGTATGAAAATGAAGTATGGATTTATCATCTTTCTGGCTCTCATATTATGCCAAAACCTGGTCGCAGGAGAATTTGAATTTGAATGGCACAAACTCCCGGTCATGCCTGCAGGGCTAAAGACAATCATCATCAGAACCGGCGACAACCTGCTTGCTGAAAAAGCCGAATATCAGAACGGCCGGATTATCAAATCCTACCTCACCTTCGACAATGGGAAGATGTGGATCCTTGCCACAAGTTACGAATACGAAAACGATCTCCTGGTGTACGAAACAGACTATCTTGGCGGGAAAGTAAAAGCACTCCGGATCAACACGTATGACAAAAACAAACGGCTGACCGAAACGAAGCAGTACAGTGTACGAAACGACATAGAGACCCTCGCGGACATCATTTCCTGTGAATACAATCAAAAGGGGCACATGATTCACCGCATAAAGAAAGAC
>JAFGJO010000022.1 GCA_016929065.1 Spirochaetales bacterium | reverse complement strand
TTCTTTATTAATTCTTCTCCTGGCTTCCTGATTTCTTTATTAATTCTTCTCCTGGCTTCCTGGTTTCTTTATTAATTCTTCTCCTGGTTTCTTTATTAATTCTTCTCCTGGTTTCCTGATCCGGCCTTGACCAGATATCCAACTCCTGTCAAATTGTTGAAATCGTGAAACATGGCCGTCTTTTATTTTATTTACTGTTTCTCAAACTTCTTCCTGCTTTTCCGGCTCTCTGCATGGGAGTTTCAGGATTTCTGATGCTTTGTTCAGCGATGGTTCCGTACATGAAGACCACCGCCTATTTCAACGAACTCAAACAGGTGTTTAACGCCAATCCCCTGGCAATAACCGACGGGTTTGACTATCCGGTGGGAGCACCCGACGGAAAAGGGTATTATAATGCCCAGAAATTTCAGGAAAATTATCACCTCGGCGAGGACTGGAACGGGACCGGCGGGGGAAATACCGATCTTGGCGACCCGGTATACGCAGCAGCGAACGGATATGTCGTATTTTCCGCCCCTCATACCGCAGGATGGGGCAATGTCGTGCGCATTGTCCATTGTACGTTTCCTGGAAATGAAAAACGAAAACCGGTCTACCTCGAAACCCTGTACGCCCACCTTGATACCATTCTCGTTGCCTCGGGAGATATCGTTTCCCGGGGCCAGCAGATCGGAACAATCGGCAGCTCGAACGGCAAGTATTATGCCCACCTTCATTTTGAACTTCGGTACAATATCATGATGTTGATCGGCGCCGGATACGGCAGCAGACGCGGCTATCTTGATCCAAGCCGGTTCATCAATTCCCACAGAAAGAAAATAATCCGCCGGGCCCCGGATACCGGGAAAAAATAGCCGGTTCTGCTTGAATACCGCGAAAAAAAATGGTATGAATGAGTTCATGGAATGGCTTTTCTGGATTCTTCCATTTATCTCGATCATCCCGACTGTCCTGACAATCATTCATATCATTAAAACAAACCGCGACCGCAGCTGGATATGGATTGTGGTTTTTCTTTCAACGGCCGGAATCATTGCATATTTTTTCGTGGAAATACTGCCGTCACTGCTTTCCACACAGCGCGGACGGCAGATAAAACAGTCTTTTGTTTCGGCGATCACTGCACAGGCAAAAATTTCAAAACTGAAAAAACAGCTGAAAGTATCGGATACCTTCGAGAAACAACTGGCCCTGGGTGACGCATATTTTGACAGCGGGCGGTATGAGGAAGCAATCCCGGTATACCGGCAATGTCTGGCCGGGCTGTTCAGGGACAGCTTTGAAGTGCAGCTGAACCTCGCGAAAAGTTATTTCCAGACCGGGCAATACAAAGAAGCCGATGAGGTAATCCGGACGATGACAAAGCCGCCGGGCGACATTAAAAAATCAGTCGTAAAACTGCTTCATGCACAGGTACTCGACAAACTTGACAGCCATAAAAAAGCGGAAAAACTGTACAGCGAAGCGGCAATTGAATACCACGGATTCGAAGGTTCATACCGCTACGGTGTTTTTTTAAAGAAATCAGGCAAAAATGATGCGGCAAAAAGCCAGTTTGCACACATTCTGGACACTTTCCCGACTTTGCCGGCATTCAGCCGCAGGACTGAACGTACCTGGAAAGTTTTGGCAAAACGGGAACTGCGCTCCCTCCCCGCTTAATACCAATGTTCGCCGCCTTTCGGGAAAAAGCCAAAAAACTGAAAAATGATATCTTCGCCATTGCTTTCTGCCTCAAAGATCCCCGTGTTCCGGTTTCTGCCCGCATCCTGACGGTTATCACGGCGGGATATGCCTTGAGCCCGATCGACCTTATCCCTGATTTCATCCCGGTGTTGGGATTCCTCGATGACCTGATCATTCTTCCGGCCCTCATCGTCCTTATTGTCAGGCTGATTCCCCCCCAAATTCTGGAAGAATACAGGGAGAAAGTGAGGAACGGCCAGCATATGTCTTCGAAGGCAAAGTGGGTTGTAGCAACAGTGATCATCCTCTCCTGGTTTTGCATTGCCGCAGGAATTGTCCGGTTGATTTTTGGTTTTTGAAAATTTGCATTAGTTCTGTTTTCGCCGCAATTGCAGGGTGTGTTCAATTACAGCCAGGATTTTTTACACGTCTACAGGGAAATCCATGAGTCTGATTGTGCCGACGCTGCAAGTGCATCAATTACCTTCATGTTCATCACTGCGTCCCGGGAAGAAACAGGGGCTGGTGCTCCCGCACGAACCGCTTTTGCAAATGCATCAAACTGCAGGCCGTACTGGTCAACAGCCGAAGTTTTGTATACCCGTTCGCCAAGGCCGGTGGTAATGACCACCTCTGCCGGTACATCAGAATACACATTACACGGAATCTTTATTTCAATAACCCCGCCCGTCCCGTTTATCCAGCACCGCTGATACGGAAACGCGAGTGTTCCTACGGTAAATGTTGCGCGCGCTGATCCAAAGTCGAGTATTCCCGATGTAAGTATATCAGTCTTGAATTGCTCATCTATTGTCATCATTCCGAATACCCTTTCCGGCTCTGTCCCCAGAATAAACCGGGGAAAGGAGATTGCATAACAGCCGATATCCATGAGCGCGCCGCCGCCTGTCCCGGGCTGATTGCGGATATTTTTCGGATCCGAATTATTATAGGTAAACCAGGTGTGCACCGAGCGGACTTCCCCGATCTCACCGGTATCAACAAGTTCCTTCACATGAATCCACTGCGGATGAAACCTGTACATGAAGGCTTCCAAAAGAAGCACGTTCTTTTTCGCTGCATATTCCACCGCAGTCTCTGCCTCCCGCGCATTCATGGCCAGGGGCTTTTCACAGAGAATGTGCTTGCCGGCATCGGCACATTTTTTAATCCACTCTGCATGAAGATGATTGGGAAGAGGAATAAACACCGCCTCGATGGTTTTGTCTGCAACCAGTTCATCGTAACTGCCGTATGCCTTTTCGATGGAATAGCGAACAGCCGCTGATTCTGCTTTTTGTTTCGACCGTGATGCGATCGCTGTAATTGCCGCAGTATCCAGTTTTTGCACCGGCAATACCACCCGTTTTAAAAAATGACCGGATACGCCAAGGATTCCGAGTTTTACAGGATTCATATGTACCTCCTTGTCGATGTAAAAATAATTACAGACAGCTGAAAGAACCAAGAGGGAATAGTATTCGCGAGCCGGGTCGATGCCTACAGGGGTTTCACCCTGCCGAGAATTTCATCGAGTATTTTTTCGTGCTCATCATATTTTTCCGCCTCGATCATGCCCACAATCAAAAGCACTTTTTCGTTCGGAGTGGCAACCAGGATCACGCCGATATTCACCGGGATGCCGCCTGCAGTTCCAGTCGCCGCGGTCACCATCGCGTTCATGCCGTTCAAGGTTTCCTCGCTCATGGAATCTTCGATCATTTCGAGGTCATCAACAAGATTTTCAAGTTCCTTGTCCAGGGCATCGAGTTTTGTCTCAATTTCGTCAGCATCAAAAACAAGATACAAGATCCCCACTTCACCGGTCGGATGTGTCGCAAAAATGTAGTTTTGACTTTCAATCGACACTTCCCAGGAGTCCGGAAACCACATGGAAATCCCCGCATCATCATGAAAATATTCTTCGGTATAGGCAATGGCAGCAGCAAAAAAAACGCAAACAGCCAGAATAAAAATCTTTTTCATCGGTTTCTCCTCTCGACTCCATTGTAGCACCAATCAGGTTTTTTCGCCAATACTTTGGTGCCCGATGATCTTTCGAGAAATATTTTTGTAAATAAATGTAAATATACCCATGGTTTCTGTATGCATTGTGGCATAAAAATTGCATTAAACAAGTGAGGGACAATTGTCTCTCTGAAGAGATCGACTGAAAGACACAGGAGGAACGACTATGAAGATGAGACCGCACCCGAAATCTCTTACCGAGAGGATGCTTATGTATCAGGCAACCGGAGAAAAATATTCCGAACTGCATGAACAGACCGCGGTGTATATTTATGATTATTTACAGCGGCTGAAACATGTCAATGAGGATATCAAAAGTGATTTTTTTCTCGCTCTGTATCCCTCTTTTGACGCAATGATCAAAAATTTCCGGTACTCGGGAATTCCATTCGAGCATTATGTTGTTTTTATCGCGAAAAAACGGATAAAATCATTCATTCGCAAAGCGCAGCGGAATTCATTTCTCTGGACAATGTTCCAGACTCCGGGTTTCGAAATTCTGCAGCCGCAGAGTGAGCCCGGACACAGCACCGGGGACACAACGGATTTTTCGGATATTCTGCAGATCAACAAGGAAGGGAAAATCACCGATCCGGCTGCAAAAAAAAGGTTTCTGTGTTTTGCCTTGAAACAGTCACGCCATCACACCGATGACGAGATTGGGCTCATCGCCAGAATTACAGATTATCCCCCGGAATGGATTCGGGAAAAGGTTGATGTGCTGAAAGACAAATTGTCGCAGCAGGAACACCGGCACAAAAATCTGACACGCCGGAGAAACAGGCTGTTTATCTCGATTCGCTGTCTTGAGTACAAAGTAAATCATGAATGCGATCCCGAAAAACGGAAGGAATTGTCTGCCCTGTTGTTCAAAAAAAAGGCGACACTGGCATTTGTGGCCGATGCAATCCGGCACATCCCGCTTGCACCGACCCACCAGGAGATCGCCGCAGTGCTTGAGATTCCGAAGGGAACGGTGGACATTCAGATGTTCCGGCTCAAAAAGCGGATAAAGACAGCCCTGCAAACAGCATAAGACCGGAACCAAGAGGTTTCATTACCCCTGAAAAAGAGGTGCGAATGTTTCCAAAAGAATCGTTTTCACCTCTTCCTTTTTGCCTGTAAAATAAAATCCTGACGCGAGTTTGTGCCCGCCGCCGTTGTTCTGACGCGCGATTGCCCCGACATCGATCTCTCTTTTTGAGCGCAGCCCCACCGAACACATGTCAGCAGATTCTTCGCGGACAAATAGAATTACCTCAACATTTTTCACTGTCTGGAAAAGCCCGTACAGTTCATCGGTGGAACGGCCGCCGACCGCAGCTATTTCTTCATCCTCAAGCGTCTGAAAAGTATACACAAGCCTGCCGCCGAAAAAAGACTCCGCCCGGCTCAGGAGCAGGCCAAGGTATTTTCGGTGCAGAAACTCGCGGTTGCCGTACATCCGCTGGTAGGCTTCTTTTGGTGAAGCCCCGGCCGCCACCAGTTTTGCCGCAGCGGAAAACACTCTTTGTGAATGTTTCTCGCAATGGCGAAAATATCCCGTATCGGTCACAAGCCCGAAAAAAAGAAGTTCCGCTTCCTGTTCAGTCAGCGCACTGCCGTGTGCTTCAAGCAGCTCGGCAACGAGCAGGGTTGTGGACGCCGCCGTGCTGTCAACATTCCGGATATCGCCGAAGACCTCACCCGAAGCATGGTGGTCAATAATCAGGGTGGGAAAAGAAAGCAGTCCATGGTATTCAGGGGCAATCCGGTCTTTGGTGGAACAGTCACAGACAATTACCGCCGCCGAAAGGTTCGTTTCCTGCGGCACATCGCGCTCAAACATTGCATCCAGGGCAAGGGTTTCCGGACGGTCAAACGGCCCGGTCTGCAAAGCGGCTGCCTTTTTACCAGCACGCTGCAATGCAGAAACAATGGCAAGCTGCGAGCCCGCGCAGTCCCCGTCGGGTTCAATATGGCCAAGTACAAAATACCGGTCATAATCCGAGAGAAAGCGTATTGCGGCATCGGTTGTCTTCATGTTTGTTTCCTGTTCTTTCAAAAGCAGAGCAGAGTCTGCTGGGGTTTCGCTCCGGAAATGACCGGAACACTATTTTTGATATACACATCAATCTCGGTACGCATACCGAACTCTTCCAGGTACAGTCCCGGTTCAACAGAAAAACAGCAGCCCTCCGCCAGTTGCCGGGTATCGGGAAACTCACGGGAATCAATATTGATTCCTGTTCCGTGCACATCAGTATCGATGGAATGGCCGGTCCGGTGTTTTATATACTCGCCAAATCCTGCAATACGGATGAATTCATCGGCTTTTGCATCAAGCTCGGCTCCGCTTACCGGCAATCCTGCTGCAAACCGGTCTGCTGCAAGCCGGATGACTGCATCGCGCGCATCGCGGATGACGCGAAACACTTCCTGCTCTTTGGCAGGAATGTCTCTGCCCAAAAACCCCACCCAGGAAATATCGGCATAAATCGCCCCCGCTTCTTTTTTCTTTCCCCAGATATCAATCTGGAGCACCTGGCCCGGCTTTAACCGGTCGCCCTTTCCGTCCGGCGAGTAATGGGGCTTTGTGGTATTTTTCCCCGTTCCAATGATAAGCGGAAGTTCGGTTTCAAGATTGTGACGTGAAAACTCCTCCATCACCCACCCAAGGACAGTTCCTTCATACAGCCCGGAATCGCCTGAAGTAAATGCATCGGCAATCCGTTTCCAGACATTATGGACGATCGCGTACAGGGACATGCCGGCTGCCTCATGGGATGCAATTTCATCGGCTGATAACGTACTCATGGAAAGAAGAATGAGCTGCTGCGACGAGACAAGATTCCACCCCAGGGAGGCAAGCCACAGAAATGTTCCATGGTCGATAAATGAGAGTTTGGGAAATTCAACCGAAAAATTCAGGGCGAAGGGTTTTTTATGACCGGAGAGCGGTGCGAGGATTTTTTCCATGGCCTGCCGTCCGCTGTAGAGGACTGTTTCTCCGGCAAGATGAGCCAGAATTTCGGGCTCGATCTGATGTACGATTTTTACGGCGGTTGAATCAGCCCGCAGAATATAGATCCACGGCCGGGTATTGGATGCATGAAAGGGAATGCCGAGTATTTTATCGGCAAGGGGATCATGGTGGTTCAGATTATAAAAAAGCCATCCCCCGAGATGTTCCTGGCGGATGGCCGTTATCAGCTTTTCGGTTGAAATCATTAAAACTGAATGTTCAGATTCTCGACTTCAAATTTCGATTTCAGCTGGTCATCCGTCCCTTTCAAGATACCCCAGGTTGGATGGCTGAAGTTGTCATACGCATAAACGGTAATGTTTGTAAACTCGCCGTTTTTCCAGGTAACTGCAAAATACGGCAGCTCTGCACTCTTCCCGTAAACCAGTACAGCCTTGCTCGCTGCGCCTTCAAACCATTCAAGCGGGATGTACATTTCCGCGATTTTACCGCCCGGGGTCCAGTAGGCGAGCATATACCCAAAACGGTTGGAGTATATTTTTACCACCTGAAATGTTTTTGTATAAAGCTCATTTATTTTTGAATTGGAGGTTTCCTGGGCAAACACTGGAATGCTTGCAGAAAATATCACCATAATAAGCAGTAGAAAACAAATTTTTTTCATCGTCTTCCTCCTCGAAGCCTTTCACAGTCATTATAATCTTTCCCCCTTGAAAAAATCAAGGATTTTTTAAAAAAATGCAGCAGTGCCGGAATGTCAGAGAAACAAAATAACCCGCTTTTGCGGGAATGACAGAATGTGCTTATAGTTTCTGAACCTCACCGGATTTCCGATGCAATTCCTTTAGTCAGCAATAAACGGGATATTTTTTTTGTTTCATGCGCGAGTCATCTCAGAGCGCATGGGGCAAAAAATATCCCGTTACCCATTCAAAAAAGGAATTGCATATACATCATGAATGAGGATTCGGGAAAAAGAAATAAAAAATAACTTTTTTTATTTCTTTTTCCCGAATTCATTGAAATCCTCTTGAAAATGGGGCATAATTTACAGTATCGGACGTCAAATACTTGCCGGTACCAGAATTATTGCAGAAAAAAAGTTTTCAGTGTGCTCCTCATCTTCATATTTGAATTTGGAGGAGAACTATACGTTTTACGGCATCCATGGAGGCGCACCGTGGAAAAAACACAGCTTTCAATGCTCTTTGAATATCATGAACCGGACGATATCCTTGCAGAAGTCAAGCGGTTGTACCGGATTCACTACCCTTTCACCGGCTTTTCCAGGGTAAAAAAGACGTTTACCTGCATTAAAAATCTGTTTGCCGGAAAATTCAGGGGCTACCGCGCCTGCAATACAGAATACCATAACCTGTCGCATACCATTGATACCATGCTTGCCGCTATGCGCCTGATAGACGGCTACAACATCGAAAACGAGCCGTTCTCCCGGGAACAGTGCATCCTGCTTTTACAGGCGGCACTGCTGCATGACACCGGATACATACAAAAAACAGATGATTTCCTGGGTACCGGTGCAAAATACACCCGGGAACATGTTGAACGCAGCAAAGAATTTCTTAAGGAAAACCACACAAAACTCAGCCTGGCAAAAACGGATATCAGTTTTCTTGTGCAGGCGATTGATTCCACCGGAGTAAACCCCTCGCCGGTTGTTCCCCGGGAAGCATCAAAACAGGATCAGTATGCTGCGGTTATTGTGGGTGCAGCAGATCTGATCGCCCAGATGGCCGACCGGGTCTACCTGGAAAAACTGCTCTTTTTGTATTATGAATTCAGGGAAGCTGGTATTCCAGGGTACGATACCGAGTTTGATATCATCAGAAAAACACTGGAGTTTTATGAAATCGCCGTCCATCGGCTGGAAAAGGAATTTCTGGGCGTGTATCATTGTGCACGAAGCCATTTCCGGCTGCGGTATGCATCGGACTATAATATCTATATGCAGGCAATCGAAAATAATATAGAATACATCAGGAAGATTATCGAAGATGATACAACAAATTTCAGGGCAAAACTCCACCGGGTTTCGATTTAAAATTTACGGCCTTGCTCCCGGTGCTTCATCGTCTTCCTGACAGAGCCAAATACAGCTGAATGATTCGTGGAGATCAAATGAAACAGTGATTCCCATTGAAACGGGATAATCCTATAATCAATTTGTTGACAAGTTCTACTGATTCAGCATCATGGTACAGGACAGGATTTTACGTGACCAACGCCGTTATTATTGAACAATCGGTAACGCATTTTGTAGAACATTCTTCGGCAAAAAGCCATCTGCTTTTTGTCACTCATGACATTATTGAAATCCTGAAAGATCTCCTGCACCGGTATGAAACCACATCATGCAATGTTCTCTTGTTTTTATCTCCCGGAATATCTGAATCTGTGCTGAAATTCATTTATAAACAGAAAAACAGCCAGGCCATGTATTCGATTATATTGATCAGCCCCAATGGGAAAACCGTGATTCCGGCAAAAAAGGATCTTTATTATATTCAGGGATTACGGACCAGTACAGTCCTGAAAAAAGAGTTTCAGTATCTGGTAAAGGATACCTTTTACCGTTTCGCACAGATGCGGAGCCAGGAAAAAAAGGAAACTGAATCCAACTTCAAACTGATCGACACGCACCGCGACCAGCAGGATCTCATCAACATCGGAAGAGCATTGTCGGTGGAAAAAAATCCCGACCGGCTGTTTCGAAAAATCCTCACCCTCAGCCAAAAGATCACCGGAGCCGATGCAGGCACCATCTACCTTGTGGAGGAAACAGCGGAGGGGGGCAAACAGATCCGGGTGAAATACGCGAATACCTGGTCCCGCGACATCCAGTTTGAGGAAGCAGTGCTCCCCTTCAACACAAAAACAATCGCGGGATACGTGGCGCATACCGGCGAGGTACTCAACATCCCCGATGTCTACAAGCTCACCCCCGATGACCCCGTTGGATTCAATCCCCGGTTCGACCGCGAGCACAATTACATTACCAAGAGCATGCTGGTGGTTCCCATGCGGAATCACCGGGGAGAAATTATCGGGGTAATCCAGCTGATCAACAGCAAGGAAAAAATGACCATTGACCCGAATATCGACCCGCTTGAAATAAAACTTGTCAATAAAGAAGACTATGACAACGAAGTCGTTTCCTTTCACCATCGCTATGAACGGCTGCTTGAAGCGGTTGCAGGGCAGGCAGGCGTGGCAATAGAAAACATCAGGATGATTCATCAGATTGAAACCCAGTTCGAGGAGTTTGTCCGTGCGTCCGTGTTCGCAATCGAATCGCGCGATGAACCCACCAGCGGCCATTCGGCCCGTGTCGCGGAAATCTGTATTGCGATGGCTGAAGCAATAAACCGGCAAAAAAAAGGAAAGCTTGCCAAAATACAATTCTCGGAAAGCGAACTCAAGGAATTGAAATATGCCGCCCTGCTCCACGATTACGGCAAGGTGTATCTTGATTTGCGTCTGTTTCAAAAAGCCAAAAAACTGTATCCCGAGGAATTTGTGCTGATGATGCGGAAACTGGACCTCGCGTACAAATCCGCTGAAATCCGGTTTTTGAACAGGGAACTTGCACTGTTACAGCAAGAAAAGGAAATCACACCTGATTCCGGATTGTACCGTGAAATTGAACAGGAACGCAGCCAGTGCCTTTCGAAAATACAGTATATCCGGGAAAAAATACAGCTGCTCAATGAACCATCAGTGATTTCAGAGACACAGCAGGAAGTGCTGCGCGACATCACCGACTGCCTGAAAAAGCTGGAATGCCATGATATCGACGGAAAAAAGATTGATTTGTTCAGCAAGGAAATCCAGAAAGCGCTCTCCATTGAACGCGGAAGCCTGACAGCGCAGGAACGCCGTGAAATTCAGGACCATGTGGAGCATACATACAATTTCGTCTCGAAAATCCCCTGGCCCAAAGAACTCGCCGACATCCCGCTTATTGCACGATACCATCATGAACTCCTCGACGGATCGGGATACCCTTTGGGGCTCAAGGGCAATAAAAACATCCCCATACAGGCACGAATAATGACCATTGCCGATATTTATGATGCGCTCACTGCCGCCGACCGGCCCTATAAAAAGGCGCTCTCTCTTGAGAAAGCCCTGACCCTGCTGCAGCATGAGGCGGATGCGGGAAAAATTGATCCGGATTTATTTGCCCTGTTCAAATCGGAAAAAATCTGGGAAAAGATTACTCTCCCCTCCAATTGATGTTTTTCCTCCAATTCATTTTTTTTTGACTGGAAATCATGAATATTCCCAGTATAATTGGACATAGACATACAATTGAAAATTCAGGGAGTATGGCATGACACATAAATTTCTTCAATTTAAAATCATCGCTGTGGTTTTTTTATGCGCCGGGGTATTTGTCGGATTCATGTGGATTTTCAATACCGAGTTTGTGATAAACAGCTGGGAGAGAAGCATTGAACGGCTGGTAAAATTCGTCATTGTCGTCATGACCATTCTTGTTACCGTTATGGTCATTTTGTATTTCATGACAAAACCCCTTGTACGGTGCCTTCAAAAAATTGAATCCGGCCAGAAAGCAGCAGATATCGACTGCACCCCTGCCCTGAAAACCCTGGTGAAAATCCCGGTTGTCGTCATTATTTTGAGCGTGATCGGGTTTTTTATCGGTCCGATGTCAACATTTTTATCAGAAGGCCTGAATTTATTCGAAACGATGCAGCTATTGACCATTTTCTACAGCACATGCATCGGATTCCTGTGTGCACTGACCATTATCATGCTCTGGAATATTATCCTCCGCAAACCGAAACAGCTGCTTTCATTTCATTCACTTTCGGATACCGGCACGGTCCGCATCCGTGATTTGAGCCTGTCGTTGAAATTTATTCTGTTTCCATTAAGCATTGCCCTTATCGTCGGTGCTGTGGTCATGGTTGCGGGTTTTGCCCGGACATCACAGCAAAGCGAGGCCGCGGCTGCCGTTTACCAAAAAATCCAGAATCAGGAAAAACTCACGATCGAAGAAAACAATTTTATCAACAATCTGTCGCTCATCGTCGCACAGGCACGCGGCAACAACACATCGCAGTCTGACCGGGCGATTACGATTATTCTGGATAAAATCAATTCAGATAAAAACCAGCTGCTGGAAACATTTCTGCTGCTGTTCATCATTCTTGTTCTCATTACATTTATCACCTCGGTTTTCTTTTCCAAGGAAACGGTAACACAGATCAGACTGTTTATACGGCGTCTTTCAAAAATCAAGGAGGGAAATGAGGACCTCACACGAAGGTTGTATGTCTCTCAGTTTAATGAATTCGGCGAACTCACCGGCAATATCAACAGCGTCCTGGACTTTTTCCATCAGCTCCTGCTCAAAGTCCAGACCGCGGCAAAGGATGTCACCGAATCGTCAGCCCAGGTATCGGAAATCATTGCGAAACTTTCAGAACATATCAAATCCATGTCGTCCGGATCACAGCATGTCCATGAGACCACCGAATCGCAGGTTGAAACAGTCAAGAGCACCGCGCAGGCAGTCGAATCAATCCTCGCATCAATCGCCGATGTTTCCCAGAATGTTGACACACAGGCCAACTTTATTGAGGAAAGCTCGGCGGCGATTACCCAGATGAGCACCAGCATTGCCAGTGTTGCCAAAACAGTCGGCGAGACCAACCGGATGTCGGGGGAACTGGTGAGCCTTGCAAAAGAAGGCGAGCAGAAAGTCGAGAGTACAATCGAAGCGATTACCGGCATTGAGAAAGCTTCGATTTCTGTCAGTGAAATCGTCAATATTATTTCCAATATCGCGGGCCAGACAGACCTTCTTGCCATGAACGCGGCAATCGAGGCCGCGCATGCCGGTGAAGCGGGAAAGGGCTTTGCGGTTGTAGCCGATGAGATCCGCAAGCTCGCCGAGGAAAGCGATACCAGCACAAAACAGATTGCCAAAGAAATCAAGGACATGGCACAGTCGATTGTAAACGGGGCAAAGCTTTCACAGGAAACCGGCGAAGCATTGAACAGAATCAGCAATGATATCGACCGGAGTACTGACATGATTGCCTCGATATCCAATGCAATGCAGGAACAAAATGCGGGTGCGAATCAGGTACTGGGTTCGGTCAACACTATAATCCAGTCAACCGAGGAGATCCGGGACCGGACAAAACAGCAGTTCGAAGAGAGTACGGCGATTCGGGAAATGCTGGAAAAACTCATCCAGTCGACATTCGACATCCGGAATGTCACCGATTCCCAGACTCAGGGAATTCGTGAACTCACCAGCCTGATTGAACACATCCGCACTGCAGCTGAAAAAAACAGGAAAATTGCAGAGGTGCTGGATGCTTCGATTGGGCAGTTTACCCTCTAAGCGGCTTGCTTTAATATTTGAACACGGGAAGTATTTGCGATTCGTATACCAGATCCCAGATACCGGTGATGAGGCACAAAAAACCCACGGAAGTCTGAAAAACGACAAATTTTAAAAACAGTTTCCTGCATTTTTCAGCGAGTTCTTTGGAGTCCGAAAACATCAATATCCGCTGAACCAGGCCAAAAGCCAGAATACATCCTGACGCAAAAACCAGTAGCCGCGAGGCAAACAGAATAATCCAGAAGGTTATACCATTCGTTTCAATAAACAGTTCACGGCTGGTAAAAAGCACAGAAAAAAGACCGAGACCCATCCACACAAGAAGAAATACGCCAAACGTCCCCTGCACAAAAATGACCAATTTGAGCAGTTCTTCACCTCTTTTTGTTTTATGGGAGATGAGGCTCGGCAGGGTGACAACTGCGGTGATCAGCAGAAAAATACTTGTTTCAAACATGGTCCGGCTCCTGTTGTTTCGGGTCCCTCTAATCTAAAATGTATTTACGATGGATGCAAGAGGGTATAAGGAAAAGTCAAGCGGAACTTACCCCCGAATTGAACGGCAACAAACAGGCAATGTTTCCGGGCCTTTCATCGTAAATTTAGCCAAGGAACGCAGCTATCATTCCCTCTTTTCCTGCTTTCATGGTTTCCTTATAAATCCTTCTTCCTGCTTTCATGGTTTCCTTATAAATCCTTCTTCCTG
>JAFGJO010000021.1 GCA_016929065.1 Spirochaetales bacterium | reverse complement strand
TTCACGAACCGCCGTATACGGAACCGTACGTACGGTGGTGTGAGAGGTCGGCTGATGAATTATTTCATCAGCCTCCTACTCGATTTTCTGTATATTGAGGGTCCTGAGTGCCTCATGTACCGGAATCGCGAATCCGATGCTTTCAACTCCGGGGCCCATCAGCTTGCTGGAGATAATTCCAATAATATACCCGTTCCCGTCAATCAACGGCCCGCCGGAATTCCCCGGATTTACCGGTGTATCGGTCTGAATATACTTGATATCGTTTTTTTCGCGGTATCCGCTGATAATTCCCTTTGTCACACTGTATGAGAGTGATTTATCAAGTGGTGTCCCGATGACAAATACTTCACTGCCGATCGGCGGTTGAGCTTTTGCTATTGGAATAAAGGGCAAATTCTTTTTATTGACCTTGATAATTGCAGAATCATTTGTGCGGATCAGGCGGATGACAGTGCCTTCCGCCTGCTCTCCGGATTCAAAGACCACGGCAACTTTGTCGGCTCCATCGACCACATGTGCTGCGGTGAGAATGTAGCCATCCGCCGAGATAATCATTCCGGTTCCATGAGTGACGCCGACTTTGATGGTCACAACGCTTTTAAACAAATCTGAAATTCCCGACGGCATTTTCGTTTTTTGGCCGTCCAGGCTGTATCCCGCCTTAATAGGGGAGGTGTCTGTGGGTTTTTCCGTTGTGTCAATGCTTTTTCCGGTGAGTGCCTTGACAAATTCAGCATTCGCCATGAGTCGTAGAAACGTATCTTCAAACGTATCAAAAATAATTACCTGAAGGTCTTTTTCTTTCTCGTTTTTATAATATCCGGTCGTTTCGATCTTCAGAATTACCTTGTCCTTGATGCTGTCATAAATTTGCCATTCAGCAACCATTTCCACTTTGGAGTTGACAGCGATCGAACCTGCGCCGGGTGTACACGCACTTTGATAATAAATATTCTGGTCGACAAATGTTTTACTGATGATGCCGGCAATCTGGAACCGGGCCTTTGCGGCACTGCCGGTACCAAACAGGTCATCGGAATCTTCCAAAACGTCATATCCATAGTTGCGAAGCAGTTTTGCTGCGATGGACTTGAATTGCCCTTCCTCCTCAAATGAAGATGATTTCCAGGGAATATCCTGTGTTTCATACGGGGTTTTAACACGGGCCCAGATGGTTCCGATCGGAATTTTCATGATAATTTTTGAAACCCCTACCTTTTCAGATTTTTCCACCATGGGAACCTCGGGCCGCGGCGCAATATTCTGCACCGGTGCTTCCGGGAACGCGGATAGGTTTATAAAAGCCGCCAGAATAGCTGTTATTATTGTAATTTTCATTTAATGTCCTCCATTTAGTATTTGAAAAACTTCCCTATGATAGGTTTTTTGGTTTGTACTGTCAAGTTTCATGAACGAGAGGAGTTGACTTTGCCTGAATGATGTCTGTAATATTGTTATAAAAGGAGATTATTTGAGAGAAAAGGCACGAATCGTCCTTGGCAGTGAAGAAAATATCCACGAAATATGCGGCGTGAATGATAAAAATATAAGTCTCATGGAAGAGCTTTTAGGGGTAAAGCTCTATGTACGCGGAAATGAGATATCACTTGATACCGATGATGCAAACAAGTACACCCTGTTTAAAAGCATGATCGAGCAGCTTGAGGATTTTATCAAAATGGGGCAGGAGCCCGAGACCGATCTTATTATGGCGATTCATAAAGCACTGAATTCCGGTGATAAGGATGAACCGCAGCTGTTTAAAAAACAGCATATCAGTATTCCGGGTGCGGGGAAAAAAATATATCCGAAAAGTAAAAATCAGGCGAAATATCTGGATGCAATCGACACGCATGAGATTATTTTCAGTGCCGGACCTGCCGGGACCGGAAAGACCTTTTTGGCTGTTGCGAAAGCCCTGCAGGCTGTTTTTTCAAGAACACATAAACGGCTTGTGATTACCAGGCCTGTTGTTGAAGCCGGTGAGAGCCTTGGATATCTCCCAGGTGATCTTGCACAAAAAATCAATCCCTATCTCAGGCCGATTTATGATTCAATGTGGCATCTGATTACCCAGGAGGGAGTAAAAAAGCTTGAGGACAGCGGACAGCTGGAGATTGCTCCTCTTGCATATATGCGTGGACGCACTCTGGCAGAAAGTATTATAATACTGGATGAAGCACAGAATACCACCCGTGAGCAGATGAAAATGCTTCTGACACGCCTTGGAGCCGGTTCGAAATTAATCGTCACCGGAGATATTACCCAGATTGATCTGCCGAGAAAAAAGGAATCAGGAATGCTCCATGCAATTGAGCTGATGAAACACATTCACGAAATCTGCATCATGTTTTTTACCGAACAGGATGTGGTGCGCCACCCTCTTGTACGAAAGATTATTAATGCGTATGAATCAGAAGAATAAAAACAAAGAGGACCCCCTGCTGAGCATAAAGTCCTTGCCGTTGTTCACTGATACCCGGAAATTCATCTGGATACTTGCAGGGCTTGTTTATCTTTGTGCGACCGTCATTATAATTTTTACGACTCAGTTTTATGCATTGTTTCCACAGTACAATATTCATGATTTTGTTTTACTTCAGAATGCTCCGTATGATCTTGTTGCAGACCGGGATTTTTACTGGGAAAATACCGAGAAAACGAAGAAGGAACGTGATCAGGCGAATAGGGATGCTTTGCTTGTATTTTCCATTGATGATGAAAAAACAAAATCAGCGCTTGAACGGTTTGCCTTGTTCAAGGAATATGTTTTATTTCTTTCATCCGGGGATCAGGAACCGCAGAAAAGGCTCTATTTTGAAAATGTCGGGCTGAATAAGCTCATTACGGCCAAATCATTTTCTTGGCTCAGAAATAATTCAGAGATAAAAAAAAAGGCATTGTTCAGCAGGTGTGAAACCCTGTTCGTTGATATTATGAACACTGGTGTGATTTCTCTTGCGGAGATAGACCGTAATCTACTCTCCCTGAAAAGCATTCAGATTTTGCGTGAGGTAGAGGGGCGTGATGTGACGACAAAGCGGTCCCTGGGCGAGGTAGTCACATTAAAATCTCTTCCATCATGGCTTTCTGTAAAACTGGAAGCACAGAATATTTCAGAGATCGAAAAAAAGGTCATTGCAGAAATCGTAATCGCCTGTGCAGATGAAAACGGTTTCTTTGATTTGAACAACACCCTGCTCAATCGTAAAAAAGCGATTGATGAAGTCGAGCCGGTATATGATTTCCTGAATAAGGGATCTCCCATCGCCAGAAAAGGCGAGACAATTACCCGTGAAATCTTTGAAAAAATTCAGGCGTATGGAAAATATGAAACAGTGGATGTTGTGCGTAATATCCTGAGCATCTGTATTTTTCTGGCATTTATTATTCTGATGGTCATGATTCTGTTTGGAAAGGTTTTTTCCCACCATCCCCTGTCAAAAAACGAGATGGTATTTCTCGCTGCCATGGGACTTATATTTATTCTTGTTGCTGCGATTTTTCACACCATTTTCAAATTACCGGAATGGAATGTGTTCTCCCTGATTCTTCCTACTGCTGCTATCGCGGTTCTGGTGACTATTTTTATTTCTCCAAACAGCGGCATTATCATGTCGCTTGCGCTGGCTTCTGTGCTGCTGCTGTTTAAAATGGATTTGATTGTTTTCTTTTTTGCGTTCTTTTCGGGTATCGCCGGAAGTGTATCGGTACTGCATACAGCGCGCAGAATTGACCTGGTAAGGGCCGGATTCATGCTGTTTGTCGCGCAGGGCATTTTGATGGCTATTTTAAGTTTGCTGTTCGCAATTCCGTTTTCCGAGGCAGTTCTTGTCTGTATCCTTGCGGCATTAAACGGGTTTTTCAGTATCACCTTAAGCCTTGGATTTCTTCCGCTCCTCGAACATATCCTGAATACGCCAACACGGTTTCGGCTGCGGGAATTGTCGGATACCAATGTTCCAATATTGAAAAAGCTTCTGGTTCTTGCACCCGGTACCTACAGCCATTCCATGAATGTGGCAAATCTGGCTGAGTCGGCATCTGTCGAGATTGGAGCCAATCCGCTTCTTGCCCGTGTCGGAGCTTATTATCATGATATTGGAAAAATCGACCAGCCGGAGTATTTTATTGAAAACCAGCGATCCGGCAATGTGCATGACACATTGAAGCCCAGTCTGTCTGCCGCAGTGATTAAGTCGCATGTCAAACTGGGTGTTGAGAAAGCAAAAGAACTGGATCTTCCCCAGGCAGTTATTGATATCATCAGTCAGCATCATGGAAAGGGCATTATTTCGTATTTTTACAACAGGGCGAAATCGGCTGCTGCAAACAAGCATGAAGTTTCACCTGAAGATTTCAGTTATCAGGGTGCGCGGCCAAGGTCCAGGGAAGCCGCAGTCGTCATGCTCGCCGATGCGGTGGAAGCAGCCTGCCGGACATTGAAAAAACCGACTCCGGCCAAAATAGAAAAAATGATCTGGTCGATCATTATAGATCGTTTTCATGAGGGGGAACTGTCGGAATCTGCATTGACCATGCGGGATCTTGAGACGATTAAAACGGTCTTTGTTCAGATAATCCAGGGCTACTCACACCCCCGTATTGCATACCCGCGGACGAATGAGGCAGTATCATGAACACAATAATCATGTCTGTGAATGATATCGAGGAACCTCCCTGGCTTGCTTCGTATCATCTTGTTTGTGAAAAGATACTCGCACAACGAAATAAAACAAACTGGGAAGTATCGGTGATGCTCTGCAGCGACCGCATCATGCACCAACTGAACATGCAGTACCGGCAGAAAGATTCACCCACTGATGTTCTTTCATTCTCCCAGCAGGAAGGGGAGGGCATTCCGCTTCATGAAGAGAATGGTGTATGTTCCGCGGGTGATATTGTCATATCACTTGACACAATACAAAGAAATGCTGAAAAATACTCAATTTCCATGAAAGAAGAACTGGTGCGTGTTTTTATTCATGGACTGTTGCATCTGGAAGGGTATGATCATCGGTCAAACAATACAGATGAACCGATGCTGCGATTACAGGAACAAATATTGCAGGAAGAATATAGTAAAAATGATTTTATAGAGGAGAAACAGTCTTGAAAAAAGAACATCTGTTTTCGCGTCTTTTTCGGAAAAACGGATCCCGGGAAAAGTACGCGCGGGAACAGCTCAACAAGGAAGAAAAGGAAATGATCCGGGGCGTGGTTGAGCTTTCCGACTCGATCGTCCGCGAGGTAATGGTTCCGCGAACCGATGTGGCTTTTTTGTCACTGGGTATTCCTGAGAAGGAGCTGCTCACCAAAGTGATTGAATCCGGTTTTTCCCGGTTCCCCGTGTATAACGAGACCGTGGATAATGTGGTGGGGATTCTCTATGCCAAAGACCTCCTGCGGATCATGGTCGAGCAGGGTCCAAACCTGGATATTACCAAGATTATCAAACAGCCGTATTTTGTCCCTGAAACAAAAAAACTGAATTCGCTTCTGAAAGAATTCAAACGGCGCAAAGTCCATATTGCGATTGTTGTCGATGAGTTTGGCGGTACCTCGGGGATTGTCAGTCTTGAAGATATTATCGAAGAGATTGTCGGTGATATTCAGGATGAGTTTGACCATGAGACCGAGGAGATTCTCAAAATCAGCGAGGGCACATATCTCTGTGATGCCCGCGTAAATCTCGATGATCTGAACGAACGATTGGGATTGAATCTCCCGGCGGATGATTTTGACAGTCTGGGCGGATTTGTCTTTGATTTATTCGGGAAGATTCCGGGCATTCAGGAAAAAATGAGCTATAATGAACAGCTTGATTTTGTGGTGCAGCGGATGGAAGGCCGGAAAATTCTTTCGGTCAAGATCATGATGAAAACTTCTGAGCAGGAAAATGATACCCAAAAGGTATTGAATAAAAAAGAAAAATGATTCACCATAATTGAAAAAGTGAAATATGGTAACGTTTAAACATGAAAAATGTTATCATATACAGCGTACACTGAAATTTGGAACAAATTATCAGCTCAATCGATAATTTTGATTCCGTAACTGGGAGGGATACAGTGTGCAAAAACAGTAAAAAGCCCATTTTATTATTGAGTATCATTTGTTTTCTCATTCTATTTGTTCCGCTCAAGGCAGATACATCGCGAAGTGCAATAGAGTTGTACAATACCGGAAAGGATGCCGTAGATGCAGGAAATTATTTTCTGGGCATTGAAAAATACAAAGCGGCATTGGCGGTTAATCCGCACTATCTTGATGCATACAAAGGACTGGCAGAGTCGTATTATTATCTTGGCGAGTATGATGAGGCACTCCGGAATATCGCATCAGGGAAAAAATACAACAAGAATGATGTTTTTCTTTTGAATATGGAGGGCAGAATCTGGGTGGTTAAAAACAACCTGGATCGGGCAAAGACTTTTTTTCAGGCTGTGTTGGCACGTGAACCCAATAATATAGAAGCCATGACCGGGATCGCCCTGCTCGATGTTGCTGCAGGGAGAACCCGTTATGCGGCAAAGCAATGTGAGGATGCGCTCAAGCTCAATCCGACCCATCGGGTGACGCTTCTTTCCCTTGCGATAATTTATAATTCCCTGAATGACGCTGCTTCTGCGGAAAAATATCTTGAACTGGCTGCAAAATACCATTCCAATAACGCACTTGTTCATTATACGGCAGGCAAGTTTTATTATACACATAACAATTCCTTCAAGGCGGAATCACATCTGAAGACCGCCTTGGGCCTTGACGGGAATTTTCATGATGCCAGAATGCTGCTGGGAAATCTGTATATCATAAAGGGAAATTACAGCAGGGCGATTGAAATTCTGCCGGCTTTGCTTGCAGCAGACATGCATAATACATACGCTCACTATTCACAGGGGATAGCCCTGTGGAAAAACGGGGATATTGATTTTGCCATAGAGAAACTGGAACAGGCATTCCGCCTGAAACCGGATGATGAAATAATCCGGCTGACACTCGAAAAGGTCATTACGCAGCTGCCGGCAGGTTCGCAGAAAAGAGAGGACTATGCCGGGGAGCGGCTGAAGCAGGGGAAATTGTTCGAAGCCCGAAATCTCTACACCCCGGCGATGCTTGAATACAGGAAAAGTATCAAATTATACCCTTCATTCAAGGCCGGCAATCTTGCATTTGCAGGGATCTTTAAAAAACGCGGATTTCCAATGAAATATCTGAGCAAGCTGGAAATGATCAGAGAAAAAATGATTAATGGCAAGCCCGATTCCTCTGATCGTTTTGTCCTTGATGAAATAGAATATTTCAAATCCAGGGCTATTGGCAGTGTTGCGGAAAAATGGGGAATTGACCAGCATAACCATGATATCAGAAGCCATATCATTTCGCTTTTCTATACCCCGGCGGGAAATTCCGTTATCCACCCCTTAAGCGACGGAATTGTCGCGGAATATTTCCGTGATGTCCTTGATGGATACGGGAAACTGCTTCTGGAGCGGGAAATCCCGCTTGAAGTTTCTTCATTTGAGCAGGCATTCCGCCAGGCGAGGGCCGAAAAATCAGATTTTTTCCTTGTGTTTTCATTTGATGAATCGGAACGGGCATTTACTGGTCAGTGCATTCTGTATTTAAGCAGGACCGGTACAGAGCTTGCCAGATTTCGTGTTGAACGCACCGGAAACGATCGTATCCGCGATGCCCTGCTTCGTCTTGGCAATAATCTCAATGATCTGCTGCCGCTGCGCGGTGTATTGCTGAAAAAGGAATTTGACACCGGGGTTATTGATTTAGGTACAATTCACGGTTTGAAGAAGGATGATGTACTATTGATTGTCAAGCAGGGAAGAGTGGCATTACGGACAGATGCAATCGGGTTTTCATACAATAAGGAAGATGTTGTCGGTGAAATTACCATTACCCAGGCCGATGAGGCTGTTTCGGAGGGTACACTCAAAAAAAACAGCTTCTACGATTATATCACCGCAGGCGATGAGGTTCTGTATTTTCCCGGCGGCATACCAAAACTTGATGAGACTTCCGGTTCTGCAAGTCCGCTTCTTCAGGATCTGATGATTCTGAAATAACTGTCTGAATCGATTATTGCAGTTCGTTTGTGGCAAAAAATATGCTCTGTCCGTTTACAACCCACGCGGAGGGCAGTGACATGTCGTTTTGCATCAGGCGGGAAAATGCTGCATGCTTTTCTTGTCCGCTGACCAGAAACACACTGTATCTGACCCGTTTTAAAAACAAGGCTGATACTGTGAGACGGTAAAGGCCGCTTGACGGAATATACACTGCAAATGCGTTTTCTTTCCGTTGGGGAGTAAGCGCTGACCGCAGGCTGTTCTGTGTTTCCACTTCGGAGCCGGGAAAGAGTGAAGCAGTATGGCCGTCTGCACCAAGTCCCAGGATTGCAATATCGGGCTGTCTTGAGGAAAAGAATTCGGAAAGCATTATATTGTACCGGGCACCGCATTCAGCGGCTGATACAGGCGGTGAATCCCAAAAATGAAGATTTCCGGCATCGGGAGAAAACAGTTCAAACAAAGTTTCCCGGATCATTTTTTCGTTACGGTCAGAATGGGTTTTTTCCACGTACCGCTCATCGCCAAAAAACCAATGGACTTTATTTTGGAACTGCGCATCGCGATCCATAGATACAAGCAAACGACTCATATGCTGATAACAGAGGCGCGGAGTATTCCCCCCGGCCAAAAACACAGAACATTCTCCGTTTATATCAACGGTTCTGAAAATAAGGCTTACGATATGTTCAGCCGCTTTCAGTGAGAGCACCGCGATATCAGGAAAATAATGAACCGTGTTCATTTCTCTATAATCCTGAATGTATTTATTTTTTCAATGATTTTATAAAACAGGGGGTCGGTGTGCAGGGTATCTATTTCATGCAGAATATGTTCCGAATCGTTTTGTTTGCACATGACATGAGGGTTGGTGGTGCCGGGTGACGTTAATTCAGCAATATGGTCATCAACGCAGGTGATGGAAAAACTGCCTGTTTTCCTGCAGGTAATGACAACTGAATGAGGTGCTTTTGTTTTTTTTCCGGTGGTTACCGCAATTTTATTGTTGTCCCGGGTTATGAAAATCATTTCATGACCGTTTCGCTGGACAAAACGCCATTCAAGCTGCTGTGCCAGCCATCCCGTATATAACAGCATATCGGATTCACTAAAACCGTTCAGAGAAACCGATTCAATTTCTTTGAGAGAGGGTGTCAGGTTATCCTGGTCAAACAACAGTGCAGTACTTTGCCGAAGCGGGAGGATGCGTCTCCATCCCATATCCACCAGCGGCACACGGCGTTCTTTTTTTTGCTCTTCGATGAAATAGCTGTATAAAAATGAAAAAAAATCCTGCGGGAGTTCCCCCATTTTCTCAAGCTCGCCTGAATCCACAATACAGACATCAACAAAGTGATCGGCCTGTTTCATCACCGCCGGCAAACAGGCTGTTTTATCAAACCAGAAGACCGCGGCGGGGATATCACGGAGGATGAGCGGAGTCCAGAGCCCGGGATCAAGCCCTTTTTTGTCCGGCCCATTATAGACAATGATTTCCTCAAAACAAATTCCCCCCCGCATCAGACCTGAAAAACACCGTGCAGAAACATCTATGCTTGTGGGGGTGTTGAATCCCGATTCAACCCGGATAATCCGAAGAGGCCGTTTCCCGAACAGTCCGTCCAGCAGGTTTTCGACGGCAGAATTGTTTTCTTTATTGTGAACTATAATCAGGGTGAGCAGGCTCGCCTTCACTGCATCATGGCTTGCCCGGGAGAGTGTTTCCGAGAGGCGTGCCTCTATACGGTCTGGATGAAATGATTCTGTGGTTATCGACGCCATGTCAATTTTATCTTTCATAATTTTCTCCATTTGGCGTTATAGGCTGATAAAAGCACATGCGCTTCGCCGGGTCCAGCTGATCCTGCCCTGTATGGAAACGGCCCGACATCCCGGTTCTGTTCCAGTCCATCGTGCAGAAGTGTGATAAATTTCCATGATTCTTCTATTTCATCGGTCCGGGTAAAGAGTGTCGAATCACCGGTCATGACATCCAGCAGCAGCCGTTCATAGGCTTCCGGGGATTCTTCACCAAATGATGACCCGTAGGCAAAGTTCATATGTACCGGCCTCATATAGGTGTGAAAGCCTGGTATTTTTGAATTAAAAACAAAACGCATTCCCTCATCCGGCTGAATGCGCAGGGTGAGCTGATTCGCATTCGGCATTGAACTCCAATTATGAAAAAGATTCAGCGGCGGTTTTTTAAACTGCACAGAAATCTCGGTAAGCCGCTGGGACAGCCGTTTACCTGTCCGCAGGAAAAAAGGCACGCCTGCCCACCGCCAGGTATCAAGAAAGACCCGAAGAGCGGCATAGGTCTCGACTGGTGAGTTTTCTGCAACATTGTTTTCTTCCCGGTAGCCGTTTACGCTGACGCCCCCGACGATTCCCGCAGAATACTGACCGCCGACATATTCTGTTTTTACCAGTTCATTTTCTATGGGACGGAGCGCGCGCAGGACTTTTACTTTTTCATTTCTCACTGCATCAGCGGACAGGTCGGATGGCGGTTCCATTGCAACAAGGCACAGGAGTTGAAGCAGATGGTTCTGGACAATGTCCCTGAGCGCGCCTGACTGCTCGTAGTAATTGCCTCTGGTTTCAATGCCAATCGTCTCGGACATGGTAATCTGTACATGGTGAATGTACCGGTTGTTCCAGATTGGTTCGTATACTCCGTTTCCGAACCGCATGACCATGATATTCTGCACGGTTTCCTTGCCCAGATAGTGATCGATCCGGTAAATTTGCTGTTCGGTAAAATGATCAAGGATGATGTTGTTGAGGTTGCGGGCAGTATTCAGGTCGTTTCCGAACGGCTTTTCAATAATAATACGAGATGCGGAATTCCCCTTTTGGGAAAGATTTGCTGTCCCCAGGTTTTCCACAATCGGAATATATGCTTCGGGAGGTGTTGACAAATAAAAAATGGTGACCGCATGCAACGGAATTTGTTTTTTCAGCCGGCTATACCCGTCTGGATCTTCAAAGGTTGAGGAAACATAACTCAGGTTTTTCAGAAAAACTCCGACCAGGTTTTGTTCAACTGCTTCCCCGAATGCATCGGTAATCATTTTTCGTGCCTCTTCCCTGAAAAACTCATCGGTCCATGACCTTCGTGCAAACCCGATGATGGAAAAAGTTGCAATATGGCCCTTTCTGAACAGGGCAAAAAGAGAAGGGATGAGTTTTTTCTTTGTCAGATCGCCGGTGGCGCCAAAAATAACAAGAGTAAACGGGGCGGGAGATTTTTGAAACTCAAGTCCCTGCATGAGCGGATTATTATTCATATAGATAAACTAAATACAGAGGCGGTCAAGGTCAAGATGTTGAAAAAATAAATGCTATTGCCCTGAATATTTGTTTTTTATACTCTTGCATTATCCCGAAAGCTTTCATAAAATGAAATGACACAACGAATATGCTGTCAAGGAGGAATTTCATGTCTGAAGAGAGCACTAATCTGGATTCCGGGTTTTCAAATATTCCGGGGAACAGCGATGCCCGTCCGGATACCGATATCAGCGGCATGGACCCGCTTGCTGCAAAGGAATATGTTCTTGCGTTTATTACCACCTTAAAACAGACACAGAATGCACGCGCAGAAAATGAAAAGGAACTATTGATCTGGCTTGACCGGGTCAAGCTGGCAGAAAGCAGCAATGAATTGGACCTTGCATCGCGCGCTCGTGATAAAGTCGCAGAAATTGAATTAAAAATAACAACGCTCAAAACCGAGGAAGCGGAACTTGGATTCAAGGTTGGTTTTTTGAAAGATGAATTATCCCGGTTAAAATCAAAATTTCAGGCGACGGTTGATGTTGATCTGCTTCTTGCCCAGTTTGAAATGCTTGTTGGAAAGCCTGATACAACGGCAAAAGCATTCAAGGATCATGAGGCAGAACAGGAGCTCGAAGAACTGAAGAAAAAGCTCCAGAACAATAAGTAATGTTTTCGTGTAATCTGAATGAACTTTTTGGCTCATTTCTTGTAATTCTCTTTATTTGTATACGTTGTCCGTAAAATATCCCCGCGGCAAATCCCTCGGAAAGCACTGTTCACGCCGGTAAAAACCTGAATATCGATTTTTTTCACAGCATTAGAATTAGATAAAATTTGGGGATATACTGATAACAGCGGGACAGCTGTAGAGGAGAAAGAATGGTACAACATTTCGGCGGTCTTGCGGGGGCGAATATTTTTAACGTATAGGGTAGATGGAAACAATGAAAAAAATACTGTCATTATTAGTATGGTGTCTTGTCTGCGGCTGTATTGCTCTGCCGGCAGTGTATGCCGAGACATTCGATGAATACCGGAAACGGACTGAAAAAGAAAAACAGCAGAATGATTCCAGCGGCGGATCAGGAGGATGTTTCGGCGGAGGCTCATACTATGACGATTCTGACCAGCAGCGGGAGCCAGAGGATGACTGGAGCAGAGATGAAGGAGAAAGTTCCGGCGGATCATGCAGCGGGATAGATGCACAAACTTATCCTGATCACCCTTACGGGGAAGTCAACGAAAATAAACCGTTTCTCGGGGAGGTGTCGGTAAACGGCATGTATCTGTTCGGACAGGATTATCATGCGTATGCTGTCGAAAACCATATCGGAATAAACATCGGACTGTTTCATATCAACAGTTATCTCAGTTTTATTGGAAACAGCCTTGATGAGTTTTTGTTTACTTTTGCAGCGCATGCGGGGATCGGGCTTGTCACTGAGCATACAATCCTGAATGTGTATGCCGGAGTATTTCTACAAGATACGGTCTATCAGGGATTTTCCTGCGGCCTGAGTGCAAAACTGTTCCTGCCGGAGAAATTCATATTCGGCATGAATACCTTCTTTTCATTCGACGGCAGCCTGTTTTTTCTGGTTTTTGATACATCGATCAGTTATGCAATTGACTCATTCACGATCGGAGTGGGGTTTACCTATCATAATTATAACGATCTTCTTTTATACGGCCCGACACTCAAGGCTGCGGTCTGGTTTTAAAGGAAACACGCTTGAAAACAGAGTGAACGGCAACTTTTTTTGATTTCCCTGTTGAAAGTACTATACTGAATGATAGAAACTATTAAATATCCCGGCAAAGATCCAGCCGGAACCGCAAGGGGGAGCAGCGAAGAAAATGAACGGAAAAAAAATAATTGGAATATTTCTTTGGAGTCTTGTCACCCTGATTTTCTGTATTCCGGTTCTGCAAGCGGAAACCTTCGAGGAATACAAGGAGAGAACAAAAAAGGAACAGGAATCCCGGCAGAATGAAAAAAGCAAAAAGGGCGATGATGACGGCGGAAATTTTCTGGGATCATGTCTGGGAGCAATGTGCCAGATAATGGCTGAGTCCTCTTATTCTGATGATGATGATGATGATAATGATTATGATGATGATAATGATTATGACGATGGCACATCGGATCGTGATAGTGGATACACTGATAACAGTTCAAGTGATGACTCCTGTATCATGCCCGATTCGGGGATGCTGGGAGAATTCGCTGTTTCCGGAGCCTATTTATTTGGCGAAGAATACCATTCCTTTTCTGTTTCTGGTATGGCAGATATGACTTTTCTCTTGTTTCATGTGAATATGTACAGCTCGTATATTGGAAACAGTCTGGATGAATCATTGTTTGTTGTTTCAGGGAATGTTGGATTGTCTCTTGTAATGGAATCTTTTATCATTAACATATATGGCGGTATTTTTCTCCCTGATGTAAATTTATATTCCCAGTTCGGCTTTGGAAGCAGTATTAAAATAAAGTTTACGCCGAATGTTGTGTATACCCTTTACTCGCTTTTTTCTATTGATGGAACAGTATCATATATCATCCTTACGACTGCTCTCAATTTCAAAATCGACATGTTCAGCATCGGAGTTGGTTTTGATTATAATAATTTCAATGGGTTGGATTTGTACGGACCCTCGATAAAAGCGGCATTGTGGTTTTAATGGAGAGATGATGAAGCAGGATTCAGAAAAAAGTCCCTGCCCGGTTTGTGGGCGTTATAAAAACAGGGTAATGACGGTAGATGCCGTGGTACGTGAAAAAGGTAAAATATTGCTCATACAGCGCAATAATGAGCCCTGCAGAGGCTTTTGGGCCCTTCCCGGCGGTTATATGGATTATAATGAAACAGCCGAGCAGGCGGCAATACGCGAGCTTGAAGAGGAAACAGGTCTAAAGGCATTACAAACCCGTTTTTTGGGACTGTACAGTACGCCCGGACGGCATCCCAATCAGGTGGTTTCCGGAGTGTATTTGATCCTGGAATGGGAAGGCCTTGCTGTTGCCGGAGATGATGCCGGTGCGCTGGAATGGTTTTTGTGTACAGATTTGCCGGAAAAAATTGCCTTTGATCATGAGCAGATTATCAATGACGCATTAAAAACAGAATAAAAACCTGTAATAATAGCAATGTCTCTTCTTGACGGAGATTGCATACACAATTAAAATACTTTCACTCATGAAAAAACAGGAAAAAATCCCATTAGAGCAGTACTCGAGTACTCCTCGTGTTTCATACCACCAGAACTTTCCATTACCCGGATGGGTGATCATGGCCGGTGCGGTTCTGTTTCTTGTTGTTTTTATTGGAGTAACAGTACTTTCAATCAATACGCAAATGACACTTTCACGGGTGGAAAAGGAATTGAATGACAGAAACAGGACTATTGACACGCTTCGTCAGTCCTTGTTTCTCCTCGCCTCAGACTATAACGCCCTGCGTGTTTCACTGGGGCTCCAGCCGCAGGATATATCACTGTTGCTGGCCGAATTACAGGATGGAACAGAGCAAACGCAGGAGTCTGTTTTTGAGCAGGGAATTGAAGCTCTGCATGGACGGTATCTTGATGAACTCTACGGAAAGAAAATTGATGAAATTCGCAGTACACCGGCTTTTTCTGCATTTCTGGCTGATTCCGGTTTTATTTATGAAGATATGGGCGGACTTGCCGGTGTATTAAAAAATGGAACGAATGTCATTTACCGCATTACTTTTTTTCCTGATGATGAATCGATCAGTATCAGAACTGCCATGGATGCCGGAAACTATGACGGGAAATGTGATGACCGGCTCATTGCGTTCAGCCATGAAATGCAGCAGAAGCTGCAAAAAATTGTCAATGAACAGGAACAGCAAAAGTACCGGATCCGTTCGCTGAAACAGAATGATATTATCATCAGTCTGCTTGCGGCAAAGCAAGCTGAATTCGACCTGACCTCTGAAACCGAATCGCGGATTTCCGGAGAACTCAGAAAAAACGGACGGACAGTCTCTGTTGTATGCTATGATAAATTCGAAAACGCGTTTTACCTCGACAATGAAAAGGTCTCTGATTTTACCGAGTTCAAAAACAGGTTTGTCAAAACAGTTGAACAGATAGATACCCGCCCAACGAGTGAACACGAACTTGACACGGTCGTGTTCGCTCTTGAGAACGGATTCAAGAATGAAAAATTAAACGTACTGTTGAAAGAAACAAATCTTTCGCTGAGAACCGAACCGCGTGAAGATGAAACGTATATCTATTATGATGTATTTGCCGGGCAGGAACGTATCGGTGCCTTTGCGATAGAGAAAAAAAGTGCATCAATAATTCTTGTGGATAAAAACAATATTACAATCCGGCCATTACAGACGTTTTCTGGAACGGATATCTCTGCAATACGGAAGCCAAACGGGAAAATATCATTTCCGTCAGATACTTTTGCACCGGAAAATGAGCATATGGTTCATTTTTTACTGTTCGGGATGAACGAAGATCTTTCTGACACAATTATTCTGGTTTCCGGGGATACAAAGCAAAACACTATTTCACTGCTGAGTATCCCGAGGGATTTGTTTTATAACAGTCAGCGGATCAACTGGCTGCCGCGGCGCGGGATGGAAGAATGTGTAAAAACTATCTCCGGGATGACCGGGATCCCGGTGACCAAATATGCGGCTGTCGACATGTATGCGTTTATTGATGTAATTGATATTCTGGGCGGGGTGGATGTGTATCTTGATGAGCCGGTTGTTGATCCCACGTATAAAATCAGGGAACACGGCGAATGGAAAACACTTGCGTATCCGGTGGGGAACCATCATTTCAACGGGATTCAGGCGATGCGGATTATCCGGTCACGCGCAACAACGTCTGATTTTCAGCGGGCATACCGTCAGCAGCTGGTTCTGGAAGCGCTTGTTGAAACTTTTAAAAAGCGCAGCCGCGACGATCAGGGAATCGCATTGGACCTGTTCACGGCAATGCTGAAATATGTTGATACAAACATGTCGCTGGTAGACCTTGTGCAGTATTTCATTCTTTTCAAGGACAGTACAATCAATTCACGACAGGTTCTTTCCACTCACAATATCCTGTATGCATCATATTCGAATTTGTATCTGCTCAATGAAACCCAGCAGCAGACACTCATGGAAACCCTTGCAGAAGAACAGAGGGGGGCCTTTATTTTATTACCGAAAAATCAGGATTGGCTGTTCTTTAAATTGTATGTCCAGCAGCTGGTCTATAAAAACCATTAATTGAGTTTGTCTTTATCATGCAGCAACCGGTTCCGTTTTCGTCTGAAAAGCGCACGGGGTGTGGATATTTTCCTGAGGAAAAAATATGTCCCGAAACCAAGCAGGGTCATGCCGGCCAGCAGAAGGGAATAGGAGAGAGGCCAGCCCAGCTGTTCTGTCATCATTGTCCATTCCGACATCCCTCCAATACTGGAAATAAGCGTCAGCGGCATGAAAACAGTTGCGATAAACGTAAGCCGATGGATGGTGATGTTCAGGTTGTTTCCCACGATTGACGCGTGTGTACTCATGATTCCTGAGATAATGTTTGTATAAATTTCTGCCTGTTTGAAACATTGGCTGTTTTCAATAATGATATCATCCAGAACTTCTATGTTGTCTTCTGAAAATCCTATTTTTGAAGAATTGTTCTTCAGTTTTTCAAACAATATCGCATTTGAATGAATACCGTTAAAATAATATACAAGACTTTTTTCCAGCGAGAACATATTTTGAAGATACCGGTTTTCAACCGAGGTATCGATTTTGTCTTCCAGAGAATCGGAAAGCAGGCTGATAATTTTCAAGTGGCTTAGAAAGTGGGAAATAGTGCCGTAAATGATGCGGAGCAGAACATCGTGCAGGGTTTTTACCCGTTTGACCTGTTTTGTCCAAAGCACCTGAACTTCCTCGGACATAACAATGACAAGTTTTTCCTTGAACATGAAACAACCAAGCGATGTTACTTTGAACATCAGTTCGTTGTCCGTGCAGTAGTTTTTTGGCCGTTTCATAATGACCACAACATGATCATCCTCGATTTCAAGACGGCCCAGTTCATCCGGGTCAAGTGCGGAGTTCAGATTGTGCTCGTCAATTTGATATGAGGTGGTGAGCTCCTTGAGTTCTTTCTCATTCGGTTTGATATAAATGACAATATTGGCCTTGTCTTCTGATGTTTTTTCGATACTGGCCTGCTTGCAAAGGTAATGCTGAATCATGATGCGCTCCTCCCTCTGGTTCTGTGGATTTATCTTATTATAATTTTTTTCGATATAAAAGGGTTTTTAAAAAAAATGATTTAATCTCGTCAATTATATTTATTCAGCCGATATACAAAATGGAGAGCACAATTTGCGGGTCCATGGTAAATACTCAAGAAAATACCTGGAAAGTTCAATGGTAAAACCCGTAAATTTGTGGTATTTTGTATACTATGAGAATGTTTCTGACAATTTTGGGTTTTTTACTATTTTTTGGTATATCAGCCTTTGGTGACGGCCAGGCTTATATCTCCAGCGCAATGGGAAATGGTTTTTCGATTACTCAGGATGAAAAAAGCGAGTTTTTCAGTGCCGATGGAGAAGGTATTGCCGGAAAGCAGATCATTTCTGGAAATATTATCAATGTCGAACCGGATACGGTGTTGACAATCGGAATCAGGCCTTCCAATATTCAGCTTGAAATATCAGAATCCAGCTCTTTTCTTGTCAAAGCAATTTCCGATAACGGCGTCTATGATATCGAGGTATTTTACGGCCGAATCCGCACGAATATGACGGCTGCATCGGGGTATGACCCCCTGGTCATAAACGATGCAAAGATAATTCCCCGTAAGTCCAACAGTAATTTTGGTTTTGATTCTGCCTTTATCGCAGCGGAAGGAGTTGCGGCCCAGAATATTTATTGTTTCAGCGGCGAAATTGATGTCTCAAAGACAATAACAAATGCGTCCGGAAAAAAGGAAGTGCAGGTTGTGAAACTGCTTCCACGTGAAATGGTGGCAATTAAAAAAGCGGGAAATGATATTGCTTTTTCAAAACAACTGTTGACTGCTGAAGCAGCAAGGGTGTGGCTGAATGAGGAGATTTTACCGTTGACAAACGATTCAGTTGCTGCCGGAAACGACCGCAGAACCGGATTGGATGAACGGGGCGCTGCCGAGAACCGTGAACTGCTCCCCCGTAATTCAGATGATATGACAACACCAGCGGTGAGTGCAAAAAATGATAAAAACCCGGAGGATACGCCGCCGGTCATCAAGCGGCGGATAAAATACCCGCCGAATCTGGATGAAGTACCGACAGATCCGCAGAGTTTTGTTGAACAGGAAAATACAGTAGAATCCGGCGGGAGTGAAAATACTGCGGAGATAAAAACAGAAGAGCCCGTGAAAACCGAAAATGGAAAAGAAACCGCAGCAAAAGACCAGACAAAAGCGGAGAACGGTGATACAACCGATAAAGCGGCCGATAACGGGGAACAGCCGGAGAAAAAACAGGAAGGTTTTTTTGTAGCGTTCCGGCTGGACATGTCGCTGGAAATCACCTATCTAATGCATAATCCCCCGACGACAACGATTCCTATTCCGGGAGCGGATGTTCTTTTTACCCTTCTTGATATCATTGCCCATTTGCGTGCAGGATTTGTCCTTGATGCACATATCATGTTCTGGGATATTATAGGCCTTGGAGTTGAGACCGGGCTCATGTATAATTCCTTCGGATTCGGGTCGGTTATCACGCATAATCTGGATGTCCCGCTCGCCGGTTCATTGCGGTTTACGCTCGGGCCTGCATACGCACAGGTATATGCCGGAATTTTATTCAGCGGGTATATCATACAGGACCCGTTTCTTTTTATAATGAATAACGGGTTCACCTATGAGGCGGGTATCCGTGCGGGAATAAAACTGGGGAATTCGGCATTTTTTGTATCGGGGCAGTTTTTCTCGCCGACAGTTGACGGTTTTTTTAACGGATCAAGTGTGATCAGAGTCGGCGGCGGCATCATGTTCTCTTTTATTTAACAGCTGATTTCTTGTTCACCGGCTGCATAATCCATGATACTATATATATTCATGGAGTCATTCGAAAGCATTATACAATCATATCTCGATAATAAAGATGTATTTCTTGTATTTCCATCTGATGTTGCAGCAAGGTATATCAGTCGGAAAATATTGCGTACATCAGTCAGAAGAGTAATCCCGCAGGAACGATTTTTAATATGGGACCGGTTCAAGGAGCGGGTTCTTGTTTATCAGACAAGCCGGAGACCGGTGAATAGTTATATCAGGGCTTTGTTCAGCGCCCGGTTTCTTCACACAAACAGTACAGCTCCGTTTTTGGAAGAACTGGTATCACCCAATTTTGTGTCACATTCAACAAATCTGATTAATGTTATTAAGCAGAATCTGCCGCTGCTTCACCGGGTTCACGATTTGGTGAAGAAAAGGAAAAAAACAATATCTTCAAAGAAAATAGCGGATATTCAGGCTCTGTATGGCAGCTATCAGCAATTTCTCGCTGAAAACAACCTGTTCGAGCCGCTGTATGAAGAGCCGGTGTTCTCGGATGATGGCAATTCGTATGTTATTTTTTTTCCGGAAATAATCCTGGATTTCAATTCTGTACTACCGGTTTTGCAGAATCAAAACAGCATCAGTTTTGTCGGCATTGATCGGTTCACGGGACAGAAAAACTTAATTACGGGATATGACAACACAAGCCAGGAGATCAGGCAGATGATGAATACAATTCATCATCTGTTGAACAATGGGATACATTATGATGAAATTGTCATCACTGTTGCCCGGCATGATTTTTTTCTTCCATATCTGGAACGCGAAGCGTATTGTCTTGATATCCCGTTGAATGTTCATATTGGAACTCCGCTTATTTCACTTCCCGGTGTATCTTTTTTCAAACAGATCGAACGCGTGGTTTCCTCCGGTTTTGCATGCGATGAACTGAAACGGCTGGTTTATAACAAAAGTATGTCATGGCAGAATCGGGATGTATTGGAGAAGCTTGTTCGTTTTGGTATTTCATATCACTGTGTCCGGAATTATCATGATGGAAACAGGTTTATTGATATCTGGGAATATAATTTTAAAAAAATATTGAAAGTGAATGACCAGTATAAAGAATTATCCGGACAATATGTGCTGCTCAGGAACATGATGCAGAATATTGTTCTGGCGGGGAATTTTTCGGATTTACTTGATGCAGTGGAAAAATATATCTCGGTAATTGTTGACCGGTCGGCATGTGCTGAAACCGTGAAAAACAACTTGCGGCTGGCCGTCACCATTTTACAGGAATATCAACGACAGTATAACAGGCTTTCATCCTGTGAGGTGTTCTCTCCGTTTTCTTTGTGGATGTCCATGCTGCAGGAAAAAATGTATGTCCCGCAGTTTACAACGCCGGGTATTGCTGTATATCCATACCGCGTCTCGGCAGGCATTAATGCCGCCTGCCACTTTGTGGTAAATGCAGATGCAGCGGGAACCATGCTCAATACATCGAATTATCCGCTGCTTTCACCGGCTGAATCAGCATCAATCCCCAACGCCGAAACAAATTTTGCCGATGACTATCTTCGCCTTTATTTGTCAATTGGTGACCATGTCATGATAAGTTACGCAAGAACAACATATACATCAGCGGCGCTTCCACCAGCTTTTTTTATTGAGCAGGGACATATTCAGAATATGCATATGCCGGTGGATGGAGCCGGCCGTACTTTGACAGAAATTGAAAAGGAAGTCTGGAGTTCTCTTCAAAACAAAAATACCGATTCTGTATTCTCCATTCAAAAAACCGGACTGGAATATGCGGCTGATACTGTTTTTTCTGTCAATACTGCTGATTATACAGAAGCTCCGATATTGCATGATCAAGCCGCCCGCCGGATCAAAGGACTGTTATTTCATGAAGATGAGATTATCAGTATCAGTTTTACCGATTTCGAATTGTATTACAACTGTCCGTTCCGTTATTTTTTGAAAAAACTGTTACAGCTTGATCCCATGGAGTGGATGATAAACATGTTTGACAATCGCTGGTATGGAATTCTTGTTCACCGAATATTTCACCGGTTCTTCAGCGAATACGAGGAAAATAACAGCCCGTATCCTGGCCGGGACCGTCAGTTTCTCACCAGGCACCTGGAAGACATTATTGAAAAGGTATTGAATTCATGGGCTTTCCTGGATTCAATACCTCCGCTTCCTGTATGGGAGTATATAGTAAAGAAAATTGTCGAAGGATTCCAGTCATTTTTACATACAGAAATTGAAACTCAAAAAGAATATACAATCCTGGGGAGTGAAAAAAAATATGAAACTGAATTGATCCAAAAGCGGGTGATCGTTCATGGTGTCCTTGATCTGGTCTTTGAAGACGAAACAGGAATCGGCATTATTGATTTCAAAACGAAAAATGCACCGGAGAAAAAAGCCTTTGGATTACCGGATATCTCACCCGAAGCATGTCAGATTCCGTTTTACACCATGCTTTTGGAGCAGACCGGTGTCAGTGTATCCAGTGCTTCCTATTATTCTTTTTTAAATAAAAAATACATTGAGGTGTTATCAAGGCTTAAAAAAGCTGAAAAAGACAGGGCCCTGCTTGATACTGCAATAGTTTTTGTTAAAGACGCAGTGCGGGAAATGGCAGAACGATTATACAGCTGTGATTTTTCAATAAAAAAAGAAAAAGAACCCGGCTGCCGTTTTTGCACATTTCGTTTTGTCTGCAGAAACAAATACTATATCAAAAACTGATCATGCCTTGAGAGAGGACGCACCACTGCAGTCACTCGAACAGGCGAATGCTTCCTCCCTCAAACCAGCATGAACTCAACGCTACAGTTGGGCTTGTGCCATCCAGCTCCCGTGTTTGTTGCAATGTTCAATTACCGTCAGTACGCCGGTATTCTCTTTTTTTACGTGAATGCTCACTGCCGGCTGCATATTAGGCTGGAGATAAGACCGACCGGAATATTTCTTATTGACATAAACATCGATCCAGTTTATCCAGTGGTCATCGGTCATTGGGTGGGGTGTGGAACCAACTTTGATGTGAATATCGCGGCAAACATCAGGAATGAGTCCGCAGTCGTCTGTGACCAGTATTACGGGTACATGTTTCTCATTTCCTTCCTTTTCCGCTGGCATTAATGCATCTGCGTTTTCTGCAAATTTGTCCCTGGATGCAAAACATACCGGACATTTATCCGGTGCAGCGCCGAATTCAATATGTCCGCATACCTGACACACAAACAATTTTTCCATAATGGCCTCCTTGAAAATTTTTTTTATGTATTCTTAGTTATTTTTTCCAACAGGATGAGGTGTCTCTTCCCGCCCGGAAGTGTAATTAAGATACACTTTATTGCAATATATATTGAAATTATTATGTGTTTTCTGATAAGTCAACCGTTTGGATGATTTTAAAATTATGGTTATTTATGACCGAATTTATTTGACACACTATACCTATACGTATAGATTAAATACAACGTATAGAAAATCGGAGGAATGAGTTGAAAATCCATAAAATTGTATTTATCGAGCCGAAAGCAGAAAATTTACATATTTACAGCAGATATGAATTACCGCGTTTGGGAAGTGTACTGCTTGCAACAATGGCAAAAAACGCCGGGTATGACGTTGAAGTTTTGTTTGTGAACGAAGAAGAAGTATATACGGGGAGTATAGACTGTGATTTTGCTGCAGTCACGACCATTACAACCACTGCCCTTTCTGCGTATCGTATTTGTGATTATTTCAGGGGAAAAAATATTCCTGTGGCGATCGGCGGCCCTCATGTTTCGTTTCTGAGCGATGAAGCGATGGAGCATGCAGATTTCTGTATTGTAGGAGAGGGTGAAACGCCCTTCATGCAGCTTCTTGAGGCATTAAATTCAAATAAAGGATTGGAGGGAATTTCTAACCTGATATATAAAAATAACGGCAAAACCGTAAAAAACAGTATGTCAAATCCTGAGTGTGACCTGGATACGCTTCCCATGCCTGATATTTCATTGGTAAATAAGGGAAAGAAGAAACAGAAACTTGGATTGTTCCAAAACAAGATGATTCCGATTCAGGCATCGCGGGGATGTCCCTTTGATTGTACTTTTTGTTCGGTGACTGGAATGTTTGGAAAGAAGTACCGGTTCCGGTCAACCGAGAAAATTATTGAAGAATTGCTGCAGTATGATCCCAAAAAGAACTGGATTTTTTTCTATGATGATAATTTTGCAGCTCATAAAAAAAGGACAAAGGAACTTCTTCGTGAAATGATCAAGCTTGATGTAAAATACAAGTGGTCGACACAGGTGAGAACTGATATCGCCAAGGACCCTGAACTTTTGGATTTGATGCACAAAGCAGGCTGCAGGGTTGTCTATGTCGGTCTGGAGTCTGTTGATTCAGCTGTATTAAAGGAAATGAAAAAATCACAATCTGCAGAAGATATAGAAATATCTGTCAAGGCCATCCGGAAAAAAGGAATTCATGTGCACGGAATGTTTGTTTTTGGTTTTGATGCAGACACTCCGGAGACAATAGCAACAACTGCCCGGTTTGCAATTGATAAAAAGATTGACACTGTACAATTTATGGTGCTGACTCCGTTACCGGGAACGCCGTTTTATAATAAAATTGAGAAAGAGGGGCGGCTGCTTCATCACGAATGGGACAAGTTTGATGCACATCATATCACATTTGAACCAAAAAATATTTCTGCATTTGACCTTCAGCAAGCGCAAATAGAAGCGCATTCAAGATTTTACAGCATTGGGAATATTTTCAAAAGGCTCCTCCGGGGAAGATTTGGAAGTGTGATCATCGGGTTGTATGCGCATTTTCTCAATAAAAAGTGGAAAAAACACGAAGAGAATTATCTTTCTTTGCTCAAGAACAAGCTTCTTATGAAAACAAGGGTCCGGGAAGTAAAGACAGTTACACAATCAGTTTCATAAACACAAACCTTTTAGAAGAAGTTTTTGTCTCTATATAATATAGCCAAATTGGAAACCCGCACGTTCAATACCTGCGGGTTTTTTTTATTGCCCAATCGAATATCGTTTCTTCCTTTTTATTGAATTAAAACGAAAAAAAAAGTTGACATTAATATACGTATAGGAATACCTTTAAAGTGACAGTATACGTATATAATTGGAGGCAAACAATGGATCTAAAAAAGGTTGTATTTATTGAGCCAAAAGCGCAAAACCTGCACATTTATACAAGGTATGAACTGCCCCGGCTGGGAAACGTGCTTTTGGCCACTCTCGCGAGAAATGCAGGATATGAGGTGGAGGTCCTCTTCATCGATGAAGAAGAGGTGTACGCTTCGGAAATTATGTGTGATCTGGTCGCGTTGACGACCATTACCACAACCGCAAACCAGACATACCGCATTGGAGATTATTTCCGGTCGAGGGAGATTCCGGTGGTGATCGGAGGTCCTCATGTCTCATTTCTCGTTCAGGAAGCAATGGAGCATGCTGATTTTTGTATTGTCGGTGAAGGTGAAATTCCGTTCATGAGTCTGCTTGAATCCTTAAAAATGGGCACACCGTTACAGCAGATTCCCAATCTGGTATTTCGTAACAGCGGGAATATTATCTGCAATGAAACACGGCCGCCGGAATGCGACATCAATTCACTTCCCATGCCTGACCTGTCATTGATCAACAGAACAAGGAAAAACGGAGCCCGCCACTTTTATCAAAACGGGACAATCCCCATCCAGACATCGCGCGGGTGCCCGTTTGACTGCACTTTTTGTTCGGTCACCAGCATGTTTGGAAAACGCTACCGCTACCGGTCAACAGATAAAATTATTGAAGAAATGCTTCAGTATAATCCGAAAAAAAACTGGATCTTCTTTTATGATGACAATTTCGCTGCGAACAGGCGGCATACCAAGGAACTACTGAGAGAGATGATCGCAAGGGGATTACGATTCAAGTGGTCAACCCAGGTGAGAACGGATATCGCAAAAGACCCGGAACTTCTTGATCTGATGTACAAGGCAGGCTGCAGGGTGTTGTTTATCGGTTTGGAATCGATCGATCCTGCAGTTCTCAAAGAAATGAAAAAATCACAATCAGCAGAGGAGATTGAATACGCTATTCAGGCAATCAGGAAAAAGGGGATATTTGTTCACGGCATGTTTGTTTTCGGATTTGATGCTGATACGCCGGAGACAATCGAATCCACGGTTGATTTTGCGATTAAACAGAAAATTGATTCGGTGCAATGCCTGATTCTGACACCGCTGCCGGGGACCCCGCTTTATTATAAAATTGAGCATGAGGGCAGGCTGATTCACCGCAACTGGGAAAAATATGACGCACATCATGTCACTTTTCTTCCAAAGAACATGACTGCCTATCAGCTGCAGAACCTGCAGATAAGAGCGCATGGAAGATTCTACAGCATTAAGAATATTTTCAAAAGACTTTTTTCAGGAAGTTTTATCGGCTTTGTGATTGGTTTGTATGCGAACAGGCTCAATAAAAAGTGGCAGCGACAGGAAAAAAAGTATGTTTCCGGCCTTCAGTCCATTTTGGAGCCGAAACCCGCTGCAGCAAAAGCGAATGAACTGGTGAATACATTAACCTGAGCGGGAGATTACCCGTTTTTCTTTTGAAGTTTTGCCCAGGTGTCCTTCAGCGTTACCGTCCGGTTAAATACCAGATTTTCGCTTGTGGAATCGGGATCCATGCAGAAATATCCCTGCCGCAGAAACTGGAAAAAATCTCCCGGTTTTGCTTTTTCCAGACCCGGTTCAACAAGACAGCCGCTTAAGGCCTCCAGTGAATTTGGATTCAGATAGTCAATAAATGTTTTTCCCTCTGAATCATCATCCGGATTTTCATTTGTAAACAGGGAATCATAGAGACGAATTTCAGCTTTTTTGGCGTGTGCAGCTGAAACCCAGTGGGAGGTGCCGCGGACTGTCCTCTTGTCGTCTGTCCATCCGCCTTTGGATGCCGGGTCATAGGTGCAGTGTACTTCGGTTATCTTTCCTGTTGACTCATCCTGAACGACGGACGTGCAGGTGATATAATAGGCATGTTTCAGACGGATTTCCTTGCCTGGCGAGAGGCGGTGATATTTTGGAGGCGGATTCAGGCTGAAATCCTCCTGCTCGATATAGAGCACGTTTGAAAAAGGAATTTCCCGTTCTCCGGCAGACTCATCTTCGGGATTATTGATTGCCGGCATCCATTCGACGGTGTCATCGGGGTAATTGTCGATGACAACTTTCAGCGGTTTTAAAACTGCCATGACACGCGGTGCCCGCATATTCAGGTCTTCACGCAGGCAGTACTCAAGGAATGCATAGTCAATGGTTGAGTTCACTTTTGAGATACCGATCCGTTCGGCGAATGTGCGGATTGACTCGGGAGTATATCCCCTTCGGCGCAATCCGGAAAGAGTGGGCATCCGGGGATCATCCCAGCCATGTACATATTTTTCGGTTACGAGGCGGAGGAGTTTGCGCTTGCTCATCACAGTGTAATTCAGGTTTAACCGGGCAAACTCAATCTGTTGCGGCCGGTGCGGATAGCCGATTTGTTCCAGCACCCAGTCATACAGCGGGCGGTTTATTTCAAACTCGAGTGTACACAGAGAATGGGTGATTCCTTCCAGTGCATCAGAAATACAATGGGTGAAATCATACATGGGATAGATACACCAGGTGCTGCCGGTACGGTGGTGCTCTGCTTTTTTAATACGGTAAATTGCGGGATCCCGCATGGTAATGTTGGGTGAGGCCATATCGATTTTGGCACGTAGAACACAGGCCCCTTCATCCAGCTCTCCGTTTTTCATCTGCTCGAACAGAGAAAGATTTTCCTCGACACTCCGGTTTCGATAGGGGCTGTTTTTGCCCGGCTCGGTGAGTGTCCCCCGGTATTCCCGCATCTGTTCCGGCGTGAGATGGCAGACATATGCTTTTCCGGCCTTGATAAGATTCACCGCAAAATCATGTATTTGTTGAAAATAATCAGAGGCATAATAGAGATGTTTCCCCCAGTCAAATCCAAGCCATCTGACATCTTTTTTAATGGATTCAATATATTCAATTTCTTCTTTTTCTGGGTTTGTATCATCAAACCGGAGGTGGCATCTGCCATTGTATTCACGTGCAATACCAAAATTAATGCAGATCGATTTTGCGTGGCCAATGTGGAGATAGCCGTTTGGTTCGGGAGGAAACCGTGTCACCACCTGTTTATTGTATTTTCCGGTCTCATTATCCTTGTTGATCCGTTCCCGAATAAAATCAACACCGGATTTGACGTTATCTGACATATGATGCATCCTGTGATAAAATATCTGTCTAATGTAGAAAGTTTCAATGTAAAAATCAAGGGCAGAAGCAAGGATTTTTTTGAATTATTCTGGTTCTTATGGTATATTACTACCATGTTGAAATCCTGGCCAATTATATTTATTGTTCTGTTTGTGTTTTATTCTCATGGGTTTGGTGAATCCGGTATTGAAGCCGGTCTCTCAATGGGGATTTATTTTCAAAACAGCGAAAACACCCTGCGGTTGGCTCCGGGGCTGGGAATCTCTGTTGGAACCAGGATCGATAATTTCGAACTCTTTGCCTGTCTGTTCGGAGGGGCATTATTCGGCAATGCGGTTATTATTGGTGCGGAAGGATATTATGTATTCAAAACAGGTATCATCAACCCCCGGATTGGCCTTTTTTTAAACGGCAACTTCGGGACATATCTGTTTTTTACAGAACATTATAGCGGATCGATAAGGCCGATTCTGCCCGAGTTCGGGGTTGGCATCGCGGTGAAGCCGTTGGTATTCACTATTGAACACATTCGATTGTCATTTCTGGAACTATCAGCAGGAACGACCTTTGAATACTTTGGAAGGATTTTCATTGCAGAGTGTGAATTATTCAGTATTTCATTACTATTTTAGGGTGTACGGCAGGATGGTTATCATCATGTTGTTTCTCGGTATTTTCTGCACGGTGAGCGGATATGCTTTTACAGATAATGCGGCCGGGAAACAGGATGCAGTGAATGAGGATACAGGACCGGGACAAGAGTATAATTTTTCGGAATATTCACTGGCTGTTCGGTATGCCCCGGGGTTCATTGTTTATTCAAAGTTTTTTTGGATGAGCCCATACCTGAACGGAGTGGAACTTGATTTCAGATTTTTGAACCTGATGGAAGCAGCAGTACGCATTTTTTCGCCATTCAACACAACGTATTCCTCTCCTCTTTTTTTCTTTGGAGAGTTCCGCTTCGCCCCGCGGATCGGTAATTATATGCCCTCCATCGGGGCCGGGTTATGCATGAGCACAATGGATGCATATGTGTATGGGATTGATATCAATCAGGGACTGTTTTCTGTTTATATTATGGCGGCACCGCTGCGGTTTGATTTACGGCTTTCCGATCTGTTTGAAACAAATCTCGGTATTGTGTTTTCCGTATTTGAATTGCGCTATGGTTCGCTGCTGCCGAGCGGGGAGAGTCCCTCGCTCCACTCCACCGGGGATTTTTTCTTTGAAATAACGTTGTTTTCACTTGGCTGTTCCCTGCAGTTTTAGAAAGGATTGTTATTATGGGAAGAATAGGTACAGTTATTGCGTTGGTACTTGTCGTATACAGCTGTTATTTTCCAGGCAGCCATACAGAAATTACTGCCGCCCAGGAAGCGGTAATCACCACGGCGCTCTCCGGATTTGATACTGCGGGCATTCAGTCTGTCATACAGTATATAGACAACCGATATGGAGTGTGGGGTGCACGGTATGCAACGAATTCAAATATTATCAATTATCAGAATTATCTGACCGGGCTGTTCACCTCCTATGGCTACACAGATATTACTCTTCAGCAGGTACAATGTAATGATCCCGGGTATACCTCTGCTCCGGGGCCGCTGTATATGAACAACATTATCGTGGTAAAAGACGGCGCGGGCCCGCCGGTGGTCGTCATTGCGCACTGGGACAGTGTTCCGAACTGTCCTGCGATCGATGATAATTTTTCCGGCTGTGCGGGGGTCCTCGAAATAGCCCGTCTGGCATATTCGCTGAATTTTGAAAATCGGCTTGTTTTTATTCTGTTTGGATTTGAAGAAGAGAGTCTGCTCGGCTCTTCATTATATGCCGACACCATGTCTGAACGTCCAAAATCGGTCATCAATCTTGAAATGATCGGATTTACCTCGCCAAAAGAGAATCCATACCCCGGGACAGATCTGCTGATGGGCTTTCCGACAACCGGAGATTTTGTGGGAGTTTTTGCGACCGATTTTTCTGAAACCCTGGGACTGAATTTTATTTATGCTGTTGATACATTCGTCCCTGATCTGAAATATTATTTTATGATCACCGACCAGAATTTTGGAAACAACCCCCTGTTATCGCTGTTAATGCGAAGCGACCACACATCATTCTGGGAAAAAAAGGTTCCAGCCCTGCTGGTCACTGATACCGCAGAACTCCGGGACGGTGCGGTATACCATCAAACTTCTGACAATTACCTGTCATTTGATCCGGTGTTTCATGAACGCATTACACGGGCCGCATTTGCAGCCTTGTGCATCGAGGCAGGGATACAGCCGTAGGACAAAAAAAACCGGCTGAAATAATTCCAGCCGGTTTGAAATATTTGTAAAAATACGAACTATTCGAGTTCTACACCCGGTACGCCAAGGATATTTGGATCTGCATCCGGAGTAAAAATACCAAATCCATCAAAGTTAACAGAAGCGCGTTCGCCTGCATCTGCACCAAGATTTTCCATTTTAATAGTATGGGTACCAGCTGTCAGCGTAATAATGACAGGATTTCCAGCTTCGTCAAGAATGGTATAATTTGCCCAGTCGTTTCCTGTTTTCCCCCATCCGCCGGTCGGCATAAGGCCGAATTTGGCAAGGGTCGGAACAGGAGCAGCACCGTCTACCAGAAAGCTTCTGTAAACAAGCGCTTTTCTTCCATGACAGTAGCGGAGAACAATTTTGTAATCCCCGTCTTTTGGAATGTTTACTTCCCACATGAGGTTGTGTCCCTCTGCATCCCAGTAAGCGATACAGCGATCAGAAGCGACGCGGTCATCCATGAACTGGGTTTTTCCGCCTTCCTGTTCGGTGAATTTTTCAGCTTGTACGACAACTTCACCAGATGCAGCTCCGCCGCCGTCTGCTGAAACACATGACATACTGAAAACAAGAGTGATGACAGCAATAAGTGTCAAAATTAATACGTTTGTTTTGCGCATTTTCTCTCTCCTTTCTGTTGTTTGGAATATAATATTTTATTTATTTTCTGGTTTTTTCCCATGTTTGTCAAGGGTAAGGGATAAACCAAAAACAACAATTAAATCAGTTTATCTTTGTTGTTATTTTATAAAAATATACTATTTGCTCAGAAATAAAAAAAGCCGGCCTTCAGGGAAAGCCGGCTTGTGAAAATTACAGGTTTTATTATTTTCCGCCGAGTTCACGGATCATCTGATCAACCTGGAAATTTTTTGATTTTCGAATGTATTCTCTCATGCCTTCATCGGGCGACATGTCGCCTTTTGTGACCTTTGAGAAGATTTCAAGCCGCAGGTTGTGAATCTCCCCGATATACCGGTTGTAGACATCTCCGCCAGCTTCAAGAGACAGTGGTTCCGAGTTTTTCTGCCAGATTCTGGTTGCTTCATCGGTGATGGCATCCTGTTTTGACCGAATATCCCCGTCATTGATCTGATAGAACTCTTCTACATAGATTTTGCTGAGTCTGATTTTTGGGTTCGCGGGTGACGGCAGGAATTCAACCTTGTTTCCGCCGAGTTTTTTATGATGAATTCCTTCAACGCCGTAGACAAAGAGTTCCTGACCAGGACCCTGGTCCCACATCAGACCGATCCAGTTGTCAAAAACAGCTTTCGGGTTCTTGGTTTTTGTGGAAATACAGAATACACGGGCAAGACGGTCAAGATACTTGGCGCCTTTCACCGGAGCAAAGGGTTTTACAACTGCATTGGGTCCGGATGCTGCATGAGTATCGCGCTGCATTTTAAAAGCCCAGCTTGCAACCCAGTATTCTACAATACCTGTTCTTCCCTGGAAGAATTTTTCACGCATATCACTTGTCTGGTTGGTGAAAATTTCAGGGTCGATAATTCCGGCTTTATAAAGTTTCTGCCAGCGGGCAAGGGCTTCTTTCATTTCCGGCTGTGCAAAACCATCTACCCATTTGCCGTTTTTAACGAAGAAATTGCCTTTTGCATCGAGCATGATATTGCGGTTATACATGTCCTGGAAAATACCATCACCCATCAGTGTAGCAGAATATCCGTATGTATTTGCCTGCCCGTCACCGTCCGGGTCGCGTTTGGTGAACGCTTCCATGACATTGACCAGTTCATCGTAGGTTGTCGGAATGGAAAGTCCCAGTTTATCGAGCCAGTCTTTTCTGATATATCCGACGCATCCGCCGCCGAGCTGCAGCGGGAAGAAATAAAGTTTTCCGTCTTGTGACCGATAAGAATCCAGGAGCCTTTTTGGGACACTGGCAAGATTCGGGTTTGCTGCAATAAAACCGTCTAAAGCAACAGCAGCGCCCTCTTTTGCGTATAATGACGCAAACGTCGGCATCGTTTCAAAAATATCCGGAATATCGCCGCCTGCAATCATGATCTTCAGTTTTTCTTCATATTTATTATGAGTAGGCTGTAAAATTTCAAGCTCAATTCCTGTAAGCTTCTTGTACTTTGCGGCCCATGCTGCCTGATCATCGTGAACTTTAACCACAACATCAAGTACCGCTTTTATTTTTGGAATAGGAGCGGTAGGAGTTACAATATCTTCATCCTGTCCTTCTGCAAAAATAAAAAACGGGAGCATGACAAAGAAAATCAAGATAATACTGATTTTTTTCATTTTTCCCTCCGAAAAAATTGGTATAACACCGACAACGAGGTGTTTCTTTGATTTGTGCTGCCACAAATCCGTCAGGAGTTCGGCAAATACGGCAAAACTCCCTTATCTATTACACAAAACATGTGCAGATAAATAATCGTTACAAAATACCGGAGCTATCCCTTGATTGCACCCAGGTTTATCCCCTTTACAAAATGCCGCTGCAGGAGCGGATACAGTATCAATACCGGCAGAATATTAAGAATAATGACTGCATTTTTCAGGCTTTCCGGTGGCAGATCGTGCCCCCCCATATCCGATTGGCTTGTTGAGTCCAGGACCAGTTCCTTCAGCCGAACCTGAAGGTTCATTTTTTCAGGCGTGTCAATAAAAATAATGAATTGAAAAAACTGGTTCCAGTATAGCACCACATAAAACAAGCCAATTGCAGCTAACCCCGGTTTTGAAAGCGGAAGAACAATTTTAAAGAAAATCCCGATGGGTGTTGCTCCGTCAATTTCGGCGGATTCCTCGATTCCCCGGGGGATTGTATCGAAAAAATTCCTCAATAAAATAAGATAATACGTTTCTATTGCATGGGCCAGAATAATCGCCCAGAGCGAATCACGTAACCCAAGGTTTTTCACCACCATATACAGCGGGATAATCCCTGCACGAAACACCATGGTTACCATGATGAGTTTCATAATAAGATTTCTCCCCGGAAGGTCTCTGCGCGTCAAGGCATATGCCATGAATCCGCTGATGACAAGGGCCAGTATGGTTCCCACCGATGAAGTAAAGACCGAATTCAAAAACGGCTGGTATAAATTCGGTTGTGACAATATGCGTAAATATGCTTCTACCGACACCTGTTTTGGAAAAAGGCGGAATTCGGTGCGGGCTGCCTTTTCGTCGAACGAGTCCACGAGCACTTTCACCATTGGCAACATTACGATAAAACACATGATTGCTAGAAACAGCAAATTAAAAATAATAAAAAGCGATCTCGCCCGGTATTCCTTTCGAAAACTAAACCTTTCTAACATATCCCCTCCTAAAAGATTCCTTCTTTGCGGATTTTTTTGACGAGTAAATTCGCTCCGACGACAAGAACAAGGGAAATTACCGAGTTGAACAAGCCGACAGCAATACCATAGTCAAAATCACCCTGGACAAGTCCACGGCGATATACATACGTCATGATAACTTCACTCACATTCGAAACAAGCGGGTTCTGGAGCACAAAGACCGGTTCAAAAAGCCGGAAAATGTGGGACAGGTTGATCATCAGAACAATCACGATCGTCGTGGTGATATGCGGCAGAGTGATATACCACATTTGTTTTATCCTGCCAGCTCCATCGATCCATGAGGCTTCATATAATTCAGGGTCAACACCTGCCAGGGCAGCCAAAAATACAATCGTCGCCCAGCCGGTATCATGCCAGAGGCGGAGGAAGTAATAGACAATCGGCCACCAGAATTCCTCGGTAAGGAAGTAAATTGGTGTTCCGCCCATGGTTTTAATAATCGCGTTAACAAAACCCGAACCCGGTGACAGAATGAGAGTGAAAATCGATGCGGTGACAACCCACGATAAAAAGTGCGGGAGGTACAATACAGTCTGAACCGTTCGCTTGATATATGATTTTCTGACCTCGTTTAAAAGCAGGGCAAGAATGATTGCGGCAAACATTTCGAGAACGATACGGACCCCGCTTAACAGAAATGTATTGCGGAATGCGTTCCAGAATATCTCGTCTTTCATGATCTCTGCAAAATTCTTTAATCCGATAAAATCTTTGGGTCCAAGGACTCCCCAGTCCCACAGAGCCTGCCGTATTTCAATGTACGGCCAGTACATAAAGAGTGCATAAAATAGAATCCCCGGAACAAGCATCAGGTAGAAATATTTGTAATACAAAAATCTCGACAAGACACTGCGGGGTTTTCCAACTGCCAAACTTGTATGTTGAATCGAAGGCGCATTGTTTTTAGCCATCGGCGTCCTTCCTCCTTGCATAAAAGTGTATTAAAATTGATATCGTACTCATCGACAAAACGTCAAGAGTGTCGGACACATTTTTCCATCCCAAACCCGATTCTTTTACTTTGTGAGTCTTTTGGAAAATATTGTGTCTATACTATCACAGAGATTGTGTCTTTGTGAAGAGATTCAGTGCGAATTCCATTACATTCAATTATATAACATTTGGTCTTGAAATTGGTGGAATTGCCGGATATTATTGTCAAGACATGTAAATAAAAAAGACCGTATACCCTGTATACCCGCCCGGGCCGGCAACATGTTCCGGGAGTTGACATCGTATTTTGGAAGAAAAAATAATATTCTGTGAAGGAGTTTTAGTAATGAATAATATGCTGTTTATAGTCATTATCCTGCTTGTAGCCGGAACACTGCCGGTATTTGCCCTTGGGGCACAGGAGGAGGCGCCGGAGATCCTGGTTTCGGACCTTACTGTACTTGATGCCGGAAATGCAGGGGGATGGGAAATTCGGGAGGATATCCAGGCCGGAGACATGCAGTTCACCGACCGCCCCTATAAAATAAAGGAATTGCCCGAGAAATATCAGGGGATGGACTGGATTATTACGGCTGGGGATTCAAAGTTCTTTGCCGGCGAGACGCTGGCGACCTTTACCGTGAACGCGACGGCAACCATTTATGTATGTTTGGATTCACGGATTCGGCCGGTTCCAGGCTGGCTGGCTGGCTGGAAAGATACCGGTGATGCGATTTTTAACGATGAACCGTCTCCGACAATGTCAAAAATATATGAAAAGAAATTTGCAAAGGGTTCAACTGTCACTCTTGGACAGAATTCACAATCTGCAGGAGCAATCAATTACATGATTATTGTCGATGGTCCGCGAAAAAAAACCGGCGGGGTGGCAATTAATTATGACTGGTATTTGACACCTGAAGCTGCCCGGATTGGGGATAATTACCTGCTCTACCAGCGGAGTATAGGCGGATGGCCCAAAGATATAGATATGGCAAAAAAGCTTACCGACCGTGATATTAAACTTGTTGAACGGGGGAAGATGTTTCAGGATGCGACAATCGACAATGACGCAACCACTTCCCAGATCATGTTTCTCTCGAAATTATACACAGCAACAAAACAGGGACGATATAAGGAAGGGGTGTTAAAGGGGATCGATTTTCTGCTTGAAATGCAATACGACAACGGCGGCTGGCCGCAGGTTTACCCGCTTATCCAGACAAAAAATTATCAGAACAATATCACCTATAATGATGATGCCATGCTCAGCGTTCTGCTGCTCTTCCGCGATATCCGCGACGGACATGAAGAATATGCATTCATTGACAGGGAGAGAAAGCAGAAAATAAAGACCGCGATCGACAAGGGAATCGAATGCATTATAAATACCCAGATCAAGGTGAAGGGTGTATTGACTGCCTGGTGTGCCCAGCATGACGAAGTGACCCTGAAACCCACTATGGCACGAAGTTACGAACTTGAGTCGATCAGCGGCAGTGAGAGCGTGGGGCTTGTCCAGTTTTTAATGGAGATAAAACGGCCGAGTCCGGCGGTCATCAATGCTGTTCAAAGCGCGATCGCCTGGTTTGAAAAGGTGAAAATCATGGGAATCAAAATTAATGAAATCAATGACGCACAGGGACGCGACAGGGTCGTGGCAAAAGATCCTGAGGCACCGCCGTTGTGGGCCCGTTTTTATGAAATAGAAACATTCAGACCGTTTTTCTGCGGCCGGGACGGCAAGGTAAAATATTCAATGGCCGAAATTGAGCGGGAACGCCGTGTAGGATATGCCTGGTATACGGGTACACCGACATTGTTGCTCAATGAATTATACCCCCAATGGCAAAAGCAGTATGCGCCGGATAAAAGCGTCTTGAAGTAAAATAATTGAATTTATCGACAGGCAGGCCTTCCGGAATTTTGCGGAAGGCTTTTTTTTTTATTTGAATTTGATACAGTTTCTGCCCGAGTTTTTGGCTTCATACAGGGCAGTGTCTGCCCGTTTGATAACTGTTTCAAGTCCTTTGTCTTCTTTAAAATTAAATTCGGACATTCCAAAACTCGCGGTTACCGACAACTCGCCGGTTCCGATGCTCATTGTTTTTGATCCAACTGCCGAATGAACCCGTTCAGCAACCGACATTGCGGTCTCATGTTTTGTCGCCGGCAATAAAATAATAAACTCTTCACCGCCGTAACGGCCAAGAATATCGGCATCACGCACATTGACCCGAAGGCGTTCGGCAAACTGCCGGAGCACTGCATCTCCTGCAGGATGGCCGTGGGTGTCATTCACTTTTTTAAAGTGGTCAATATCGGCCATGATCACACAAAACGGGCGTTTGTGCCGGAGTGCATAACTGAACTCGTGCTTCGCAAGGCTTTCAAAATGACGGCGCGTGAACATGCTGGTAAGCCCGTCGATTTGAGCACGGCGCTCGACTTCCCGGTAAAGCCGTGCGTTTTCGACTGTGACCGCCAGCTGACGTGCGACCGATTCGGCAATACTCTTGTCAAAATTGGAAAACTCGGCATCTTCAGATTTTATAAAAACGATTGCACCCGGCTGCCCATGCAGAATTTCCGCATTCAGCGGCACAGAGAGCACATGATACGGCGATCGTGAAAAGGATACAGTATCGGCCTGGGTAATTGCCTCAAAGGCGGCTTCCTCAAACAAGGCGGTGATGGGCGCATCAGAGTCGACCTTCCGGTCAATGCCGGTTCGGGCGCGTTCATGCAGTCCGCCTGACTCCAGAAAATACAGTGCTCCGAATACAGAGTTGAGCAGTTCGGTAGCTGTCTTTATGGTCACCTGAGTCATATCGCCTTTCCCCATCCACATTGAAAGCACGCGTGAGAGATCGTTGAGTTTCTCAAGGCGAAGCAGGCTCTGGCGCAGCTGCTGTTCATAATTTTTACGGGCAGTGTAATCATGAAAGTAATGGATAATTCCTGTCATCATACGGCCTTTCATGACCGGGTAGCTCTCGAATTCAAAATACCGATGCCCCAGCTGCCAGTCCACGGGTTTGTCAAACGATTGGCGGCGCAGCTCATCGGTGAGTGCAAGCCTGTCGTAGAGCTCGAATGCATTCATGCCGACCAGTTTGTTTTCTATTCCTTTTTCACGGCAGAGCGCTTCAAAGCCGGAGTTGACGTCAGCGACAAAATGATTGACATCGATGACAATAAACGGGTCTTTCAGAGCTTCGATAAGGCGCATGCGGGCGACCGGTGTGATGTGAAACAGTTCAAACCTGAACAAAGCCACAGCAACAAGGAATGCGGAAATACTCAGTATATAGGGAGCAGAATTAATATCGTACGGAAGACTGATGTTTAACAGGGTGAGGCCGTATGGGAGTAACGGAAGAATCGTTGCAATATGGAGAACGATGAGGCCGTTTTTGTCTGCGTGAGACATGTTTCGCCGCCGGAAAAAAGTCCAGAATGCACTGAATACAAAACAGGCGGTGATAAACCCGGTAAAAAGCCAGTATCCGATTCCCTGTTGAGTGATCAGTGTATAGAACTTTCCGTTGAACTCTGCATGAACCGAGGAGAAAAATGTATAATGGAATGGAGTTGTCCATACAATGGTGAGTACTGCTGCAGGGACAAGAAGCAAAACTGTATTGATCAGAGGATGGGTTTTTCTATTCAGGATGAGCATCACCCAAAAAACAGGAAGAAAGGCGATCCCGATATACTGAATACGCAGCCACCAGATCATCATATCCAGTCTGGTGCTCATCTGCTCAAACATCAGGGCAAATGTATACACGGAAATCGAGGCAATGACGAGCAAAAACAACATTGAGGGCCGGTTTTTTTTTTGAGTTACAACATAAAGTGCCATACCAAGGCACAACAACAGTGGGGTAATCAGAATTAACGCGGTCGGGTGAGGTTGAATCATGGTGTTATTACTGCTTTTTTATCTCCTTATAATAAGTATTGTAAATGTAGGAAAAAATACAAGAAAAGAAAAGTAATGATCTGGATACAGTTATACCGCTTGACAAAAAGTTAGGCAAGGCTTAAATTATTATAAGTACCTAAAAACTGTTTTGATGATAGGGATTACGTGAATGCTCAGTTCAAGCCTGGAAGATTACATAGAAGCGATTTATACCATAATTGAGGCGAATGAGGCAGTTCGGGCAAAGGACATTTCACAGCGGCTTGGCGTAAAAAATTCATCAGTGACCGGTGCATTGCGGATTTTGGCAGAAAAACAGCTGATCAACTATACTCCCTATGGGATAATCACACTCACTGAAAAAGGCAAATCCATAGCCCGGAACGTGACAAACCGCCATGAAACACTGACACGGTTTTTTACTGATGTTCTTGGCATCCAGACTGAAGCAGCGGAAGACGCTGCGTGTAAAATGGAGCATGCGATGACCGAGGGGATTCGGAAACGTCTTGATGAATTTCTTGAGTTTTCAAAAAAATGTCCCCGAATGAGTATTATTCGGGATAATGAGAAAGATAATTACTGTTCGCTCAGGATAAGTAAAGAAATTTGTCTGGAGTGTTTTGAAAAGGATAATACACATGCATATGCATCAACATCGAAGACATCATAAGCATGCGGCCGGAGAATACACGCTGCTTTCCTTCTGTAAAAATCATGCAGTGTGCCGCGTGACACAAATTGACGGCGGCCGCGAGGTGACCTCACGACTTTCATCAATGGGAATTTTTCCGGGTGTTCAGCTGACCGTTTCCAATAACAGCGGCAGGGGACCTTTGGTGGTGCATGTAATGGAAAGCCGTGTCATGATATCGCGCGGCCTCGCTGATAAAATTCTGGTTGAATAACCCCAATACTCACGAACAGTGCAGCTCACGGTGATAAAGGATTTTTAATATGAACGGAGATAAATCCGGAATATTTACCATTGCATTTGTCGGGAATCCCAATTCAGGAAAAACCACGCTTTTTAATGCCCTGACCGGTTCAAGTCAGCGCATTGGCAACTGGCCGGGGGTGACAGTTGAAAAGCTTGAGGGCGAGTTTTCCGCTGAAGGCAGAATCATCAAAGTAGTTGACCTGCCGGGGATATATTCCCTCACTTCCCTGACCGATGATGAGCGCGTTGCCCGTGATTATATTTTATCCGGTGAAGCTGATTTGTATGTAAACATTGTTGATGCAACGAATCTGACACGAAACCTGCTGCTTACTGCACAATTGATTGAAATGCATGTTCCAGTGCTTCTGACGGTAAACATGATGGATTTGGCAAGTAAAACCGGTATCGAGATTGATATCGATCATCTTGGGAAAAGCCTTGGACTGAAAACTGTCGGGATCGCAGCAGTGGAGAAAAGCGATGCATCCCGGTTTGTCCGGGAATTAATTGATGCGCTGGAAAAAACACTCCCTGCTGCGCCCGGAGTAAGATATGCCAATGAAATCGAAGAAGTGATCCGGGAATTCAAAATCAAACTTGAATCAACCGCGGGTATACAAAAAAAATATTCGCGCTGGTTTGCGATAAAACTGCTTGAACACGACGAGCATGTTGAAAAACTGATTAAGAATAAAAAATTGATTTCCAGCGATGAAATCGGGAATAAGCGCAAACGTATGGAGAAAACGCTGGGAGAGGACTCTCCCCAGATTATCAATGACTTTCGGTACGGGTATGTACAGGCGATTGTCACTCATGTAATAAAGAAAAAAACAAACCGTCGCAGTTTTACTGATTCGTTTGACCGCTTTGCATTATCGCCTGTATTTGGAATCCCGTTGTTTTTTCTGGTAATGTATGGTGTATTCTGGGCGACAACGACACTCGGCGGAGCCTTTATCGATTTTTTCGACCGGTTTTTCGGGACTATTTTTGTTGATGGTTTTGGCGCACTGCTGGATGTGATTGGGGCACCGTCCTGGTTGACAGCCATATTGGCCTCCGGGCTTGGTACCGGAGTCCAGACTGTGGCCACCTTTATACCGATTATTTTCATGATGTTTTTTATGCTTGCCCTGCTTGAGGATTCAGGATACATGGCACGGGCAGCGTTTATCATGGACCGGTTTATGCGGTTTCTCGGCCTGCCCGGAAAGGCGTTTGTCCCCCTGATTGTCGGCTTTGGATGCACTGTCCCTGCGATTATGGCAACGCGTACGCTTGAACAACGGCGCGACAAGCTGCTGACGATATTTATCGCCCCCCTGATGTCCTGCGGCGCGCGGCTGCCGGTATATGCATTGTTCGCTGCTGTATTTTTCCGCGGACAGGAGGGCAATATTGTTTTTTCGCTGTATATGGCCGGTATCGTGATGGCGGTCTTTTCCGGATTTCTATTGAAAAAAACCCTGTTTGCCGGCGATGCTTCGCACTTTATCATGGAGCTGCCGTCATACCATGCACCGCGGCTGAACCATATTTTTCTGCACACAACAATGCGGCTGAAAATGTTTGTGTTCAAAGCGGGGAAATTAATTCTTGTTGCGGTGACCATTCTTGGATTCCTGAACTCGCTGGGGACGGACGGGAGTTTTGGAAACGAAGATTCCTCGAAATCGGTGCTCGCTGCTGCGGGGAAGACGATTTCCCCGGTCTTTGAACCGATGGGGGTAAAAAACGAGAACTGGCCGGCGTCTGTTGCGCTGGTGTCCGGGATTTTTGCCAAAGAGAGTGTTGTGGGAACTTTGGCCAGCCTGTATAGTCAGACTGAGGCGGTGAAAACGGGGACGGGGGTTGAAACGGAACCAGCTCCCTTTGATTTTTGGGCAGGCTTACTTGAGGCCTTAAAAACGATCCCCGACAATCTTGCCGGGGTGTTTGCGCCGGTTGTCTCATTATTCACCGGACCGGGGACGGAGGATGCATCGGGTACCGATGAAGCGCTTTTCCGCGAAATGCGCACCAGGTTCGGCGACAGCCCTGCGGCAGCATACGCATATCTGCTGTTTGTGCTTATATATTTTCCGTGCGTGGGGGCGATGGGGGCGATCTTCCGGGAGGCCGGAAAGGCGATCGGATTTCTGGTTATCGGCTATCTGACGGCACTCGGCTGGATTACCGCGACTCTTTTTTATCAGATCGCAGAGGGCGGACAAATTCTCTGGATAATTGTCGCGCTGGGGCTTTTGGCAGGTATCAGTGTGTTATTCGTGATCCTTCGCCGGCCGGTGAATAAGGAAATCGGGCAGTAGGTTAACCGCAGAGTGCGCAGAGAAACGCGGAGAAAAGAGATAATAATGAAATCAGGAAGAGGAATTAATAAGGAAATCAGAAAGGCAGGAAAAGAGAAAAAAAAGGTGCCTACGGCTTTGCAATGAAGGCCTGGATGTTTTGGAGAAGACAGGTAGCCATGGAACCGCCTGTCATTTCGAATCCCCGAATGGGTGAGAAATTTATTGGTGAGTGGGGTTATAGAAATTGAAAAGGGAGAAGATAGGTTTCGCGCAGTATTTGGTTTAAAAAAAGCTTTATGTCTGATGGCCTGTAATTTCGATAGTGTTTTCCTTATGCACCATTCCTTCGTGCCACTGGTAACTCTGTGTGAACATGATGACTTCATGTTGCGCATGTAGTCATCCGGAGTTTCGACAAAGTCGAAACGTCCATAGCTTGTTTTATAAAGGGCGGAGCCCCCTTCTTCCTCTTTCTGTGCGTCCCTCCAATTCCATCTGCGGTTATTTCTTCTTCTTCTCTTTCTCTGTGAGAAATTTCTTCCCTGCCAAACGGCATATTGCAGAATACCACTCTTTACTCATAAAATACAAAAGCCAATAGATAAATTGGAGAAAAAAGTGTATAATTGTATTGGAAGAAAGTAATTTTCTTCGATAATATAAAAGTTGGAAAGAATTGAATGCCCGGGGTGAGTAAACCTATGCAGAAGCTGTTTGCTTTAAAAAAGATACAACTGTCTCTGATTGTTCTTCTGTTTTTTATAGCAGCGGTATCACTGTTTGGACAGAGCAGTCAAAGCAGCATGCCTCAGGAAGACACCAATTTTCTCCAGATAACTAATGATACCGGCCGTGGCAGTATGGACGGTATTAATGTCATTTTTTTTGAAATTCCCGATACGTTTACAGCCAACTTGTATTTCGCGATATATGATCCGGGTGTTGATGACAATAACGGTGATGGTGACCTTGACGATGATGCCGGTATTGCAACAACAACTCACTACCTGATCGGTGGAGCGAATGCCTTGAGTCACCCGAATTCGCAAAAATGGTACTATACAGGGGTTAATATATCGGCAAATGAGCATTTGACCGGAACACCGTACGGACAGCTGTATTATGGGGAAGATGAGGATGCACAGAATTCCTGGGTCTATTTTGCAGGGGTGTCGCCTTCCCAGGGTGAACATATCGGGAATAAATATTATTTCAAGATCGTAAGCGTAATGAGCGGATCCAATACTGACAAAAATGCATACCGGCTCGACGTTTCTTATGCTCAAACCACTTCTCCTTCAACAATCTCCGGGGCACGGTCATTCGGATACTCCTGGAATGTTTGTTTCCGCGATAACGGGGGGAATACATGGTCGACCTATCCGTATCTGCCCGACGGAGCGAGCGGAAATCTGATTGTGTCCAGTCTTGATATCGATGTTACTGCGGGAAATGAAACGATAGGAACTGTATACAATAAATCCAATGCAGAACCTCCGGGGACTGGCTCCGCTTTGACGATTGACAGTACAGCAAGCGATTTAGTTTCCAACGATCCGTTTGCGATTGCACTCGACGAGGACGACGGGTTGTGGTATGTCAGTTATGTAGAGGAAGATGCGAGTTCAAGCCCAAACACAACGGAATTATGGTTTTGGACAGACGCTGCGGCAGTGGATACCGATGATGTAACGACAGGAACTCCTGTTTACCCTCCGACGCAGAATTCCGCATTGCGAATTTATTCAAGTCACTTTGTTACCATGGTGCCTGATCACGTGACGATCAATGCAACTGACGGCACAGCACTTGTCAATGGAACTGAACAACTCACATTGCAGCTGGTTGATGTGAATGGTGATCCGTCGTTTTACAGCCGGTATGTTTGGGTGGAACTCACCTCTGCGAGCGGCAATCCGCGGATAACAGCGGCATCAAGCTCTCCAACCGCGCTTCCTGCCCAGAATGCGCTTATATATACTGATAGTAACGGGATGGCGACCATTACCATAACGCATGATCAGCCTGAAGATGTGACCGTCAATCTGTATACAAATGATACGGCATTGCCTAACCCGCCGTCGCCGCCGCCGTATGATGCAAACCTGTTGGGGACAAATGAATCGGCAACCGTTTCCTTTCAGGCGAACCCGGCCCCGGTGATGTCATCAGCGGCGAATACCACGTTTACCGAGGGATCTTCCCAGACGTTGCCGAATATAACCATTACAGATTCCGGTACGGCAGATATAACTGCGGCAAATGATATCCGTATTCAGATCCCGTCCGGTCTGAACGCGGTCTTCAACACCGGGTCTTCTGTAACGCTCCAGATTACGGGTACAGGAACAGGCCGTGTGAATGGATCGACAAACTGGACAGGTACACTTACCTATGAAGATACCAATCATCGCGCGGTCATAAATGTCACGACTAATTTTGCTGTGGGTGATATTCTAACAATTAGTGGACTTGCCCTGACAGCGGCAAACAGTGATTCTACCGGCTCAATGACAATGTCATACAGCGGTGCAGGCGGACCATATGTTGTTACCGATGATAAAATCATCACCATACTTGATTCAAACACGACCTATACCTGGACCGGAAACAATGGCACTGCATGGAATAACAATCTGAACTGGTCGCCGAACACGAATTTCCCCGATACCCTGACTGAAAATGCGGTCATTCCCTCGGCACCATCAAATCAGCCGAATATCAACGGCGGGGCGGCTCTGCTGATTAACAATCTGACGATCGCATCAGGGGCATCGGTGACCATTTCTCCAACCTACAGCCTGACAGTCAATGGAACGCTTTCAAATGACGGGAATATCCTTGTTATCGGTTCAGGTAATCTGGCGCTCACCAACGGCAATGATACCTATTCAGGGACTGTCACCTATTCCGGGAACGGGAATATTTTGGATTTTGGCGCGATTGACTACTATAACCTTGTCATGAACGGGGCCGGGACACGGACACAGACAACCGCGATCGAGGTCGCGGGAAATTTCATTATTACCGCCGGTACCTATAATGCTGCCGGCCAGAATATTACCGTAAGCGGGAACTGGACGAATGACGACACGTTCACGCACGGGAACAACACGGTGACGTTTAACG